>NZ_JAXCFQ010000001.1:0-651737 GCF_056150265.1 Micromonospora desertarenae
CACCAAACGGGGGGCGGTGTGGGCCGCGCGCAAGGAAAGGTCGTGCAATGGAAGGGGGGTCGCTTCCGGCGGCCAGGGGCCTGCTCGGGCGTCCCGGGGTGTAACCATCCGGGCCAGCCCACCATTCCGGCGGCTCCAGCACCCGGCGCCCGGGGGGCCGTGCTCGGCCCGTCGGGGGTGTAACCATCCGGGCTGGCCCACCATTCCGGGGGCTCGGTGCCGGGGGGGCGTGCTCGGCCCGTCGGGGGTGTAACCATCCGGGCCGGCCCGCCATTCCGGGGGCTCCGGCGCCCGGGGGCTTGCTTGGCCCGTCGGGGGGTGTGTCAACGACCCGCAGCGGGCGGGCATTCCACCCGCGATCCGGGCTGGGCCGCTACCCGCGAGGCCAGCACCCCGGGGGTGTGGCGCGGGTCTGCCATGTTCAACGACCCCGACCCGCCACCGATTCCGCCGCCAGGGTGGCCCCGACCACCCCACACCGGCACCCAAACCCCGCACCCCGACACACCAACGGACACCGCGAACCGGACACCCGGCCACTACCGGTCCACGTAGCCCGTCGCAGACAGGCAGCCCGGCACGGACAGGTGGCCCGGTCACGGACAGGGCGGCCCCCCGTCATCGGAACGCGCCGCCTGATCGGACGCCCGGCCCTTGACGACGCTCAGCCCATAGCCGGACAGCCAGCCCGGTCACCGGCACGACCCGCCTTTCCAGGGGGTCGGTGCATAGCCGGGCCGGATCCCGACGCAAGCCTGTGAGCGCACCTTTCGGGGCGGCGCGGTCAGGCCGCCCCGGACCGCCAAGCTTGTGCCGGCCCCCGCCCAGCGGGGCGACCTCTTGCGTTCGGTGGTGGGGCGACGACGGAGCCCACCGGCCACGCCCGGGAGCTGATGTCGCCAACGACTCACCACGCCACCCCGGTGATCCACACCGTGTCCGGGATATCGCGGTGTCCACAGGCTCGGGATGCCGCCATATCCCGGACATGGAGTGGATCAACCCAGCCGAACGCACCCCGGGCCAGGGCGCAGGCCGCCGGCGTCCCGGGGACGGCCATCGCCGTCAATCGCCCGAGGGCGTGATACCTCAGCGGCATATTTATGACGCTCAGGTATCACGCCGGCGCGCAACCGCCCGCCGCGGCCGCGACACGCCCAGCCGACCGACTCCCGACCGCCCCGATCGGCGCGACCGGCCCGCCCCGACCGGCCTGACCGACCCGTCCCGATCGCCCCGGCCCGCCCCAACCGGCGCGACCGGCGCGGACCGACCCACCCGACCGGCCCGACCGACCCGTCCCGATCGCCCCGGCCCGCCCCAACCACCCCCGACCGGCGCGGCCGACCCACCCAGACCGGCCTGACCCGATCCCCCCAACCCGCCCCAACCGCCCCGACCGACCCGGCCCCAACCGGCCCAACCGGCCCGACCGGCCCGGCCCCCAACCGGCCCGACCGGGCCGATCGACCGGTACCCGCCAGGCAGATCCCCGCAACATCCCGCAGGCGGTGGCCTCCCGGGCACCCCGAGGCCCCTATATCCCGGACCTCGTGCGAGCCGATCGGTGGGGGTACCGGGGCGGGCGCGGCTCGACGGGTGGCTGGCACCATGGCGGGCATGGAGATCTGGAACAACCCCGCCTGCTCCAAGAGCGCCGGTGCCCGGTCCGCACTGGACGAGGCCGGTGTCGGCTACCAGGTCCGGCCCTACCTGGACCAGCCGCCGACCGTCGAGGAACTGACCGACGTGCTGCGCCGGCTGGACGCGCGTCCCTGGGACATCTGTCGGCTCCAGGAGCCGGCGGCGGTTTCCCGGGGGATGGCCGACTGGCCGCGCGACACGGCGGCCGAGCCGCGCTGGATCGAGGCGATGGTCGCCTCGCCCGAGCTGATCCAGCGACCGATCCTGCTGCTCGACGACGGCGGCGCGCTGGTCGGTCGTACCCCTGAGGCGCTGGACGAGGCCGTGCGCCGCGCCGCCGGCACGGCCTGAACGGGCGACGCTCCCCCCGCGCCAGGCCGGACGCCGCCGGCGGGCTCGACGCCGGGGCTGCGCACGGCCACCCCGACGCGCCCGCCGCGCAGTCAGTCGAGCGGGGCGAGGAACTCCAGCCGGTTGCCGTGTACGTCCTCGGTGTGGAACCGGCGCATCCCGGGTAGCTCGCCATCGCCCCAGGTGACGGGGTGACCGGCGGCGGCGAGCCGGTCGGCGAGCGCGTCCAGGTCCGGCCGGAGCAGGGCGGGGTGCGCCTTGCGGGCGGGCCGGAAGTCGTCCTCGACGCCCAGGTGGAGTTCGGTGCCGTGTCCGGTGAACCAGCAGCCACCGCGGGCCGCGAGCACCGGCGGCTTGGGCTTCTCGGTGAGGCCGAGCACGCCCACGTAGAAGGACCGGGACGCGTCCTCGGAGCCGCGCGGGCAGGCGAGTTGGACGTGATGGATCATGGTGGTACCTCCTCGTCCCGAACGATGGCACGAGGTTGCGTGTTTAGCAAGACGGACGTACGGTTTTGTTGAAAGCGAGAATCGGCGGTAAGTGTCACCTAACCACGGCGGCACTCCGGCCGGTGCGACAGACTGCTCAGGACTACTCACGGTCGCTGGTGTGAAGGAGTACGACGTGGCGAGCCTCGACACCTTCGGTGCGAAGACCCAGCTACGCGTCGGAGACGCGAGCTACGAGATTTTCAAGATCAGCAAGGTGGACGGCCACGACCGGCTGCCCTACAGCCTGAAGATCCTGCTGGAGAACCTGCTGCGGACCGAGGACGGCGCGAACATCACCGCCGACCACATCCGGCAGCTCGGCGCGTGGGACCCCACCGCCGACCCGAGCGTGGAGATCCAGTTCACCCCGGCGCGGGTGCTCATGCAGGACTTCACCGGCGTGCCCTGCGTGGTCGACCTGGCCACCATGCGCGAGGCGGTACGCGACCTCGGCGGCGACCCGACCAAGGTCAACCCGCTCGCCCCGGCCGAGCTGGTGATCGACCACTCGGTCATCGCCGACCTGTTCGGCCGCGAGGACGCCTTCCAGCGCAACGTCGAGCTGGAGTACGAGCGCAACAAGGAGCGCTACCAGTTCCTGCGCTGGGGCCAGACCGCGTTCAACGAGTTCAAGGTGGTCCCGCCGGGCACCGGCATCGTGCACCAGGTGAACATCGAGTACCTGGCGCGCACCATCATGGAGCGCAACGGGCAGGCGTACCCGGACACGGTCGTCGGCACCGACTCGCACACCACGATGGTCAACGGCCTGGGCGTGCTGGGCTGGGGCGTCGGCGGCATCGAGGCCGAGGCCGCGATGCTCGGCCAGCCGGTCAGCATGCTGATCCCGCGGGTCGTCGGCTTCAAGCTCTCCGGCGAGATGCCCGCCGGCACCACCGCCACCGACCTGGTGCTCACCATCACCGAGATGCTGCGCAAGCACGGTGTGGTCGGCAAGTTCGTCGAGTTCTACGGCCCGGGCGTGAGCGCCGTGCCGCTGGCCAACCGCGCGACCATCGGCAACATGTCGCCGGAATACGGCTCCACCGTGGCGATCTTCCCGATCGACGCCGAGACCGTCCGCTACCTGGAGCTGACCGGCCGCGACCCACAGCAGGTCGCGCTGGTCGAGGCGTACGCCAAGGAGCAGGGCCTCTGGCACGACCCGGACGCCGAGCCGGAGTACTCGGAGCGGCTGGAGCTGGACCTGAGCACCATCGAGCCGTCCCTGGCCGGCCCGAAGCGCCCGCAGGACCGGGTGCCGCTGGGCAGTGCCAAGACGCTGTTCCGCTCGGCCCTGAAGGACTACGTGGCCGCCGACGAGACCGGTGGCGACCGGGGCCGCGCCGCGGGCGTACCGCAGCAGGAGAAGCCGTTCGGGGTGGTCGGCCACGCCGACGAGGCCAGCGCCGAGTCCTTCCCGGCCAGCGACTCCCCCGCCAACGGCGTCAACGACCCGGCCGACGCCCCGCGCGACCTGGAGACGGCAGCGGTGGGGGCCGGCGGCCGGGCCACCAACCCGGTCCGGGTCACCGGCGCGGACGGCACCGAGTTCGAGCTGGACCACGGCGCCGTGGTGATCGCCGCGATCACCTCCTGCACCAACACCTCCAACCCGCAGGTCATGATCGGTGCCGCGCTGCTGGCCCGGAACGCGGTGGAGAAGGGGCTGGCCCGCAAGCCGTGGGTGAAGACCACCCTGGCGCCCGGCTCCAAGGTCGTCATGGACTACTACGAGCGGGCCGGCCTCACCCCCTACCTGGAGAAGCTCGGCTTCCACCTGGTCGGCTACGGCTGCACCACCTGCATCGGCAACTCCGGCCCGCTGCCCGAGGAGATCTCGGCCGCGGTCAACGACGCCGACCTGGCCGTCGTCTCGGTGCTCTCCGGCAACCGCAACTTCGAGGGCCGGATCAACCCGGACGTCAAGATGAACTACCTGGCGTCCCCGCCGCTGGTGGTCGCGTACGCGCTGGCCGGCACGATGGACATCGACCTGGCCAACGAGCCGATCGGCGAGGACAGCCAGGGCAACCCGGTCTTCCTGCGCGACATCTGGCCGAGCAGCGCCGAGATCCAGGACGTCATCGCCTCGGCGATCGGCGCCTCCGGGTTCAGCTCGGCGTACGCCGACGTCTTCGCCGGCGACGAGCGGTGGCAGTCGCTGCCGACCCCGACCGGCGACACCTTCGCCTGGGAGGGCGAGTCGACCTACGTCCGCAAGCCCCCGTACTTCGAGGGCATGGAGCGGGAGCCGAAGGCGGTCACCGACATCGCCGGCGCCCGGGTGCTGGCCAAGCTGGGCGACTCGGTGACCACCGACCACATCTCGCCGGCCGGCTCCATCAAGGCCGACTCCCCCGCCGGGAAGTACCTCGCCGAGCACGGCGTGCCGCGGCACGAGTTCAACTCGTACGGCTCCCGCCGGGGCAACCACGAGGTGATGATCCGGGGCACCTTCGCCAACATCCGGCTGCGCAACCAGCTGGTGCCGGGCGTCGAGGGCGGCTTCACGGTCAACCACCTGACCGGCGAGCAGACCTCGATCTACGACGCCTCGGTGGCCTACCAGGAGGCCGGCGTGCCGCTGGTCGTGCTGGCCGGCAAGGAGTACGGCTCGGGTTCGTCGCGGGACTGGGCGGCCAAGGGCACCATGCTGCTCGGCGTGAAGGCGGTCATCGCCGAGTCGTACGAGCGGATCCACCGCTCGAACCTGATCGGCATGGGCGTGCTGCCGCTGCAGTTCCCGGCCGGCGAGACCGCCGAGTCGCTCGGGCTCACCGGCACCGAGACGTTCTCGATCAGCGGGGTGACCGCGCTGAACGACGGCGAGACGCCGCGTACTGTCAAGGTCAGCACCGACACCGGTATCGAGTTCGACGCGGTGGTCCGGATCGACACCCCCGGTGAGGCGGACTACTACCGGCACGGCGGCATCCTGCAGTACGTGCTGCGCCGCATGATCGCCAGCTGACGGTGACGACGGAAGGGCCCCTTCCCGCGCGAGCGGGAAGGGGCCCTTCGGCGTACGCCTCAGGTTGCCGGCGCCGGGCGACCGGCGGCCGGACCGGGCCGGGTCACTCGGCGCGGCGGCGGGCGTCCCGGACCTTCATGGCGTGCTCCATCAGCGTGATGAGCACCTCCTTGCTGGACTCCCGCTGCCGGGCGTCGCAGAGCAGCACCGGCACCCCCGGGTCCAGGTTGAGGGCCGCCTGCACCTCGTCCAGCCGGTACTGCCGGGCGCCCTCGAAGCAGTTCACCGCCACCACGAACGGGGTGCCCCGCCCCTCGAAGTAGTCGATGGAGGGGAAGCAGTCGGCCAGCCGGCGGGTGTCCGCCAACACGACCGCGCCGATCGCGCCGAGCGCCAGCTCGTCCCAGACGAACCAGAACCGGTCCTGGCCGGGGGTGCCGAACAGGTAGAGCACCAGGTCGTCGCTGATGGTGATCCGGCCGAAGTCCATCGCCACCGTGGTGGTGGTCTTGCTCTCCACGCCGGAGAGGTCGTCGATGCCGACGCCGCTCTCGGTCAGCACCTCCTCGGTGCGCAACGGGCGCGTCTCGCTGACCGCACCGACCATGGTGGTCTTGCCCACGCCGAAGCCGCCCGCGACCAGGATCTTGATCGCGGTGGGCAGTGGGGTCGCTCCCGCCGGCCGCTCAGAGTGCCCGTAGTCCATTGATTACCGCCTCGAAAACGCTGTTGTCGGGAAGGCCGGCCGTGTTCCGCGGCTCGCGGACCTGCACCAGGTTGCGGGCCACCAGATCGCCGAGCAGGACGCGGATGGTGCCCACCGGCAGATCCAGGTGGGCGGCGATCTCGGCGACGGACTGCATCCGCTGGCAGAGCCCGACGATCGCCAGATGCTCCGGGCCCAGGCCGACCTCCGGCGTCACGTCGGCCCGGGTCGCCGTCACCAGGGAGATCAGGTCGAACGTGCCGGTGACCGGGCGGGCCCGGCCACGCGTCACCGCGTACGGACGCACCACCGGACCCGCATGGTCGTCCACCCACTGATGTTCCGCGGACTCTCCCTGCACGGTCATCGCGGCTACTTCTCGCCGGCCGACTGCTCGGCGTTGCGTGTCGGCGAGGCGACGAACTTGCCGACCCGGGTGACCAGCATCGCCATCTCGTACGCGATCAGGCCGACGTCGGCGTCCTCGCTGGCCAGCACCGCGAGGCAGGCGTTGCGCCCGGCGGCTGTGACGAACAGGAACGAGGACTGCATCTCGATGATGGTCTGCTGCACCTGCCCGCCGCCGAAGCGCTTGCCGGCGCCCCGGGCCAGGCTCTGGATCCCGGCCGCCATCGCCGCGAGGTGCTCTCCGTCGTCGCGGCTGAGCCCCTGCGAGGAGGCCATCAGCAGGCCGTCCGTCGAGAGCGCGACCGCATGCTCGGCCTGCTTAACCCGGCCGACCAGATCATCCAGCAACCACGTCAGGTCGGCACTCGAAGCCGTCTTCTGCGCCACTCGTCGTCCTCTTCTCCCCCGGCTGTTGTCGCCGTGCTCGTGTGGGGCTGACCGTCACGTCGCGAGCGGGGTACCCGCACCGCCCGCACCGGTCAGGTCGCTTGTTGCTCGTCGGGGTCGGGCCCGGAGTCCGGCCTGGCGCCGGGCCCGCCGAGCAGTCGCGCCGCGTCCGTACGCCCGCGCCGGGTGCCGGTCTGGTAGGAGCTCATCATCCGGCGTACCTGCTCGGGTGGGCGGACCACGTCCTCGTCGTCGTCCGGGGCGGCCGGCTCGTCGCGCAGCTCGGGCACGATGTTGGCCTGCCGGACCCGGACCGGCAGCCCGGAGTCGGTCCGGGCCGGTCGCGGCTGGGGGACGGCGGCCTCCGGGCCACCGTCGGTCGCCGGCGCGACCTCGCCGGCGGGCGGCGGACCGGCCGGGGAACCGGTCGGCGCGGCGTCCAGGTCGGACCGGGCGGCCGCCATCGGCAGGCCGGTCGGGAAGGTCGGCCCGTCCAGCGCCGCCTGCTCCGACCAGCGCCGGGCGCGGGTGGGCAGCGGGTCCTCGCCGGCCGGCAGGCTCCGGCCCCGGGTCCGGGTGGGCAGCCCGCCGTCCGCACCTCCGTCACCCTCGCCCGCACCGCCGTCGTCGGCACCGCCGTCGCCGCCCACCGTGGCCACCGGGGCCGGTTCCGCCGGCTCGGCGACGACCGGCGGCTCGGCCAGCGCCACCGGCGCCACCAGCGGGGCGGGCGGCTGTTCGCCGGCCGGCGCGGCCGGACCGGCGGTGACGGCGGGCGCCGCCGCCGGGGCACCCACCGGGAAACCGCCGGAGGTGCTCGGGTCGGCGTCGTCGGCGGTGACCAGGTCGGCCGGGATCAGCACGACAGCGGTCGTGCCGCCGTACGCGGACTCCTTCAGCTGCACCCGGATGCCGTGCCGCTCGGTCAGCCGGCTCACCACGTACAGGCCGAGCCGGGCGGCGTTGGCCAGGTTGAGCTCGGACTGGTCCACGATCCGGTGGTTCGCGGCGGCCAGGTCCTCCTCGCTCATGCCCAGGCCACGGTCCTCGATCTCGATGGCGAAGCCGTTGGCCACCATCTGGCCGCGCACCTCCACGGTGGTGTGCGGCGGCGAGAAGGACAGGCCGTTCTCGATCAGCTCGGCGAGCAGGTGGATGACGTCACCGACCGCGCGGCCGGTCAGCGACACCGGCCCGAGCGGCAGCACGTTGACCCGGGTGTAGTCCTCGACCTCGGCGACCGCGCCGCGGACCACGTCGACCATCGGCACGTTGCGCCGCCAGGCGCGGCCGGGCGTGGAGCCGGAGAGCACGATCAGGTTCTCCGCGTTGCGCCGCATCCGGGTGGCCAGGTGGTCGACCCGGAACAGGTCCTCCAGCTCCTCGGCGTCCTGCTCCCGCCGCTCCATCGCGTCGAGCAGGGTGAGCTGGCGGTGCACCAGCGCCTGGGTGCGCCGGGCCAGGCTGAGGAACACCTCGCGGACGTTGCGGCGCAGCTCGGCCTGCTCGACAGCGGTCCGGATCGCCGTCTCCTGCACCGCGTTGAAGGCCTTGCCCACCTGGCCGATCTCGTCGTCGCCGAACTCCAGCGGCGGCGCCTCCTTGGCCACGTCGACCTCCTCGCCGTGGCCGAGCCGCTCGACCACGCTGGGCAGCCGCTCGTTGGCCAGCCGGAAGGCCGCCTCGCGCAACCGCTCCAGCTGGCGCACCAGGGCCCGGGCCGTGGTGATCGACACGATGATCGAGGCGACGACGGCGAGCAGGCCGAGGCCGGCGGCGAGCACCAGCCGGACGATGACGCCGATCGCGATCGGGGTGGCCCGGTCGACGATGTCGTCACCGCCGGCGAGCACCACGTCGCCGATCTCGGTCAGCGCCGGGCCGGTGGTGTCGTTCCACTCCGCCGCCTCGACCGGCGGCCGGGTGCCGGCGTCGCTCTGCATGACCTGGTTCTCCAGGTCGGCCAGCCGGCGGAAGGTCTCGCCGGTGGACATCTGGTCGTAGCGGCGCTGGTCGGCGGCGGGCAGCCGGACGATCGACTGGGCGGCGGTGAACTGCCGGGCACCGACGATCCGGGTGAACTCCGCCCGCTCCGCCGGGGTGATCCGCCCGGCGGCCAGCACACCGGCGAGCAGGGCGTCCTCCTGGGACAGCAGTTCCCGGGCCCGGTTCAGGCCGATCAGCGCGGCGGTGTCCTCGGCGGCCTGCTCGTCGTCGAGGTTGCCGAGCGCGTCGTAGACGCGGTAGATCGACTCGATCAGCTCGGTGAACGCGCCACCGGCCTCGGCCCGGTCGATGCTCTTGTCGTCGACAGCGGTACGGGTGGCCGACAGCTCGTCGAGCCCGCCGACCAGTTCGTCGAGCCGCTGGTCCAGCGTGTCGCTGCCGAGCGCGGCGACCTGCCAGCTGTCGATGGACTCGGTGAACTCGGCGGCCAGCTGGTCGGTGCGCTGCCGCACCTCGGCCAGGGCCGCGCGCTGACCGTCGTCGGGGCGCCCGAGGAAGGTCAGCGACGTCCGGCGTTCCAGCTGCAGCTGCAGCAGCAGCGGCTCGGTGGGGTTGAAGACCTTGCTGTCCAACGCCTGCACGCCGAGCAGGTTCACGCCGTCCCGGATGGTCACCCAGGCGGTGAAGCTCCAGAGCGCGACCAGCGAGGCGAGCAGGGCGACAACCTTGGTACGCAGATTCGAACTGCGGGAACCCATTACACCGTCCCTGGCGTGGCCTGTGTGATCCGTCAGTCAGTGGCGCACGTACGCGCACGCATCGACCCCGGCGCACGCTAGCAGCGTCCGCTTCGTCACTCAAGCGCTCCTGATCATGGAATCGTCCGGGGCGGCCGCGCGCCGCCCCGCCCCACCCGCCCCGAGCAGGTCCGATCTGGTCAGCGCGAGCTGCCGGGCGGCGAGCACGGCCGACCGGACGATCAGCACGGGAGCGTAGAGGTCCTTGTCGTGCCACAGTGGCGGATCGTCGCGCCGGCCGTCCATCGTGGCCAGCTGGTGCAGGCCCCGGCGGGCCGCCTCCGGCACCCCCGGCCGCGCCGGCCGGTCGGCGCCGAGCAGCACGTGCAGCGCGTACGCGGTCTCCTCCACGGTGCCGCTCCAGCGCCCCCACGACCCGTCCGGCCGCTGGGTGGCCACCACCCAGTCCACCGCCCGGTCCACCGCCGCCCCGGCCAGCTCGGCCGGCGCGTACCCGGTCAACGCCAGCACCGCGCACGAGGTGGCGTAGTACGGCGAGGCGTGCCAGCGGTCGGCCCACCGCCCGTCCGGCTGCTGCTGCTCGCGCAGCCAGCCGGCGAGCGCGGTGACCCGCTCGCCGTAGCGGGCGGCGCCGGTCGTGGTGTGCCGGGCGTGCCAGCCCAGCGCCTCCAGCACGTGCGCGTTGGTGGTCACCGACCGCCCGTCCTCGCCGCGCCAGGTGCAGAAGTGGCTGCCCACGTCGTAGTTCAGCAGGCTGGCCGGGTCCACCGGGTGGCCGAGCCGGGCCAGCGCGTACAGGGTGACCGAGGTGGTGTCGGCATCGGCCGGCAGGCCCGGCCCGGTCGGGGTGCCCTGCGGGCCGAGCGCGCCGGCCAGCTCCGCGACCAGCTTCGGCGCCGGCCGTACCGGCACCCCGGCCCGGGCCAGGTTGCTCAGCGCCCAGGCCCGCTCGAAGACCGTGATCGGGGTGCAGCAGGGCACCGGGCCGCCGTGCGGGCGGACCGCCTCGGTCAGGTAGGCCCGCACGGCCGGGTCCGCCGCGTCCGGGGTGCCGCCGACCCACGCGGCGGTGGCGGCCGGCGAGGCACCCACCGCGCCGGCGACCGGCGCGACGTCGGGCCGCCCCCGGGCGGCCGGGCCGAGCACCTCGAAGGCGTGCTGGAGTTTCTGCGGCACCGGCCGGCCACTGGCCAGCAGCGCGCCGAGGCCGTCCAGCCGCCGCCGGTCCACCGCCGGCAGGCGCCGGCCGGCCCAGCCGTCCGGGCCGGTGCCGGGGCGCTCGTCGAACCACTCCAGGTGGGCGTCGATCCGCTCGACCAGCGCCGGCACGATCAGGTCGGCGGCCGGGGTGTCCGGCAGCGGCAGCCCGTCGGCGAGCCACCCGCGGAGCGCGTCCAGCCCGCGCCGGGCCGCGCCGGCCAGATCGGTCCAGGACGGCTCACCCGGCCCGCTGCCGCCGCCGGCGCGCAACGTGGCGAGCAGCGCCTCCACCGCGCTGGCCGTGGGCACCAGGGCGTAGCCGCCGGGCGCACCCCACCCGCCGTCGCGGCGCTGGCTGCCCAGCAGGTACGCCAACCGCCGGTCGTGGCCGGTGAGCCAGGGCGCGTCGGCGACCAGCCGGCCGGTCTCGTACACCGACGCGGTCACCCGGCCGGCCGGCTCCAGGGCCAGCGCGGCGAGCAGTTCCCGGGCCGCCGCGGCGACCTCGGACCCCGCCCTGGTGCCGAGCTCCGAGGCGGTCACAGCGTGCCCCAGAAGTCGGTGGAACGGTAGAAGCCGCTGCTGAAGCCGATCTGCCGAGCCAGGTAGTCGGCCTGCACCGGGCAGCTGTCCCGCAGCGGGGCCAGCAGCTCGCGGGCGCGGGCGACCAGCTCGTCGATCCGCCGCCGCACCACGGCCGGGTCGTCCACCAGCAACAGCGCGTTGAGGTCGCCCCAGCGCAGGTCCCGCTCGTAGGTGCCGAGGTCGTTGACCAGGCGCAGGATCCGCTGCACCTCGGCGCTGGCCACCACCAGCGCGTCCAGGTGGGCGAGCGTCACCGGGTCGTCGGAGTGGATCCAGTGCACGACGTTGACCACCGTGCAGGCCAGGTTGTCGGCGTTGTCCAGGTACTCGTCGAGGGTGGGCAGGCCACCGGCGCCGGCCGCCTGCTTCCAGTCCCACTCCCGCGCCATGGCGTCGAGCACCTTGCGCAGCTCGGCCCGCCACACCGGCGCGTGGGTCCGGTACGCCGGCACGGCGGCCAGCTCGTCGCGCAGCTCGGCCAGGAACCGGCCGAGCGGGTCGTCGCCGGCCGGGGCGGCGCCGTCGGCCACCGCCAGGCAGTTCGCGGCCAGCCGGTCGATCTCGTCCCGGCTCTTGGCGACGTAGTCGACCTGCCAGTCGACGGCGAAGCCCCAGAGCACCGCCCGGTTCGTGATCCGCAGCTGGTCGAGGTCGCACCACGGGGCGCCGAAGGCGATGGCCATCGCGACGTTGCCGAACAACGCCGGGTCGAACGGCCGGGGCGGGAAGAGTTCCGGGTACGCGGCGGCGCGTTCGGCCAGGTCGCGTTGCCCCTTGGCGGCGAGGGCGCAGATCCGGCCCTGTTCGGCGGCCAGCGCGATCTGGTCGCCGCCGTCGGACGGCGGCGACGCGGGTCGGGCGCTCATGCCGCGGCGCTCCGCACCGGGCGCAGGGTCAGCTCGACCCGCTCCAGGGGCCGCAGCGCGGCGGCCACCTTGATGCCGGGCACCGCCGGGCGCTGGAGGCGGAACCGGTAGCGGCTCAGCAGGGTCGCCACGATGAGCGTCGCCTCGAGGTAGAACAGGTGCATGCCGAGGCACTGGTGCGGGCCGCCGCCGAACGGGAAGTGCGCGTACCGGTGCCGGCTGCGGGCCCGCTCCGGGGCGAACCGGTCGGGGTCGAAGACCTCCGGCCGGTCCCAGAACATCGACATCCGGTGGGTGATCAGCGGGCTCACCACGAGGGTGGCGCCGGCCTCGATCCGCACCCCGCCGAGGACGTCGGCCTCGACCGCCCGGCGCGGGAAGAGCCAGCCGATCGGGTAGAGCCGGAGCAGCTCGTCGAGGACCTGCCGGGTGTAGCGCAGCTCGCGCAGGTGCTCGCGGCGTACCGGGGCGTCGCCGACCACCCGGTCGATCTCCTCGTAGAGCCGCTCGGCGATCACCGGGTCCTGCTCGATGTGCGGCCAGAGCCAGGTCAGCACGCTGATCGTGGTCTCGGTGGTGGTGGCCACCATGGCCACCGTGTCGTTGCGGACCTGGCGCTCGTCGAGGCGGCTGCCGTCCTCGGCGCGGCCGCGCCAGAGGGTGGAGATGATGTCGTCGCCGTCGGAGTCGGCGGTCGCCCGGGAGGCCCGGACGATCGGCATCAGCGTGTCGTCGATGAGCCGGACGGCCCGGCGGAACGCGCGGTCACCGGGCATCGGCATGGCCAGCGGGGCCCACGGCACCATGATGCGCGGCATCACCGACCAGGCGATCGCGTCCTGCGCCTCCATGATCTTCATGGCGTCCGGCACGGAGATCTTGTCGGCGAAGAAGACCCGCATGATCGCCGAGCAGACGATCCGGGCCTGCTCGGTGCCCATGTCGACCGGCTGGCCGGCCCGGGCCGGGGCGTCCAGCTCGTCGACCGCGTCCTCGATCGCCTCGGCCAGCCGGTCGACCAGGTTGTCGATCCGCCGCGCGGTGAACAGCGGCTGGAGGATGTGCCGGCTGTTCGACCAGTACTCGCCGTCGCTGAGGATGCCCTCGCCGAACAACCGCTTCAGCGGCCGCCACTGGAGCCCGTCGCCGGCCCGGACGTAGTTGGCGGCCTTCTCCCGGAGCACCTGCTGCAGGTGCTCCGGCCGGGTGACCAGGTAGGGACGGAACGAGCCGAGGTTGAGCTTGACCACCTCGCCCCGGGACCGTTCCCCGAACTCGACCAGCGCCTGCGCCGGGTCACGGAGCAGGCTCGGCACCACCTGGCGCAGTGGGACCGCGTCCGCTCGTCTGGTATGGACCGGCGCGGTGTGTGGCACTCCCACGGTGCTCTGTGCCCCCTTCGGCAACCGTGCGTCGCGGCACGACTGTGTGCAGTAAGCGTTTCGCCGAGCATGCCATTGCCGCGTCAAGTTTCTCTAGTCGTACCAAGAGAAATTTTCGCGGTCGGCATTGCCGCACTCCAGAAGGGATTGACGTGGGAACGCTCAGGGGCGCAGATCCCGCAGGTAGCGGTACTCGGCAGCGATCGGCCGGTAGCCGTGCCACCGGTTGAGGGTCAGCATCGCGTCGTTGCCGGCGTCGTTGACGGTGAGGGCGGTCCGGTAGCCGGCGGCCCGGGCCGCCCGCAACGACGCGTCCTTGACCGCCCGGGCCAGCCCCCGGCCGCGCCAGTCGCGGCGGGTGCCGGTCATCCCCGACTGGTAGCGGTCCCGGCCGTCGGTCAGCGCCACGCTGAAGGCGACCACCGCACCGTCCACCACCGCCACCGTGGTCAGCCCCCGGTCCAGGTCCGGCCGCTCCCAGTACGCCGAGCGCCAGTCGGCGTAACCGACCTCCACCATGCCGACGTCGCCGGGCTCGTCCCGGGCGGCGTCCAGGTCCGCCTCGTAGAGCGGGCGCGGGTCGCCGAGGTCGGCGGCCGTGGCGAGCCGCACCGGCAACGCCAGCGGCGGGGGCTCGGGCAGCACCGCGGCGGCCAGGTCCAGGCCGAGCAGCAACGAACGCCGGCCGCGCTGGTAGCCGTGCCGCTCGGCGAAGGCCAGCGCCGCCGCCTCGTCGACCACCCGGGCGTACGCCCGCCGCACGCCCAGCCCGGCGAGCCGCGCCTCGGCGGCGGCGAGCAGCGCGGAGCCCACGCCGCGACCCCGCCACCCGGGGTGCACGACCAGGTTGACGAAGCCCCAGTCGGGCTCCCCGCTCTCGTGCAGCAGCCCGGTACGGGCCACCCCGGCCGCCTCGCCACCGGCCTCGGCGACCAG
The DNA here is from genome assembly GCF_056150265.1 of Micromonospora desertarenae. Lineage (NCBI taxonomy): Bacteria > Bacillati > Actinomycetota > Actinomycetes > Micromonosporales > Micromonosporaceae > Micromonospora > Micromonospora desertarenae. Next base: position 14,636 of record NZ_JAXCFQ010000001.1, read on the forward strand.
CAGCCCGAAGCGTTCCGCGGCCGGCGCGCCGGTGAGCTGCCAGCGGACCAGTTCCGGGGTGGCGATCAGCGGGCTGGCCGCGCGCAGCAGCGCGGCGACCGGCTCCGCGTCGTCGGTGCCGGCGGGGCGGACGGTGACGGTCATGACCCGGCAACCTACCGCAGCGGCCGGCCGGGCCGGGACCGCGCGCGATCGGCCGGGGATGAATCCGCGCGTGTCCCGGCCCCCTGTGCCAGGCTCATGGGCATGGACGACAAGACCATCCTGAACCGGATCTCCGAGCTGGTCGACGAGGAGCACCGGCTGCGCGCGGACGCGCAGGCCAACGAGACGGGCACCGACGACGCGGCCCGCGAGCGGCTGCGCGAGCTGGAGGAGTCCCTCGACCAGTGCTGGGACCTGCTGCGCCGCCGGCGGGCGGCCCGGCAGACCCATGGCGACCCGGACGCCCAGGGCGTACGGCCCAAGCCGGAGGTCGAGCGCTACCTCCAGTGAGACCCCGGCCGCGCGTGCCGGGCGGCGCCCCGCCCGGCACGCGCGCGCCTCAGCGGATGCCGGCCTCGCGCAGCAGCTCCCCGGTCAGCTCGGCCGGGTCGGCCTGCGCGGCCGGCAGGCCGCGCGCCGCGAACCAGGTGCTGACCACCCGGACGTCGCGGGCCAGGAAGTCCGGGCCCTGCGGGTTGGCCACCACGTCGACCACCTGGGGCAGGTCGATCAGCACCAGCCGCCCCCGGTGCACCAGCAGGTTGTACGGCGACAGGTCGCCGTGCGCGTAGCCGGCGCGGGCCAGCACGACCAGCGCGTCGACCAACTGCTCCCACAGGTCGCGCAACTGCGCCGGATCGGGCCGCAACTGGGCCAGCCGGGGCGCGGCCCGCCCCTCCTCGGGCTCGCCCAGGAACTCCAGCATCAGCTCGGTGCCCCGCAACTGCACGGGGTACGGCACGGCGATCCGGCCGTGCGCGGCGCCGATCTCCCAGAGCCGGGCCAGCGCGGCGAACTCGGCCGCCGCCCACTGCCCGGCGATCATCTGCCGGCCGAACGCGGTCCGGCCGGTCATCGCCCGCATCTCCCGGGACCGGCGGACCCGGCGCCCCTCCAGGTAGCCGGCGTCGCGGTGGAACATCCGGTGCTCGGCGTCCCGGTAGCGCTTGACCGCCAACAGGCAGGACCGGTCGGTGCCGGGCACCGCCCGGCGGACCAGGTGGACGTCCGCCTCCTTGCCGGTCTTCAGCACACCGAGTTCGGTGTCCTTGGCGGCCAGTTCGGTGACCAGCCAGTCCGGGTGGGGTTGCGGGCCGTGCACGGCGTCGTCCCAGGAGGACCAGCTCTCCCCGGTCTCCGGGTCCGGCTCGGCGTCCGGGTCGGCGAGGACGGGCTCGGGGGCCCGCCCGCGCTTCAGGAAGGTCGGTTCGTCGTCGTCGAAGCGGCGCTTGCCGCGGGTACGGCGCTCGCGCGCCGGAAGGTCGTGATCGCGCACTGCGGTGGTGATCCCTTGCTCGAGGCTGATGGAGGCAGGTGGAAGCGACCTGCGAAGACGGCCATGACCGACCCCCTCTCCTCGACCGGGCGCGCGCCCGGGTGCACGATGCGCCGACCATGCTCGCGACCCGGGTCGCGCCTGGTCAACCGAATTACCGTCGCGGCGGCCTCGCCGGCCGCGCCGCGGGCTCAGCCGGCGAGCACGGTGGCGACGGCGGCGATCAGGCCGTCCGCCGTCCGGGTCGGCGCGAACCGTGGGTCGGTCCAGGTGCGCCCGCGGTGCAGCCAGACGCTGGGCAGGCCGACGGCGGTGGCGCCGCCGATGTCCGTCTCCGGGCTGTCGCCGACCACCCATGCGCCGCGCAGTGGCATCCGGACCCGCTGGGCGGCCAGCGCGAAGATCCTCGGGTTGGGCTTGCTGACCCCGGCCTCCTCGGAGATCACCCAGTCGGCCACGAACCGGTCCAGCCCGGTCCGCCGGATCATCGCCTCCTGCTGGCGGACCGTGCCGTTGCTGACCACCACCGGCACCCACCCGGCGTCGTCGGCGATCCGCAGCGCGCAGGCCACCAGCGGGTCCAGCCGGACGTTGGCCACCACTCCCTCGTACAGCTCCTCCACCAGGTCGATGGAGGGGATGCGCAGCCCGTACCGGTCCCGGATGGCGTCGGCCACGTCCCACTTGTCGGTGAGCCCGTCGGCGTCGATGGAGATCAGCCAGTCGATGTCGGCCGGCGGCGCGCCGATGCCGTCCAGGAACCGTTCACCCCAGGCGCGGAACGGGCCGGCCCGGTCGAGCAGGGTGTTGTCCAGGTCCAGCAGGAGCAGCGGCACTCGGGCACCCTACGGGACACCGGTGCACGGCCGACAGGGCCCGGCGGGGTGCCGACTCCGGTCAGGCGGTGAGCACCGCACGGGCCGCTCCCTGGTCCGCGAGGCGGTCGACCAGCATGGAGTGGGCCGTCCGGGTGGCCGCCAGGGCGGTCGGGTCGAGCGTCGCGACCAGCACGTCCTCGCCGGTGTCCGCGCCGCGTGCCAGCGGGCGGCCCTCCGGGTCGTAGACCGCCGCGCCGCCGTTGAACCGCCACGGCGGTTCGCCGCCGACGGAGTTGGCGAAGACCACGTACATGGTGTTGTCCAGCGCCCGGGCCGGGTAGTAGAGGTCGCGGCGGTGTTCCGAGCCGGCCAGGTAGCCGCTCGGGCAGAGGTAGGCGTGCGCCCCGTCGGCCGCGGCGGCCCGGCCGTGCTCCGGGAAGCAGCCGTCGTAGCAGATGCCGAGCCCGAACCGCCAGTCGTCGACCAGCAGGGTGGCGCCGCGCCGGCCGGGCACGAACAGCTCCCGCTCGCCGCCCCAGAGCTGCTGCTTGTCGTACCCGACCCGGACACCGCCGGTGCGGTCCACGACGAGCGAGGAGATGGTCCGCCGGCCGTCCGGGTGCCGGACCGCCGCGCCGACCACCACCACCGTGCCGCCGTCGCGGGCGGCGGCCCGCAAGGGGTCCAGCCGCGGGTCGTCGACGCCCGCCGCCGGATCGGCCGCGACGTCCGTGCCGGCCGGGTCGGCCGCCAGCACCGGCGGGTGGTACGCGGGCAGGAAGAGTTCCGGCAGCACCGCCACCCGGGCACCCTGGTCGGCCGCCCGACGGACCAGCCGGCCGGCGGTGGCCGCGTTGCCGGCCACGTCGCCGGGGACGGGTCCGGCCTGGACGGCCGCCACGGTCAGCGGCGCGGCGGGCAGGGCGGTGGGAGCGGGGGGTGGCGTCACGGCGCGATCGTAGCCGGGCCGCGGCGGCGCGGTGATCGACCAACCGCCGGATCCAAGCCGTACGTACGGTTTGCAGTACGCGGGGTGACCTGACACGATCGACCCGTGCCCAGAGTAAGTCAGGACCAGCTCGACGCGCGCCGGCAGGAGATCCTTGCCGCCGCGCGGGCGTGTTTCGCCCGGCACGGCTACGAGGGCGCCACCGTGCGCCGGCTGGAGGAGGCCACCCGGCTGTCCCGGGGCGCGATCTTCCACCACTTCCGCGACAAGGACTCGCTCTTCCTCGCCGTCGCCGAGGACGACGCCGCGGTGATGGTCGAGACGGTGGCCCGCAACGGTCTGGTCCAGGTGATGCGCGACCTGCTGGCCGGGGCGGTCTCCCCGGACACCACCGGCTGGCTCGGCAGCCAACTGGAGGTGTCCCGGCGGCTGCGCACCGACCCGGCGTTCGCCAAGCGGTGGGCGGAGCGGTCGGCCGCCATCGCCGAGGCGACCCGGGAGCGGCTGGCCCGCCAGCGGGAGGCCGGCGTGCTGCGCGAGGACGTCCCGATCGACGTGCTGGCCCAGTTCCTGGAACTCGCCTACGACGGGCTGGTGCTGCACCTGGCCATGGGCCGGCCGGCCGGCGACCTCGGCCGGGTGCTGGACCTGGTCGAGGAGGCGGTCCGCCGGCGCTGACGCCCGGCCTTTCAGCGCAGGGGCGTACCCCGCCGCAGCCGGCGCGGGCCGGAATCGCGCCACGCCGGGCGGGGTGGCACCGGGCGGTGCGGCGTGGCGGTCCTGCTCCACAATGGGGCCGCCGATCCCTCCGGCGACAGGAGCAGCCGATGTCCGTCCTTGCCGCACCGGGCGACACCTGGGGCATCCCCGGTCCGACCTTCCTGCGCTTCTACCTCGCCGCGGCCGTCCTGGTGGCGGTCCTCGGCGCGATCCACCGGGCCCGGGTGCTCGCCGGCTCCCGGCAACCCGGCTACGACCAGCTCAGCCCGGAGCAGGCCGCCTACCTCAACGGCGGCGCGGCGCTGGCCGTGCACGCCACGCTGGGCGCCCTGCGCGGCACCGGTTCCGTCGGCGTCGGCCGGGACCGCCGCCTGGTCACCACCGGGCCGATGCCCGCGGGTGCCACGCCGCTGGCCCAGGCCGTCCACAACGCGGCCGGCCGCCGGACCAGGGTCGCGGACCTGCGCCGGGACCAGTGGGTGGCCTCGGCCCTCACCCAGCTCGGCGGCGACCTCGAACAGCGCGGGCTCGCCCTCTCGCCGGCCGGCCGGGAATCCGCCCGGCGCGGGGCGATGGGTCTGCTGATCCTGCTGGCCGTCGGGGTGTTCCGGCTCTTCGCCGGGCTCTCCGGCGACAAGCCGGTCGGCTACCTGCTGCTCAGCCTGGCGGGGATCTTCGTGGCCTTCCTGATCCTGGTCCGGGCGCCGTACCGGACCCGGGCCGGCCGGGCCGCGCTGCGCACCCTGCGCCAGCGGCACGTCCACCTCGCCCCGGCCTCCTCCCCCGCGTACGCCACCTACGGCGCGGCCGGCGCCGCGATGGGCGTCGCGCTGTTCGGCACCGCCGCGCTCTGGGCGATGGATCCGGGCTTCGCCGAGCAGGCCGAGATCCAGCGGCAGGCGCTGGGCAACAGCGGCGGCACCGGCGGCTGCGGTGGCGGCAGCAGCTCCGGTTGCGGCGGCGGCAGCTCCTGCGGGGGCGGCGGCTGCGGAGGCGGGGGGTGCGGCGGATGACCGGCCCGACCGGGGTGGGCATCGGCTGGCGCCCCGAGATCGCCGGCTTCGTCGCCGAGCTGCCCGGCCTGCGCTTCGTGGAGGTGGTGGCGGAGTCCGTGCCGGCGGCCGGTCCGCTGCCGGTCGGCCTGGCGGCGCTGCGCGAGCGGGGCGTCACTGTCGTACCGCACGGGGTGCGGCTCTCCCTGGGCGGGGCGGAGCCGGTCGACCCGGCCCGGGTCGCCCAACTGGCCGCGGTGGCGCGGCTGGTGGACGCCCCGCTGGTCAGCGAGCACATCGCGTTCGTCCGGGCCGGCGGGCTGGAGGCCGGTCACCTGCTGCCGCTGCCGCGTACCCGGGAGGCGGTCGACGCGGTCTGCGCCAACGTCGACCGCGCCCAGGCCCAGCTGCCGGTGCCGCTCGCGCTGGAACCGATCGCGGCGCTGTTCGACTGGCCGGACGACGAACTGGACGAGGCCGCGTTCCTGACCGAGATCCTGGAGCGCACCGGCGCCCTGCTGCTGCTCGACGTCGCCAACGTGCACGCCAACGCGCGCAACCGCCGCACCGACCCGCTCGCGCTGCTGGACCGGCTGCCCCTGGACCGGGTCGCGTACGCGCACGTGGCCGGCGGCGCCGAGCACGGCGGCTTCTACCACGACACGCACACCGACCCGGTGCCGGCCGAGGTGCTCGACCTGCTCGGCGAACTCTGCGCGCGACACCGGCCGCCGGCCCTGCTGCTGGAGCGCGACGGGCACTACCCGCCCGCCGCGACGCTCCGCGCCGAACTGGACGCCCTCGCCGCGGCCTCGGGATTCCCGGTGGTCACGTGAGCGCCGACCCGCTCCCCGCCGACCCAGCCACCCGGCCGGCACCCGGCCCGAGCGACGACCGCCCCGTGCCGCCGACCGCCGACGTGACCCATGCCCCGGCGGACGACGGCCCGACCGCGCGGCCGGCAGACGACTTCGCGGCCCGTCCCGCCGACGCCCCGGGCACCCGGCCGGCGAAGGATCTGGCGGCTCGGCAGGCGGAGCTGGTGGCGGCGCTGGTGGCCGGCGCCCCGACACCGTCGGGCTTCGACCCGGCGCCCCTGGCCGCGGCCCGGGCGGCGCTGCTGCGCAAGCGCGCCGGCGACGTGGCCCGGCACTGGCCGCTGCTCGCCGCCGGCTTCGGCGCCGACTGGCCGGCGACCTTCGCCGGCTGGGCGGGCGGCCGGCCCACCGCCGGGTCGCTGCGCGACGGCTGGGACCTGGCCCGCGCGCTGCGGGAGCGGGGCGCCCTGCCGCCGCTCGGCGCCGAGGAACTGGCGGTGCGCGAGGCGACCGACCGCTACGACGGGCACCGGCCGCCACGGCCGCGCCGGATGCCGGCGCTCGGGCGCGCCGGCGGCGCCGTCGCTGTGCAGCTCGCCGGTCGGGTACGCCTGCTGCGCCCGGCCCGCCGCTGACCGCCCGAGGGTGGCCGGTCGCCGCGGTGGCCACGGCGGCCGACCCGCGGGGTGGCGGCGGCCGCCGGATGCGGCAGGATCGAGCCATGGATCTCGGACTGACCGATCGGGTGTACGTGCTCACCGGCGCGTCCCGGGGCCTCGGTTACGCCACCGCTGAGTGCCTCGTCGCCGACGGCGCCCGGGTGGTGCTCTCCGCCCGGGACGCCGACGGGGTCGCCGCCGCCGCCGAGCGGCTCGGCGGGCCCCGGCGGGCCGTCGGGCTGCCCGTCGACCTGACCGACCCGACGGCGCCGGAACGCCTGGTGGCCACGGCCCGGGAGCACTTCGGCCGGCTGGACGGTGCGCTGGTCTCGGTCGGCGGCCCGCCGGGCGGCAGCGCCGCCTCGGTCAGCGACGAACAGTGGCGGCGATCCTTCGAGACGGTCTTCCTCGGCACGGTCCGGATGGTGCGGACGGTGGCCGCCGAACTGCTCGACGGCGGCGCGATCGGCCTGGTGCTCTCCACCTCGGCCCGTGGCCCGCTGCCCGGGCTGGGCATCTCCAACGGGCTGCGCCCCGGCCTGGCCGGGGCGGCGAAGGACATCGCCGACGAGTACGGCCCCCGCGGCGTGCGGGTGGTCGGCCTGCTGCCGGGGCGGATCATGACCGACCGGAACCGGGAGCTGTTCGCCGCGACCGGCGACGCCGACCGGGCACGCGTCGAGGCCGAGGCGGGGATCCCGTTGCGCCGCATCGGCGAGCCGGCGGAGTTCGGCCGGGTCGCGGCGTTCGTGCTCTCCCCCGCGGCGAGCTACCTGACCGGGGTCACCGTCCCGGTCGACGGTGGCGCGCTGCGCGGCCTGTGACGACCGGCCCCGGCCGGGGCCGCGGTGACCGGGCACGCCCCGAGCCGGCCGCGCCACCGACCCCCGGCCCCGCGACCCGACCCGCGACCGGTACGCCGACCGGCGAGACCCGGCCGGGCGGTCCCGGGCAGCGGCGGCCCACCCGGGAGGAGTTGGCGGCCGCGGCGGTCCGGACCCTGCCGGACGTCATCGCGCCCGGGCTCGACGTGCTCTTCGTCGGCATCAACCCCGGCCTGTGGTCGGCGGCCACCGGCTGGCACTTCGCCCGGCCCGGCAACCGGTTCTGGCCGGCCCTGCACCGCGGCGGGTTCACGCCCCGGCAGCTGCACCCGAGCGAGCAGGACGAGCTGCCCGGCTACGGGCTGGGCATCACCAACATGGTCGCCCGGGCCAGCGCCCGGGCCGACGAGCTGACCGCCGCCGAACTCGTCGAGGGGGCGGAGATCCTCGCCGGCAAGGTGGGGCGGTACCGGCCGCGCTGGGTGGCCGTGGTCGGGGTGACCGCGTACCGGATCGGGTTCGCCCGGCCGAAGGCCGGCTTCGGCCCGCAGCCGGAGCCGCTGGCCGGCGCCCGGCTCTGGGTGCTGCCCAACCCGAGCGGGTTGAACGCGCACTTCACCCCGGCGACGCTGGGCGCCGCCTTCGCCGAGCTGCGGGCCGCCGCGACCGGCTGACCGGTCAGTTCGCCGCGGCGGGTGGCAGCGCGTCGTCGGGCACGTAGGAGCGCATCGGCAGGGTCACCGGCTCCGGACCGGTCGCGTCCGCGTACGGGGTGGGCGAGTCGGCCACCGCGAACTGGGTGCGGTAGAGCTCGGCGTACAGGCCGCCGACGGCCACCAGCTCGTCGTGCCGGCCGCGCTCCACGATCCGCCCGTCGTCCAGGACCAGGATCTGGTCGGCGTCGCGGACGGTGGAGAGCCGGTGCGCGATGACCAGCGCGGTACGCCCGGTCAGCGCCACCGACAGCGCCCGCTGCACCGCCGCCTCGCTCTCCGAGTCCAGGTGCGCGGTCGCCTCGTCGAGGATCACGATCGAGGGTGCCTTGAGCAGCAGCCGGGCGATGGCGATGCGCTGCTTCTCGCCGCCGGAGAAGCGGTAGCCCCGCTCACCCACGGTGGTCTGCAGGCCGTCGGGCAGCGACCGGACCAGGTCGGCGACCTGGGCGCCGGCCAGCGCCGCCCAGAGCTCGTCGTCGGTGGCGTCCGGCTTGGCGTAGCGGAGGTTGTCGGCGATCGTCTCGTGGAACAGGTGGGAATCCTGGGTGACCACGCCGATCTCGTCGCGCAGCGAGTCGAGGGTCGCGTCGCGGACGTCGACCCCGCCGACCAGCACCTGCCCGTCGGTGACGTCGTAGATCCGGCTGATCAGCATGGACAGCGTCGACTTGCCCGCGCCGGAGGGGCCGACCAGCGCCACCATCTGCCCCGGCTCGACGGCGAACGAGACGCCCTTGAGCACCGGCTCGTTGACCGTACGGTCCAGCGTGGCGACCTCCTCCAGGGAGGCGAGCGAGATCTCGGCGGCGCTCGGGTAGCGGAACCGCACCTCGCGGAACTCCACCCGGCCGTTGCCACGCGGCACCGGGACGGCGTCGGGCTTCTCCTTGATCGCCGGCTCGAGGTCGAGCACCTCGAAGACCCGGTCGAAGGAGACCAGCGCGCTCATCACGTCGACCCGGACGTTGGACAGCGCGGTCAGCGGGCCGTAGAGGCGGGTGAGCAGCAGGGCGAGGGTCACCACGGTGCCGGCGCTGACCGACCCGGTGACCGCCAGCCAGCCGCCGAGGCCGTAGGTGAGCGCCTGGGCGAGCGAGGCCACCAGCAGCATCGCCACGAAGAACGTCCGGGAGTACATCGCCGACTGGATGCCGATGTCGCGTACCCGCTCGGCCCGGCCGGCGAACCGGCGGGCCTCCACGTCGGGCCGGCCGAAGAGCTTGACCAGCAGCGCGCCCGCGACGTTGAACCGCTCGGTCATCGTCGCGTTCATCTTGGCGTCGAGGTTGTACGACTCGCGGGTGATCTCGGCCAGCCGCTTGCCGACCCGCCGCGCCGGGATGATGAAGACCGGCAGCAGCACCAGCGACAGCGCGGTGATCTGCCAGGAGAGGGTGAACATCACCGCGGCGGTGAGCACCAGCTGGATGACGTTGCTGACCACGCCGGAGAGCGTCGAGGTGAACGCGCGCTGGGCGCCGAGCACGTCGTTGTTGAGCCGGCTGACCAGGGCGCCGGTCTGGGTACGGGTGAAGAACTGCAACGGCATCCGCTGCACGTGGTCGTAGACCCGGGTGCGCAGGTCGAGGATGATCCCCTCGCCGATCCGGGCCGAGTACCAGCGTTGGGCCAGCGAGAGCAGCGCGTCGGCGACCGCGAGCCCGGCGATGACCAGGGCGAGCCGGACGACCAGGGAGCCGGCCTCCGCGCCGCCCCGGCTGATCGCGTCGATCACGTCACCGGCGAGCACCGGGGTGGCGACCCCGATCACCGCGGCGAGCACCACGGTGATCAGGAAGACCACGATGTCCCGCCGGTAGGGGCGGGCGAAGGCCACGATCCGGTGGGCCACGCCGCGCTGGAGCCGGTGGGTGGAGATCTCGTCCCGGCTGCGCATCGACCGGAGCATGCTCCAGCCGCCCATGCCGCCGCCGGACATCGGGTTGGACACGCTCACCTCCGGGTCGTCGGGCTGACCACCACCGTCAGGTCAATTCTCCCGACGACTCTGACAACCTCGGCCGTAACCCGGATCTTCCCGAACGGTCCTTACTATTCTCCTCGGCCGGCCAGATCACGCAGCCGGCGGGTCTGCGCCTCGCGTTCGGCCCGCTGCTGCTCGGCCGGGGACCGGCCGCCCGCGCCGGCCAGCAGCGCCTTGATCTCCACCACCGCGTCCCGGTTGTTGGCCAGCAGCCCGGCGGTGAGGTCGCGCACCGCGCCGTCGAGTTCCGCGTTGGGCACGACGAGGGTGGCCAGCCCGATCCGGTCCGCCTCGGCGGCGTCCAGCCGCCGGCCGGTCGCGCAGATCTCCAGCGCGCGGGAGTAGCCGACCAGGTCGACGAGCCGCTTGGTGCCGGCGAGGTCGGGCACCAGCCCGAGGGTCACCTCGGCCATCGAGAACCTCGCATCGGCGGCGAGGACCCGCAGGTCACAGGCGAGGGCGAGCTGGAAGCCGGCGCCGATGGCGTGGCCCTGCACGGCCGCCACGGAGATCACGTCGGGGCGGTGCAGCCAGGTGAAGGCACCCTGGAACTCGGCGATGCGGTCGGCGCACTCCTGCTCGGGCAGGGTGGCCAGCTCAGCGAACGAGCCCGGCCCGGAGGCACCGGCCACCGACAGGTCGAGGCCGGCGGAGAACGCCCGTCCCTCGCCACGGACGACCACCACGCGGACGTCGCCGGGCAGGTCTCGGGCGAAGTCGCTCATCGCCCGCCACATCGCCGGGGTCTGGGCGTTGAGCACGTCGGGTCGGCACAACGTGACAGTCGCGACGGGCCCGTCGCAGTCCAGCCGTACCCCGGTCGCCTCGGCGGTCACCGGGCGGCCCGGGGCGCGGCGCTGGACGACGCTGCTGGGCGGATCACGCCTTCTTGCGGCGCCGGGCGCCGCCACGCTGCCGCAGCTGCACCCCGGACTCGGTGAGCACCCGGTGGATGAACCCGTAGGAACGGCCGGTCGAGGCCGCGAGCGCGCGGATGCTCTCCCCCGAGGTGTACCGCTTTACCAGGTCCTTGGCGAGCGTCTGACGCTCGGCTCCGACGATCCGGCGACCCTTCTCAGTGCTGGTGGCTGTGCCCGTGGCTGCCATGCTGTGTCCTCACGTCCCAGACTGTGCGGTTCGGATACGGTCCCACCTATTAGACCGCCTCGAACGATCATGCGCCAGATATCAACTCTTCGCCAATCGACACGCTATGCGATGTCACCTTCCCGATAGGGTGACGCCGACGAGGGCCGTCCGGCCATTCGACATCGGCGGATCGGGCGGCCGTGGCGGGGACGCCGGACCCGAGGGCGCCGGGTCGGGCCGTACCCTGCCGGGGTGATCGACCTCTTCGGCACCGCGGCCGGCGCGGCCGTGGTGTTCGCCGCCACCGACGTGGACGACATCGTCATCCTGACCCTGTTCTTCGTGGCCGCCCGCACCACCGGCCGGCCCCGGCCGTGGCAGATCGTCGCCGGGCAGTACCTCGGCATCGGCGCGCTCGCGGTGGCCAGCGCGGTGGTCGCGGCCGGGCTGCTGGTGGTGCCCGATCCGTGGACCGGGCTGCTCGGGCTGCTCCCGATCGCGCTCGGCGTACGGGCCCTGCTCGACCGGGACGACGACGAGGCCCCCGCGGTGGTCGGCTCCGCCCTCGGCGTGGCCGGGGTGACGATCGCCAACGGCGCCGACAACGTCGCTGTCTACGTGCCGGTGTTCCGCGCCCTCGGCCCCGCCGACAGCGCGGTGTTCCTGCTGGTCTTCGTGCTGCTGATCGCGCTGTGGTGCGCGGCCGGCGCCTGGCTCGGCAACCACCCCCGGGTGACCCGCCTGGTCGAACGCGCCGGCCACTGGCTGGTCCCGGCCATCTTCATCGCCATCGGCGTGGTCATCCTGACCACCTCCGGCATCCTCCCCCACCTGCTCACCCTCCCCCTGCTGACCCCCACCCGGCCCACCCCCAGCGCAGACCGGGCCGCCGACGGCGCGGTCGATCATGAAGTTGTCGTCGCAACACGCCGGCGCGACCGGCGACAACTTCATGATCAAGGGCGGGGGGTGGGGAGCAGGCGATGGGGAGCACTTAGCATCGGCGGCATGGCGACGCGGCTGGTGCAGATCAACATGAAGGCTCGGGACGACTCCGCGCTGGGCGCTTTCTGGGCGGAGGCGCTCGGCTGGGGAGTCTCCAGCGAGGGACCCGGGGTGACCAACCTCGAACCCGAGGGCTTCGTCTACCCCGACCCGGCCGCCGTCTGCATCGACCTCGTCGCCTACCCCGACCCCAAGACGGTCAAGAACCGCGTGCACGTCGACCTCGCCACCACCTCGGCGGCCCACCATGCCGAGTTGGTCGCCCGCCTGACGGAACTCGGCGCGAAGCCCGCCGACATCGGCCAGGGGGACGTTCCCTGGACGGTCATGGCCGACCCGGAGGGCAACGAGTTCTGCGTGCTGGACTGGCACGACCCGATCCGGGACACCGGACCGATCGCGTCGGTGGTGGTCGACTGCGCGGATCCGCGAGCCATGGCCCGCTTCTGGGGTGAGGCCACGGACTGGACCGTGCACCGGGTGACCGACCAGAACGCGGTGCTGCGCTCCGCCAAGGGCGTCGGCCCGTACCTGCGGTTCGTCCGCACGCCTGACGTGAAGACCGGGTGGAACCGGGTGCATCTCGACGTCCGCCCCTACCCGGGTGACGACCTGGCGGCCGAGGCGGCCAGACTGCTGTCGCTCGGCGCCACCGACATCGACCTGGACGTACCGTGGCGGGTCCTCGCCGACCCGGAGGGCAACGAGTTCTGCCTCCTCACCCCGGCCTGACCGGAACCCTCGTCAGCCGCGCAACGGCCACCGGCCGGCTCCGCACCGCGCCGCTAAGGCGTGTTTCGTAACGCGGTCAGAGCCATTCGGTGATGATGGTGATGGTCCTGACCCGCTCTGACCGGACGGACCGGCGCTGACGGGCCCTGACCGGGCTGATCGGCGGGCCCGGCGGCGGCTACGCCCGCACGCGGGCGCTGGCCCGGATCCGCCAACCGACGAGGCTCGTCAGCGTGAGGGCCGCCGAGGTCGCGGCGAAGAGACCCGTCGACTGCTGGTAGCCGAACCGGTTCCCCACCGCGCCCATGAGCGCGGTGCCGAGCGGGATGGTGGAGAAGGCGACGAGCCGCTTCAGGCTGAGGATGCGCGCACGGGCCTCGGCCGGGGCGGCGTGCAGCCAGACCTGACCGCCGGCCGCGACGAGCACCGAGAACAGCCCACCCACGCAGAACAGGGCGACGACGATGGCCCACGTCGACGCCAGTGCCGCGGCGACGGCGAGCCCCGCACAGATCGACAGGTGGGCGAGGGTCGCCTGCAGCAGCGCTCGGTGCCCGTCGGGCTCGACCGAGCGGGCGCCGATGAGGACGCTGCCGAGGATCATCCCCACGGCGTACGCGGCGAGGGCTCGGCTCGACCAGACGGCCGTCGCCGGTCCGGGGCCCAGCAGGTCGCCGTACCAGGCCGGGAGCATCGCCAGCACCGGCGACACGGCCAGGTTGCTCCATGCTCCGAAGGCGAGCAGGTAACGCAGGTCCGGGCGGGCGGTGACGTACCGCCACACCCGCCTGGTCGACATCTGCGGTCCGGTCGCCCGTGCCGGCCGGGCAGTGCCCGTCCGGCGTCGGAGGCCGAGGGCCGAACTGGTCAGGAGGGTGGCGCCGAGCGCCAGTGCGAGCAGGAGCAGCGCCGCGGGTGCCACCGAGCGGGCGTGCCCGAGGCCGATCAGCCCTCCCGCGAAGACGGGCGAGACGATTCGCTCCAGTTGACCGTGCACCTGACCGAGGAGGGAGAGCCTCCGACGTGGCCAGTGGCCGGGGGCGACATCGACCGTCGTGGTTTCGATCGCCGCGAGGTAGACGATCTCCGCGACGGCCACGGCCAGGTGAAGAAGGACCACACCGACCAGCGCTGCCGGGGACACGCCGCCGGCCAGCGCGACGACGTAGCCCGCAGCGGCGGCGAGGAGCACCACCAGCAGGATCGACAGGCTACGTCGGCGGGGCGTGCGGTCGACCCACCCGCTCGCCAGTGCGTTGGTGACCAGCGCGACGACACCCGTGCCCCCGAGGACCCAGCCGAGGACGAGGCCGTTGGCGTGGGTCGCCAGCCACCAACTGCTGAGGAACAACAGGGCTCCGGTGCCCACGGACGCGATCACGCTTGGCACCCACGAGCGCAGGAAGTCCGTCATCGGGTGGTGACGGCGCCGCCGTTGAGGTGGATCGTCTGGCCGGTGACGTGGCGGGCCTGCGGCGAGAGGAGGAACAGGACGCAGGCGACCGCGTCGGAGAGCGCCCCGACGCGACCCGTCATCGTCTGCCCGCGAAGCTGCTCCTCCCGTTCCCTGGTCATGCCGCCACGGAAGAACTCGGTGCCCGCGACGTACCCCGGAGCCAGGCAGTTGACCGTGATCCCCCGGGCGCCGAGGCGGGCGGCCAGGCCCACGGCGTAGGAGGCGACGGCCGCCTTGGCGGGCCCGTAGAACCCGACCCCACGCTCGGCCGCGATCGACCCGAACAGCACCACGGAGGCCCCGTCGGCCAGGCGGGACTCCAACGCCGCGACGGTCAGCGCGACCGAGCGGACGTTGCTGGCCATGGTCTCGTCGAGCAGGGCGGCGACGTCGGCGAGGCTCTCGGGCTCAGGGCGGCCGATGGCCGGGTTGCCGCCCGCGCACAGGACGAGCCCGTCGACCGGCTCCGTGACCGACTCGGCGAGCCGGCGCGCGTCGGCCGGGTCGGAGTTGTCGCACGCCAGGAACTCGATCCCGCCGCCGGTCTCCCGGGAGAGCGCCTCCAGCGGGCCCGCCCGCCGCCCGGTGACCAGCACCCTGTCTCCCCGCTCGTGCAGCGCCGACGCGACTGCGCGACCGATGCCGGTTCCTCCGCCGGTGACCACGAACATGGCGTCCTCCGTTAAGGTCTAAACGTTCTTGTTAAGAGCTTAACGTACACTGGTCCGGTGAACACAGGCACCGACAGGGCCGGCGGGATCGAGGCGGCCTGGCGACGGGAACGACCCGACCTCGACCCCTCGTCCATCGCGGTCGTGACGCGCATCTGGCAGCTGGCCAAGGTGTTCGCCGACGAGCGGCGCCGCCTGCTCGCCACGCTGGACATCGACCCGGCCCTGCTGGACCTGCTGGGCACGCTCCGCCGGTCGGGCCACCCCTACACCCTGTCCACCCGCGAGCTCGCCGAGCAGACCCTCGTGACGCCGGCGGCGATCTCCCAGCGCCTGACCAGAGCGGAGCGACAGGAGTGGGTCACGAGGACGCCCGGCTCGGGCCGCCGGGTGTTGGTGCGGCTGACCGACGCCGGCCGAGACCTCATCGACCACGTCGCGGGGCAGATCTTCGACCGGGAGCGAGAGCTGCTGTCGGCCCTCACGGGCACCGAGCAACGCCAGCTCGCGACGCAACTGGAGCGTCTCATCCACGCGATCGCCGAACCGGGGCCCATTCCGACAGTAGGCGCCTAGTACTCCACCGTCACTTGGCCTGTTTGCGCTGGTAGTGGGATCGGCGGGCGCGGGCTCGGGAGGTTCGTCTCCAGATCGACGACCCGTGCGGGGTGTGCCCTGGTGGGAGCGTCACCGGCGCGGGACAGGGATGACCTGGGGATCAGGCGAGTTCGACGAGTTCCAGCAGGTCGTCGCTCCAGGCGTCCTCGTCGCCGTCGGGCAGCAGGATGGCCCGGTCGGGCTTGAGCGCCATGACCGCGCCGGGGTCGTGGGTGACCAGCACGATCGCGCCCGGGTAGCGGGCTATGGCGTCGAGCACCTGCTCCCGGCTGACCGGGTCGAGGTTGTTCGTCGGCTCGTCCAGCAGCAGCACGTTCGCGCCCGAGCAGACCAGCGTGGCCAGGGCCAGCCGGGTCTTCTCGCCGCCGGAGAGCACCCCGGCGGGCTTGTCCACGTCCTCGCCGGAGAAGAGGAACGCGCCGAGGATCTTGCGCAGGTCGGTGTCGGTCTGCTCGGCCGCGGCGCTGCGCATGTGCTCCAGCACCGTACGGTCCACGTCCAGCGTCTCGTGTTCCTGGGCGTAGTAGCCCAGCCGCAGCCCGTGCCCCGGGTTGACCTGGCCGGTGTCCGGCTCCAACAGGCCGCCGAGGATGCGCAGCAGGGTGGTCTTGCCGGCGCCGTTGAGCCCGAGGATGGCCACCCGGGAGCCCCGGTCCACCGCCACGTTCACGTCGGTGAAGATCTCCAGCGACCCGTACGACTTCGACAGGCCGGTCGCGGTGAGCGGGGTCTTGCCGCACGGTGCCGGGCTGGGGAAGCGCACCTTGGCCACCTTGTCGGCGACGCGTACCTCCTCCAGGCCGGCGATGAGCCGCTCGGCCCGCCGGGCCATGTTCTGCGCGGCGACGGTCTTGGTGGCCTTGGCCCGCATCTTGTCGGCCTGCGCCATCAGCGCGCCGGCCTTCTTCTCGGCGTTGGCCCGCTCCCGGCGCCGGCGGCGCTCGTCGGTCTCCCGCTGCGCCAGGTACGCCTTCCAGCCCAGGTTGTAGACGTCCACCACGGAGCGGGTGGCGTCCAGGAACCAGACCTTGTTCACCACCGCCTCGAGCAGCGAGGCGTCGTGGCTGATCACGATCAGGCCGCCCTTGTGGTTGGCGAGGAAGCCGCGCAGCCAGGTGATCGAGTCGGCGTCGAGGTGGTTGGTCGGCTCGTCCAGCAGCAGGATGCCGCCGCCGTTCTCGCCGGCGTCGCGGAACAGGATCCGGGCCAGCTCGATGCGGCGGCGCTGGCCGCCGGAGAGGGTGCCGATGGTCTGGGCGAGCGCCCGGTCGGGCAGGCCCAGGTTGGCGCAGATCCGGGCGGCCTCCGCCTCGGCCGCGTACCCGCCGAGCGAGGCGAACTGGTCCTCCAGCACGCCGTAGCGGCGGACCAGCTTCTCGTCCGCGTCGTCGGCGAGCTTGGCCTCGATCTCCTTCATCTGGGCCATCAGCACGTCCAGGCCACGGGCGGAGAGGACCCGGTCCCGGCCGGTGACGTCCAGGTCGCCGGTGCGCGGGTCCTGCGGCAGGTAGCCGATGGCGCTGCGCCGGTCGATCTGCCCGGCGTACGGCTGCCCCTCGCCGGCGAGCACCTTCAGCGTGGTGGTCTTGCCGGCGCCGTTGCGGCCGACCAGGCCGATCCGGTCGCCCGGTTGCACCCGCAGCGTGGTGTCGGACAGCAGGATCCGGGCGCCGGCACGCAGTTCCAGGCCGGTGGCAGTGATCATGTCGGAGAACTCGCTCTCGGGGTCTGGAAGGGCTGACTCAGGGCACGCGAGAGCGCCGGCGGGCCGGAGGGACCGTCGGCGCGGGGCGGTTCAGCCTTCGCAGAGCAGCACGCGGCAAGTGTACCGGGGGACGCCCGGCGCCTCCGCCGGATTACCGACCAAGATCATCGGGTACCCGAATCGGCGTCCGGACCCGGTCCGGTACCGCAACCACCACGACGGATCAAATCGGTGATCGGGGTAGACATGGAGCTGAACGAGAACGCGCGGATCGACACCAGCCAGGTGGACGACCGGCGAGGGTCCGGCGGAGGCGGCGGCCTGGGCGGCATTCCGATCCCGATCGGTGGCGGCCGCGGCGGCCTCGTCGGCATCATCGTCGCCGTGCTGGTCGCCCTGGTCGGCGGCGGCTTCGGGCTGAACGCGGCGACCAACGGCGGCGGCGGCGAGCAGGGCGACAACACCTCGCTGGAGCAGAAGTGCTCCGCCGACGACGCGCTCCAGCAGCTCGACTGCCGCAACACCCTCTACGTGAACTCGATCCAGGCGTACTGGCGGACGGCGCTGCCGGAGGCGTTCGGCGAGCAGTACCGCCCGTCCCGCACCGTGTTCTTCAGCCAGGGCGTGAACACCGCCTGCGGCCAGGCCGACTCCGGCGTCGGCCCGTTCTACTGCCCCGCCGACGACCTGGTCTACATCGACCTGACCTTCTACCGGGTGCTCGCCGAGCAGCTCGGCGCCTCCGGCGAGTTCGCCCAGCCGTACGTGCTGGCCCACGAGTACGGCCACCACGTGCAGGACCTGCTCGGCACCGAGGCGCAGATGCGCCGCCAGCAGCAGCGCGACCCGGACAACGCGAACGCGCTGTCGGTGAAGCTGGAACTCCAGGCCGACTGCTACGCCGGCGCGTGGGCGAAGAACGCCACCGGCACCGCGGACGAGAGCGGCCAGAAGATCTTCACCAGCATCACCGAGCAGGACATCGCGCAGGCCATCGACGCGGCGGAGAAGATCGGCGACGACGCCATCTCCGAGCGGGCGAACCGGCCGGTGAACCCCGAGGAGTTCACCCACGGCTCCTCGGCCCAGCGCAAGGAGTGGTTCACCCGGGGCTACTCCACCGGCGACCCGAAGTCCTGCGACACCTTCGGCGGCGCGCTCTGACGGCGGGTGGGGCGGGATGACCGCCCCGGGGACGGACGCGTGCGGGCCCGGTCGCCACGACGACCGGGCCCGCGGCGTCCGGCAGCGGCGGGGTGTCAGATCCGCTGCCAGAGTGCCGGCACGTTGGGCGGCTCCCAACCCGGCTGGGCGGTGTGCCCCTGGAGGCAGCGGTAGGACACGCCCGCGTAGCTCACCGTCGCGCCGGTGGCGTACGTGGTGCCGACCTGCCAGGTGGTGCCGTCCGGCGGGGTGCCGGTCGCGGTGGGCGTCGGGCTCGGCCCGGGGCCGCCGCCGCTGGTGACCAGCGTCAGCCCGTACGCCGCCAGGATCGGGTTGACCGGCTGGAAGTACATCGTCCCGCCGGTGCTGCAGTTGCCGGAGCCGCCCGAGGTGACCCCCTGGGCCTGGTTGCCGGAGATCCACGAACCGCCGGAGTCACCCGGCTCGGCGCAGGCGTTGCTCCGGGTCAGGCCGGTCACCGTGCCCTCCGGGTAGGTCACCGAGGCGTTCTTCTGCTGGATGGTGCCGCAGCGCCACCCGGTGGTGGAGCCGGAGCGGCAGACCGCCGCGCCCACCGCGGCCTCGACGCTGCCGGCCACCGCCACCGTTCCGCCGCGGTAGTCGTTCACCAGCCCGCGCGGGGTGTTCCCGGCGTCCACCTGCACCCAGGCGTAGTCCCGGCCGGGGAACGTCGAGCCGCGCACCGTGCCGGCGGGCTGCGAGGTGCGGGCCCCGACCCGGCCACAGTGGCCGGCGGTGACGAAGCCACCGTTCACCGAGAAGCCGATCGAGCACCGGCTGCTGCCGGTGTAGTAGGCGTTGCCGCCGATCACCTCGACGTACGGCCGTGGATCCTCCGTGCTGGCCCGGACGCGCAGCACGTCGGCCGGCACCCCGGCGGCGGCGGCGAAGGACCGGGCCGCGGCCGCGCCGCCGTCCCGGGCGAGGACCACGACGGCGTTGCCGGGAAGGTCGGCGTACCAGCCAACGACCGTGGCGGGGGCGGCGGCGGCCCGTCCGTTGAGCCGGTCGACCGCCCGGTCCAGGGCCTGCTCGGGGTGGGTCACCGGCACCGGGACAGCGCCGAGGTTGCGCACCGTGGCGGCGTCGGCGGTGGTGGTGACGCCAACCGACACGGCGTCACCCCGCTCCCCCACCCAGGTGCCGCCGTAGCGGGCGCCGAGGGTGCTGCGCAGCACCTGCTGCACCCGGCTGGCCCGGTCGTCGACGTCGAGCCGGGCCTTGGCCTGGGCCGGAGTCAGCCGCAGGTCCCGTTGCAGGGCGGCGAACACCTCGGGGGCGACGCCGTCGGGGGCGGCGACGGGGGCGGCGGGCGCGGCGGTGGGGTCGGCGCTGGCGTGGGCGGTCAGCGCCACGGTCAGCACCAGCGCGGCGGCACCGAGGGTAGTCGCCGCCACGGTGGTAGTTCGTCGGAGCATGGGGTCTCCTCGCGGGGTCGAGACGATGTGGAGGGTCGAAGCGACCGGCTACGAGCAGGCACGACGTGCCGTCCGGCAGGCTCACCACCGGTGCGCTACAGGAGAGAAAACAGTTGTTGTTAACCCTGTTGCCATCACCGTAGGTTAGACATCCGACGCCGTCAATAAAGACTCTTACCAATTTGCTCACGCCAGTTCAGGGGGCTGCCCGTGTCGCCGTCGCGCTCGCCCGACCCGGCCGCCGGCCGGATCCCGTCCGTCCGATCACGACCGGGCGCCGCCGGTCCGCCACCGGCGCTGCCCCGGCACCACCTGGCCGTACCCGACCAGGACGACCTGCCCTTCGCCGTCGGCACCTTCGACGAGCTCGGTCCGCTGTCCCGCGCCGACTTCCCGCACCGGCACACCTTCTACGAGCTGGTGTACGTGACCCACGGCCGGGCGGCGCACCTGATCGACCTCGACACCCATCCCGTCCGGCCGCCGCACCTGTTCGTCGTCACGCCCGGCCAGGTGCACCAGTGGCGGGACCAGCGCGAGCTGCGCGGCCACGTGCTGCTCTGCACCGCCGAGTTCCTGCTCACCGCCCCGGCGGACCGCGACGCGCTGCACCGCTCGGGCCACCGCTCCTGGCGCCCCCGGGACGCCGCGCAGGCGCGGCGGATCGCCACGCTGCTGCGCTGGGCGACCGCCGAGTACCACCGCCCCGGACCGGGCCGCGCGGGCCCACTCCGGGCCTATCTGCACCTCCTGCTCACCGAGGCGCTGCGGTCCCGCCCCACGGCACCGGCCTCGCACCCGCCCCCGGAGCCGCCGGCCGCCCGAGACCGGCGGGCCGCCGCCATCGCCCGCCACTTCGAGGAACTGCTCGCCGATCCGGACCTGGTCGGCCAGCCGCCCCACGCGTACGCGCGCCGGATCGGCGTGTCGGTGCGCCACCTCAACGACGCGGTGCCGCTCGCCACCGGGACCACTCCCGCCCGGCTGATCCGCCGCGCCCGGGTGCTGGAGGCGAAACGCCTGCTGGCCGGGACGGACCTCACCGTGGCCGCGATCGCCGGCCGGCTCGGCTTCGCCGATCCCGCCTACTTCTGCCGGTTCTTCCGCCGCGAGGTCGGCGACTCCCCCGGCGCGTTCCGGCGGCACGGCGGAAAACACCACGACCCCGTCCGGCCACACATCGACGGATCCTGACGCCGGTCAATAGCGTCGGGTGGCCGGCCCGGCCCCGGGCGGTCCGGGCCGCCACCGGCCATCCGGGGCCGGGAAACCCGTCGGAGACGAGGAGGAACGCTCATGAACGGCGCACCCAGAGACGCAGCGGAGCCGGCCGACCCCCGCCACGGTGGTGGCGTGTCCCGCAAGAGCGTGCTGAAGGCCGCGGCGCTGGCCCTGCCCGTCCCGCTCCTCGCCGCCGGGGCCGCTTCGGGCGCCGGCACCGAGGCGACCACCCTGACGTCCCCGCCCCCGCTCACCCCGTACTGCGACGACGGCGACGACCCGACGCCGGAACAGATGGAGGGGCCGTACTTCAAGCCGAACTCACCCCGGCGCACCTCACTGATCGAGCCCGGCGTGGTCGGCACCCGGCTCACCGTCATCGGCCACGTCTTCGGGCTGGACTGCCGGCCGGTCCCCGGCGTGCTGCTGGACTTCTGGCAGGCGGACGCCAACGGCGCCTACGACAACACCGGCTACCGGCTGCGCGGGCACCAGTTCACCGACGCCTCGGGCGGGTACCGGCTGAGCACCATCGTGCCGGGCCTCTACCCCGGGCGCACCCGGCACATCCACGTCAAGGCGCAGGCGCCCAACCGGCCGGTGCTCACCACCCAGCTCTACTTCCCGGGCGAGCCCCGCAACAACACCGACCCGATCTTCGACGCCGCCCTGCTGATGACGGTCCGGACGGTGGCCGGCGGCCGGGAGGGCAGCTTCGACTTCGTGCTCAACGTGACCTCCGCGCCCACGCCCACCCCGACCGGCACCGCGCCCGGCGGAACCTGGGCGCCCGGCACCGCCTACCCGGCCGGGGCCCGGGTGACCTACGGCGGTCTCGGCTACCGCTGCCTCCAGGCCCACACCGCGCAGGTCGGCTGGGAGCCGCCGCGGGCGCCGGCGCTCTGGGCCGCGGACTGACCCGGGGGAGGGACCGGCCGCCCGCCCCCGGGTCGCGGGCGGGCGGCCGGTCACCGGGGTTCGCACCCGCGGCGCGGGTGCGAACCCCGGTCGGTCCCGCCGGGCAGGCGCCGGCCGGGTCAGGCGGTGGCGCGGGACCCGGTCACCCGCTCGCCGAGCTGCTCCACCTGGTGCAACCCGTCGCGGAGCAGGTCGAGCGCGTCACCCGGCCGGCCCCACCGCTCCAGCCGGTCGGCGAGCAGCAGGACCACCGCCGCCAGTTCCCGGCGCCATCCGGCCGCCCGGAAACCCGCGGCCGCAGCGCGCAGGTGCCGCTCGGCGGCCGCCTGGTCCCCGGCGTCGGCCCGCAGCAGACCGCGTACCCGGTCGGCCCGGGCCGCCACCGCCACGTCGCCGCCCGGATCGGCGGCGTCGCGGAGCAGCGCCTCGGCGTGCTCCGGCTGGCCGAGCGCGTGGTAGACCTCGGCGAGGTCCACACCGGCCTCCCGGGCCAGGGCCCGCTGCCCGGCGTCGGTCAGCGCGGTGTGCGCGGTGGCCAGGTCGGCGAGGGCGCCGGCCAGGTCGCCGGCGGCCCGGCGTCCGTGCCCGCGGGCCCGGCGGCAGCAGGCCAACTGCACCCGCATGGCGACCTGGCGGGCGGCCTGCCGGGCCTGTTCCACGGCGACGGCGGCCTCCGCGGTACCTCCCGCGGCGAGCAGCGATTCCGCCACTGTCAGGTGCAGCTCGGCCACCCGGGCCGGTGCGGGCAGCACGGCCAGCGCGAGGGCCTGCCCGGCGGCCTCGGCGGCCGCCTCCCCGTCGCCGAGCGCGACGTGGCAGAGCACCAGGTCCGCGCACAGGGTCAGCAGGGCAGACGGGTCCGGAAAGCCGTCCCGGGTCAACGCGTCCCGCGCCTCGGTGAGCAGGTAGCGGGCGTACCGGGGGTCACCGGTGTGGTACGCCACCGCGGCCCGGCCGGCGGCCACCTCGGCGCGGACCGGCGGCGGCGCCCCGGCCAGCAGCGCCTCCGCCCGGTCGAGCTGGGCCGAGGCGGTGTCCGGGTCGTCCCGGCGCAGCGCCACAGTGGCCAGTCCGAGCCGGGCCCGGGCGGCCACCACCGGCTCGTCCAGCTCCGCGGCGGCGGCGGCCACCCCGTGCAGCACGGTGGCCGTCTCGCCGGTGGCGCCGGCCAGGTCCGCCCGGACCAGCCGGACCCGCAGGCGGAGCACGTCGGCCGGCGAGCGGCCGGTGGCCAGGTCCGCCGGGGTGACGCCGAGCCGCTCGGCGAAGTGGGCGACCGCGTCGGCGGAGGGCACCCGCCGCCCACCCTCCACGGCGGAGACGTAGGCAGCGGTGTACCGGGGCTCGGCCAGGGCACGCTGGGTGAGCCCCCGGGCCGCGCGCAGCCGCTGGATCCGCGCGCCCAGCGCCGTCGCCCCCGGCGTACCGGGCTCCGGCCCGGTCACGACAGCCGCTCCGCCGCACGCAGCCCGCGCCGCAGCACCGCCGCGGCCGCGTCCCGCTCGGCCCCGGCCAGCAGCAGCTCGGCGAGGTGGCGGCAGGTGATCACCACGTCGCCCATCAGGCCGGCCCGCTCGTACCGGTCGACCGCCCGTAGCAGCAGCCGCCGCGCCTGGTCGGCGTCGCCCTGGGCGGCCCGCACCAGCCCGCGTACCCGGTCGGCCTCGGCCATCAGCTCCCGGTGGTCGCAGGCCGTCGCCGTCCGGGCGGCGTGCTCGGCCAGCTCGCCCGCCTCGTCCAGTACGCCCTCCCGGCGGCGCGCCTCGGCCAGCTCCAGGGTCGCCCCCGCCTCGTCGAGCACCGCGCCGACGGCGCCCAGGATCTCGCGGGCCCGGCGCAGCTCGGTGCCCGCCTCCCCCGGGCGGCCGGCCCGCAGCAGCACGTAGCCACGGGCCCACCGGCACAGCCCGATCTCCCGGGTCAATCCCAGCTCGGCGTAGCGGCGACCGGCCTCCCGCAGGTGGTGGTCCGCCTCGGCCAGCTCGCCGTCGCGGCGCAGCTGCCCGGCGATGGCGTGGAACTGCGCCACCCACTCCTGGTTGGCCACCCGATCCAGCAGCGGGGAGACGTCCCGCTCCAGCCGCCGGGCCCGGTCCCGCCAGCTCAGTTCGAGGAAGGTGTACATCAGTGCGTTGGTCAGCCGCAGCTCGGCGTCGGCGTCCACCGGCGGGGTCGCCCGGAGCGCCCGCAGGCCGCCCTCGAGGATCGCCACCGCCCGCGGCGCGTCCCCGGTGACCAGCAGGCAGTACGCCTGCCGGGCCAGCACCGCCGCGCGCAGCGCCGGGCACCCGTCGGGGACCGCACGGGCCAGCTCGTCGTAGCGGGCGGCGGCGTCCTCGGTCAGCCCGCGGTGCAGCTGCGCCTCCGCCAGGTGGTAGCCGGCCCAGCCGGCCAGTTCGGGGAGGCGGTAGTGGTCGGCGCGGCGGCGGATCCGGGTCAGCGCCCGCTCGGCGGCGGCCACCTGTCCGGCGGACAGGGCCCGCCGGGCGGCCGCGTGCTCGGCCGCGAGCTGATCGGCCACCCCGGGTGGCCGGCCGTACCGCAGGTCGTCCACCGGCACCCCGAGCCGCCGCGCGACGTACGCCAGCGCCTCCGGGCTGGGTGCGCGGGCGCCCGACTCCACCGCGCCGAGGAAGGCGCGGGTGTAGCGGGTGCCGACGACCTGTTGCTGGGTCAGGCCCAGGGCCACCCGCAGCCGCCGGATCCGCTGGCCCAGGCTCTCCACGACCAGGTCGTCGTCCGGGGCGTCGTCGCCGATCACGACGACGTCGGCCGCGGCCGTCTCCGCCATCCCGGCTCCTTCCCGACCGTCGCGCCCAGCCTAGTGCGCCCGCCGCGCGGTCGACCGCCCTCGGCGGCGCTGCCGAGGCCGGGGGGTCAGGTGGGCTCGGGGTCGCGGACCAGGATCCGCACCGCCCGGGCGGCGGCGATCGCGCCGACCAGCACGGCGTGCCGGGGTTCGGGCACGTCGAGCAGGCGCTCGGCGCGCAGCGCGGCCAGCGGGGCGAGCCGCCGGTCGGCCAGCACGGTGTCCACCGCCCGCCGGTCACCCCCGCAGACCAGCGCGCTCAGCGTCGACGCGGCCGGCAGCAGCAGCCGTACGGCCAGCTCGGCGGCGTCGGCCAGCGCCGCCTTCGCCTGGTTGTCGCGGCGCCGGGCGAAGCGCTGCTGGGACCAGCCCCCGGCGGCGGTGCGGCCCTGCACGTAGCGGGTGTCCACCTTGGAGACCTCCAGCTCCTCCCCCGCCGCGACGCCCACCGCCACCGCGCCCTTGCGGGCGAGCAGCAGGCCGATCCGGCGGGGCGCGGTCGCGGCGGCCACGAACCCGGCCAGGTCGGCGGTGGCCGGGGCGCCCGGTGGGGTGTGCAGCTCGGCGGTCGCGCCGTCCGGGGCGGCGAGTCGCAGGCCGTAGCCCTCGGCGGTGGTGACGGGCGGGCCGTGCCGGTCGGTGAAGCCGGTGACCCAGCGGCCCACCCGGCCGGGGTCCACCTCGACCCACCGACCGCCGCCTACCGCCGGCCTGCCGACCACGGCAACCTCCCGAATGACGTAACGCGAACCGGCTCAACCACGGAGCAACCGCCACGTCGCGAGTGCCGTGTCGGCCGCGCCGGCGGGGGCCCGCGCCGCCGTCCAGGTGGCGATGACGCCGGTGAGGGCGCCGGCGAGGTAGGCGGCGTGGACGTCCACCGGCACTTCGTCCACTCCCCGCGGCCGTGCCCGCGTCGCCAGGCTGCGCCGCAGTTCGGCGGCGAGCCGGTCGCGCAGGCCCGCCGCGAAGCGGGCGCTGCCGTGCGGGGACAGCATCCTGCGGTAGAGAACCGCGTTGGCGGCCACGATGTCGAAGAGGTCGCGCAGCGGCTGCGGCGGCTCGTCGCGCGGGGCGTCCAGCGGGCAGAGCGCCGCGGCGCGGGCCACCTGGGCGACGGCCTCCTCCATCGCGTCGGTGACGAGCGCGTCCAGGTCGGGGAAGTGCAGGTAGGTCGTCGCGCGGTTGACCCCGGCCCGCTTGGCCACCTCGGCGATCGTGATGTCGCCCAGCTCCCGCTCGGCCGCCAGTTCCAGGACGGCCGCGCGCAACCTGGCCCGGGTCCGCAGGACGCGGGGGTCGGAGGAGTTCACCCCGCCACTATACGACACCCGTGGTTTATACGACACGTGTCGTGTAACCTCTCGGCCCATGCGGATCGAGATCTGGGCGGACGTCGTCTGCCCGTGGGCGTACATCGGCAAGCGGCGGCTGGAGCGGGCGCTGGCGTCCTGGCCGGGCGACCCGGTCGAGGTCGTCTGGCGGCCGTACCGGATCGACCCCGCCGCCCCCACCCCCGGTGAGCCCCTGGCCGACGTGCTCCGCGACCCGACGGTGGACGCCGCCCTCCGCGGGTGCGCGCCGGGCCTCACGCCCGGCGAGAACCGGGAACGCGTGTCCCGCATCGCGCTCGCCGAGGGTCTCGGCCCCCGCTGGGGGGCCGGCTGGCGGGCCAGCAGCCACGACGCCCACCGCCTCATCGCCCTCGCCCACGACGCCGGCGGCCCGCGGCTGCAGGACGCGGTCGCCGAGGAGGTCATGCGGGCGCACTTCGTCGACGCCCTGGACATCAGCCTCCCCGGCGTGCTGGACGAGGTGTGCCGCCGGGCCGGGTTCCCCGCGGGCGGCGGGCTGCTCGCCGACGGCGCGGGCGACACGACCGTCCGGGAACTGGTGCTGCGGGGCCGGGCCACGGGGGTGGCGACGTCCCCGACGTTCGTCGCGAACGGCGCGGCCCTGCGCGGCGCGCAGCCCCCGGAGGTGATCCACGCCTTCCTGGCCGGGGCCGCCGGCCGCAGCCCGCGCCGGGTCCCCGAGGAGGTCGAACGCCTCCGGCACGCCGAGGCGCTGCTGGACCTCGGTGATCCCCTGGGCGCCCTCACCCTGCTCCGGCCCCTGCTCGACAGCCACGGCGACGATCGCGGCACCCGACTGCTCGCCGCCCGGGCCTACTTCCACTCCGCCCAGCTCAACCGGGCGCTGCGGATCCTGGAGCCGCTCGCGGCGCAGGCGCCGGACGACTCGTACGTGCGGTTGCTGCTGGGGCGGACCCTCCAGCGGCAGGGCGATCCCCGAGCCACCGCCCACCTGCGCCTGGCGGCGGCGATGTCCCCCGGCTACGCCGGCTGACCGCCGGCGCCGGCTCGGCGGGCACCTCGGTCGAGGGTGCCCGCGACCGGTTGGCCGCACGCCCCGGTCGGGCCGCCCGCACACGCGTCGTCTGGCGGGCGCCACGGGGCGGTGGTGGCGGCCTCATCCTGGCAGCAGCATGGCTGTCGCCAGGGCCGCGATCAGGGCGCTGGAGACCAGGGCCGTGACGCGGCGGCCGCGCGGCCCGGTCAGCAGCCGCCCGACCAGGGTGCCCCCACCGGCGATCAGCAACTGCCAGCTGGCCGAGGCGAGGAAGGCGCCCACCACGAAGAGCAGCGCGTCGGCCGCGCCCGGATCCGCACCGCCCTGCCGACCGATGACGAGGGCGGCGAAGTAGACCACCGTCGCCGGGTTCAGCAGGGTCAGCGCCAGCACCCCGGCGAAGGCCCGGGTCGGGGTGTCCAGTCCCCGGCGACCGTCGGCGGGACCGGCTGGCGCGGTTCGGGGTCGCAGCGCCCGCCAGGCGCCGTGGCCGGCGATGGCGAGCAGCACGAGCGCGGCGGCCAGCCGCAGCGGGCCGGCGACCGGGGCGATCAGCCCGGCGACCACCGCCCCGCCGAGGGCCGCCACCGCGGCGTAGAGGCCGTCGGCGGTGGCCACCCCGAGCGCGGCGGCCGCGCCGACCCGGAACGACGTCCGGGCGCTGAGCCCCAGGATGAGCACGGCGATCGCGCCGACCGGGATGGCGACGCCGTAGCCGGCGACCAGGCCGGCCAGGAACGCGCCGGTCACGACCGTCGGCGGCGGGTCGAGGCGCGACCGGGCGCCGTGCGCTGTCGACGCGCGACGACGGTCGCGGCGACAGGGACGGGCTTCATCCGGTACGTCTCGAACACCCGCCCATCCTGCGCCCGCTCCCCCACCCCCGCCACCGATTTCCGCGGCCCTGTGACCCCGTGATCGTCTGCTGCTGGACAGGGCTGCCCGCGCCCGCTCACCAGCAGACGATCGTGGAGCCCCAGCGAGCGCGGCGGGGGTGAGACGCGTCGAGCGCGGCGCCCCGAGGGGGCGCCGCGCTCGACGGTGACCGGACGGGTCAGACGTTGAAGCCGAGGGAGCGGAGCTGGTCGCGGCCCTCGTCGGTGATCTTGTCGGGGCCCCACGGCGGGAGCCAGACCCAGTTGATTCGGATGTCGCTCACCAGGCCGCCACCCGGGCCGGTGGTCAGCGCCTGCCGGGCCTGGTCCTCGATCACGTCGGTGAGCGGGCAGGCCGCCGAGGTGAGCGTCATGTCCAGGGTGGCGACGTTGTCGTCGTCGACGTGCACGCCGTACACCAGGCCCAGGTCGACCACGTTGATGCCCAGCTCGGGGTCGACGACATCCTTCATCGCCTCCTCGATGTCGGCGACGGCGGCCTTGCCGCCCGCCGCGCCGGCGACCGGCGTGCCGGCGGCACCCTCGGTCGACGGCGTCGCCGCGGTGGCGGTGTCCTCGCTACTCATGCCTTAACCTCCGAAGGGCTCGCGCCCACGCCGGCGCGTGCCGCGGCGTCCTTGAACGCCATCCACGGCAGCAGCGCGCACTTCACCCGGGCCGGGTAGCGGGCGACACCCGCGAACGCCACCCCGTCGCCGAGCACGTCCTCGTCCGGCGTGACCTGACCACGACCGGACATCAACTGCACGAACGCCTCGTGCACCACGAAAGCTTCCCCGGCGCGCCGGCCCGTCAGCAGCTCGTGCAGCACGCTCGCCGACGCCTGGCTGATCGAGCAGCCCATCCCGTCGTACGAGACGTCGTGCAGCACGTCGCCGTCGGTGGCGACCCGGACGGTGACCTCGTCACCGCAGGTGGGGTTGACGTGGTGCGCCTCGGCGACCTGGTCCGCCGGGTCGTCCGCGTCGCGCAGGCCGCGCCCGTGCGGGTGCTTGTAGTGGTCCAGGATGATCTCCTGGTAGAGCTGGTCGAGCTGCATCAGCCGAACACCTTCCGCACCTGCTCCAGGCCCGCCACCAGGGCGTCGATCTCCTCGGTGGTGGTGTAGAGGTAGAACGAGGCCCGCGTGGTGGCCGGCACGCCGAACCGGGTGCAGACCGGGCGGGCGCAGTGGTGGCCGACCCGCACCTGCACGCCGAGCGAGTCGAGCACCTGCCCCACGTCGTGCGGGTGCACGTCGCCGAGGGCGAAGGAGATCGTCCCGCCCCGGCCCACCGGCACGGTCGGCCCGAAGATCCGCAGGCCGGGCACGGTGGCGAGGGCGTCCAGCGCGTACGCCGTCAGCTCCTTCTCGTGCCACTGGATGGCCCGCATGCCGATGCCGGAGAGGTAGTCCACCGCGGCGCCGAGCGCGACCGCCTCGGCGATCGGCGGGGTTCCCGCCTCGAACCGGGCCGGCGGCGCGGCGAAGGTGGAGCCACCCATCGCCACCGTCTCGATCATCGAGCCGCCGCCGAACACCGGCGGCATCGCCGCCAGCAGCTCGGCCCGCCCCCAGAGCACGCCGATGCCGGTCGGCCCGCACATCTTGTGCCCGGTGAAGACGATGAAGTCGGCGTCGTAGTCGACCACGTCCATCGGCATGTGCGGCACCGACTGCGAGCAGTCCAGCAGCAGCAGCGCCCCCACCTCGCGGACCCGCTCGGTGATCCGCGCGGTGGCGTTGACCGTGCCGAGGATGTTCGACATGTGCACCAGCGAGACGATCTTCGTCCGCTCGGTGACCAGGTCGTCCAGGCCGGACTCGTCCAGCCGCCCCGAGTCGGTCACCGGGAACCAGCGCAGGGTCGCGCCGGTGCGCTCGCAGAGCAGCTGCCACGGGACGATGTTCGAGTGGTGCTCCATCTCGGAGATCACCACCTCGTCGCCGGGGCCGAGCCGGAAGCGCGGGTCGCCGTCCGGGCGCAGCGAGGCGTTCGAGAAGGCGTACGCCACGATGTTGATCGCCTCGGTGGAGTTCTTGGTGAACACCACCTCGTCCACGCTCGGCGCGTTGATGAACGCGGCCACCTTGGCCCGGGCGCCCTCGTACGCCTCGGTGGCCTCGGTGCCCAGCGTGTGCACCGAGCGGGACACGTTGGCGTTGTGCCGGGCGTAGTGCTCGGCGAGCACGCCGAGCACCTGCCGCGGCTTGTGCGAGGTGTTGGCGCTGTCGAGATAGACCAGCCGGTGCCCGTTGACCTCCCGGTCCAGGATCGGGAAGTCGGCGCGCACCGTGGCCACGTCGTAACGCGGCACGTCGTCGTACTGCGGCATCCCGGATGGGATCGCGATGGTGGTCATCTCAGCGACCCTTCCGCGCCTCAGGCCCGCGCCGAACCGGCCCCGGCGACGTACCGCTCGTAGCCCTCTTCCTCGAGCTTGTCGGCCAGCTCCGGGCCGCCCTGCTCGACGATCCGGCCGGCGACGAAGACGTGCACGTGGTCCGGCTTGATGTAGCGCAGGATCCGGGTGTAGTGGGTGATCAGCAGCAGGCCGGTGTCGCCGGTGTCGCGGACCCGGTTGACCCCCTCGCTGACCACGCGCAGCGCGTCCACGTCCAGGCCGGAGTCGGTCTCGTCGAGGATGGCCATCTTCGGCTTGAGCAGCTCCAGCTGCACGATCTCGTGCCGCTTCTTCTCACCGCCGGAGAAGCCCTCGTTGACGTTGCGCTGGGCGAACGCCGGGTCCATCTGGAGCCGCTCCATCGCCCCGCGCAGCTCGCCGCCCCAGGTGCGCAGCTTCGGCGCCTCGCCGTCGATGGCGGTCTTGGCGGTACGCAGGAAGTTGGCCACCGAGACGCCGGGCACCTCGACCGGGTACTGCATGGCCAGGAAGAGGCCGGCGCGGGCCCGCTCGTCGACGGACATGTCCAGCACGTCCTCGCCGTCGAGGGTCACCGAGCCGCCGGTGATCTCGTACTTCGGGTGGCCGGCGATCGAGTAGGCCAGGGTGGACTTGCCGGAGCCGTTCGGGCCCATGATCGCGTGGGTCTCGCCCGAGCGGACGGTCAGGTCGACGCCGTGCAGGATCGGCTTGAGCTCACCCTCGGGCAGCTTGACCGACACCTGCAGGTCACGGATCTCCAGGGTGCTCATTATCGGGTCACTCCATTGCTCGGCGTGAGGCTGACGTAGATGTCGCCGTCGCGGACTTCGACGGGGTAAACGGGTACGGGTTCGGTGGCGGGCAGCCCGGTGGGCTCGCCGGTGCGCAGGTCGAAGCGGGAGCCGTGCAGCCAGCACTCCAGCGTGCAGCCCTCCACCTCGCCCTCGGAGAGGGCGACCGCGGCGTGCGAGCACTCGTCGTAGACGGCGTAGAACTCGCCGTCCTCGCCGTGCACCAGCGCGATCTGGGTGCCGTCGACGTCCGCGCTGATCGCGGTCCCCTTCGGCACGTCCTCGGTGGAACAGATCCGGATCATCAGGCGCCCGCCTTGGCCAACCGCGCCTCGATGGCCTCGCCGAGCCGCTCGCGCAGCTCCTCGACCGGGATCTTGTTGATCAGCTCGGCGAAGAACCCGCGCACCACCAGGCGGCGCGCCTCGGCCTCCGGGATGCCCCGGGCCATCAGGTAGAACAGCTGCTCGTCGTCGAACCGGCCGGTCGCGCTCGCGTGCCCGGCGCCGGCGATCTCGCCGGTCTCGATCTCCAGGTTCGGTACGGAGTCCGCCCGCGCGCCGTCGGTGAGCAGCAGGTTCCGGTTGATCTCGTACGTGTCGGTGCCGGTCGCCTCGGCCCGGATCAGCACGTCGCCCACCCAGACGGTGCGCGCACTCTCGCCCTGCAGGGCGCCCCGGTAGCCGACGTAGCTGCGGCAGTCCGGCACCGCGTGGTCGACCAGCTGCCGGTGCTCCAGGTGCTGGCCGGAGTCGGCGAAGTAGAGGCCGTACAGCTCGGCCTCGCCGCCCCGCTCGGTGTACTCCACGCTGGTGTACTGCCGCACCAGGTCGCCGCCGAGGCTGACCTGGACGTGGATCACCTTGGCGTCCCGGCCCAGCTTGACCTTGAGGTGCTGCGCCTGCACCGCGTCGTCGGCCCAGTCGGCGATGGTGACCAGGGTCAGCTTCGCCCCGTCGGCCACGCTCACCTCGACGTTGTCGGCCAGCGTGGCCGAGCCGACGTGCTCCAGCACCAGGGTCACCTCGGCGAACCGGCCCACCTCGACGAAGGTGTGCCCGAAGGCCAGGCCGTCGACGCCCGAGCCGACCACCCGCACGGTCGCCGGCTCGGCGACCACGGCGTCCCGCGCGACCTGCACCAGCAGCGCCTGCTCGGCCCCGCCGTAGGCCAGCGCGCTGATCCGGTCGAACGGGGTGAGCACGCTGCCCACCCGCGGATCGTCCTTGCCGACGCGCGTGACGGTGACGCCCGCCGGCAGGTCGCCGTGCTCGTGCCGGACCGTGCCGGCGGCGGCCTGCGCCCCACCGGCCAGCCCACGCAGGCGCTTGAGCGGAGTGAAGCGCCACTCCTCCTCCAGGCCGGTCAGGGCCGGGAAGTCGGCGACGTCGTACGAGCGGAGCGCCTGCGACTTGGTGCTGGGCGGCGCGGAAGCCTGGGTAGTCATCTCTTCCTTGGTCTGTTCTGCGAACGACGGTGTCATTGGTCGGAGGGTCGGTCGGTGTTCGCGCGGCCCGGCCAGACGGTCGGCGTCCGCGCGGCCCCGCAGTGGGCCGGCGTCCGCGCGGCCCCGCAAGCGGGTCGGGCTGGTCGCCGCCCGGGTCGGGGTCAGCCGACCGCGCCCTCCATCTGGAGCTCGATCAGGCGGTTGAGCTCCAGGGCGTACTCCATCGGAAGCTCCTTGGCGATCGGCTCGATGAAGCCGCGCACGATCATCGCCATCGCCTCGTCCTCGCTCAGGCCCCGGCTCATCAGGTAGAAGAGCTGGTCCTCGCTGACCTTGGAGACGGTCGCCTCGTGCCCCATCGACACGTCGTCCTCACGGATGTCGACGTACGGGTAGGTGTCGGAGCGGGAGATGGTGTCGACCAGCAGCGCGTCGCACTTCACCGTGCTGGCGCTGTGGTGCGAACCCTCCAGCACCTGCACCAGGCCCCGGTACGAGGTGCGGCCGCCGCCGCGGGCGATCGACTTGGAGACGATGGTGCTGCTGGTGTGCGGCGCGGCGTGCACCATCTTGGCGCCGGCGTCCTGGTGCTGGCCCTCACCGGCCATGGCCACCGAGAGCACCTCGCCCTTGGCGTGCTCGCCGGTCATGTAGACCGCCGGGTACTTCATGGTGACCTTGGAGCCGATGTTGCCGTCGATCCACTCCATGGTCGCGCCCTCGTGGCACACGGCGCGCTTGGTGACCAGGTTGTAGACGTTGTTCGACCAGTTCTGGATGGTCGTGTAGCGGCACCGGGCGTTCTTCTTGACGATGATCTCCACCACCGCGCTGTGCAGCGAGTCGGAGGAGTAGATGGGCGCGGTGCAGCCCTCGACGTAGTGCACGTACGCGCCCTCGTCGACGATGATCAGCGTCCGCTCGAACTGGCCCATGTTCTCGGTGTTGATCCGGAAGTAGGCCTGCAGCGGGATCTCCACGTGCACGCCCTTGGGCACGTAGATGAACGAGCCACCGGACCAGACGGAGGTGTTCAGCGCGGCGAACTTGTTGTCGCCGACCGGGATGACCGTGCCGAAGTACTCCTTGAACAGGTCCTCGTGCTCCTTGAGGGCGGTGTCGGTGTCGAGGAAGACGACACCCTGCTCCTCGAGGTCCTCACGGATCTTGTGGTAGACCACCTCGGACTCGTACTGGGCCGCCACGCCGGCGATCAGCCGCTGCTTCTCGGCCTCGGGGATGCCCAGCTTGTCGTAGGTGTTCTTGATGTCCTCGGGCAGGTCCTCCCAGCTGGTGGCCTGCTTCTCGGTGGACCGGACGAAGTACTTGATGTTGTCGAAGTCGATCCCGGTGAGGTCGGCGCCCCAGGACGGCATGGGCTTGCGGTCGAACAGCCGCAGGCCCTTCAGCCGCAGGTCGAGCATCCAGGCCGGCTCGTTCTTCTTGGCCGAGATGTCCCGCACCACCGCCTCGTTGAGGCCGCGCTGGGCGGAAGCCCCGGCGACGTCCGGGTCGGCCCAGCCGTACTCGTAGCGGCCCAGGGCGGCGAGCTGCTCCTCCTGGGTCAGGGGCTGGACGATCTGCTCGGTCATCTATCTGTCCTCACAGTGGTGACGGTCTTACCGGACTGGGCACGCCCCGGCTGGGTCGGGATGTGCGTGGTGCACACCCCGTCGCCGTGCGCGATGGTGGCCAGGCGCTGCACGTGGGTGCCGACCAGACGGGAGATCACCGCGGTCTCGGCCTCGCACAGCTGGGGAAACTCGGCGGCCACGTGCGCCACCGGGCAGTGGTGCTGGCAGAGCTGGCCACCCGAGGCGATCGTGGACGCGTTGGCAGCGTAGCCCTCGGCGGTCAGCGCGGCGGCGAGCGCCTCCGCCCGGGCGAGCGGGTCGTCGCCGGCGTCCTCCATCGCCGTGCGGCAGCGCGCCTCCAGGGCGGCGACCTGCTCGGCGGCGAACGCCGCGACGGCCGCGGACCCGCCGTTGCGGGCGATCCAGCGCAGCGCGGCGGTGGCCATGTTGTCGTAGTGGTGGGTGCCGCAGCGGACCCGGGCCGCGTCGGTCAGCAGGAACACCTTCGCCGGGCGGCCGCGGCCGCGGTGGCCGCGCACGGTCTGCTCGCGGGCGACCACGTCACCCTCGGCGAGCATGGCGTCGAGGTGCCGGCGGATCGCCGCCGGGCTGAGCCCGAGCGCCGAGCCGAGCTGCGCGGCGGTGGTCGCGCCCCGCTCCAGCAGCAGCTGGGTGACCCGGTCGCGGGTGGAAAGATCCGTGGCGGACGCGGACGACTCCAGCTCGGCGCGTCTCACGCCGCGCGGCGACCTGGCGCCGTCGCCGGCGACCGGAGCGGTCGCCGGCTGGTGCCCGGGAAGGCTCGCCGCGTTTTTCACAACGCCAACGTTACGTAATTCGCTGGGGGCCCGCAAACCCGGGTCCCGGTGATCCGAACCACCGTCCGGGCGGAGTCGTACGATCCTCGATCACTACGGTGCGTAGGATTTGCGCCGTGAAGCGTCCCGTCCGGTTTCCGGTGTCCGCCGCCCTGCTGCGCCGACTCGCCCTCGCGTCCATCATCGCGAACGTGGGGATCGTGGTCACCGGCGGGGCCGTCCGACTGACCGCCTCGGGCCTCGGCTGCCCCACCTGGCCGCGGTGCACCGACGCGTCCTACGTCGCCACCGCCGAGATGGGCGTGCACGGGGCGATCGAGTTCGGCAACCGGCTGCTCACCTTCGCGGTGGGGATCATCGCGGCGGCCGTGGTGCTGGCGGTGCTGCTGCACCGGCCCCGGCGCCAGGGGGTGCTGCCGCTCGCGGTCGCCGTGCTGTTCGGCATCCCGGCCCAGGCGGTGATCGGCGGGTTCACCGTGCTGAGCAACCTGAACCCCTGGGTGGTCGGGCTGCACTTCCTCGCCTCGATGGTGGTGATCGCGGCCGCGTACGCCCTCTGGCGGCGGATCAAGGACCCGGACGTGCCGGCGGTGCCGGTGGTGCCCGCCCCGCTGCGCACCCTGACGCTGCTGACCACGCTGGCGAGCGTGGCGGTGCTCGTGGTCGGCACCTGGGTGACCGGCAGCGGCCCGCACGCGGGCGACCAGGGAGCCAGCCGCAACGGCCTGGACCCGGAGACCATCTCGCAGGTGCACGCCGACGGGGTGTTCCTGCTCATCGGGCTCTCGGTGGCGCTGATCTTCGCATTCCGGGCGGTTGGCGCCCGGCGCGCCGAGCGGGCCGCCGTGGTGCTGGTCGCCGTGGAACTCGGGCAGGGCCTGATCGGCTTCGTGCAGTACTTCACCCACCTGCCGGCGCTGCTGGTCGGCGCGCACATGCTCGGCTCCTGCCTGGTGCTGCTGGCCACGCTCTCGGTGCTCTGGTCGACCCGGGAACGCCGCCCGGTCACCGTCGAGCCCGTTCCCGCCGCCCCGGCCGCCGAACCGGTCCCCGCCACCGCCTGACCCCGCGCCCGGCGCGGCCCCACGCTCACCGGCCGCCTCAACCGGGCTCCCCCGCCCGGCCGGCGACCACAGGGCGGCCCTCGCGTTGGCCGCTCACCCGACCCGGAAACGCGCACCGGCGGAACATCACCACATCCGCGATGTTGCGGACTCCCCCGCCGTCGAGGCCGCTACATCCGGCACGTGGTGCGGCGGCTGTGACGGCGGAAGCCGGCCGAACGTGGGCCGGCCCCGCCGGTCCGCGGCGGGGCGGACCGGCGGGGCCGGTGGGTGTGCCTGGCGCCGGTCAGGGCCGGCGGGTCAGGGCCGGCGGTCGAGGTGGGTGCGGATGGCGGCGGCCAGCCGCTCGGGGGCGCCGTCGGCGTGGCCGAGGAAGAGCGACGGCTCGGTGAGCTCCAGCTCGACCAGGACCGGCGCGCCGTCCGCGCCCGGAATCAGGTCGACCCGGGCGTAGAGCAGCCGCTCCGCGCCACCCGGCACCGCCGCCAGGGTCTTCTCCGCCACCGCCAACTGCTCCTCGGTGGCGGTTCGCGCGGTGATCTCCTCGGGCCTGTAGAGCCCCGCCACGCCCAGGTCCGGGCCGGTGAGCATCGGCCCCTTGCGGATCGCGTGGCTGAACGCCAGGCCGTCCGGGCCGGCCAGGAAGAGCAGCGCGGTCTCGCCGGCGGTGTCCACCGCCCGCAGGTACGGCTGGACCATGCTCACCCGGCCGGCGGCGGAGAGCCGCCGGACGTGCGCCACGGCCAGTTCCCGGTGCTCGGGGTCGGCCAGGTCGTACCGGCCGGTGTCCTGGCTGCCGGCGCTCACCGCCGGCTTGACCACGTACTCGCCGGAGTCGGCGGGCGGCTGCCAGCTCTCCCCGGGCGCGACCCAGGACGTGGGCACGGTGGGCACCCCGGCCGCGGAGAGCTCGGCCAGGTAGCGCTTGTCGGTGTTCCAGCGGACCACGTCGGCCGGGTTGGCCAGGGCGGGCACCGTGGCGGCCCAGGCGACGAACTCGTCGCGGCGCAGCGCGTAGTCCCACGGGGAGCGCAGCACGGCGAGGGCGTAGCCGGCCCAGTCGACGGCCGGGTCGTCCCAGACCACCGGCTCGGCGGCGACGCCGTGCCGGGCCAGCGGGGCGAGCACCAGCCGGTCGTCCGGGTCGAGGTCGTGCAGTTCGGTACAGGTGACGAGAGCGACCCGGGGTTCCCCCCGGGTCGACTGGTGGTGGTCGGTCAAGGTCAGCGGGCCATCGTGCGTCGTGCCATGGACCGCCAGAGGTCGTTGCTCGGACGCATCTGGTCCATCAGCTCACGCTCCCAGGCGTTCTCGACCGCGACCCCCGCCTTGGCGCAGGCCTGCCGCGCGACGACGGTGTCGTCGGCGAACTGGTCGCCCCACGCCCCGTCCGCGCCCACCAGGACGATGCGTGCGCCCCGCTTGCCGACGTACTCGATGACCGCCTTCGCGCCGCCGTGCCCGGCGGCGAACGACTTGATCCCCGCGACCAGGCCGTTCGGGGCCTGCTCGGGAGCGGTCTGCTCGGCCGTCAGCGTCGTATCGGAACCATCTGCCATGACGCGAAGCCTAAGCAGACTTCCACCCGGGCGGGCGAGAACCATGAACCTTTTGTGATGCCAATTACCTCGAGGTTTAAGGAGAACCACAGGCGATTCGCCCGGTTATATCCGGACTTCCGCTGGCAAAGCGGCCCGGCAAACCACTGCGGCCCGGTACAGGTTGAGCCCATCGGACTCATGCCGAAAGTTACTCGGATGTGACGTGATACCCGGACAACTCATCCATGATGGTGATTTGTCGAGCCCTGCTCGCCCGCCCGGAAAGGGTCCAGCCGCCCCGCGGCCCGGCCGACACGGGCCGGTCGGCCCGTCGGGCGTGGGTCAGATCAGGGCGTCCAGCGCGACGGCCGCGAAGAGGATGGTCAGGTAGGTCGTCGACCAGTGGAACAGCCGCATCGGCTTGACCGCCTGCCCCCGGGCGCTCCGGCGGGCCAGCTTGTGCGCCTCGACCAGGAAGATCGCGCCGACGACCAGGGTGGGCAGCCCGTAGATCGGGCTCATCCCCAGCGGCCAGACCGCCAGCGACGACGCCACGGTGAGCCAGGCGAAGATGATGATCTCGGCGTTCACCCGGCGGGTGGAGGCCACCACCGGCAGCATCGGGATGCCGGCCCGGGCGTAGTCGTCCTTGTACTTCATCGCCAGCGGGTAGAAGTGCGGCATCTGCCAGAAGAAGACCACCGCGAACAGCGCCCACGCCGCCGGCGCCAGCGACCCGGTCACCGCCGCCCAGCCGATCAGCACCGGCGCGGCCCCGCAGGCGCCGCCCCAGAACGTGTTCGCCGTGGTGGTGCGCTTGAGCCAGAGGGTGTAGACCACGTCGTAGTAGACGATCGCGGCCAGGGTGAGCCCGGCGGCCAGCAGGTTGGTGAACGCGGCCATCAGGGCGACCGAGACCGCCGCCAGCACCAGCCCGAAGATCAGCGCGTTGCGCGGGGTCACCGTGTGCGCCGGCAGCGGGCGGCGCTTGGTGCGCCGCATCACCTGGTCGATGTCGCGGTCGATGTAGCAGTTGATGACGCTGGCCGCGCCGGCCGCGAGCGAGCCGCCGACCAGCACCACCGCGACCAGCCAGAGCGACGGCAGGCCGCCGTCGGCGAGCATCATCGCCGGCACGGTGGTGACCAGGAGCAGCTCGACGATCCGCGGCTTGGTCAGCGCGACGTACGCCGACAGCACCGCCCGGATGTCCCGGGGCGCCGCCACCGCCTCCTTGGCCGCCGTGCGCACCGGCTGCTGCCCGGCAGGGGTGCTGACGGGGCGGTCGGTGATCATGCTCACGGATTGCCACCTTCCGGCGTCGGCAGGGGAGGTCGGTCGGCCGGGCCCGGTTCGGGTCCACACACCGCCCCACACACTACGCGCTGTCGTTTTGGCTGCCCGGCCGACCCGGCAACGGTGCCAGCCGTCACACCGTCGCGGGATCGAACGTCGATCCGCCCGGACACGTACAGACCAGCATGCAGAGATCCCCGGGCGGACGTTTAGGACCGCTCGATAGGGTCATCAGTGAGGGTTCCGCCCATCTGCCGAGGAGCACAACCATCGTGGCTGCCAACCGTCCCGAGCACCCCGCACTGAACTGGTCCGACCTCGACCGCCGGGCCGTCGACACCGTCCGCGTGCTGGCCATGGACGCCGTGGAGAAATCCGGCAACGGCCACCCGGGCACCGCGATGAGCCTGGCGCCCGCGGCGTACCTGCTCTTCAACCGGGTCATGCGGCACAACCCGGCCGACCCGAACTGGCCCGGCCGGGACCGTTTCGTGCTCTCCGCCGGCCACTCCAGCCTCACCCTCTACATCCAGCTCTTCCTCTCCGGCTACCCGATGAGCCTGGACGACCTGAAGTCCCTGCGGCAGTGGGGTTCGCTCACCCCGGGCCACCCGGAGCACGGGCACACCCCGGGCGTGGAGACCACCACCGGCCCGCTCGGGCAGGGCCTGGGCAACGCGGTCGGCATGGCCATGGCGGCCCGCCGCGAGCGCGGCCTCTTCGACCCGGAGGCCGAGCCGGGCACCTCGGTCTTCGACCACGACATCTGGTGCATCGCCTCGGACGGCGACATCGAGGAGGGCATCAGCCACGAGGCCAGCGCGCTGGCCGGGCACCAGCAGCTGGGCAACCTCTGCGTGATCTACGACGACAACGAGATCTCCATCGAGGACGACACCCGGATCGCCAAGAGCGAGGACGTGGCGGCCCGCTACGAGGCGTACGGCTGGCACGTGCAGACGGTCGACTGGCGCCGCGGCGACGCCGACCAGGGCGACTACCACGAGGACGTGGAGGCGCTCCACCGGGCGCTGCTGGCGGCGAAGGCGGAGACCACCCGCCCCTCCTTCATCGCGCTGCGCACCATCATCGGCTGGCCCGCCCCCAACAAGCAGAACACCGGCAAGATCCACGGTTCGGCGCTCGGCGCCGACGAGGTGGCCGCCACCAAGCAGATCCTCGGCTTCGACCCGCAGCGCACCTTCGAGGTGGACGAGGAGGTCCTCGGGCACGCCCGCCGGGTGATGGAGCGCGGCGCGGAGGCCCAGCGCGCGTGGACCGGGGCGTTCGACGCCTGGGCGCAGGCCAACCCGGAGCGCCGGGCGCTGTGGGACCGGCTGGCCACCCGGACGCTGCCGCAGGGCTGGGCGGACGCCCTGCCGGAGTTCCCGGCCGACGCCAAGGGCATCGCCACCCGGGCCGCGTCCGGCAAGGTGCTGGAGGCGCTCGCGCCGGTGCTGCCGGAGCTGTGGGGCGGCTCGGCCGACCTGGCCGAGAGCAACAACACCACCATGAAGGGCGAACCCTCCTTCATCCCGGCCACCCACGCCACCAAGGACTTCCCCGGCCACGAGTACGGCCGCACGCTGCACTTCGGCATCCGCGAGCACGCCATGGGGGCGATCCTCAACGGCATCGCCCTGCACGGCGGCACCCGCCCGTACGGCGGCACCTTCCTGGTGTTCAGCGACTACATGCGCCCCTCCGTCCGGCTCGCCGCGCTGATGAAGCTGCCGGTGGTCTACGTCTGGACGCACGACTCGATCGGCCTCGGCGAGGACGGCCCCACCCACCAGCCGGTGGAGCACCTGACCGCGCTGCGGGCCATCCCGGGCCTGGACGTGGTCCGCCCGGCCGACGCGAACGAGACGGCCTGGGCCTGGCGGCAGGCGTTGGAGCACACCGACCGGCCGACCGCGCTGGCGCTCAGCCGCCAGGCGCTGCCGACCTTCGACCGGTCGACGCTGGCCGGCGCGGAGGGCGTGGCCAAGGGCGGCTACGTGCTGGCCGAGGCGTCCACCGGCAAGCCGCAGGTGATCCTCATCGGCACCGGCTCCGAGGTGCAGCTCTGCCTGACCGCGCGGGAGCGGCTGGAGGCGGACGGCACGCCCACCCGGGTCGTCTCGATGCCCTGCCAGGAGTGGTTCGCCGAGCAGGACGAGGCCTACCGGGAGTCGGTGCTGCCGCGCGGGGTAAAGGCACGGGTGAGCGTGGAGGCGGGCATCGCCATGTCCTGGCGCGCGATCGTCGGCGACTGCGGCGAGAGCGTCAGCCTGGAGCACTACGGGGCGAGCGCCCCGCACTCCGTGCTCTTCGAGCAGTTCGGGTTCACCCCTGACCGGATCGTGGCCGCCGCGCACGCGGCCCTGACCCGGGTGGGCGACATCACCGGTTTCACCACCGGCAACTGAGGGAGCGTGGACGGCATGACGGACAGACTGGGCGAGCTCAGCGCCGCGGGCGTGGCGATCTGGCTCGACGATCTTTCCCGGACGCGACTGAGCTCCGGCGGGCTGGACCAGCTCCGGCGGGAGCAGCACCTGGTCGGGGTGACCACCAACCCGACCATCTTCGCCAAGGCGCTGAGCGACGCGGACGAGTACAACTGGCAGCTCAAGGACCTCGCCATCCGTGGGGTGGACGTCGAGGAGGCCGTCCGCATGCTCACCACG
Source organism: Micromonospora desertarenae (assembly GCF_056150265.1). Lineage (NCBI taxonomy): Bacteria > Bacillati > Actinomycetota > Actinomycetes > Micromonosporales > Micromonosporaceae > Micromonospora > Micromonospora desertarenae. The sequence goes on from NZ_JAXCFQ010000001.1 coordinate 56,241, forward strand.
TACGACGTGCGGTGGGCCTGCGACGTGATGCGGCCGGCGTACGACGCGAGCGGCGGGGTGGACGGCCGGGTCTCCATCGAGGTGGACCCCCGGCTGGCGCACGAGACCGAGAAGACCGTCGCCGAGGCCGGTGCGCTGTGGTGGCTGATCGACCGGCCCAACCTCTTCATCAAGATCCCGGCCACCGAGGCCGGCCTGCCGGCGATCACCGCCACCCTGGCCCAGGGGATCAGCGTCAACGTCACGCTGATCTTCGGGCTGGACCGCTACTCCCAGGTGATGGAGGCGTTCCTGGCCGGTCTGGAGCAGGCGAAGGCGAACGGCCACGACCTGTCCAAGATCGGGTCGGTGGCGTCCTTCTTCGTCTCCCGGGTCGACACCGAGGTCGACAAGCGGCTGGAGAAGATCGGCTCCGAGCAGGCCAAGGCGCTGCGCGGCAAGGCCGCCGTCGCCAACGCCCGGCTGGCGTACGAGCGGTACGCCGAGGTCTTCTCCTCCGACCGCTGGCAGGCGCTGGCCGACGCCGGCGCCCACCCGCAGCGGCCGCTGTGGGCCTCCACCTCGACCAAGAACCCGGACTACCGGGACGTCATCTACGTCGAGGAGCTGATCGCCCCGGGCACCGTCAACACCATGCCCGAGCCGGTGATCCACGCCTACGCCGACCACGGCGAGACCCAGGCCGACACCGTCACCGGGGCGTACGACGACGCCCGGAAGGTCTTCGCCGACCTCGAGTCGGTGGGCGTCGACATGTCCGACGTGATCGCCGTGCTGGAACGCGAGGGCGTGGAGAAGTTCGAGGCCAGCTGGCAGGAGCTGATCGACGGCGTGCGCAAGTCGCTGGCCGCCGCCGGGCAGGGCACCGGCCACCCCGGCCGGGCCGCCAAGGACAACGCCCGGGCCGCGCAGCAGGCGGGGGGCAACGCGTGAGCGAGCGGACCATCAGTTCGGTGCCGCACGCCGCCGCCGAGCGAAGCGAGGCGGCGGCATGAGCGACCTGCTGGCCGGGCCGGTGGAGGCGGCCGCCGGGGTCGCCGTGCACGGGGCGGACGCGGTCGACCGGTCGGCTCCCGCCTCCACCCGGCAGGCGCTGGTCGCGGGCGGCGTACCGGGCCGGCTGGCCGCGAAGGACGCCACCCTGTGGGGCCCGGACGCCGAGGCCGAGGCGAAGATCCGCCTCGGCTGGGTGGACACCCACCGCCGCAGCCGGGAGCTGCTCCCCCAGCTCGCCGCGCTGAAGGCGGAGCTGGCCGACCTGGACCACGTGGTGCTCGCCGGGATGGGCGGCTCCTCGCTGGCCCCCGAGGTCATCGCGCGCACCCTCGGCAAGCAGCTGACCGTGCTGGACACCACCGACCCGGGTCAGGTGCGCGCCGCGCTGGCCGACCGGCTGGAGCGCACCGTCGTGGTGGTGGCCAGCAAGTCGGGTTCGACGGTGGAGACCGACAGCCACCGCCGGGCGTACTGGCAGGCGTTCCTCGACGCCGGGATGACCGAGGCGGAGGCCGGCCGGCACTTCGTCATCGTCACCGACCCGGGCTCGCCGCTGGAGCAGACCGCCGTCGAGATGGGCGCGATGACCGTGCTGGCCGACCCGGACGTGGGCGGCCGCTACTCGGCGCTGACCGCCTTCGGGCTGGTCCCGTCGGCGCTGGCCGGGGTCGAGGTGGCCGAGCTGCTGGACCAGGCGGAGGCGCTGTCCGAGGCGCTCGGCCGGGACACCGACAACCCCGGCCTGGCGCTCGGCGCCGCGCTGGGCGCGGCGGCCACCACCGGCCGGGACAAGGTCGCGCTGATCGCCGACGGCACCGGCATCGACGGCCTGGGCGACTGGGCCGAGCAGCTCATCGCCGAGTCCACCGGCAAGGCCGGGGTCGGCATCCTGCCGGTGGTGGTCGAGTCGCCGCGGAGCCCCGGCGCCACCGGGCCCGACGTGCTCACCGTCAGCTACGGCGGCGCGCTCGCCCCCGGCGACCAGCCGGGCGGCGGCGCCACCCCGGACATCGCGGTCAACGGCCCCCTCGGCGCCCAGTTCCTGACCTGGGAGTACGCCACCGCGGTCGCCGGCGTGGTGCTCGGCATCGACCCGTTCAACCAGCCGAACGTCACCGAGAGCAAGGAGAACACCAACGCGATCCTGGCCTCGGGCCCGCCGGCGGAGACGCCGTCGTTCACCGAGGGCGCGATCGAGGTGTACGCCCCGGCGGGCGCCCCGGGAGACCTGGCCGGGGTGCTGCGCTGGCTGGTCGACGGGCTGGGCGACGACGGCTACCTGGCGGTGATGGCGTACCTCGACCGGTTCGCCGACGCCGACGCGGCCCGGCTGCGGCCGCTGCTCGCCGGCGCCAGCGGACGCCCGGTCACCTTCGGCTGGGGTCCCCGGTTCCTGCACTCCACCGGCCAGTACCACAAGGGCGGCCCGCAGGTCGGCAGCTACCTCCAGCTGACCGGCGCGGTCACCGAGGACCTGCCGGTGCCGGGCAAGCCGTACACCTTCGGCGAGTTGCAGGCGGCGCAGGCCGCCGGCGACCGGCAGGCGCTGGCCGGGCGGCAGCGCCCGGTGCTGCGGCTGCACCTGACCGACCGGTCGGCGGGGCTGGCCCAGCTGCTCGATGCGACGGGGGCGCTGCGGGCGTGACGATGAACGACGTGGACCACGCGGAGCGAGGAGGCGGCGTGAACCCGCTGCGCGACCCGCAGGACCGGCGGCTGCCGAGGATCCCGGAGCCGTGCGCTCTGGTGATCTTCGGGGTCACCGGTGACCTGGCGCGGAAGAAGTTGCTCCCGGCGGTGTACGACCTGGCCAACCGCGGCCTGCTGCCGCCGGGTTTCGTGGTGCTCGGGTTCGCCCGCCGGGACTGGGGCGACGGCGACTTCGAGACGCTGGCCTGTGAGGCGGCGAAGAAGCACGCCCGCACCCCGTGGCGGGAGGAGGTCTGGGCGCGGCTGGCCGGCAACATCAAGTTCGTCGGCGGCTCGTTCGACGACGACGCCGCCTTCGACCACCTGGCCCGCTGCCTGGACGAGCTGCGCCAGTCGCACGGCATTCCCGGCAACGCGGCCTTCTACTTCTCCATCCCGCCGGCCGCGTTCCCGGTGGTGCTCAAGCAGCTGGCCCGTACCGGGCTGGCCGACAACGAGAAGTCGGGCGGCTGGCGCCGGGTGGTGGTGGAGAAGCCGTTCGGCCACGACCTGCCCTCGGCGAAGGCGCTCAACGACCTGGTCGACGACGTCTTCACCCGCCGGGACGTCTTCCGGATCGACCACTACCTGGGCAAGGAGACGGTCCAGAACATCCTCGCCCTGCGGTTCGCCAACAACCTGTTCGAGCCGCTGTGGAACTCCAAGTACGTCGACTCGGTGCAGATCACCATGGCCGAGGACGTCGGCATCGGCACCCGGGCCGCGTTCTACGACTCGGTCGGCACCGCCCGGGACGTGCTCCAGAACCACCTGCTCCAGCTGCTCGCGCTGGTGGCGATGGAGGAGCCGACCAGCTTCGACGCCGACGAGATCCGCACCGAGAAGCTCAAGGTGCTCAAGGCGATCACGCTGCCCAAGGACGTCTCCCAGGGCACCGTGCGCGGCCAGTACCTGCCCGGCTGGGTGGGCGGCCAGCGGGCGGTGGGCTACCTGGACGAGGAGGGGGTCCCCCCGGACTCCACCACGGAGACGTACGTGGCGGTGCGGCTGGGCATCCAGAACCGGCGCTGGGCCGAGGTGCCGTTCTACATCCGGGCCGGCAAGCGGCTGCCGCGGCGGGTCACCGAGGTGGCCATCATGTTCAAGCGGGCGCCGCACCTGCCGTTCAACCCGGCCGACATGGAGTCGCTGGGCAACAACCAGCTGGTCATCCGGGTGCAGCCGGACGAGGGAGTGGTGCTGAAGTTCGGCGCCAAGGTGCCGGGCACCACGATGGAGGTCCGCGACATCGCGATGGACTTCCAGTACGGCGAGGCGTTCACCGAGTCCAGCCCGGAGGCGTACGAGCGGCTGGTGCTGGACGTGCTGATCGGCGACCGCACCCTCTTCCCGGACGCCGCCGAGGTCGAGCAGAGCTGGCAGGTGGTGGACCCGCTGGAGCACGCCTGGGCGGGCACCAAGCCGGAGCCGTACCGGGCCGGCGAGTGGGGTCCGCGGGCCGCCGACGAGATGCTGGCCCGCGAGGGCCGCGCCTGGCGGCGGGCATGACCGCGCGGAGCGAGCGAATCATCGGGCACGGACGGACCGGGAGGCTCCAGTGATCGGCCTGTGGGACACCACCGGCAACGAGGTGGTCAAGGCGCTGGCCGCCGAGCGTCGCAGCGCCGGCGGGGTGGCCAGCGGGATGGCCCTCACGCTGATCGTGGTGGTGGACGAGAAGCGGGTCCGCGAGGCGGAGGCGGCGGCGACCATAGCGTCCGCCGCCCACCCGTGCCGGCTGGTGGTGGTGGTCCGCTCGGACGTCGAGCGGGACCGCAACCGGCTGGACGCGGAGATCGTCGTCGGCGGCCGGCTCGGCCCGGGCGAGGCGGTGGTCACCCGGATGTACGGCCGGCTCGCGCTGCACGCCGAGTCGGTGGTGATGCCGCTGCTGGTGCCGGACGTGCCGGTGGTGACCTGGTGGCACGGCGAACCGCCGGAGGAGATCGCGACCGACTTCCTCGGCGTGGTGGCCGACCGGCGGATCACCGACACCGCGCAGGCCGCGGACCCGATCGAGGCGCTGCGGCAGCGCGCCCGGGACTACGCGCCGGGCGACACCGACCTGGCCTGGACCCGGATCACGCCGTGGCGCACGCTGGTGGCCGGGGCGTTCGACACCACCCAGGCGCGGGTCACCGAGGCGACAGTGGTCGCGCCGGGCAGCGACCCGACGGCCGCGTTGATGATCGGCTGGCTGGGCAGCCGGCTGGGCATCACCCCGCGTTGGGAGACCACCGACCAGTTCCCCCGGATGCGTGAGGTGCAGCTGCGCTGCGCCAACGGCGACGAGCTGACGCTGACCCGGGACGACAGCGTGGCCACGTTCCGCCGGACCGGCCAGGAGGACCGTCAGCTGCCGCTGGTGCGCCGCCCGCTCGGCGACGAGCTGGCCGAGGAGCTGCGCCGGCTCGACGCCGACCAGGTGTACGCGGAGGCGCTCGGCGCCGCCGCCGGGCTGACCGGCCTGGAGCAGCGCCCGGGCCAGCGGGTGCACGTCTGGAAGGATCCGGCCACCGCGCAGCGCGCCGAGGCGGGGGTCACCGCGCACGCCGGCACGAGCGCCGAGCACTGAGCGCCCCGACGGCCGGGCCCGGCCCCGGGGGCGGGGATCATGGACAGCGACCGCCGAGCGGTCGGGAAACGAAGGCACACGAATGAGTGAGGCGAGTGTCGCCGTCCACGCCGACGCCGACCTGCTGGCGCAGACCGTGGCGGCCCGGCTGGTGGTCCGGCTGCTCGACGCGCAGGCCGCGCGGGGGCAGGCGGCGATGGTGCTGACCGGGGGGCGGATCGCCGCGGCGGTCTACCGGGCGGTGGCGGCGCTGCCGGCCCGGGACGCGGTGGACTGGTCCCGGGTGGACGTCTGGTGGGGCGACGAGCGGTTCCTGCCGGCCGGCGACCCGGAGCGCAACGAGACCCAGGCCCGGGCGGCGCTGCTGGACGCCGTGCCGCTGGACCCGGCCCGGGTCCACCCGATGCCGGCCTCGGACGCCGGCGCCGACCCGGAGGAGGCCGCCGCCCGGTACGCCGCCGAGCTGGCCGCCGCGGCCCGGCCGGGCACCGCCCTGCTCCCCCACTTCGACGTGCTGCTGCTCGGCGTCGGCGAGGACGGGCACGTCGCCTCCGTCTTCCCGGAGCACCCGGTGCACTACGAGAGCCGGCCGGTGAGCGCGGTCCGGGGCAGCCCGAAGCCGCCGCCGGTGCGCACCACGCTCACCCTGCCGGCGATCAACACCGCCGAGGAGGTCTGGCTGATCGCCAGCGGGGCGGACAAGGCCCACGCGGTCGGCATGGCGCTGGCCGGCGCGGGGCCGGTGCAGGTGCCGGCGGCCGGGGTGCAGGGCACCGGCCGTACCCTCTGGCTGCTCGACCGGGCCGCGGCGGCCGACGTGCCGGCCCGGCTGCGCAGCCTGCGCTGAGCCAAGCGGCGACCCCGCCGGGCCGTCGCGGCCCGGACAGACGGCTCGGACAGGGTGGCGGGCCCGGGTCAGCCGGCGCCGCGGCGGCGGCGCAGCGCGGCGAGCGCCTCGGCCAGGATGGCCTCGCCCTCGGCGTCGGTGCGCCGCTCCTTCACGTACGCCAGGTGGCTCTTGTACGGCTCGGACCGCGCCCGGCCGGGCGGGTTCTGCGCGTCCTGGCCGGCCGGGTGGCCGCAGCGCGGGCAGTCCCAGACCGGCGGCGCCTCCGCCTCGGCGGCGATCCTGATCTGTGTCTGGTGCCCGTTGCGGCACCAGTAGGCGACCGGCCGGCAGGGAGCCGGCTCGTAGCGTTCGGCGGGGCGGACGGGTGCGGACCCGACCCGCGAGCCCCGGATGACGTGGCCGTTCGGCACGGCTGCTCGCTCCTGTCGTCGGAGGGGACCGCCGCTCGGGAGGGCGGCGGGCGACGCGGTGCAGCGGGGTGAAACGAACTGCGCGCGGCCCGTCGGGGGACGGACCGCGCGCAGATTGTACGACTTGACGGGCTGCTCAGGCGGCGCCGTCGAGTTGCAGCCGGAGCCAGAGGCCGAGCCCCACGATGCAGGCGAACCAGACGATGCCCACCAGAACGGTGTAACGGTCCAGGTTCTTCTCGGCCACCGACGACCCCGCCAGGCTGGAGCTGACGCCGCCGCCGAACATGCTCGACAGCCCGCCACCCTTACCTCGGTGGAGCAGGATCAGCAGGGTGAGCAGGACGCTCGTGATGATCAGCAACACGATCAACGTGTATGCGAACCAGATCGGCATGGCTGGGGTCAGTCCTCTCGTAGCGATCCTCGCCCGGCAGGTCGGGCACGCGGCACCGACCGGCGGACGGGCGGAGTCAAGGATAGCGAGCGATCAGCGGGCGATGTGCTCCGGGAACCGGCAGATCTGCGCGAATTCCTCGGCATCGAGGCTCGCCCCGCCGACCAGGGCCCCGTCCACGTCCGGCTGGGCCATGATCGCCGCGACGTTGGACGCCTTGACCGAGCCGCCGTAGAGGATCCGGACCTGGTCCGCGGTGTCCTGACCGAAGGTCTCCACCAGCCGGGTACGGACCGCGCCGCACACCTCCTGGGCGTCCTCCGGGGTGGCCGTCTTGCCGGTGCCGATCGCCCAGACCGGCTCGTACGCGACCACCACCCGGGTGACCTGCTCCGGGGTCAGCCCGTGCAGCGCGGCGTCGAGCTGGTCGCAGCAGTGCGGCACGTGCTCGCCCCGCTCGCGGACCTCCAGCCCCTCCCCCACGCAGAGGATCGGGGTCAGCCCGTGGCTCAGCGCGGCCTGCACCTTGGCGTTGACGATCGCGTCGTCCTCGTGGTGGTAGGCCCGCCGCTCGGAGTGCCCGACCACCACGTAGGTGCAGCCCAGCTTCGCCAGCATCGGGCCGGCGATGTCCCCGGTGTAGGCCCCGGCGGCATACGGCGAGAGGTCCTGCGCGCCGTAGCCGATCAGCAGCTTGTCGCCGTCCACGGCGGTCTGCACCGTGCGCAGGTCGGTGAACGGCGGCAGCACCACCGTCTCGACCTCGCTGAGCTGCTTCTCGCTGAGGCTGGCCGCCAGCTTCTGCACCAGCAGGTTCGCCTCGAGGTGGTTCAGGTTCATCTTCCAGTTGCCGGCCATCAGCGGCCGGCGGGTGGCGCTCGCCATCAGTTCTCCAGGGCCGCGATGCCGGGGAGGGTCTTGCCCTCGAGGTATTCCAGGGAGGCGCCGCCGCCGGTGGATATGTGATTGAAAGCGGACTCGTCCAGGCCTAGTGCACGGACCGCCGCCGCGGAGTCACCGCCACCGACCACGGTGAACGCGTCGGACTTGGCGATCGCCTCGGCGATCCCGCGGGTGCCGTTGGCGAAGGCCGGCATCTCGAACACGCCCATCGGGCCGTTCCAGAAGATCGTCTTCGCGCCCTTGAGCGCGGCGGCGAACCCGGCCACCGTCTCCGGGCCGATGTCCAGCCCGACCCGCTTGCTCGGGATCCCGGTGGCCGGCACGGTGTCGTGCGCGGCGTCCGGGGCGAAGGCGTCAGCGGCCACCACGTCGACCGGGAGCAGGATCTTGCCGCCCGAGCGCTCGATCAGGTTGCCGCAGGTCTCGACCATGTCCTCCTCGAGCAGCGAGCTGCCCACCTCGTGACCCTGGGCCTTGAGGAAGGTGAAGCACATGCCGCCGCCGATGAGCAGCCGGTCGACAGTGGGCAGCAGCGCCTCGATCACGGCGAGCTTGTCGGAGACCTTCGAGCCGCCGAGCACCACCACGTACGGGCGGGCCGGGTCGCCGGTGAGCGTGGAGAGTACCTCCACCTCGCGCAGCACCAGCCGGCCGGCGACGTGCGGCAGCCGGGCCGGCACGTCGTAGACGCTGGCGTGCTTGCGGTGCACCGCGCCGAAGGCGTCGTCGACGTAGGCGTCGCCGAAGGCGGCGAGCTGGTCGGCGAAGGCGCCCCGCTCGGCCTCGTCCTTGCTGGTCTCGCCGGCGTTGAAGCGCAGGTTCTCCAGCAGCGCGACCTCGCCGTCGGCGAGCGCGTCCACCGTGGCGCGGGCGGACTCGCCGACCGTGTCGGTGGCGAAGTGCACCGGGGCGCCGAGCAGCTCACCGAGGCGCCCGGCCACCGGCCGGAGGCTGAACTGCGGGTCGGGCGAGCCCTTGGGACGACCCAGGTGCGAGCAGACGACCACCTTCGCGCCGGCCCCGGTGAGCGCGCTCAGGGTGGGCAGCACCGCGCGGATCCGGCCGTCGTCGGTGATGTCGCCGGACTGCTTGTCGAGCGGGACGTTCAGGTCGGCGCGCACCAGCACGCGCCGACCCGACACCCCCTCGGCGAGCAGGTCGTCGAGGGTCCGGATGCTCACAGCGACTGACCCACCAGCTTGACCAGGTCCACCAGGCGGTTCGAGTAGCCCCACTCGTTGTCGTACCAGCCGACGACCTTGACCTGGTTGCCGACCACCTTGGTCAGCGGCGCGTCGAAGATGCACGACGCCGGGTCGGTCACGATGTCGGAGGAGACGATCGGGTCCTCGTTGTAGACCAGGATGCCCTTGAGCGGGCCGTCGGCGGCCGCCTTCATCGCGGCGTTGACCTCGTCGACCGTGGTCTCCCGGTTGAGGTTCACGGTCAGGTCGGTGGTCGACCCGGTGGGGATCGGCACCCGCAGCGCGTAGCCGTCCAGCTTGCCCTTCAGCTCCGGCAGCACCAGCCCGATCGCCTTCGCCGCGCCGGTCGAGGTCGGCACGATGTTCAGCGCGGCGGCCCGGGCCCGGCGCAGGTCCTTGTGCGGGGCGTCCTGCAGGTTCTGGTCCTGGGTGTACGCGTGGATGGTGGTCATCAGGCCGTGCTGGATGCCGAACGTGTCCTGCAGGACCTTCGCCATCGGGGCGAGGCAGTTGGTGGTGCAGGAGGCGTTCGAGATGATGGTGTGCTTGGCCGGGTCGTACTGGTCCTGGTTGACGCCCATCACCACGGTGACGTCCTCGTTCTTCGCCGGCGCGGAGATGATGACCTTCTTGGCCCCGCCGTCGATGTGCGCCTTCGCCTTGGTGGCGTCGGTGAAGAAGCCGGTGGACTCGATGACGACGTCCGCGCCGACCTCGCCCCACGGCAGCTTCGCCGGGTCCTTCTCGGCGTACGCCTTGATGGTCTTGCCGCCCACGGTGATCTCGTCGGCGGTGGCCTTGACCTCCTGCGGGAGGCGACCCAGGATGCTGTCGTACTTGACAAGGTGGGCGAGCGTCCCGTTGTCGGTCAGGTCGTTGACCGCCACGACCTCGACGTCAGCGCCGGACGCCAGCACTGCCCGGAAGAAGTTGCGGCCGATCCGGCCGAAGCCGTTGATGCCAACCCGGATGGTCACAGGTCCCATCTCCTCGCGTTCTGTCCGCCGGCGTGGGATCACCGCCGGCGAAGTGGTGTGCGCCGACCGTTGGAGCCGGCCGTTGACGGTTCATCTCGGCCACCCCGCCGCGGTCGTTGGAGACCTGACCGCCCGAGGCGGTGAGCACGGCGAGGAGAACCGGTGCCGGCCCCCTTGCCGTACGCAGCGACCTTATCCGAGCACACGGCGGCGCGCTGCGTCGGGTGGTGATCCCGCACGCGACCGCGACGCCTCACCGTCCTATCAGACCACGAGCATGTCGGGCGTGACGGCCGCTTCGGTATCCGGGATGCCCAGGTCCCGGGCCCGCTTGTCGGCCAGCGCCAGCAGCCGGCGGATCCGCCCGGCGATGGCGTCCTTGGTCAGCGGCGGGTCGGCCAGCGCACCCAGCTCCTCCAGCGAGGCCTGCCGGTGCTCCAGCCGCAGCCGGCCGGCCGAGGTGAGGTGGTTCGGCGCGTCGTCGGCGAGGATCTCCAGGGCCCGGGTCACCCGGGCGGCGGCGGCGACCGCCGCCCGCGCCGAGCGGCGCAGGTTGGCGTCGTCGAAGTTGGCCAGCCGGTTCGCGGTGGCCCGCACCTCGCGGCGGACCCGCCGCTCCTCCCAGGCCAGCACGCTGGAGTGCGCGCCGATCCGGGTGAGCAGCGCGGCGATCGCGTCGCCGTCCTTGACCACCACCCGGTCCACCCCGCGCACCTCGCGGTTCTTGGCGGTGATGCCGATCCGCCGGGCCGCGCCGACCAGGGCGAGCGCCGACTCCGGCCCGGGGCAGGTGATCTCCAGCGCGCTGGAACGGCCCGGCTCGGTCAGCGAGCCGTGCGCCATGAACGCACCGCGCCAGGCCGAGACCGCGCAGCACACGTTCGCCGCGACCACGTGCGGTGGCAGCCCGCGTACCGGCCGGCCGCGCACGTCGAGCAGGCCGGTCTGCCGGGCCAGCGCCTCGCCGTCCTTGACCACCCGGACGATGAAGTGGCTGCCCTTGCGCAGCCCGCCCGAGGCGAGCACGTGGATCTCGCTGGGGTAGCCGTAGACCTCCGCGATCTCCCGCCGCAGCCGGCGGGCCACCGCACCGGTGTCGAGTTCCGCCTCCACGACCACGCGGCCGGAGACGATGTGCAGCCCACCGGCGAAGCGGAGCAGCGCCGCCATCTCCGCCCGCCGGCAGCAGGGCTTGGGCACGTCGACCCGACTCAGCTCGTCCTTGACCGCAGCCGTCATCGCCATTGTGCGTCCCCTCACGGACCGGTTCCGGCGTGTCGCCGGAGATTACGTACGTGTCTAACGATCGGCGCCCAGGACGGGCACCAGTGCGGCGCCCAGGGCGGCCGGATCATGACGGGGAGTGCCGTCGGTGACCGCGACGGGGGCGAGGACCAGTCGGGCACCCAGCGATTCTGCCGCACGTTCGACCGGTTCGGGGTCACCCACCGCCTTGGAATCCGCCAGCACGAAGTCGACCTTGAGTTCCGGCAGGTACCAGCGCAACGCGGCGAGATGGTCGGCCACCGACAACCCGAGGGTCTCCTTCTCGGCCGCCAGGTTCAGGGTGACCAGCCGGCGGGCCGGGCTGCTGACGATCGCCCCGGCCAGCTCCGGCACCAGCAGGTGCGGCAGCACGCTGGTGTACCAGCTGCCCGGCCCGAAGATCAGCCAGTCCGCCGCGCCGATCGCGGTGAGCGCCTGCGGGCAGGCCCGCGGCGCGGCCGGGGTGAGCCGCAGCGACTCCACCCGGCCGGCGGTCACCGCTACCTGGTGCTGACCGGTGACGGTCCGCACCTCGTCCGGGTGCTCCGGATCGACGCCGCGGACCCGCGCCTCGATGCCGACCGGCTCGCAGGACATCGGCAGCACCCGGCCCACCGCCCCGAGCATCGCGCCGGCGTGCTCCAGGGCGGCCACCGGGTCGCCGAGCAGCTCCATCAGCCCGTGCAGGACCAGGTTGCCCACCGCGTGCCCGGCCAGCGCGTCGCCGTCCGGGCTCGCCGGCACCTCGGCGAAGCGGTGCTGGAACAGCCCGGCGCTGCGCCGCGTCGCGGGGTGGTCGCCGGCCAGCGCGACCAGCGCCTGACGCAGGTCGCCCGGCGGCAGGCCGCCCCGTTCGGCGCGCAGCCGGCCGCTGGAGCCGCCGTCGTCGCCGACGGTGACCACCGCGGTGATGTCCAGGTCGAGTTCGGGGGCGCAGCGGCGCAGCGCGCGCAGGGACGCGGACAGGCCGTGCCCGCCGCCGAAGGCCACCACCTTCGCCGTCGTCATTCCCGCCCCAGGTCCCGGTGCTGCGCGTTGGCGGCGAGGCCGGACTGGCGCAGCCGGGCGGCCAGCTCCTCGGCGATCGCCACGCTGCGGTGCTTGCCGCCGGTGCAGCCCACGGCCACGGTCAGGTAGCGCTTGCCCTCCCGCTCGAAGCCGGTGGTGGTGGCGTTGACCAGGTCGGCGTACGAGGCCACGAAGGCGTCCGCGCCCTCCTGGCCGAGCACGTACGAGCTGACCGCCTCCTCCCGCCCGGTGTGCTCACGCAGTTCCGGCACCCAGTACGGGTTGGGCAGGAACCGGGCGTCCAGCACGAAGTCGGCGTCCGGCGGCAGGCCGTACTTGAAGCCGAAGGAGAGCACGGTGACCCGCAGCCGGCGGGCGTCCTCGCCGCCGAACAGCTCCTCGATCCGGCGGCGCAGCTGGTTGACGTTCAGGTGGCTGGTGTCGATGATCACGTCGGCCTGGTCCCGGGCCTCCTCCAGCAGGCCGCGCTCGACGGCGATGCCGTCGGCCAACCGCCCGTCGCCCTGCAACGGGTGCGAGCGGCGGACGCTCTCGAACCGGCGGATCAGCACCTCGTCGTCGGCGTCGACGAAGACCACCCGGGGCGAGAAGCCGCGCTCCTTCAGCTCCCGGATCGCCCCGGCCAGGTCGGTGGAGAAGGCGCGCGAGCGGACGTCGAGCACCATGGCGGTCCGCCGGGCCGCCCCGCCGGCCTTGAACGCCAGCTCGGCCATGTCGAGCATCAGCGCCTGCGGGAGGTTGTCCACCACGTAGTAGCCGACGTTCTCCAGCGCCCGGGCCACCGTGCTGCGGCCGCCCCCGGAGAGCCCGGTGACCACCACCAGTGTGGTGTCCGACTCCGCCGGAGCGGGCTGCCCGGCGATCCCCGCCGGGATGCCGTCCCGCTCCTCGGCCGTGCGCGCCTCGCTCACCCCTACCCCCAAGCCGTGGCGCCGCGGCCGGCTGGTCCCGGCCGCGATGTGGTCAAACAGCGACTCTATCCCGCCCGGTCGACCGGCCCGGCGGACGCCCGTCCCGGGGTGTCCCCCGCTGTCCGGGTCCGCTCCCGGCGCGCCCGGCGGCGCGGGGCCGGCCGGCTGTGCGCCCGCGCCCGTCCCCCCGGGGTGTCCCCCTGTCCGGTCCGCTCCCGGCGCGCCCGGCGGCGCGGGGCCGGCCGGCTGTCGGCGGCCGCTCGTAGAATCCGCGGATGGCTTCCCCCACCGACCTGCGCACCGCCGACCCGGTCGAGGTGCTGCGCCGGGTGTTCGGCTACGACGCCTTCCGCGGCTTCCAGCAGGAGGTGATCGAGCACGTGGTGGCCGGGGGCGACGCGCTGGTGCTGATGCCCACCGGGGGCGGCAAGTCACTGTGCTACCAGATCCCGGCACTGGTCCGCCCCGGCGTGGCGGTGGTGATCTCGCCACTGATCGCGTTGATGCAGGACCAGGTCGACGCGCTGACCGCGGTCGGCGTACGCGCCGGGTTCCTCAACTCGACCCAGGATCCCGACGCCCGCCGGCGGGTCGAGGCGGCGTTCGTCGCCGGCGAGATCGACCTGCTCTACCTCGCCCCCGAGGCGCTGGGCACCCGCTCCGCCCAGGCCCTGCTCGACCGGGGCGAGATCGCCCTGTTCGCCATCGACGAGGCGCACTGCGTGTCGCAGTGGGGGCACGACTTCCGCCCCGACTACCTGGCCCTGTCGATGCTGCACGAACGCTGGCCCGACGTGCCCCGCATCGCGCTGACCGCCACCGCGACCAGCGCCACCCGCGCCGAGATCGCCACCCGGCTCAAGCTCACCGACGCCCGGCACTTCGTGGCCAGCTTCGACCGGCCCAACATCCAGTACCGGATCGTGCCCAAGCGGGAGCCGCGCAAGCAGTTGCTCGCCCTGCTGCGCGACGAGCACCCCGGCGACGCCGGCATCGTCTACTGCCTGTCCCGGGCCTCGGTGGACAAGACCGCCGAGTTCCTCACCGCCAACGGCATCCCGGCGCTGCCCTACCACGCCGGCCTGGACGCGGCCACCCGCGCCCGCAACCAGCAGCGGTTCCTGCGCGAGGACGGGCTGGTCATGGTGGCGACGATCGCCTTCGGCATGGGCATCGACAAGCCGGACGTGCGGTTCGTCGCGCACCTGGACCTGCCGAAGTCGGTCGAGGGCTACTACCAGGAGACCGGCCGCGCCGGCCGGGACGGCCTGCCGTCAACCGCCTGGCTCGCGTACGGGCTGCAGGACGTGGTGCAGCAGCGCAAGATGATCGAGACGTCGGACGGCGACCTGGCCCACCGCCGGAACCTGGCCGCGCACCTCGACGCGATGCTGGCGCTCTGCGAGACGGTCCGCTGCCGCCGCGCCCAGCTGCTCGACTACTTCGGCGAGCGGCGGACGACCGAGTGCGGCAACTGCGACACCTGCCTGAACCCGCCGGAGTCCTGGGACGGCACGGTCGCCGCGCAGAAGCTGCTCTCCACGGTGTTCCGGCTCGACCGGGAGCGCAACCAGCGCTTCGGCGCCGGGCACTGCATCGACATCCTGCTCGGCCGGGCCACCGACAAGGTCACCCAGTACGGCCACGACTCGCTGACCGTGTTCGGCATCGGCGGTGAGCTGCGCGAGGCCGAGTGGCGCGGGGTGGTCCGCCAGCTGCTGGCCGAGGGCCTGCTCGCGGTCGAGGGCGACTACGGCACGCTGGTGCTCACCGACGCCAGCGCCGAGGTGCTCGGCCGCCGCCGGACGGTGATGATGCGCCGCGAGCCGGAGAAGGTCGCCCCGTCCCGGGCCGCCAAGCCGCGCGGGTCGGCCACCGTCGTCGCCGAGCTGTCCCCGGCGGCGACAGCGGTCTTCGAGCGGCTGCGGTCCTGGCGGGCGGCCACCGCCAAGGAGCAGGGTGTCCCGGCGTACGTGATCTTCCACGACGCGACGCTGCGGCAGATCGCCACCGACGCGCCGGCCTCGCTGGCGGAGCTGTCCCGGGTCAGCGGCGTCGGGGAGAACAAGCTGGCCAAGTACGGCGAGCAGATCCTGACTGTCCTGGCCGACGGGGCCGGCCCGGCCTGACCCGCCCTCGACGCCGGCCGGGCGTCGCCGGCCCCGGCCCGGGCCACCGGGCAGCCCGGTGGCCCGAGGTGCGTCAGCGGAACCGGTCGGCGTGCGCGGTGACGAAGTCGGCGAGCGTACGAGGCGGCCGACCGGTCAGCTCGCGGACGGCACCGGTCGTGCTCGCCCACCGGCCGTCACCGACGAGGCGCATCAGGGTGGCGAGGTCGTCGGCGGCGGCGGCCGGCATCCCGGCCGCCCGGAGTCGCTCGGCCATGGCGGGCACGGTGAGGTCGACGTACCGCACGGGCCGGCCCAGGGTCGGGGTCAGCACCTCGCCAATCTCCTCGTGCGTCGGCGCCTCGGACCCGGTCAGCACCAGCGTTTCGTTCTCGCCCACGGGCCGGGTCAACAGGACGGCGGCCACCTCCGCGACGTCCCTGGCGTCGATGTAGCCCACCCGGCCCGGGCCGTAGGAGCCGTGGAACCGCCCCTGTTCGTCGCCGTCGAAGGCGACCTCCGTGAAGAGGTTCTGCATGAAGCCGACCGGCTGGAGGATCGACCAGGCCAGCCCGGAGCGCTTCAGGTGTGCCTCGACCTCCCCGTGCATACCGAGGCCGAGCAATCCACCGGGGGTGGCGCCGCGCACCGACACCTTCACGACGTGGGCGACGCCCGCCTCGGCGGCGAGGTCGACGAGCTTCCGCTGTTGCCTGACGAAGTCCGGCCCGAGGGAGCTGTTCAGCAGTAGCCGCGCCCCCGGCTCGAGGGCCTTCCTGATCGAGTCCGGGTCGTCGAAGTCGCCGACGACGTAGCTGCCGCCCAGCTCCGCGCCCTGCCGGTGCTGGCGCACCACCGCGCGGCGGCGTACGCCCCGCCGGTCGAGTTGCCCGATCAACGCGCGGCCGATCTGCCCGGCCGCCCCGGTCACCACGATCATGCCCACCTCCTAAGCGGAATGCGTCCCTCCGGTTATGTGGGTTACCCTAACCGGAAGAAGACGTTCCGGATAGGGGTCGGCATTGAAGATCGGTGACGCGGGGCCGGAGCAGTTGCGGGCGGACGCCGCACGGAACCTCGGCAAGATCCTCGCCGCCGCCCGCACGGTGATGGCCGAGCAGGGACTTGCCGCCCCGATGGACCTGATCGCCCGTCGGGCCGGCGTCGGCATCGGCACGCTCTACCGCCGGTTCCCGACCCGCGAGGCGCTCATCGCCGCCGTCGCCGAGGAATACGTGACGGACCTCGTGGCCGTCACCCGCCGCCTCGGTGAGAGCAGCCGGGACGCCCGGACGGCGCTGCGCGGACTGGTCCACTGGTGTGCGGACCCCGGCCGGGGCGCCCTCGCCGCCGCGTTGGCCGACCTGTCGACGGCGAGCTTCCATGCCTCGCCGTCGTTCGCCCGGGCCCGCCAGGAGTGGCTCGAACTGCTCGACGACCTCGTCCGTCGCGGGCAGCGGGACGGGCTGGTCCGCCACGACGTCGGCACCGGCGACGTCGTCCTGCTGCTGAACGTCTTCGCCTGCCATCCCGACCGCCTGCCGGGGCACGTCGCCGCGCAGCCCGCACGGTATCTGCACCTCGTGTTCGACGCGCTCATGACCGGCCCGCCGGCCCCGGACGCCCTCCCGGGCGCACCCGTCGACCTCGACGCCGTCCGGTAGGACGGGAAACGGACACCCGGCCGCTGCTCTCACGGCCTGCGCGTCATCCGCGACGCCCCACCAGCGTGTCGAAGCGACCCGGCACCGGTCGCCCGCGGTCTGTCGGTGCTGCCGCCTATGTTCCTCTCCATGGATATGCCGGGCAGCGCTCCGCGGAGCGACGTCACTCGCCGCGCACCGAGCTTTGTGGATCTTCGCCCGTCAGCTGCGGATCCCGATGCGTACCTGACGGTGCTGCGTGCGGCGGACTGGTCGGCGTTCACGCCGGTGCGTGACCTGCCGCCGTTGCGCGCCGCGTTGGTCGCGCTGGAGCAGGCGTACGGGGTGACCGAGGCGCATCGGTTCGCGACCGCGCGGGTCAGGGCGGCCGGCGCGGTCCTGCGTCATCCCGACGTGCATCCCAGGGAGATTCACGCCTTCGCGTTGAGCCCGTGCGGTCGTTACCTGGCAGTCGGCAGTCACTGCGGTGACGACTACGAGCGCGGCGCGGCGTTGCAGATCTGGGAGGTGCCCACCGGCCGCTGCGTCAACGTGCTCGACGGCATCCGTGGTGGTGTCGGCTGGCCCGGCCACCCGGGGCTGTTGCAGTGGTCCGCCGACGGCCGGCGCATCACGGCGGCCTTCGACACCAACGTGGTGGGGGCGTGGGATCCGTTCGGCGAGAGCGTCGAGCCGATCGGGGCCGCGGCCGTGACCGACGGGTCCGGGCGGCCGCCCGGGTTCGCCCTGGCCCCGGACGGCACCCGTGCGTACGTGCACGTCGGGTTCGACCGGCAGGTGTCGGGCTGCCTCGTCTCCCTGACGAACGGCTGGGTCTACGACGACGAGATACCCGACGGCGGGGAGCACGACGGCGGTGACGAGCAGGCGTCGGTGCTGTTGCTGGCCGACACGCTCCCCGACTGGGCCGAGGACGCATCCGAGCCCAGATGGCTCTACCCCGAGCAGTCCGTGTGGTCGCGGGACGGAACGCGGATCTTCGCCCGCGCCGAAGCGGGCGAGGTGTACGCGATCGACGTCGACAGCCGGCAAGTGTGCTGGCTCGTTGACATCGCAACGCCGGGAGCGGCGGTGTCGTGGAGCCCCGACCAGCGGCTGGTGGCCTACCGGTCGCAGGGCCGACTCGTGATCGCCGAAACGACGACCGGCCGACCGGTCGCCGACCTGCCCCAGCGCCCCGGCGCCGGCGAACTGCGCTGGGCGGACCGCAACGGCCTGAGCCGACTGGCAGTCGTGATCCCCGCCGGCAACGAACCCGGCGCTCGACCCGCCGTCGCCATCTACGACAACGGCGAACACCGCTACGACCTCGACGTGGCGCTCCCACACATCGACACCGCCGAAGAAGATCACACCGCCTGGGCGTGGGCGCCCGACGGCGACCGCGCGGCATGCCTCACCACCGGCGGCCACATCGAAATCTGGTCGCTGGCCGGAGAGCCTGAACGGCAGCACGTCGTCGACGCGGCCGAAGACACCAGCGGAGTGCTCTGGGGCGCGGACGACGTCATCATCGCCACCGGCGGGACGACCCTACGGTTCATCCGGCCCGCAACCGGCGACATACCCGGAGACGTCACGTTCCTGCGCCAACCACCCGGCCCCCGCCCGCTGGAGCTCGACCGCGTCGACACCGGCGACGACATCCGCCGCGACCTCGGTCTGGACCCCACCTTCGCCCTGACCGCCGACACCTGGGCGGTCGCCTTCGAAACCGGACTCGTCATCGCCCCCGAGACACGGCGCGACGCCCTCGACAAGGCCCTCACCTGGACCATCGACCGCCGGCACGCCTGGCCGACCCGTTGGGGCGACCTCGACATCGTCCCCGACGCCGCCACCGCCGCCGACCGCCTCGGTCCGCCGCTGGCACCGTACCTCGACCGCTTCCGCGGCCGGCCCGCACCGGCCACCACACCATGGCCACCACCGAACACCGCCACCCTGGAGGACCTGTACCGGGTAGCCCTGGAATCGGTACGGCACCTCGCCGCCGGGTGGCACACCATCGTCAGCGAGAACCTCATGGTCGCGGCACTGCTGCGCGCCCGTCGTGGCGAGGCGACCGGCGCCCTGGAACTGGTGGCGGCGATCCCGATCGACAACCTCCGGGTCACGGCCGCGAAGCGGGTGGAACGGCTCCTGGCCGCCGCCAGCGGCAACCCAGGCACCGTCCAGCAGGTCGAGCCGGCGTCCCGGCTCGGCCAGGCGGAGATCAACTCTCTCGCGGAGGCCTACGCCACGCTCCAGGCTCTCCCCCGAAGCCAGCGTCGTCACCCGACCAGACAACTGATCGACCAGGCTGCGCGGTGCCGCCACATCAGTGCCGTGCTCGATCTGCTCGCGCGGCTGCCCGACGACGACTTCAACGACCGGCCCGGCGCCGCATTCCGAGCCCTCCGGACGCTCACCCGGGAAAACGCCTCCTGATACGCATCTGCCCTGCCGTGAGGTTACGGCGACTCCGGCTCGGCGCCGCCGCGCTGCTCCGGCCCGGCGGCTGCGTCGTGTTCCCCCGACCCGGCGGTTCTGCCGCGCTCCCCCGACGCGCCGTCGTTGCCGGCCAACCGCGCGAGGATCGCCTCGGCGGTGCGCCGGCCCACGCCGGGCACCTCGGTGATCTCCTCCACCGTGGCGGCCGAGAGCCGCTTGAGCGAGCCGAAGTGCCGCAGCAGCGCCTTGCGCCGCACCTCCCCCAGGCCGGGGACCTTGTCCAGCGCCGACTCCGTCATCCGCTTGGAGCGCCGCTGCCGGTGGAAGGTGATGGCGAACCGGTGCGCCTCGTCGCGGACCCGTTGCAGCAGGTAGAGCCCCTCGGAGGTGCGCGGGAGGATGACCGGGAACTCGTCGTCGGGCAGCCAGACCTCCTCCAGCCGCTTGGCCAGCCCGCAGAGCGCCACGTCGTCGATGCCCAGCTCGGCGAGCGCCTGCGCGGCCGCCGCGACCTGCGGCGCCCCGCCGTCGACCACCACCAGCTGCGGCGGGTACGCGAACTTGCGCGGCCGGCCGGTGGTCGGGTCGACCAGCGCGCCCACCCGGGGCTCGTCGCCGTCGGTCTGGCCGGCGGGGGCGCCCGGGTCGTCGGCCGCCTCCACGCCCGCCTCGCCGGTCTCGGCACGGGAGTCCAGGTAACGGGCGAAGCGGCGGCGCAGCACCTCGGACATCGCGGAGAGGTCGTCGGTGGCGCCCCGGATGATGAACCGGCGGTACTCGCTCTTGCGCGGCAGCCCGTCCTCGAAGACGACCATGCTGGCCACCACGTCGGTGCCCTGGATCTGCGAGATGTCGAAGCACTCGATCCGCAGCGGCGAGGTCCGCATGCCGAGCGCCTCGCTGATCTCGTCGAGCGCCTTGCCGCGGGTGGTCAGGTCGCCGGCGCGGCGCAGCTTGTGCCGGGCCAGCGCGTCCTTGGCGTTGCGCGCCACCGTCTCCAGCAGAGCCCGCTTGTCGCCGCGCTGCGGCACCCGCAGGCTCACCCGGCTGCCCCGGTGGCTGCCGAGCCAGTCGGCCAGCGCGTCGGCGTCGGCGGGCAGCTCGGGCACCAGCAGCTCGCGCGGCACGTCGGCCTCGCCCTGCTCGCCGCCGTAGACCTGGGTGCAGAAGTGGTGCACCAGGTCGCCGGTGGTCAGGTCCTCGGTCTTCTCCACCACCCAGCCGCGCTGGCCGCGCACCCGGCCGTCGCGGACGTGGAAGACCTGGACGGCCGCCTCCAGCGGGTCGTCGGCGAACGCCACCACGTCGGCGTCGGTGCCGTCGCCGAGCACCACCGTCTGCTTCTCCATCGCCCGGCGCAGCGCGGCGATGTCGTCGCGCAGCCGGGCCGCCCGCTCGAACTCCAACTGCTCGCTGGCCTCGGCCATCTCGCGCTCCAGCTTGCGCACCATGGTGTCGGTGCGGCCGGCCATGAAGTCGCAGAAGCCGTCGACGATCTCGCGGTGCTGCTCGGCGGAGACGCTGCCCACGCAGGGCGCCGAGCACTTGCCGATGTAGCCCAGCAGGCAGGGGCGGCCGACCTGGCCGGCCCGCTTGAACACCCCCGCCGAGCAGGTACGCGCGGGGAAGACGCGCAGCAGCAGGTCGAGCGTCTCGCGGATGGCCCAGGCGTGCGAGTAGGGCCCGAAGTAGCGCACCCCCTTGCGCTTGGCGCCGCGCATCACCTGCAGGCGCGGGAACTCCTCGTCGAGGGTGACCGCGAGGTAGGGATACGACTTGTCGTCGCGGTAGCGGACGTTGAACCGGGGGTCGTACTGCTTGATCCAGGTGTATTCGAGCTGGAGCGCCTCGACCTCGGTGCCGACGGTGACCCAGTCGACCGACTCGGCCGTGGTGACCATCTGCTGGGTGCGCTGGTGCAGGCCCCAGAGGTCGGCGAAGTAGGAGTTGAGCCGGCTGCGCAGGTTCTTCGCCTTGCCGACGTAGATCACCCGGCCGGTGCCGTCGCGGAAGCGGTAGACCCCGGGCGACTCCGGAATGGTGCCGGGCGCGGGACGGTAGGTCGAGGGGTCAGCCACGGCAGCAAGCCTAGTCCGCACCCCCGACAGCCCTCGGCCGGCGCGGCGGACGCCCCGGTTGGCCGCCCGTCGGCCGGGAGGCGGCAGCCCGGGGCGTCGCCCCACCGGGGACACCCCGGGCTGCCGCAAGGGCCGGTCGCGCCCGGGCGGTCAGGCGAACGAGATCTGGTCGCCGGTGACCTTGACGTCCTTCGGCGCCAGCGGCTTGGTGGCCGGACCGGCCTTGACGGAACCGTCGGCGATGGAGAACTTGCTGCCGTGGCAGGTGCAGTTGATGGTGCCGCCGTCGACGTTCGTCACCGGGCAGCCCTGGTGGGTGCAGATCGGGTCGAAGCCCTTGAACTCGCCGGCGGACGGCTGGGTGATCACGACGCCCTCCGCGGCGAGGACCACGCCGCCGCCGACCGGGACGTCCGCGGTCCGGGCCAGCGACTGCGCCCCCTGCCGGTCGCCGCCGCCGGCGTCGCCGGAGCTCGGTACGGCCGGCCCGCCGCTGGTCGGCGCGGACCCGTCACCGGAGTCCTCGCCGCCGCAGGCCGCCAGGACCACCGCCGCCCCGACCGCTCCCGCGCCGGTGAGCAGGGCCCGCCGGGTCTGGGTGACCGGCCCGGTCAGCTCCTGATCGTCACTCATGCCTCGCCTCTCTCTCGGCTGCCGCCGCCCCTCATGATCCCGCGGCCGCACCTGGTGACACGCACCACGGTCCCGACCGGTTCACCCGATCGGGACGGCCGCTGCCCCTCCCCGCGCGGGACAGGGTCCGTTGATCACGAGATTAGCCGCGGGTCGACGGCGGTGACGGCCGTCGATCCCGTGGCCACCGTGGGATCCGTGGTGGCGGGTCAGCGGGCGGAGGCCGCCGCCTTGCGGGGGGTGCGCTTGGTGCCGTTGGCCTTGGCCGCCCGGGTGGTGGCCGCAGTCGCGCCCTTCGCCGCGCCGTCGAGCTTGAGCACCTGGCGCAGGAACTGCCCGGTGTGGCTCTCGGCGACCTCGGCGACCTCCTCCGGGGTGCCGGTGGCCAGCACCGTGCCGCCCCGGTGCCCGCCCTCGGGGCCCATGTCGATCAGCCAGTCCGCCGACTTGATCACGTCGAGGTTGTGCTCGATGGTGATCACCGTGTTGCCCTTGTCGACCAGGCCCTCGAGCACCATCAGCAGCTTGCGGATGTCCTCGAAGTGCAGGCCGGTGGTCGGCTCGTCGAGCACGTAGACCGTCCGCCCGGTGGAACGCTTCTGCAACTCGGAGGCGAGCTTCACGCGCTGCGCCTCGCCGCCGGAGAGGGTCGGCGCCGGCTGCCCGAGCCGGACGTAGCCGAGGCCGACGTCGACCAGCGTCCTGAGGTGCCGGTGGATGGCCGGGATGGCGGAGAAGAACTCGGCCGCCTCCTCGATCGGCATCTCCAGCACGTCGGAGACGGTCTTGCCCTTGTAGTGCACCTCCAGGGTCTCCCGGTTGTAGCGAGCGCCCTTGCAGACCTCGCAGGGGACGTACACGTCGGGCAGGAAGTTCATCTCGATCTTGATGGTGCCGTCGCCGGAGCACGCCTCGCAGCGGCCGCCCTTGACGTTGAACGAGAACCGGCCGGGGCCGTACCCCCGGACCTTGGCCTCGGTGGTCTCGGCGAAGAGCTTGCGGACGTGGTCCCAGACCCCGGTGTAGGTGGCCGGGTTGGACCGTGGCGTCCGCCCGATCGGCGACTGGTCGACGCCGACGACCTTGTCGACGTGCTCCAGCCCGGAGACCCGGGTGTGCCGGCCGGGCACCAGCCGGGCGCCGTTGATCTGGTTGGCCAGTACGGCGTAGAGAATGTCGTTGACCAGGGTCGACTTGCCGGAGCCGCTGACCCCGGTGACCGCGATCAGCTGGCCGAGCGGGAACGACACCGTCAGGTTGCGCAGGTTGTGCTCCCGCGCGCCGTGCACCACCAGCTCGCGGCCCGGGGTCTGCGGGCGGCGCGTCGACGGCGTCGGGATCGACTTGCGGCCGGACAGGTACGCCCCGGTCACCGAATCCTGGTTCTCCAGCAGCGCCGGCACCGAGCCGCTGTGCACGATCTTGCCGCCGTGCTCGCCGGCGCCCGGACCGATGTCGACGATCCAGTCGGCGGTACGGATGGTGTCCTCGTCGTGCTCGACGACGATCAGCGTGTTGCCCAGACCGCGCAGCCGGACCAGGGTCTCGATCAACCGGTGGTTGTCGCGCTGGTGCAGCCCGATGGACGGCTCGTCCAGCACGTAGAGCACGCCGACCAGGCCGGAGCCGATCTGGGTGGCCAGCCGGATGCGCTGCGCCTCGCCGCCGGAGAGGGTGCCGGCCGGCCGGTCCAGGGAGAGGTAGTCCAGGCCGACGTCGAGCAGGAACCGCAGCCGGGCGTTGATCTCCTTGAGCACCCGCTCGGCGATCATCTTCTGCCGGTCGGTCAGCTCGATGCCGGCCAGCAGCTCGGCGCACTCACCGACCGAGAGGTTGCAGACCTCGGCGATGCTCTTGCCGGCGATGGTGACCGCGAGCACCTCGGGCTTGAGCCGGGCGCCGCCGCAGGCCGCGCAGGGCACGTCCCGCATGTAGCCCTCGTACTTGTCGCGTGACCACTCCGACTCGGTGTCGGCGTGCCGGCGCTCGATCCACTGCACCACGCCCTCGAAGCCGGTGTAGTAGGAGCGCTCGCGGCCGTACTTGTTGCGGTAGCGCACGTGCACCTGGTCGTCGGAGCCGTGCAGGATGGTCTTCTGCGCCCGGGACGGCAGGGCCCGCCACGGCGTGTCGACGTCGAAGTGCTCGGCCTCGCCGAGCGCCTCCAGCAGCCGCAGGAAGTATTCGAGGTTGTGCCCGGTGGCCCAGGGCTGGATGGCGCCCTCGCGCAGGGTGCGCTCCGGGTCGGGCACGACCAGCTCCGGGTCGACCTCCTTCTTGGTGCCCAGGCCGGTGCACTCCGGGCAGGCGCCGTAGGGGGCGTTGAAGGAGAAGACCCGGGGTTCCAGGTCCTCGATGGCGAGCGGGTGGTCGTTCGGGCAGGCCAGGTTCTCCGAGAAGCGGCGCTCCCGCTCCGGGTCGTCCTCGGGCAGGTCGACGAAGTCGAGCAGGACCAGCCCACCGGAGAGGCCCAGGGCCGCCTCGACCGAGTCGGTGAGCCGCTGCTTGGCGCTCGGCTTGACGGTGAGCCGGTCGATCACCACCTCGATGGTGTGCTTCTCCTGCTTCTTGAGCTTCGGCGGCTCGGTCAGCGGGTGCACCACGCCGTCGACCCGGGCCCGGGCGTAGCCCTTGGCCTGGAGCTCGGCGAAGAGGTCGACGTACTCGCCCTTGCGGCCGCGGACCACCGGGGCGAGCACCATGAACCGGGTGCCCTCGGCCATGCCGAGCACCCGGTCGACGATCTGCTGCGGGCTCTGCCGCGAGATCCGTTCGCCGCAGACCGGGCAGTGCGGCTCCCCGATGCGGGCGAAGAGCAGGCGGAGGTAGTCGTAGACCTCGGTGATCGTGCCGACGGTGGACCGCGGGTTGCGCGAGGTGGACTTCTGGTCGATCGAGACGGCCGGGCTGAGGCCCTCGATGAAGTCGACGTCCGGCTTGTCCATCTGGCCGAGGAACTGCCGGGCGTACGAGGAGAGCGACTCGACGTAGCGGCGCTGCCCCTCGGCGAAGATCGTGTCGAAGGCCAGGCTCGACTTGCCCGACCCGGAGAGCCCGGTGAAGACGATCAGGGCGTCCCGGGGTAGGTCGAGACTGACGTCACGCAGGTTGTGTTCGCGCGCGCCACGGATGATCAGTCGGTCGGCCACTGCCGTGTACTCCCGGTGAGGAAGAGGAGGAGGATCTGTCCGCTCCGTGATGGTTCTGAGCGGTTGTGCGGGCGCAGAAAAGCGCCTCGGCAACTCTAGCCCCGAGGTACGACACTTTTCTCCGCCGGCACATTCCCCCAGCTCAGACCGGTCGGCCGCGCCCACGGTCCGGCGGCGCCGGGAGGCTCCGGGGGCACCTCGCGCCGACTCGGGAGTGACTCACTCCGCCCCGCCCGACACACCCCGGACCCGGCCCACCCGACGCCGGCACGCGCCAGACCCGGCATACCCCGGACCCGGCCCACCCGACGCCGGCAGGCGCCGGCCGCCGGCAACGCGCCGGGGCGTCGGGATGCGTCGGGCGGCTCAGAGGCCGCCGGGCGAGGGTGGGCGGGCCGGCCGGTTCACCCGTCGGCGGGCGCCGCGCCAGCCGCCCCGGCGCTCGGCGGCCAGCCGGGTCTCCCGCCGCCGGGTCTCGTACGCCACCTCCCGTTGCAGCCGCCGCCAGCTCTCCCAGCGCCGGGGCGGCAGCTCCCCGCTCTCCAGCGCCTCGCGCACCGCGCAGCCGGGCTCCCCGTCGTGCCCGCAGTCGCCGTAGCGGCAGCCGGTGGCGAGTTCGGCGATGTCGGCGAACGCCCGGTCGAGCCCGGCCGAGCCGTCGAGCAGGCCGACCGCGCGCACCCCGGGGGTGTCCAGCACGGCCCCGCCGCCGGGCACCGGGACCAGGGCCCGCCAGGTGGTGGTGTGCCGGCCCTTGCCGTCGACCCGGCGGATCGCCTGGGTGGGCATCACCACCGTCCCGGCCAACGCGTTGACCAGGCTCGACTTGCCGGCGCCGGACGGGCCGAGCAGGGCCAGCGTGCGGCCGGGCGCCACCTCGGCGCGCAGCGGTTCCAGCCCGGTGCCGCGCTCGGCGCTGACCGGCAGCACGGGCACCCCGGGCGCGACCGCGGCGAGCTGCCGGGCGACCGCCGCCGGGTCGGCCGCCAGGTCGGCCTTGGTGAGCACCACCAGCGGCCGGGCGCCCGACTCGTGGGCGAGGGAGAGCAGCCGCTCGATCCGGCCGACGTCCGGCTCGGGGTGCACCGGTTCTACCACGGCGGCGGCGTCCAGGTTCGCGGCGAGCACCTGGCCGCTGGCGTCCTTGCCGGCGGTCCGGCGGATCAGCGCGGTACGCCGGGGCAGCACCGTCTCGACGGTGATCCGCCCGTCCGGCCAGGTGCCGAGCAGCACCCAGTCCCCGGCACAGGGCAGCCGGGTCAGGTCGTGGGCGGCGGCGGCCAGCACCGGCCCGCCCAGGGTGGCGCGCACGGGGCCGTCCGCGCCGAGCACGGTGCACACGCCGCGGTCGACCCGGGCCACCCGGCCCGGGCGATGGTCGGTACGGCGGTGCGGGTGTGCCGCCCGGTCGGCGTCCCAGCCGAGGGCGGTCAAATCGATGGTCATGCAGTCCTCATCGGTGTCGGAGTGGGTGACGCACGGGCGCTGAGACCGGCATGATCACCACCTCCTCCGGGTCCCGGTGCCGCGTTGGAGCCGACGGTAGGGGCCCCGGCGACGCGCCGAAAGCGATTTCCCCGGCGACGGGCGGGCGCCCGACGGATAGGGTCGGACCGTGACCACGGATCCGCTCCTGCTGACCGGTGAGGTGGACGACGCCACGGCGCGCCTGCTGCGCACCGCGGCCACCTTCGACAGCGCGGACATCGCCGCCGCGTCGCTGCTGCCGGGCTGGACCCGCGGGCACGTGCTGACGCACCTGGCCCGCAACGCCGACGGCTTCGTCAACCTGCTCACCGCGGCCCGGACCGGCGAGCAGGTGCCGATGTACGCCTCGGCGGCGGCCCGGGCCGCCGACATCGAGGCCGGCGCCGGCCGCCCGCCCGAGGCCCACCTGGACGACCTGCGCCGCTCGGCCGACCGGTTCGCCGAGGCGGTGGCCGCGATGCCCACCGAGGCGTGGACGGCGACCGTCGACACCCCGCGCGGCCCCAAGGTGGCGGCCCTGCTGGTGTGGGGCCGGCTGCGGGAGTTGGAGGTGCACCACGTCGACCTGGCCGCCGGGCACCGCCCGGCCGACTGGCCCGAGGCGTTCGGTCACCGGCTGCTGCACGAGGTGGCCACCGACCTGGCCGAGCGCGGCGACGCGCCGCCGATGGTGCTGCGGTTCGACGGCAGCCGGCACGAACTGGTGATCGGCGACCGGGCGCACGCGCCGGTGGTCACCGGCGCCGCCCCCGAACTCGCCGCCTGGCTGATCGGACGCAGCCGCGGCACCGTGCTGACCGTCACCCCGGACGGTCCGCTCCCCGAGCCACCGGAATGGATATAGACACCGTCATGACCTACCGCGGAGACGTCTCACCCGGCGGCGCGCCGGCCGTACGCGAGCTCGACCGGCTCACCATCACCAAGGTGTCGGTGGGCCCGATGGACAACAACGCCTACCTGCTGCGCTGCCGGGCGACCGGCGAGCAGTTGCTGATCGACGCCGCGAACGAGGCGCCGCGCCTGCTGGAGCTGGTCGGCGACGCCGGCCTGGCCACCGTGGTCACCACCCACCAGCACATGGACCACTGGGTGGCGCTGGAGGAGGTGGTCGCCAAGACCGGCGCCCGCGCCCTGGCCCACGCCGACGACGCGGCGGGGCTGCCGATCGAGTCGGAACCGCTCGCCGACGGCGACACGGTGCGGGTCGGTGACTGCCCGCTGGAGGTCATCCACCTGCGCGGGCACACCCCTGGCTCGATCGCGCTGCTCTACCGCGACCCGGCCGGCATCCCGCACCTGTGGACCGGTGACAGCCTCTTCCCGGGTGGGGTGGGCAACACCAACAAGGACCCGCAGCGGTTCGGCACGCTGATCGACGACGTCGAGCACAAGCTCTTCGACCGGCTGCCCGACGAGACCTGGTTCTACCCGGGCCACGGCAAGGACAGCACCCTCGGCGCCGAACGCCCCGCCCTCCCCCAGTGGCGCGCCCGCGGCTGGTAGTCCCGCGGTCATGACGCGGCCTCGGGACCGGTCCCTGGTCGGCGCTGCGTGTCCGGGATATGGCGGCATCCCGAGCCTGCGGACACCCCGATATCCCGGACACGGTGTGGGTCACCAGTACCTGGCGAATCGCCAGCGACACCAGCCCCACAACCCCGTCGGCCCGGCTCGCCCGACCCGGCGGCGACGGAACCCCACCCGGGCGGACGACCTCGGCCACGCCGGGGAGGGGCTCGCCCGCGACCGGCGCGGGGATCAGGCCTGACCGCCCGGAGCCGGGCACGGGGCCCCCACCCGCCAAGCGCAGCTCAGGCGGTCAGCGACCGCAGCCGCCGCCGCGTGCCCAGCAGCACCAGCGTGGCCAGCAGCAGACCGACCCCCATGGTCACCAGCATCGGGCTGGCCGAGCCGGGCAGCAGCCCGGCCAGCGACCGGGACGCGGTGCCGAGCACCAGGTAGAGGCCGGCCCAGGCGGCGGCGCCGAGGGTGGCGCAGCCGAGGAAGCGCCGGTACGACATCCGCAGCCCGCCGGCGGCCAGCGGCAGCAGCGCGTTGAACACCGGCAGGAACGGGGCGATCAGCACCATCCGGCCACCCCCGCGGCGCAGGATCCCCTCGGCCGCCGCCCAGCGCGACTCGCCGATCCAGCCGCCGACCCGGCTGCGTCGCAGCCGGTCACCCCACCGGCGGCCGGCCAGGAAGCTCAGCGACCAGCCGGCGAGGCAACCGACCACCACGGCGGTGAACGTGGCCAACCCCGTCGCCGGCCGCCCCACCCCGACCGCGGCGAGGATCGCCACGTCGCCCGGGACCAGCACCCCGAGCAGCGGCACGGCGTCGAAGAGCATGACCACTCCGAGCACCCCCATCAGCAGGGTGATGGGAAGCTCTCCGACCTGGGCCAGCCAATCCGCCATGCCCCGTACGCTATGACCCGCGGACCATCTTGGACATCGGGTTTGCTCCCCCACCCGCCCCTGAGTCCCGCTCGGGGTCGTCCCTGAGTCGGTCCCCGCCTCAGCGGGGGCGCAGCACCTGCACCCGGCGCACCGGCGAGTCGACGCTGGGCTCGGTGGTGGGCACCGGATAGTCGGCGACCACCCTCAGGCCGTCCGCCGGCAGATGCCCCCGGCCGGGGTCGCCGACCAGCACGTCGGCGCCGGTGGCGGCGACCCGGCGCAGGAAGGCCAGCATCCGCGCCGCCAGCGGCCCGTCGTAGAGCACGTCCCCGGCCACCAGCAGGTCCACCCCGGCGCCGTCGGTGTCGAGCAGGTCGCCACCGGTGGCCGCGACGGCGACCCGGTTGGCCCGGGCGTTGACCGTGACCGCCGCCACCGCGTACGGGTCGATGTCGTTGGCCACCACCCGACGGGCGCCGGCGAGCGCCGCGGCGATGGCCACCAGGCCGGAGCCGGCGGCCAGGTCGAGCACCCGGCGTCCGCTGGCCAGTTCCGGGTGGTCGAGCAGGTAGCGGGCGAGGGCCTGCCCGCCGGCCCAGACCGACGCCCAGTACGGCGGCGGAAGGTGGCGTCCGGCGTGCGCCTCCATCCGGGCCCACCAGACGATCGCGTCCTCGGCCAGGTGCAGCCGCACCTCGGGGACGAAGGGCGTACGCACCAGCCGGAGCCGGTCCAACCCACCGCCGGGGGCGAGGATCTCCCGCTCCAGGTCGGTCAGGGCGGCGTGCGCGGCGTCGGTCACCGGCGCAAGCATGCCGTAGCGGGCCGGCCGCCGGGCGGCTTTCACGATGCCGGCCGGCGGAACTGTCGACACCACCTGCGGCACTTCGCCCGGCAGATCGGGGTTTGGCCGGTTACTGTCGACAAGGTACAGGGCGATCATCGGCCGAGACGGCCGGCGGTCAGCCGCTTCGAACAGGAGAGATGCATGGCAACCGGCACGGTCAAGTGGTTCAACTCGGAAAAGGGCTTCGGCTTCATCGAGCAGGACGGCGGGGGTCCGGACGTGTTCGTCCACTACTCGGCGATCGCGACGAGCGGTTACCGGGAGCTGAGCGAGGGCCAGAAGGTCGAGTTCGAGGTGACCCAGGGGCAGAAGGGTCCGCAGGCGGACAACGTCCGGCCGATGTGACCGGAGCCGGTGGCGGCGGCCGTGGCCCGGCCGCCGCCCCGGCACGTCAGCGTCGTTCCGGCCCGGCGGGCAGGTCGCGCCGCCGGCGCAGCGGACCGACCAGCAGGATCAGCGGGGTGAGCGCCAGCCAGCCGGTCATCACCCCGAGCGCGGCGCGGGTGCCGAAGGCGGCGCCGAGCGCACCGGCGGCCACCGCGGCCAGCGGGATGGTGCCGTAGTTGAGCAGCTGCATGCTGACCGTCACCCGGCCGAGCAGGTGGTGCGGCGGGTACGCCTGCCGGAAGCTGCTCTTGAGCACGTTGCCCACCGCCACCCCGAGGCTGACCAGCACCCCGCCGAGCGCCGGCCAGGCCAGCCCGGCGCCCGGCCCGGCCAGCGGGATCAACAGCGCGGGCGGTCCGGTCAGCGCCGCCGCCAGCAGCATCGTCCGCGCCGTGCCGACGCGACGCCCGAGCGCGGTGGCCAGCACCGCGCCGACGACACCACCGAGGCTCATCACCGCCACCAGCACGCCGACCGGGCCCGGCGCGACGTCCACCTCGCGGACCAGGAAGACCACCAGGACTGCCTGGTAGCCGACCAGTCCGATGTTGCTGGCCGCGCCGAACAGCGTCAGCACCCGCAGGTACGGATCACCGGCGACGAACCGGACCCCCTCGGCGATCTCCCGGCGCAGCGAGGACGTCCGCCCGGCCCGCTCCGGCCGAGGTTCGACCCGGCGGATGCGCAGCAGGCAGGCCGCGGAGACCAGGAAGCTCAGCGCGTCCAGCAGCAGCGCGGTGACCGCGCCGGCGAGCTGTGCCACCAGGCCGGCGATCCCGGGGCCCAGCACGTAGCTGGCGGTGTGGGTGGCCTGGATCCGGGCGTTGCCCGCCGGCAACTGCTCCGGGCGCAGCAGGACCGGTAGGTAGACCTGGTCGGCGGTCTCGAAGAAGACCCGGGACACCCCACCACCCAGGGCCACCACCAGCAACTGCCCGACGGTGAGCACCTCCAGCACGGCGGCCAGCGGCACGCTGAGGAACAGCAGCGCCGAGGCCACGTCGCAGACGATCATCACCGGGCGGCGGCGCAGCCGGTCCACCCAGGCCCCGACCGGCAGGCCGATGAGCAGCCAGGGCAGCCAGGCGGCGGCTGTGAGCACCGCGACGGCGAAGGTGCTCGCGTCGAGCACGGTCACCGCGACCAGGGGCAACGCCACCGCTGTGACGTTGCTGCCGAGACTGCTGACCGTCTGCGCGGCCCAGAGCAGCCGGAAGTCGCGGTGCCCGCGCAGCCCGCTGGCCGGGCGGGGGTCGGCGTCCCCCGCCCGCTGGTCCGGGACGGCGGGTCGGGTCGCTGCCGGCGGGCTCACGGCCGGGCCGGGATGCCGTGGGCGAACAGGAAGACCGGTTCGCGGTCGCGGCCGTCGTCGAGCGCCTTCCGCTCGGCCCACCGGGCCAGCAGGTCGGTCAGCTCGCGGCCCAGCTCGGCGAGCTCCTCCGGAGTGAGGTGCAGCCAGCGGTCGACGGAGAACGGGCCCTCACCCCAGGCGTCGTGCGCGTCGTCGCCGGCGGCGTGCCAGGCCCGGGCCAGCGCGACGTGCCGGTCGAGGTTGAGCGAGGTGGCGGCGTCGGCCACCGCCCGGGCGGCCGGGTCGTCGTCGAAGTCGGCGCTGGACCAGGCCACTGACCGGCTGACCAGGCGCCACCACCGCTCGCGGCGGTCGCGCGCCAGCTCCGGCGCCTCGGCGACCAGGTCGGCGGCGGCGAGCACCTTGAGGTGGTGGCTGACGTTGGCCGGAGCCTGTTCGGTGCGCTCGGCGAGGGCGCCGACCGTCGACGGCCCGTGCACCTTCAGCACATCCATCAGGCGCCGGCGCAGCGGGTGGGCGAGCGCGGCCAGGACGCGCGAGTCGGTCACCTGGCGTACGTCGGGGTTGGGCATGCCGCCAGCCTGCCATTGGCAAGAGCAGTTACGCAAGAGGTATTGCGCAACTGTTCTTGCTGACTCGTGCTCCGGTCGGCGGTCGGGGTGGCGGCGAGCGGCGGGAAGCAGGCGGGACCGGGCCTGATGCCGCGGAGTTCGTCGGGCCGACTCCGCGGCATCACGCTCGCCGGACACCGGGCACGACCGCCCCACGCCCTGCCCGGGGTCGGGTCAGGAGGCCAGCCGACGGGCCAGTTCGTCGGCGACCTGCCGGGCCATCGTGGGTGGGATCGCCGCGGCGATCTTCTCCGGGGTCAGCCCGGCCAGTACCCCCGCGATGATCGCCGGTTCGTCGGTGACGTCCCGGCCGGCGAGTTGGCTCAGCGCCGTCTGCACCGCGCTGAGCTGCGCGCCGAGACTCTTCAGGCTGGGGTGCGGCACGACGTAGCTGGTGTTCAGGTGGTCCTCCCCCATCGCCATCCGGGTGTAGATCTGCCCGACCGGGTTGCGGCCGTCGAGCACTGTCAGGTTGCGGTGGATGGTTTCCAGCCAGGCGTGTTCCTGCGGGGTCATGTCGTCTCCCTCGATCAGGCCGATGGTGGTCAGGTAGCGGCGGAACAGCGGGGTCTGGTCCCGGCCCGCCTTGATCGCGTCGCGGAAGAAGCTGAAGTGGGTGTGCCACAGGTGGGAGTCGTCGCCGGTGCTGCGCCGCCCGAGCCGGTCCCACCGCCGGACGACCCTGCCGTCCGGGGAGTAGATGATCTCCCGGATGTCCCGGGTGTCCGGGGCGTTGGCCGCGCACTGGCCGACGCACCAGACGGAGAAGCTGCGCAGGTCGTGGGTGCGTCCGCCGGAGCTGACCTGGAACTGCCCGACGTCGAGCGCCGCGGCGTCCAGGGTCAGCCCGTTGCGGTCCCGGGGCGACTCCACCACGGAGTAGTCGCCGGCGACCACCCGGTCGGAGCCGCAGTGGTAGCCGCCGCGGTGTGCCGAGTCGCCGACGATGCCGACCTCGGCCGGTTCGAGGTCCTGGCTCCGTACCCGGTTCGGATCGACGTTGAGATGGGCGAGCAGCAGGTTGCGCACTGTCAACAGATTGGTGGGTGCGCGCGTCATGGGTCCCCCTCGTCGGGTCGGGGGCCGGGCACGACTGTGACGCCGCGTATGCGGCGAGGGGGCTGCACGCGCGAGCCCGGCCAACTGGTGCACAACGCCGGGCGTTGCCCAACCATAGCTCGGTCGATGGACGAACGCCCAGTTCAGGACGGGTCTGTTCAGCGTGGACGGAGCGGCGGAGGGGACTCCAGCACGGGCAGGACGATCGCCGAGGGGTGCTCGGGGTCGTGCAGGACCTCCCGGCGACCGGCACGCAGCGTGACGGCGGTACCGAGCGGTTCCCCGGTGCCGGGGTTGCGCGCGTACCGGGGGTGCGCGCCGCCGGAGACCTGGACCCGCAACCGGTGCCCGGGCGCGAACCGGTGGGCGGCGGGCCACAGCTCCACCGGCACCCGTACGACGCCGGCCTGGTCGGCCGGGTAGCGGCCGGGCTCGATGCGGACCAGCCCGTCGCAGACGTTCCAGGACCGGCCGCGCCGGTCCACGTCGCACAGTCGCACGAAGACGTCGAGATGGGACAGCTCGCTGCGCACGTGCACCTCGGCGTGCACCGGGCCGGCCACCTCGACCGGGTCGGCGAGCGGCGCGCTGGTCCAGGTGAGCACGTCGGGCCGGGCCTCCACCGGGCGGTTGTCGACCGGCCCGGCGCGCTGGGCGACGAGCAGCGGGCCGCCGAGGGAGGGGGTGGGGTCGGCCGGGTCGTACCAGAATCCGTCCGGCGCGGACGGCACCGGCGCACCGGTGGTCAGCGCGCCGGCCGGGTGCAGGTGCCACCGGGTGGGGGTGGCCGGCGGCGGCCAGTCCGGCAGGTCCCGCCAGCCGCCGCCGGCGCCGCCGACGTGCACCCGCACCGGCGCGGTCCGGCTCCCCGGGCGGCCGGCGAGGTGCTCGTCGAGCCAGTCCAGCCCGTCGCGCAGGGCGGCGACGAACAGGCCCGGGCTGCCGTGGGTCCACGGCCCGACGGTCAGCCGGGGCGCGGCGCCGGCCGCGCGCAGGGCGGCGAAGTCACGCAGCTGCGCCGGCAGGAAGATGTCGTGCCAGCCGCTGACCATCGTCACCGGCGCGCGCACCTGGGCGATCCGGTTGTCGAAGACCCGGGTACGCCAGTAGTCGGCGGCCGGCGTGTGGTGGCGCAGCCACTCCTGGAAGAACGGCACGGTGACCCCGGTGGCGATCCGGTCCGCCTCGGCCAGCGGCAGGTGGCTTAGCGCGGCGACCAGCCGGGGCTGCCCGCGTTTGAGTTCCCACTGCCGGGCCAGCCACGGCACGGTCTGCGCCTGCAGCAGCTCGGCCCAGGTGAGCACGGTGTCCAGCGCGAACGAGTCCCCGGCGTAGGTGGAGTCGCGGGTGGCCGAGGCGGTCACCACGGCCACCATCGCGCGCAGCTCGTCGCCCGCGTCGGCGGCCAGGGCCCACTGCACGAACCCCTGGTAGCTGGCGCCGAACATGCCGAACGCCCCGGTCCACCAGCGCTGGCGGCGCAGCCAGTCCAGGGTGTCCAGGCCGTCGTCGCGCTCGTGCACCAGGGGCTCGAACGCCCCGCCCGAGCCGTACGTGCCGCGGCAGGACTGGATCACCACGTGGAAGCCCCGTTCGGCGGCGAGGCGGCCGAGCAGCCGCATCGGCCCGCCCCGCCCGTACGGGGTGCGGATCAGCACGACCGGCGCGCCGGGCAGGTCGGGGGCGTAGTGGTCGGTGCGCAGCAGCACCCCGTCGCGGACCCGCACCGGGAGGTCCCGGGTCAGGGTGACCCGCCGGGTGCGCGCGGCGGGCAGCCGCAGCACCGCGGTGGCGGCCCGGGTGGCCAGCCGGTCCAGCACCACGGTCAGCCCGGGCGACGGGCCGGGGCCAGACGGGCCGAGCGGACGCTGTCGCGGTGTTCGCGCATCGAGGCGCTCATCGCCGACATGAACCGGTGCACCACCGCCAGCTCGTCGTCGGTGAACCCGGACATCACCTCGTCGGTACGCCGCCCCAGCGGCCGGAAGAAGTCCGTCGCCAGCTCGGCGCCCCGGTCGGCGTAGCGCAGGAAGACCTTCCGCCGGTCGGCGGTGTCGCGGTCGCGGCGGATGT
Organism: Micromonospora desertarenae; assembly: GCF_056150265.1. Classification (NCBI taxonomy): domain Bacteria; kingdom Bacillati; phylum Actinomycetota; class Actinomycetes; order Micromonosporales; family Micromonosporaceae; genus Micromonospora; species Micromonospora desertarenae. The sequence goes on from NZ_JAXCFQ010000001.1 coordinate 91,696, forward strand.
GCCCGGCCCGTTCCAGCCGGTCGATCAGGGCGGTGACCGAGCCGGAGGAGAGGTTGAGCTGCTCGCCCAGGCGCCCGGGGGTGATCGGCTGGTCGGCCAGTTCGGCGTCCATCACCGCGATCAGCGCCTGCAGGTCGGTGGCGTTGAGCCCGTGCAGGTTGGCGAAGGCGTGCCCGATGTGCTGGGCGTCGCTGGAGTAGCGGCGCAGCTCCGCGGCGATCTCCGCGACCAGCCGTTCGCGTCGGGTCTCCCGCCGCCGGTACATGCCGTGCGTCGCCACGTCCGCCTTCCCTGCCCCCGTCGGTGTCGAGTTGCAGCATAACTCAGCGGTCGATAATCTCGGTTGTCGAGATACTTGGCAGCCGGGAGAAGGTGCCGCCGCGTCCGCGGCCGCCGCCCGCCGGCCGCAGACCGGGAGGCGCCGCCCATGTCCCTGTTCACCCGCGTCGCCCGTGGCCGGCTGGCCGCGTGGCTCACCGTGGTCGCCGCGATCGTCGTCGGCGCCGCCGTCTTCGGGCTGCCCAAGCCGGACAACCCGGAACCGGTCTCGGCCACCGGCCTGTCCGTGCAGTGGCAGTCGACCCAGGTCGAACGGCTCCAGGACCAGCTGCCCTCCCGCGACGTGCAGCCGGCGATCGTGGTCACCAGCCGCGCCGACGGCGGCCCGCTCACCGAGGCCGACCGCGCGGCGCTCGCCGGCCAGGCGGGCGAGCTGGGCGGGTTCGCCGCCGGCGGCCGGGTCAGCCCGCCGCAGGTCTCCCCGGACGGCACCGTCGCCCTGGTCGTCGTGCCGCTGTCGACCGCCGGCGGGCAGGAGGAGGTCGCCGGCCGGGTCGACCAGCTCCGCGCCGCCCTCGACGACGTGCCCGAGACACTCACCGTCTCGGTGACCGGTGGGCCCGCCTTCACCACCGACCTGACCAAGGTCTTCGACGGCGCCGACACCACGCTGCTGACCGTCACCGCCGCCGTGGTCGCGCTGCTGCTGCTCGTCACCTACCGCAGCCCGTTCCTGTGGATCGTGCCGCTCGTCGTCGTGGCCGCCACCGAGCAGCTCACCCTGCGCGCCCTGGACACGATCGTCCCCGCGGTCGGCATCAACATGCCCGGCGGCGCGGTCACCGGCATCGCCAGCGTCCTCGTCTTCGGTGCCGCCACGGACTACGCGCTGCTGCTCATCGCCCGCTACCGGGAGGAACTGCGGCGCGAGGAGGACCGCTTCGTGGCGATGCGCGCCGCCCTGCGCCGCACCGCCGAGCCGATTCTCGCCAGCGGCTTCACCGTCGTGCTCGGCGTGCTCACCCTCCTGCTGTCCGAGCAGGAGCTCAACCGGGCCCTCGCGGTGGCCTGCGCCACCGGCGTCGTGCTCGCCATGGCGTCGGCGCTGTTCGTCCTCCCCGCCGCCCTGGTGATCTTCGGACGGGGCCTGTTCTGGCCGTTCGTGCCCCGGGTCGGTGGCGCGGTGCGCGAGGGCCGGCTGTGGGGCCGGCTCGGCGCCGCCGTCGAGCGCCGGCCCGCGCCGGTGGCGGCGCTGTCGGTGCTGCTGCTCGCCGCGCTCGCCCTGGGCGGGCTCGGCATCCGCACCGGCCTGTCGGAGACCGAGCAGTTCCGGGTCAAGCCCGAGGCGGTCGCCGGCGCGGAGATCCTCGCCCGGGCCTTCCCCGCCGGCACCACCCAGCCGGTCGCCGTGCTCACCACGCCCGCGGCGGTGCCGGCCGTCACGGCGGCCGCCGCGGCCGTGCCGGGCGTCGCGTCCGCGCGCCCCGGCGAGGCGGGCGCCGCGGTGGCCCAGGTCGACGTGGTGCTCGAGGACGAGCCGGGCACGGCCGGCTCCGACCGGACGGTCGAGGCGCTGCGCGACGCGGTCGCCGCGGTGCCCGGCTCCGCCCCGCCCGCGGTCGACGGCGCCGACCCCTTCACCGGGGCGGTGGTGGGCGGCACGGTCGCCGCCACCTACGACTCCGACGAGGCCAACGGCAAGGACCTGCGGCTGATCCTGCCGATCATCCTGCTGCTCGTCGGCGCCGTGCTCGTGCTGCTGCTGCGCGGCCTGCTCGCCCCGGTGCTGCTGGTGCTCACCGTGATCGCCTCGTTCTTCGCCAGCCTGGGCGCGGCGTGGCTGCTCTTCGACCACGTGCTCGGGTTCCCGGCGCTGGACAGCCAGGTGCTGCTGCTCGCCTTCGTGTTCCTGGTGGCGCTCGGGGTGGACTACAACATCTTCCTGGTCACCCGGGCCCGCGAGGACGCCCGCGCCACCGGCACCCGCGCCGGCATGCGGTCCGCGCTGGGGGTCACCGGCGGGGTGATCACCAGCGCCGGGGTGCTGCTCGCCGCGGTCTTCGCCGTGCTGGGCGTGCTGCCGCTGATCCTGCTCACCCAGATCGGGATCATCGTCTGCATCGGCGTCCTGCTCGACACCCTGCTGGTCCGTACGGTGCTGGTGCCGGCGCTGGCGTTCCTGCTCGGCGACCGGTTCTGGTGGCCGGGCCGGATCGAGCGGACCGAGCCGGCCCCGGCCCACCCCGACCCGGTCGCCGCCCGGCGGTGAACCCGCGGCGGGGTCGGGCGCCCGCCCGGCCCCCACCGCCCCGCCCGGGGTGCGCCGGGGGCGTCGCCGCGCCGGAAGCCGTGGACGCCGCCGCTAGCAGGGCTGGACCGGCCGGCGGGGCTCCGACGGCAGCTCCTCCGGCCCGTCCACCGGCTCCCGGGCGCCGCCCACCGCCCGGTCCCGGGTGGCCCAGGCCACCATGAACACGGTCGTCCAGGCGATGCCGAGCAGCACCGACCCGAGGGTGCCGCTGGCGGTGCTGAAGCCCAGGTAGAGCCGGGCCCCGCCGAGGCCCACCACGCCGGCCGCGGCGGCCGTCCAGGCGGCGACCGCCACCGGCCAGCGGGCGTGCCGGGACACCAGCCAGGCGAGGGTGGCCAGGCTCGCCGTCACCACCGCGGTCTGGGTCGGGAAGACGACAGCCCCGCCGCCCGGGCCGGTGAGGTCGGTCACCACGGCCAGCACCACCAGCGGCATGAACGCCCCGGCCGTGCCGACCACGCTGAGCAGGTCGGCCTGCCAGGGCCGGTGCCGCCAGGCCAGGACCGCGGCCAGCACCGCCACCACCGCGATCAGGACCGAGCCGCGCAGCACCGAGACCACCGCGAGGGTGGCGTCGGCAGTGCCGGGGGTACGCCGGTCGGCGAACCAGCCGGCGATCGCCCCGTCGACCACGGCCAGCCCGCTGTGCCGCACCACCGCCCCGAGCAGCCAGGCGATGGCCAGCCCGGCGACGAAGAGCAGCAACAGCCCGGCGGCCAGGTTGAGCAGCAGCGTCCAGGCCGGGCCGATCCGCATGGCGAGCAGGAAGAACAGGATGCCGTAGCGGGCGCTGAGCCAGCGCACCGGCGGCAGCCCGGCGGCCCGGGACAGCAGCGCCCGGGCCGGGTCCGGGTTGCGCCCCAGCCACCGCCCGGCCAGCACCACCGCGACCAGGCCGGCCAGCAGCACCAGCACCGCGCCGGTGGCCCGGCCGAGCAGCCGGGAGACCGTCTCGTACGACTCGCCGGCCAGGTAGCCGACCAGCACCGACCCGCCCACCCAGCTGGCCACCCCGGCCGCGTTCCACGGCGCGAACCGCCGGTACGGCATGCCCGCCGCGCCGGCCAGCCGGGGCACCAGGGTGCGGGCGAAGGCCACCCAGCGGGCGGTGAACACCCCCCGCCCGCCGAGCCGGCCGAGCATCGCCTCCGCCCGGCTCCACCGGTGCGGGCCGACCCGGGCGCCGAGCCGGCTGGCCCGCAGCCGCGGCCCGTACCGCCGGCCGGCGCGGAACGCGAGTGTGTCGCCGATCACGGCGGCGCCCACCATCACCAGCAGCGCGGGGGCGAGCCGTAACGTCCCCGCGTACGCTAGGAAGCCGACCAGCAGCAGGGTCGCCTCGCCCGGCACCAGCAGCCCGAAGATCACGGCGGTCTCCGCCGCGACGATCAGCGCGGCGACCAGGTAGATCAGCAGGGCCGGCAGGCTCTGCAGAGACGTCAGCAGGTCGTGCACTCGGCCCCCATGAACACGAGGGTCAGCATGCCAGCCGTCCGGACGGCTGGGACAGCAGTTTCGCCACAGACCGGGGCCATCTGGGGGTTGACCCCGACCCGACCCCGGCAACCGCAGACAGGAGAGTATGGAGGGTATGCAGCTTCGCACCGACCTCCGCAACGTCGCCATCATCGCCCACGTCGACCACGGCAAGACGACCCTGGTCGACGCCATGTTGCGGCAGGCCGGCGCGTTCAGCGCCCGGGCCGAGATGGCCGACCGGGTGATGGACTCCATGGATCTGGAGCGGGAAAAGGGCATCACCATCCTGGCCAAGAACACCGGCGTGCGGTACCTGCCGGCCGACGGCTCGGACCCGGTCACCATCAACATCATCGACACCCCCGGGCACGCCGACTTCGGCGGCGAGGTGGAGCGCGGCCTGACCATGGTCGACGGCGTGGTGCTGCTGGTGGACGCCAGCGAGGGCCCGCTGCCGCAGACCCGGTTCGTGCTGCGCAAGGCGCTCAAGGCCCGCCTGCCGATCATCCTGGTGATCAACAAGGTGGACCGGCCGGACGCCCGGATCAAGGAGGTCGTGGACGACACCTACGAGCTCTTCCTCGACCTGGACGCCGACGAGGAGCAGATCGACTTCCCGATCGTCTACGCCTGCGCCCGCGACGGCATCGCCTCGCTGACCCAGCCCGCCGACGGGGCCGTCCCGGACGACAGCCACAACCTCGAACCGCTGTTCCGCACCCTGCTGGACACCATCCCGCCGCCCGCGTACGAGCAGGACGCGCCGCTGCAGGCGCACGTCACCAACCTCGACGCCTCCCCGTTCCTGGGCCGGCTGGCGCTGTGCCGGGTGCGCCAGGGCACCATCAGCAAGGGCCAGACCGTGGCCTGGTGCCGCACCGACGGCAGCACCCAGCGGGTACGCATCTCCGAGCTGCTGATGACCGAGGGCCTGGAGCGCAAGCCGGCCGACTCGGCCGGCCCGGGCGACATCATCGCCGTCGCCGGCATCCCCGAGATCATGATCGGCGAGACCCTCGCCGACGCGGAGAACCCGCAGCCGCTGCCGTTGATCACGGTCGACGAGCCGGCCATCTCGATGACCATCGGCACCAACACCTCGCCGCTGGTCGGCCGGGTCAAGGGCGCCAAGGTCACCGCCCGGATGGTCAAGGACCGCCTCGACAAGGAACTCGTCGGCAACGTGTCGCTGCGGGTGCTGCCCACCGAGCGTCCGGACGCCTGGGAGGTGCAGGGCCGCGGCGAGCTGGCGCTGGCCATCCTGGTCGAGCAGATGCGCCGCGAGTCCTACGAGCTGACCGTCGGCAAGCCGCAGGTGGTCACCAAGGAGATCGACGGCAAGACCTGCGAGCCGGTCGAGCGGCTGACCATCGACGCCCCGGAGGAGTACCTGGGCGCGATCACCCAGCTGCTGGCCAGCCGCAAGGGCCGGATGGAGCAGCTGGTCAACCACGGCACCGGTTGGATCCGGATGGAGTGGCTGGTGCCCGCCCGCGGGCTGATCGGCTTCCGCACCGAGTTCCTCACCGAGACCCGGGGCACCGGCATCCTGCACCACGTCTTCGAGTCCTACGAGCCGTGGTTCGGCGAGCTGCGGACCCGCAACAACGGCTCGCTGGTCGCCGACCGGTCCGGCGCGGTCACCGCCTTCGCGATGACCAACCTCCAGGAGCGCGGCCAGCTCTTCGTCGAGCCGGGCACCGAGGTGTACGAGGGCATGATCGTCGGGGAGAACTCCCGCTCCGACGACATGGACGTCAACATCACCAAGGAGAAGAAGCTCACCAACATGCGCTCGTCGACGGCCGACGAGACCGAGAAGCTGATCCCGCCGCGCAAGCTGTCGCTGGAACAGGCCCTCGAGTTCTGCCGCGAGGACGAGTGCGTCGAGGTGACCCCGGTCGCGGTCCGGATCCGCAAGGTGGTGCTCGACCAGACCGCCCGCGCCCGGGCCGCCGCCCGCCGCAAGCACGCCGGCTGAGCGGCCACCGCACCGACCGACCGGGGCCGGTCCGCCACGCGCGGGCCGGCCCCGGCCTCGTCGCCGCCCCTCCTCCGGCCCCGGCCGGACGGCAACACTCCGACCGGCCCCGGCCGGCCGGCAACACACTGACCGGCCCTGGCCGGACGGGCCACACCTCCCCCGGCCCCCGGCCGGACGGCCGCACCTCCCCCGGCCCCAGTCCGGACGGCCGCACCGCTACCAGCCCGTTCGGCCGGTCAGGTGGGCTCGACCAGGAGCCGGGCGTAGTTGGCCATCGACCGCTGGTAGCGCGGCAGGTGCCGGGCGAGCGCACCGACGGCGATCGACACCGCCTCCCGCTCCCGGCCGACGCTGGTCAGCGCCAGCGCGAGCGTCGCGCTGACCGCGTCGTCGAGCTCGTCCGAGCCGCGCTCGCGCTCCTCGGTCAGCAGCCGGACGCTCTCCGCGGCCTGCCCGATGTTCCGCAACGAACTGGCCAACTGGATGACCGAGCGGCGCCGGCGGATGCCGTCGATGCCCAGTTCCAGCGCTCTGCGGTAGAGCGGGACCGCCCGGTCCGAGTGACCGGTGGAGTCCCAGGCGCAGGCCCGCTCGAACGCCGCCACCGGATGATCCGGGCCCAACTCGTCGGCGAGGGCGCCGACCCGCCCGCGGAACTCCTCCGCGTCCCAGTCGTCGGGTGCCGCGTTGAAGGACGCCCACAGCTCCGCGCTGCGCTGCTCCCAGTCGGCGCTCGGGTTCATCGTCGTTCTCCTCGTCAGTCGTCGGTCCAGGCGGAAGGCACTCTGCGAGCGCTGGTACCGTCGCCGCCAGTGATTCGGCGACCGCCGAATCTTCCGGCGGAGGGTGGAGCGGATGGCGGTGACCCTGCGGTTCAGCCCCGCCGACCTGCTGCGCTGCCGCTTCGCCAGCTCGCCCCTTCTCGAGACGTTGTTCGCGGTGCGCCTGCTCTCCCCACGCGAGGGCGCCGGCCCCCACCGCCGCTGGCTCGACACCCTCGACACGCGGGACCTCGACCTGCGGCCGATCACCCTGCTCCAGCCGCGGCGGGGCTACACCCCCGACTTCCTCTCGCCGCCACCGATCAGCCCGCACGCCCGGTTCGCCGACGAACTCGCCGCCGTGGCCGCCACCGACCCTGACCGGGTGCGCGCGGAGGTACGACGATCACTGGCGGACACTCCCGGCGCGGCCGAGTCGGCGACCGGCCGGCTGCTGCTGGGCGACCCGGCAGTGGTGCTCCGGACGCTGGTCGCCCTCGTCCGGCGGGCCTGGGAGGTGCTGGTCGAACCGATCTGGCCGACCGTACGCGGGCTGCTCGACGCCGACGTGGGCTTCCAGACCCGACGCCTCGCCGAGGGCGGCCTGGACCGGCTCTTCGCCGAACTGCATCCCCGACTGCGCTGGCACAACGGCCTGCTGACCCGCGACTACGGCGACGACGAGCACCGCGAGCTGCGCGGCGAGGGGCTCGTGCTGGTGCCCAGCGCCTTCAAGTGGGACCAGGTCGTCGTCATCGTGGACCCGCCGTGGCAGCCCACGGTGATCTATCCGGCGCGTGGGCTCGGCACGCTCTGGCAGCCGCAGCCCACCGACCGGCACGCGGCGCTGGGTCGGCTGATCGGCCGGACCCGGGCGGCGCTGCTGGTCAGCCTCGACGAGCCGGCCAGCACGACCACGCTGGCCCACCGCCACGCGCTGGCCGCCGGCACGGTCTCCGAGCACCTGACGGTGCTGCGCGACGCCGGGTTCGTCACCGGGGAACGGCACCGGCACGAGATCCGCTACCGGCGTACGCCGCTCGGCGACGCCGCGCTGCGCTGAGCCGCCACCGCGAATCGCGCGACCACCCGCCGCCGACTTGACCGCGTGCCGGGTCGTCCGCCGCCGGCGCCGATCCGGTCATCGGCTACGGTCACCGGCATGACCTGGGATGACCTCGACGCCCGACTGGACCGGGTGCCCGGCACCGTCTCGGCGTACGTCGGCCGGCTCGACGCGGCGCCGACCTGGACCCGGCTGCCCGACGCCACCCACTACGCGGCCAGCACCATGAAGGTCGGCGTGCTCGCCGCCCTGCACCGGGCCGCCGAGGCCGGCACCCTCGACCTGGACGCCCCGGTCCCGGTGCGCAACTCGTTCGACTCGGCGCTGCCGGGCGCTCCCCGCTTCACCTGCGCCCAGCACTACGACAACGACGACGCCGTCTGGGACCGGATCGGCGGCACCGCCACGCTGCGCTGGCTCGCCCACCGGATGATCGTGCGCTCCAGCAACCTCGCCACCAACCTGGTCATCGGCCACGTCGGCCTGCCCGCCGTCGCCGAGGTCTGGACCCTCGCCGGGGCCCGGAACGCGGTCACCGGGCGCGGCATCGAGGACTTCGCCGCCCGCGACGCCGGCATCACCAACCTGGTCACCGCCGCCGACCTGGCCGCCCTGCTCGGCGCGCTGGCCACCGGCGCCACCCGGCCCGGCCCGCTGGCCTCCCCCGCCGGCTGCGCCGCCATGCTCGACGTGCTCTTCGCCCAGGAACACCGCGAGGACCTCGCCGCCGGGCTGCCCCCGGGCACCCGGATCGCGCACAAGAACGGCTGGGTGCGCGGGGTGCGCCACGGCGCCGGCGTGGTCTTCCCCGCCGACGCGCCCCCGTACGCGGTGGTCGTCTGCACCACCACCGACCTCGCCGACGGCGGCCCCACCGGCGAGGAGGTCGAGGACGACGCCTGCCGCCTGATCGCCGACATCTCCGCCGCCGTCTGGGCCGCCCGCCACGACCTCCGCGCCGCCGGCCAACCCGACGGCGCAAACGACACCGCCGGACAACCCGACGGCGCACCCGGCACCGCCGGATAACCCGCCGGCGCACCGGCACCGCCGGCCAACCCGGCGGCGCACCTCACACCGCCGGCCAACCCGCCGGCGCACCCCGACGACAGCCGGGCAGCGCACCCGCACCGACGACCCGGACCGCGCCGCCGGCCCGCCCGGCACCGACCCGCACCGCATCGCGGCACAACCCTCGCTCCGGCGGATGGCCTGCGGCCGCCGCACCGCCTACGCTGCTGGCCACCCCCCGGAGGAGCCGCCGATGCCCCGCAGCCGCACCATCCTGACCGCCTTCGTCGTGGCCACCGCGGCGAACCTGCTCGCCAACGCCACCGGCAGCGACCTCGGCGTGCTGCTCAGCAAGCCGCTGCTGATGCCGCTGCTGGCCGCGTACCTCTGGCGGGTCGCCGCCGACCGCGGCGTCGCACCGACCCGGCTGGTCCTCGCCGCGCTGGCCTTCTCCACCGGCGGCGACGTCGCGCTGCTCGGCGACGGCACCGCCGCCTTCCTCACCGGCATGGCGCTCTTCCTCGCCGCGCACCTCTGCTACATCGCGGCCTTCACCCGCGCCGGCGCGGCGACCGCGCTGCGCCGCCCGCCGCTGCTGGCCGTCGCCGTGGCGTACGCGGTGCTGACCGTCGCCGCGCTGGCCTGGATGTGGGACGGGCTCGCCGACGCCGGGCTGGCGGTGCCGGTCGCCGGCTACGCGGTCGCGCTGGCCGCCATGGCCACCACCGCCGCGGCACACGGCTGGCGGGTCGGCGTCGGCGGCGCCCTCTTCCTCGGCTCCGACCTGCTCATCGCGACCGGCGTGGCCGAGGTGGCCACCCTGCCCGGCCCGCCCATCTGGGTGATGGCGACCTACGCCGCCGGGCAGGCCCTGATCGTCACCGGCTGGGCCGCCCGCGACACACCGCACCCGGCGCCGGTCACTCCAGCAGGTGCGCCCGCAGCGACCCGATGAGCTCGTCGGTCAGCCCGAGCCCGTCGCGCAGGTACGCCCCGAACGAGCCGTGCACCCGGCGCACCTCCCCGTACGCCGCGTCGAGGTACTCGGGGCGCACCTCCAGCACCGGCCGCACGGCCGCCTCGTCCAGCGCGGGCTGCCGCTGCCGCATGGCCTCCAGGATCACCTCCCGCAGGCTCGCCGTCAGCGGGTTGTTCGCCAGGTAGTCGGCCCGGATCACCGCCTCGTCCACGCCGAGCGCGTGCAGCAGCACCACGGTCAGCCAGCCGGTGCGGTCCTTCCCGGCCGAGCAGTGGTAGAGCAACGGCAGGTTCTCCGGCCGGGCCGCCGCCCGCACCGCCGCGGCGAAGTTCGCCCGGGCCGCCGCCCCGGTGACGAACCAGCGGTAGATGGCCGCCATCGCCGCCGGCGTGCCCTGCCGGGCCAGTTCCGCGTACGCGGCCAGGTCGTGGCCGAGCAGCACCGCCGAGACGTACGTGAAGACCGGGTGCTCCGCGTCGTGCACCGGCAGGTGCAGCACCCGCGGCTCGCCGGGCAGCCGGTCCGGCGGGGCGACCGCCTGCTCCGAGTGGTGCCGCAGGTCGATCACGCAGGCCGGGCCGAGCTTGGCCAGCACCGGCAGGTCCTCGTCGGTCAGCCGGCCCAGCGCCGGGGTACGGATCAGCACCCCGGGCCGCACCCGCCGGCCACCGGCGCCGACCATGCCGCCGAGGTCACGCGCGTTCGGCGCGCCCACCAGTGCCCAGTCCCGCTCGCTCACGCCGCCGCCCCGCTCCACTCGCCGCCGGCGCGACACCTCGCCGCGCCGCGTCGATGACCCGCCCGGTGACCCTGGCTCATCCGGCCTCCCCTGTCGCCAACCCTGCGCATATAGGGTGCCGCACATGACGATCGCCGCGGTACGCACCCACCGGCTCAGCGCCCCCTTACACACCCCGTTCGTCACCGCGTTGCGCCGGACCACCACCGTCGAGACCCTGGTCGTCGAGCTGGTCGACGGCGACGGCCGGTCCGGTTTCGGCGAGGCGCCGCAGGTCTGGCAGGTCACCGGCGCCTCGGTGGCCGGCGCCGAGGCCTGCGTCCGGGACCTGCTCGGGCCGATGCTCACCGGCCGGGACCCGGACGACCTGGTCGCCCGCTGCGCCGAGGTGCAGCGCGCGGTGGCCGGCAACGAGGCCGCCAAGGCCGCCGTCGACGTGGCGCTGCACGACCTGGCCGCCCGACGGCTCGGCGTACCGCTGGTGCGGCTGCTCGGCGGCACCACCCTGCGGGTGCCCACGGACGTCACGCTCGGCGCCGGCGACGCCGTGGACCTGGCCGCCGCGGCCCGGCAGCGCACGGCCGAGGGCTTCGGGGTGCTCAAGCTCAAGGTGGGCACCGACGCCGCCGGCGACCTGGAGCGGGTCCGGGCGGTACGCGCCGCCGTCGGCAACGGGGTACGGATCCGGCTGGACGCCAACCAGGGCTGGACCCCGCGCGAGGCGGTCCGGGTGATCCGCGGCATCGAGGACGCCGGCCTGGACGTGGAACTGGTCGAGCAGCCGGTGCCCCGCTGGGACCTGGACGGGCTGGCCTGGGTCAGCGACCGGGTGCAGGTGCCGATCCTCGCCGACGAGGCGGTTTTCGGCGTACGCGACCTGGTCGAGGTGATCCGCCGCCGCGCGGCCGACATGGTCAACGTCAAGCTCGCCAAGTGCGGCGGCCTGCACCCGGCCCGGACGCTGCTCGACCTGGCCGCCGCGCACGGCCTCGGCACCATCGTCGGATCCATGATGGAGAGCCAGGTGGGCATCGGGGCGGCCGCGAGCCTGGTCGCCGCCTACCGCACCACCGCCGTCTCCGACCTGGACGCCGCCTGGTGGCTGGCCTGGTCACCGGTGCGCGACGGGATCCGGTACGAGGGCGCCACCGTGCTGCTGCCGGACGCGCCGGGCCTCGGGATCAGCTCCGTTACTGAAGCAAAAGTGCAGTCACGTGGTTGATGGTCGTTGGAATCTTTCATAGGGTCGCGGTGACAGGCGGCGCGAGGTGGGGGTGGACCGTGGAGCTGCAACCGGGCCGCGAGGCCGTGGTCCGGGTCGCCGTCGCGACCCTGTGGACCTCCCCCGAGGCGGTACGCCCGATCGACCGGCCCGCCCTCGCCGCGCGCACCGACATCCCGGCCTGGATCTCCGGCATGAACACCGACCAGCAGGTCGGTGACTGCGTGCTGAGCCAGCTGCTGCTCGGCGAGCGGGTGCTCGTCACCGAGCTGCGCCCGGACGGCTGGGCGCACGTCGTGGCGGTGCAGCAGCCGGCGGCCAAGCTCGACCCGCGCGGCTACCCCGGCTGGCTGCCGGCCGACCAGCTCGCCCCGGCCGGCCCGGCGACCCACGCCGACCCGCTGGTGGTCGACGCCACCGTCACCGCGCTGCGGGCCACGCCGGACGGCGAGGTGGTCCTCCCCGACGTGATCCTCGGCACCCGGCTGACCCCGGCCGGACCCCCCGTCGACGGCTGGCGCCCGGTGCACGCCCCCGGGCACCCCGACCCGCTCTGGCTGCCCGCCACGCACGCCGTCCCGGTGCCCAGCACGCCGCCGACGGCCGGCGACGTGCTCGCCGTCGCCGCCCGGCTGCTCGACGTCGTCTACATCTGGGGCGGGGTGTCGGCGTACGGGATCGACTGCTCCGGGCTGGTGCACCTGGCCTGGCGGCGGTTCGGGGTGGTGCTCCCCCGCGACGCCGACGACCAGGCCCAGGCGACCACCCCGGTACCGCTGGGCGCGGAACGCCCCGGCGACCTCTACTTCTTCGCCCGCCCGGGCCGCAAGATCCACCACATCGGCATCGTCACCGCCGCGCCGCGCCCCGGCGACGACCGCCGGATGCTGCACGCCTGCTACCGGCGGCGACGGGTGCTGGAGGAGCGGCTGCCCGCCGACCGCACCGCCACCCTGGTCGGCGCGCACCGGGTCTGACCCACCCGGTACGGCCGAGGGGCGCTCCCGGGTGGGAGCGCCCCTCGTTCACGTCTCGGCCCGCCTCAGCGGCGCGCGGTCACCGGCGCGCCTCGGCCAGCACCCGGCGCCGGTCCCGGGACGACTTCACCAGGCTGGCGATGGTCGCCACCAGCAGGGTGCCGAGGATGACCGTCAGGGAGAGCCAGATCGGGATGTGCGGGGCCCAGCCCACGTGCTCGCCGTTGTTGATGAACGGCAGGTTGTTGTCGGCCAACGCCTCCAGCACCAGCTTGACGCCGATGAAGCCGAGCACCACGGCCAGCCCGTAGCTGAGGTAGATCAGCCGGTCCAGCAGGCCGCCCAGCAGGAAGTAGAGCTGCCGCAGCCCCATCAGCGCGAACACGTTCGCGGTGAAGACCAGGTACGGCTCCTGGGTGATGCCGAAGATGGCCGGGATCGAGTCGAGCGCGAAGATCAGGTCGGTGGTGCCGATCGCGATCATGACCACCAGCATCGGGGTGAACAACCGCCGGCCGTTCTCGTGCGTGGTGAGCTTCGCGCCGTCGTAGTCCTTGGAGATCGGCAGCGCCTTGCGGCTCCAGCGGATCAGCACGTTCTCGGTGAACTCGTCCTCGTCCGGCTCACCCTGCCGGGCCAGGTTGACGGCGGTGTAGATGAGGAACGCGCCGAAGATGTAGAAGACCCAGGAGAACTGGGAGATCAGCGCCGCGCCGGCGGCGATGAAGCCGCCGCGCATGACCAGCGCCAGCACGATGCCGATGAGCAGCACCTTCTGCTGGTACTGCCGGGGGACCGCGAAGCGGGCCATGATGATCACGAAGACGAAGAGGTTGTCCACCGAGAGGCTGTACTCGGTGAGCCAGCCGGTGTAGAACTGGCCGGCCGCGCTCGGGCCGGAGGCGAGCCACACCCCGGCGCCGAAGATCAGCGCCAGGGCGACGTAGAAGCCCACCCACAGGCTGGATTCCCGCACGCTCGGCTCGTGCGGCCGCCGACCGATGATCAGCAGGTCGACGAGCAGGATCGCGGTCAGTGCGACGAGGGTCCCCGCCCACACCAGTCCGGACACGTCCAAGGTTCATTCCTCCGGCAGACACGCAACGTCCGGCACACCGTACGCCCCCCAGGGGCGCGGCGTACCGGCGACGCTGACTCTGGTGACTGTCGGAGGTCTCTTCCGTCACCGTCCCGGGGGCGGGGCGGTGACCGACGGGGCCGGGTCGCGCCACCGGGGGGCCGGCGCTCGACCGTGCTGACGACTCCGTCGCGGGGGAATACTCCCCTCCTCAAGCATCATTCTTCACCACTGCGACCAGTGACCGCACCCTGGGCGGTCGGTGTCCTCCCCCACGCCGGCCCCGGCACCATCGCGAATCGCCGCAGATCCGGTCGTAGCGCCACGACGGGCGTGGGCCACGGGGGCGCGATACCCGTGGGGGCCGGGGCGTGATGCACGCCTGCCGCCCTGGGCGGGGTGGCTGCGGACACCCCTGAGTCGTGCGCCGCCGTCGGCGCCATGCGCCCGCCAGCCACCGTCCCGGCATCGCGGTCGGCCGGGTGTCGGGGCACACACCGCGTAAGGCATCCTAGGAGGCTAGGTGCTCCGGGTCGGTCGGCGCGGCGAGTGGGTCGGCCAGCGACCAGCCGGCGGCCAGCAGCTCCTCGCAGGCGGCCACCGCCCGGGCCAGCCGCCGCCCGTGCGGGCCGCTGAGCTCGACCACCGGCACCCCGCAGCCGGCCAGCTCGGTGCGGAACCGGTCGGTCATCCAGGCCCGCAGGTGCTCGCCGTCGCGTAGCCCGTCGTCGGCGAAGGGCACCCCGACGTGGTCGGTCAGCAGGTAGAGCGCCGGCCGCCGGGCCGCCGCGCGCACCCGCGCGGACGACGAGCCCAGGTAGCGCTCCTCCCAGACCGCCGTCGCCCGGGCGTCGGTGTCGCAGAACAGCAGCGGGCCGCTGGACCGGGCCGCCGCGTCCTCGGCCGCCTGCTGCTCCCGGACCACCTCGGCGAAGTCGTCGCGATCCCAGCTGACGTCGAAGACGGTGGCCGCCGGGTCGCGCTCGCGCAGCCGGGCCAGCTTCCGCGCGGTCAACTCCCGGCCGTACTCGGGAACCCAGCGGGTGCCGAAGTGCGCGGCGAGGGCGGCGGCCATCGTGGTGGTGCCGGTGGACTCCGCGCCGACCACCACCACCCGCCGGACGAACCAGGCCCGCACCGGCGCGCTGAGCCGGTCCCAGTGGCCCACCGGGTCCGCACGGACCGCGGTGCCGGAGACCGGCACCCGCCGCCGGGCGGGATCCACCGCGACGGGTACGGCGTCGAAGCGCCGGGCCAGCTCGGCGCCGTACGCCTCGGAGGAGAAGACCGCGTCGACCGGCCGGCCACCCAGCGCCTCCCGGAACACGGCGCAGTGCAGGTCCCACACCGCCGGATCGGCGTAGTCCACCGGATGGTCGTCGTACCGGCCGACGAAGCGGACCCACGGGGTGTCCGCGTGCACCTCGCGCAGCCAGTCCAACCGGGACGCGAGCGGGATCGACTCCCGGCGCGACGGCGCCACCACCACGGTGACGGCGGCGCACCGGGCGGCGGCCGCCCGGATCAACGCGTGGTGGCCGGCGTGCGGCGGGTAGAACTTGCCCACCACCATCCCGTGCCGGAACTCCGGCGCCGCCGGCCCGGCGTCCGGCGCGGGCCGCTGCGGGCCGACCGCTGCCGCCGCAGCCACGCCGTGGGCGCGGTCCACCGGGCGCCTCGCCACCGACGCGCCGTCGGCGACCGCCGGAGGTCGGGGCGTCGCGTCGGTCATGCCGCCACCGGGGCCGGGCCGGGCGGCACCGGCGTCGCGGTGCCCTGGCGGCGCAGGTCCGCCCGCCACTCGCGCAGGCCGAGCACGCAGAGCCCGAGGAAGACCAGGTAGAGCAGCGCGGTGAGGTAGAGGCCCTTGTAGGCGTAGAGCGGGATGTAGACCAGGTCAGCGGTGATCCACAACCACCAGCTCTCCACCCGCTTGCGGGTCTGCCCGTACGTGGCCAGCAGCGAGAGCGCGGTGGTCAGGGCGTCCGGCAGCGGCACGGTGGAGTCGGTGGCCCGGGTCAGCAGTGCCCAGAGCCCGACGGTCAGCGCCAACCCGCCCGCCGCCAGCGCCCACCACTCCCCGGGACCGGTCCGGCTGACCGTGAGCCGGGAGCGCCGCTCGCCGCCGTACAGCCACGCCCACCACCCGTACAGGCCGAGGGCGACGTAGACGAGCTGGAGGCCGGCGTCGGCGTACAGGCCGGCCGTCCAGAACAGCAGCATCAGCAGCAGCACGTTGGCGATGCCGACCGGCCAGTTGGCGATCCGCTGCCGGGCCACCAGCCAGACGTTGAGCGCACCGGTGGCGAAGCCCAGCAGCTCGGCCCAGGTGGTGCCGGTACCCGCCACGGTGAACGCCGTGCCGGTCAGCCAGTCGATCATGCCGCTCCCCTTTCCGCGCGCCCACCCTAGGCGGGTCCGGTCCCCGGGAACAGACCCCCGCGCCACTGCCCCGCCGGGGTGCCGTGAAAGGCTTCCGGCATGGTGCTTGAGGTCGCGCTCATCGACGTACTGCCCGGACACGAGGACGAGTTCGCCGCCGCGTACGCCAAGGGGCATCCGGTGCTGGCCGGCACCCCCGGCTGCCGGTCGGTGCGGATGACCCGGGGCGTGGAGTCGCCGTCGCGGTTCGTGCTGCTGGTCGAGTGGGACTCGGTCGAGGCGCACAACGAGAACTTCCGCGGCAGTGACCGGTTCACCCGGTGGCGGGAGCTGATCGGGCCGTACTTCGCCAACCCGCCGCTGGTCGAGCACTTCGTGGACGTGCCGGCCTGAGGCTGTCGTACCCCTGTCCTATCGTCCGCCTGCACGCGCCGGTCGCCGGTCCCGACGGGCTCGGGGGCGCCGGGCCCGGCGACTCGCGCGGCGATATCGGTTGATCTTCGGCCGTCGGTGCCGGTTGACTGTCGGGCATGACGCAACGGGTGGCTCTGGTAACCGGCGTGAGCCGGCGGATCGGCATCGGCGCGGCGGTCGCCCGCACGCTCGCCGCGGACGGCTGGCGGCTGCTGCTCACCGGGCTGCCGGAGTTCGACGAGGCGCAGCCCTACGGTGGCGATCCCGACGGCGTGCCGGCCCTGCTGGCCGAGTTGGGCGACGTGGCGGCCTACCACCGGGCCGATCTGCTCGATCCGGCGGCGCCGGCCGCGCTGGTCGGCGAGGCGGTGAGCCGGTACGAGCGGCTCGACGCGGTGGTGGCCGTGCACGCCTACTCCACGCACACCCCGCTCGGCGCGCTGGAGGCCACCGAGATCGACCGGCACCTGCTGGTCAACGTGCGGGCCACGCTGCTGCTCGCCCAGGCGTTCGCTGCGGCGTTCACCGCCGGATCGGGCGGCCGGCTGGTGCTCTTCTCCAGCGGGCAGCGCCTCGGCCCGATGCCCGGCGAACTGGCGTACGCGGCCAGCAAGGCGGCGGTGGAGAACCTCACCGTCCAGCTCGCCCCGCTGCTGATGCCCGGCGGCATCACCGTCAACTGCGTCAATCCGGGGCCTACCGACACCGGCTACGCCCCGCCGGAGGTCCAGGAGGCGGTGGCGCGGCTCTTCCCCGGCGGCCGCTGGGGCACTCCGCAGGACGCCGCCCGGCTGGTCCGCTTCCTCTGCTCGCCGGACGCCGGATGGATCACCGGCCAGGTGATCGACTCCGAGGGCGGCTTCCGCCGCCACACGTGACCCTCGGTCGGGCCGTTGCTCGCCTGCCCGCCGAGGTGCCGCCACGCGCGACCCGCGCCCGGCCCACTCCCCGTCCGGTCAACCGCCGGCATGCCGCTGCGTCGGCGGGCGCGCCGCCCGCCCGGGCGCCGTGGCCCGCGCCCGGCCGCTGCGTGCCTGCTCAGTCGGCGGCGCGGCGGGCCAGCTCCGCGACACTCTCCTCCGCCGGCAGGGCCGCGCCCAGCAGCCAACCGGTGATCCGCTCGTACCGGTCGACGTCCGGTGTGGTCACCAGGCGCACGTCGGTGGTCAGCGCCTCCAGCATCACCGTGCGCGGGTCGGCCGGGTCCGGAAAGGAGTAGCACGAGTACGGGGTGAGCGGCTGCACGCCCTGCGCGGCGACGCCCCGGGGCAGCAGCCGGATCGTCACGTTCGGCAGCCCGGCCACGTCGACCAGGTGCCGCAGCTGCTCCTGCCACACCTCGGGCGGGGCGTCGGCGGGGTCGCAGGCGGCCTCGGCGAGCAGCGCTGTGTAGCGGGGTGGCTCGGGTCGGCGGAGCACCTCGTGCCGGGCGATCCGGGCCCGCACGTCCGCCTCGACGTCCACGCCGCTGTCCAGCAGCCGCCCGGCGGCGATCCGCAGCCGGGCGTACGCCGGGGTCTGCAACAGCCCGGGCACCACCGCCGGTTGGTAGTCCACGATGCTCGCCGCGCCCGCCTCCAGCTCCGCGTACGTGCGCTGCCGCTCGCTCATCTCGCCGAGCGCCTTCCACCAGCCCCGGCTGGTGGCCGCGTCGCGGGCGATGACGATGAGCGCGTCCCGCTGCGGTGCCGGCACCTGGTAGACGTCCAGCAGGTCGAGCACGTCGGCGAGGTCCGGCCGGCTCTGCCCCAGCTCGATGCGGGACAGCTTGGAGGTGGAAGCCCAGCCCAGCCGGTCGCAGACCTGTTCCAGGGTGAGCGCCTCCCGCCGGCGCAGTTGGCGCAACTCGGCGCCGAGCCGCGCACGTCGAATGACCGGACTCGTTGGCAACGGCATCCCGCCTCCCCACCGTGGGAGAGTACGCAGGACGATCACCCAGCGCAATACCGTGCTCGCTCACCGCAATCGCAGCCGCCCTCACCGCTCACCCCGACCCCGCCCCGGGCCTCGCCGCCGCCGGGCGCCCTCGGGCGGCCCGACCCGGGCCGGCCACCGCCGGGTCAGGGCCGGTACGTGCCGAAGGACCAGACGTTGCCGGCCAGGTCACGGGCGGTGTAGTCGCGGGAGCCGTAGTCGGTGTCGAACGGCTCCCGGACGATCTCGGCGCCGGCCGACCGGGCCCGGGCGCAGTGCGCGTCGACGTCGGCGACCGCCACGTAGACCGACCAGTCCTCGTCGCCCGGCCGGGGCCGCGGGTCGGGCCGCTCGCCCACCATCACCATGCCGGTGTCCAGGGTGAGTTCGGCGTGCGCCACCGAACCGTCGGGCGCGTCGTACCGCGCGTGCACGGTGAAGCCGAAGGCGGTGCAGAGCCAGTCGATGGCCGCCCCGGCGTCCGGGTAGCGGAAGATCGGATAGATGGTTCGCATGCCCCGAGTCTGCCGCCGGCCCGGTCACCCGGGATTGGACGGATGTGACCCGAGCGCGGTCGGGGTGCCGCCGGCGAACTCGCGGAAGTCGCGGATCAGGTGGGACTGGTCGTAGTACCCGCACCGGGCGGCGACCTCGGCCCAGCCGCCCGCCGGCGGACCGGACCACCCGCCCGGGCCACCGGTGCCACCCTGGCCGACCGAGCCGCTCTCGCCGCCCGGACCGGCCTGGCCGTTCGGACCGGCCTGGCCGTTCGGACCGGCCTGGCCGTTCGGACCGGCCTGGCCGTTCGTACCGGCCGGCGCCGGGTCGACGCCGAGGGCCGGGCCGGCGGCCAGCGTCGCGTAGGCGCGCTGGAACCGGAGCAGCCGGGCGGTGGTCTTCGGCGGCAGCCCGATCTCGTCCCGGAACCGGGCGGCCAGGTGCCGGCGGCTCCAGCCCAGCTCGCTGGCGAGGGCGCCGACGGCGACCCGGCCACCGCTGCCGGCGAGCCGTTGCCACGCCCAGGTCAGCCGCGCGTCGACCGGCTCGGTCGCCGCCAGCCGGGCGGTCACCGCGGCGTCGAGCAGCGCGAACCGGGCCGGCCAGTCGGCGGCGGTGGCCAGCCGGACGCGGAGCCGGTCGAGCCAGCCACCCGGCAGTGCCGCCACCCCCACCGCCCGGTTGGTCAGCTCGGCCAGCGGCAGGCCGAGGATCCGGCGGGCGGCCAGCGGGGCCAGCAGCAGCTCCACCCCCTCGCCGACGCCGACCAGCCGGGTGGTGCAGGGGCCGTCGAACGTGCCGGCGACGAAGGAGTCGACCCGGTGCGCGCCCCGGGCGGGGTCCCGCGGATCGACCACGTCCAGCGGAGCGCCCCAGCCGAGGATGACCACCACGAAGGCACCGGCCACCTCCCGGCGGACCAGGGGCAGATCCGCCCGCTCGCGATAGCCGATGTAGCGGTCGACGAAGGGCCGCAGCCGGGCGTCGGGCACGCCGAGGACGACTTCGTCGACCGCTGTCGCGACCGCGTCCATCCCCGACCGCCCGTCCGTCCCGGCGACCGCCCGGGCGTCACTTCACGCCGGCGGCGTCCATTCCCCGCAGTTCCTTCTTCAGGTCTGCCACCTCGTCGCGGATCCGGGCGGCCAGCTCGAACTGCAACTCCCGCGCGGCGGCCAGCATCTGGTCGTTCAGCTCCTGGATGAGCTGGGCCAGCTCGGCCCGGGCCATGCCCTCGCGCGCCGGGGCGGCGGCGCCGGCCCGGCCACGGCTGCGGGTCTCCTTGACCGGCGCCTTGCCCCGGGAGAGCTGCCGCACCGCGCCGCCGACCCGGGTGTTCTGCTCGGTGTCCTCGGCCTCGCGGTAGATGTCGTCGAGGATGTCGTGGATCTTCTTGCGCAGCGGCTCCGGGCTGATCCCGTGCGCCTCGTTGTGCGCGATCTGCTTGGCCCGCCGCCGGTTGGTCTCCTCGATCGCGTCCGCCATCGACGGCGTGATCTTGTCGGCGTACATGTG
Organism: Micromonospora desertarenae; assembly: GCF_056150265.1. Lineage (NCBI taxonomy): Bacteria > Bacillati > Actinomycetota > Actinomycetes > Micromonosporales > Micromonosporaceae > Micromonospora > Micromonospora desertarenae. The sequence goes on from NZ_JAXCFQ010000001.1 coordinate 112,305, forward strand.
CACCTGGCCGGAGACGTTCCGGGCCGCCCGACCGATGGTCTGGATCAGCGACCGGCCGCTGCGCAGGAAGCCTTCCTTGTCGGCGTCGAGGATCGCCACCAGCGACACCTCGGGCAGGTCGAGACCCTCCCGCAGCAGGTTGATGCCGACCAGCACGTCGTAGTCGCCCTTGCGCAGCTCGCGCAGCAGCTCGACCCGGCGCAGCGTGTCCACCTCCGAGTGCAGGTAGCGCACCCGGATGCCGTTCTCCAGCAGGTAGTCGGACAGGTCCTCGGCCATCTTCTTGGTCAGCGTGGTGACCAGCACCCGCTCGTCCCGCTCGGTACGCAGCTTGATCTCGTGCATGAGATCGTCGATCTGGCCCTTGGTCGGCTTGACGACGACCTCCGGGTCGATCAGGCCGGTCGGGCGGATCACCTGCTCCACGAACTCGCCCTGGGACTGCTCCAGCTCCCACGGGCCCGGGGTGGCGGAGAGGAAGACCATCTGGCCGACCCGCTCCAGGAACTCGTCGAACCGCAGCGGCCGGTTGTCGGCCGCGCTGGGCAGCCGGAAGCCGTGGTCGATGAGCATCCGCTTGCGGGACGCGTCGCCCTCGTACATGCCGCCGATCTGCGGGATGGTCACGTGCGACTCGTCGACCACGGTGAGGAAGTCGTCGGGGAAGTAGTCGAGCAGGCAGTGCGGCGGGCTGCCGGGCAGCCGCCCGTCGATGTGCATTGAGTAGTTCTCGATGCCGGAGCAGAAGCCGACCTGCCGCATCATCTCGATGTCGTAGGTGGTGCGCATGCGCAGCCGCTGCGCCTCCAGCAGCTTGCCCTGCCGCTCCAGCTCGGCCAGCCGCTCGCCCAGCTCGGTCTCGATGTCGCGGATCGCCCGCTCCATCCGCTCCGGCCCGGCAGCGTAGTGCGTGGCGGGGAAGATCAGCAGGTGGTCGACTTCGCGGACCACGTCGCCGGTGAGCGGGTTGAGGTAGTAGAGCTTCTCCACCTCGTCGCCGAAGAGCTCGATCCGGACGGCGAGCTCTTCGTACGCCGGGATGATCTCCAGCGTGTCGCCGCGGACCCGGAACGTGCCCCGGTTGAAGGCCATGTCGTTGCGGGTGTACTGGATGTCGACCAGGCGGCGCAGCAACTGGTCGCGGTCGAGCTCCTGGCCGACGGCGACCCGCACCGCGCGGTCGAGGTACTCCTCCGGGGTGCCCAGGCCGTAGATCGCCGAGACGGTGGCCACCACGATCACGTCGCGCCGGGTGAGCAGCGACATGGTCGCCGAGTGCCGCAGCCGCTCCACCTCCTCGTTGATCGAGGAGTCCTTCTCGATGTAGGTGTCGGTCTGCGGGATGTAGGCCTCGGGCTGGTAGTAGTCGTAGTAGGAGACGAAGTATTCGACAGCGTTGTGCGGCAGCAGCTCGCTGAACTCCTTGGCCAGCTGCGCGCAGAGCGTCTTGTTGGGCGCGAGCACCAGCGTCGGCCGCTGCAACCGCTCGATCAGCCACGCGGTGGTGGCGCTCTTGCCGGTGCCGGTCGCGCCGAGCAGCACCGTGGCGCGGTCGCCGCCGCGAACCCGACGCTCCAACTCGTCGATCGCGGCCGGCTGGTCGCCGGCGGGCTGGAACTCGCTGACGACCTGGAACCGGCCGTCGAGTCGGGGAATGTCGAGCGCCATGACCCCAACGGTACGCCGGGGGTCCGACACTCCGCCGCGACTACGGTCGGTCCCTGATCGGCTTCGATATTCCCATTGTGTGGCCCATCTCACCCGGCTAGGCTCTTCGTGTAGGCCGCTCGCGGCGGCCGACCGGGCAGGCGGCCAGGCATCATCAGCCGGCCCGCCGCCGGCACAGGGGTCGCAGCACCCGGCACTCCCGGCGTGCGCACCCGAGTGGTCGCGCGTGACGCGCAGACCGGCCGCCGCGAGCGCCCCTGCCCGTCACCCCGACCCGCCGGTCGCCGCCGCCTCCCAGCCCTGACCGGCGGCACAGCCCGGCGCGGGATCGCCGGCCCGGCCGGCTCGTCACCCCGGCCCGCTCCGGCCCGTTCAACTACCTGTGGAGACCTCACGACCGGCAGGTGGCAGCCGCGAGGCCGACGGCAGGCCCGATGCCCGGGATCCGTCCGGCGGCCAAGGCCCCGACGACCCCGTACCGCCGGAGCCGGCCGGTCGCTGGACGGCGCCGCTGCGCCGGTGGGCGGCCCGCCGCCACCGCGACCCGGCGCCCACCCGCACCGGGCGCGCCGCGGCGGTGACCTCGGGCACCGCCCGTCCGGATCCTGACCCCGTGACCGGCCGCACCGGGCCCGCCCGGGCCGCGGGCCGGGGCGCGGCGCGCCGCCGTCGCGCCCCGGCCGCCACTCCCGCCGCGCCGCCCGACGCCGTGACACCCGGTGCCGCCCGGCGGCTGTTGAACCGGGACCAGGAGGCGATCCGCCGGGTGCTGGACGGCGGGCCGGACCGGGTCCGGCGCGGCCCGGGCGGCCTGCGCCGGGGTCTCGTCCGGCGCCGCCGGACCGCCCTGCTGGCGCTCGCCGTGGTCGCCACGGTCTCCGCCGCCGCGCTGGTCGTCGGGCTGCTGAGCTGGGCCCCCGACCCGCCGGAGCAACCGCGGACGCTCACCGCGGCGGAGCACGAGCGGCTCGCCGCCATGCGGGTCACCAACTACCGGGACCTGCGGTCCGGGCTGCACGTGACGACCGGCGAGGGGGCGGCCCGCACCGAGCTGATCGGCTGGGTGGACTGGTCCCGCCCGCTGGTCTACCTGGACGTGGGCGGGCCGGGCGCCGGCGCCGAGCGGGGCCTGCTCCAGGCCACTCCGACGGTGGTGCTGCTGCGTCCCGACCCCACCGCCGTGCCGACGCCCGCCCCGCCGCCACTGGTACCCCCGGCGGACCGCTGGCGGCTGCACGACCTGCCCGCCGGGCACGGCCTCGCCCGCCTGCTCGACCTGCTCTTCCGCCTCGCCGCCGACCGACCCGAACCGGCCGGCCCCGACGCCGCACGCTGGGTGGGGCGGGACATTGTGGGAGCGGAACCGGTGGACATCCTCCAGGCTCCGGCGCCCAGTGGGGTCACCACCGCCGAGCACCCGCGCTACTGGCTCGACCAGTCCGCCCGACTGCACCGGTTGAAGACCCGGCTGAGCGGCGTCGGCCCGGTGACGGTGCAACTGAACCGGACCAACCGGCCCACCCTGCGCCCGGTCGACGCGCTGGGCGGACGGCCGGGTCTGCCCCGGGCACTCACCGCCGCCGAACAGGATCGGCTGGACCGCCTCGCGGGCCGGCTGCGCGACCGGGGCGGCGCCACCGTCACCCTGACCGCGCCCGTGGGCGCCGACACGAACCTGCGCGGCATCGGCTGGCTGAGCTGGGCCCGGCGCAGCGCGTACCTGACGGTCGCCGACCTGAACCGGCCGGACCGCCGGACGCTGCTGCACCACGGCCCCGCCGGCACCGCCCGGGCGGACCTGCCGGCCACCGCGGTGCCCGGCCCCGCCGAGAAACCCGGCCGGCCGCCGCTGCCGTCGCCGACCGGCGGCTGGCGCGCCGGCCCGGCCCGGGCCGACGACCTCGACCTGCTGGTCGACGCGGCGCTGCGGGCCGGTGCCCCGACCGGCCAGCGCGGCGACGCGGTACGGGTGCGGGGCGACAGCCTGGACGGCCGGACCGTGGACGTGATCGAGGTACGCACCTCCCGGACCCTGCTGCGCTACTGGATCGACCGGTCCGGGCTGCTGCGCCGGCTGGAACTGCGGACCCGGCCCGGCGCCTGGGCCCAGCTCGACCTGACGCCCGCCCCGGTGCCCGGGTGGACCGCCCCCGCCCCGGGCCGCACCCGCGCCGCCGACCGCTGAGCACCCACGTGCCGCTGCCCCGGACGGGCGCCGGCGAGCGACCGCACCCGGTCAGGCCGGCGCGGGTGCCGTCGGGGGTGCGCCGTGGTCGGGGTGCGTTGCGGGGCGGACCGGGGAGGTGCCGTCAGGGCCGCCACCCGGTCTGCTGGGCCCAGGCCTCGGCCCGCAGGTGCTCCTCGTCGAACCAGGGGTCCTTCGCGGTGCTGTAGGTGGCGCTGTCCGGCGCGGCGGCCGCCAGGTCGCGCTTCACCTGCAGGTACGCCGCCCGCTGGTCCGGGTCGGCGCGCAGGTGGTCGCGCATCAGCAGGGCGTACCGCCAGCCGGGCGAGTCCACCTCGCGGATGTGCAGGTAGACCGGGCGGGCCGGGTCGGCGCTACCGTGCAGCCGCTTGGGCCACCGGCCGCTGCCGGGCGGACGCGGGTTGTCCCACCACTCGCCGGGCACCCGCGGGAAGCCCGCCTCGGCCAGCCGCTCGGCGAACGCCCCGTCCGCGTCGGCGAGGGTCGGCACGGCGAGTTGGATGTCGATCACGTCCTTGGCGGCGAGTCCCGGCACGGCGGTGGACCCGATGTGGTCGATCCGCGGCTCGGCCGGGGCGAGCGCGTGCCGGATCCGGGCGGCCAGCCGGGCGTACTGGCGCGGCCAGGTGGGGTCCGCCTCGGACAGCTCGACCCGCGCCGGCCGGACCACCCGCCGGTCGCGCAGGTTCGCCGCGAAGGGCAGCAGCCGGTCGTACCAGAGCGCGTCGACGGCCGCGTGCAGGTCGGCCAGGCTGCCGTCGTTGCTCAGCAGCACGTCCGCCACGGCCCGGCGGCGGTCGTCGTCGGCCTGCGCGGCGATCCGCCGCTGGGCCTCCGCCCGGTCCATCCCCCGGTCGCGGGCCAGCCGCTCCAACCGCACCGACACGGCCGTCTCCACCACGACCACCAGGTGGTACGTGGGCGCCAACCCCACCTCCACCAGCAGCGGTACGTCGTTGACCACTATCGCGTCGGATCCCGCCGCGGCGGCCAGTTCGGCGGAACGCGCCCGGACCCGGGGGTGGGTGATCGCCTCCAGCCGGCGGCGGGCCGCCTCGTCGGCGAAGACCACCGCGCCGAGGGCCGCCCGGTCCAGCGCCCCGTCGGCGTCGAGCACCCGCTCGGAGAAGGCGGCGACGATCTCGGCCAGCCCCTCGGTCCCCGGGGCGACCACCTCCCGGGCGATCCGGTCCGAGTCGATCACCACCGCGCCGCGCTCGGCCAGCCGGGCCGCCACGGCGCTCTTGCCGGAGCCGATTCCTCCGGTCAGTCCCACCCTCAGCACGGCACCAGTCAACCTGATCACGATCAGGCCGCCAAGTCAGGGCACCCACCGCCCCTTCCCCGCCCCGCCCCCCGGCCGCGCCCTGCCCGTCGCCCCCGGGTCCGCCCACCACCCTGGCTCCGACCGGCGCGCTCTCCCGAGGTCGCGCAACATCCTGGATGTAGTGGCCTCCAGGACGCTCCGAGGCCACTACATCCAGGATCGGGCACGATCACGCAGGCGGAACCCGGCACGGGGGTGACAGTGGCCGGCCAGGCGAGGCGGCGGACCACCCGGGGACGCCGGCGGCCCGGCGAGAACGACGGGCCAGGACGGCGACGGCGTGCCCGGCAGAAACGGCAAGGGCGGCGGGAGCGGAGGCTGGCAGGCCGGGCGAGGCCGGCGGGGTTACGGGATTAAGGGTCGGGCGGGAAACGGCGAGGGCCCCGCCCCCGGCGATCTCACGGATCGCGGGGACGGGGCCCTTCGTCGTTCAGCGGGTCACTTGCCGCCGGCGAGCTTCTCCCGCAGTGCGGCGAGCGCCTCGTCGGTGGCCAGGGTGCCGGCCGGCTCCTCGGCCTGCCGGCTCGGGGCCGGGGTGGTCGAGGTGGCGCCGCCACCGCTGACCGCCGGAGCCGGGTTGGCAGCGGCCTCGGCGTCGGCGGCCCGGGAGGTCTGCACCTGCTTGGTGTGGGCCTCCCAGCGCTGACGCGCCTCGGCGTACTGCTGCTCCCAGGTCTCGCGCTGCTTCTCGTACCCCTCGAGCCACTCCCCGGTCTCCGGGTCGAAGCCCTCCGGGTAGATGTAGTTGCCCTCGGCGTCGTAGGTCGCGGCCATGCCGTAGAGGGTCGGGTCGAAGTGCTCCTCGCCCTCGACGAAGCCCTCGTTGGCCTGCTTGAGCGACAGCGAGATCCGGCGGCGCTCCAGGTCGATGTCGATGACCTTGACCATGACCTCGGAGCCGACCTGGACGACCTGCTCCGGGATCTCCACGTGGCGCTCGGCCAGCTCGGAGATGTGGACCAGGCCCTCGATGCCGTCGTCCACCCGGACGAAGGCGCCGAACGGCACCAGCTTGGTGACCTTACCCGGCACGATCTGCTGGATCGCGTGGGTGCGGGCGAACTGCCGCCACGGGTCCTCCTGGGTCGCCTTCAGCGACAGCGAGACCCGCTCGCGGTCCAGGTCGACGTCCAGGACCTCGACCTCGACCTCCTGGCCCACCTCGACGACCTCGGACGGGTGGTCGATGTGCTTCCAGGAGAGCTCGGAGACGTGCACCAGACCGTCCACGCCGCCGAGGTCGACGAACGCGCCGAAGTTGACGATCGAGGACACGACGCCCTTGCGGACCTGGCCCTTCTGCAGCTTGTTGAGGAACTCGGTGCGCACCTCGGACTGCGTCTGCTCCAGCCAGGCCCGGCGGGACAGGACCACGTTGTTGCGGTTCTTGTCCAGCTCGATGATCTTGGCCTCGAGCTCGCGGCCGACGTACGGCTGCAGGTCACGCACGCGCCGCATCTCGACCAGGGAGGCGGGCAGGAAGCCGCGCAGCCCGATGTCGAGGATGAGGCCACCCTTGACCACCTCGATGACCGAGCCGCGGACGACACCGTCCTCGTCCTTGATCTTCTCGATGGTGCCCCACGCCCGCTCGTACTGCGCGCGCTTCTTCGAGAGGATCAGACGCCCCTCCTTGTCCTCCTTCTGGAGGACAAGGGCCTCGATGTGGTCGCCGACCGAAACCACCTCGGCCGGGTCCACGTCGTGCTTGATCGACAGCTCCCGAGAGGGGATGACGCCCTCGGTCTTGTAGCCGATGTCGAGCAGGACCTCGTCCCGATCGACCTTGACGACGGTGCCTTCGACAATGTCGCCGTCGTTGAAGTACTTGATGGTCTCGTCGATCGCGGCGAGGAAAGCTTCCTCGGAGCCGAGGTCGTCGACGGTGACCTTGTTGGCGCTCGAGGGGGCCTCGATGCTGCTCGTCATGTGGGCGGTTGCTCCGGTCGGATGATGTGTCATCGCAGGCTTGCGTCGCGGTGACCTGTTCGCGCCAGCGGATCCGTCGCCGGGCACACCGAACGATCGCCAAGTGAGATCATGATGTGGCTCCGGAGACCGCGCACCTGCTCCCTGCCGAGGCACACGATCCGCGAGCGCATCGTCTAGCCTACCGTGCGCATTACCACAGCGTGCAAGCCCTCCCGTCTCCTCGCCGCCTGGTGACCTGCGAAAGCCGAGAAATCGCCCGGAAAGCACCTCGACTGTCTCGTGCGTCACAGCCGCCCCATCCACCTCGGGGCGGAGCCGGGCTCGGCCACCCGGACCCGGCCCCTCGCCCGCCCGGACCGCCCGCCCGGACCGTCCGGCCACCGGCACCCCCGGTGCGCCCGAGCCCGAGCGTCGGTGGGCTGACGCCGGGGCCTAGCGTGAGCGGGTGGACGACGACGACAGCCGGGTGACCCGCCGCCGGGTCGGCGACGCCGAGGCGCGCCGGGCCAACCGCCGCTGGTGGGACGCCGACGCCGACGACTACCAGGCCGAGCACGGCGGCTTCCTCGGCGACGTCGACTTCGTCTGGTGCCCGGAAGGGGTGCGCGAGGCCGACGTCGGGCTGCTGGGCGAGCTGGCCGGACGGCGGGTGCTGGAGCTGGGCTGCGGGGCGGCCGCGGCGGCCCGCTGGCTGGCCAGCCAGGGTGCCCGGCCGGTCGCCCTGGACCTCTCCGCCGGCATGTTGCGCCACGCCGCGCGCGCCGCCGCCCGCACCGGCGTACGGGTGCCGCTGGTGCAGGCCGACGCGCTGGCGCTGCCCTTCGGCGCCGAGGCGTTCGACACCGCCTGCACGGCGTTCGGCGCGATCCCGTTCGTGACCGACTCGGCGGCGGTGATGCGCGAGGTGTTCCGGGTGTTGCGCCCCGGCGGCCGCTGGGTGTTCTCGGTCACCCACCCGATGCGGTGGATCTTCCTGGACGACCCGGGCGAGGGCGGGCTGACCGCCGTGCACTCGTACTTCGACCGCTCCCCCTACGTGGAGCAGGACGAGACCGGCACGGCCACCTACGTCGAGCAGCACCGCACCCTCGGCGATCGGATCCGCGAGCTGGTCGGCGCCGGGTTCCGCCTGGTCGACCTGGTGGAACCGGAGTGGCCGGAGGGGCACGAGGGGATCTGGGGGCAGTGGAGCCCGCTGCGCGGCCGGCTCTTCCCGGGCACCGCGATCTTCGTGGCCGAGAAGCCCGCGCGCCGGTAGCCGCCGTTTCCGCCCACCGGCGCCGGGTAGCCAGGGCGTATGGCCGAGAAGAGGGAATTCCGCGAGGGCGACCACGTCTCCTGGGCCAGTCACAGCGGCCGGGCGTACGGCGTGGTGAAGGAGAAACTCATCGACCGGACGCACGTGCGCGGGCACGCCGTCAACGCGTCCCCGGAGCACCCGCAGTACCGGATCCGCAACGACGACTCGGGCCGGGACGTCGCCCACCGACCGGAGGTGCTGCGCCGTGAGCCGAAGTGAGGACCCGCAGCAGACGTACCGGGAGTTCACCGAGGCGGTGAACATGAAGCCCGGCGAGCTGAAGTCGTGGCTGGAGACCGACGAGTCCAGGCACGTCGGGTGGCGCAAGGGCAGCAAGGGCGGCGAGTCGGTGGGGCACGAGTCGGGCCGCCGGATCATCGACCTGCTGCGCCGCAAGCGCGGTGAGCTCTCCGAGACCGACTACCGGCACATGCGCAAGGTGGTCGGGTACGTCCGGCGGCACATGGCGCAGCGGCCCAGCGGCGACGTACGGCGGACCCGCTGGCGGTACTCGCTGATGAACTGGGGCCACGACCCTCTCAAGGCCCCGCTGCCGGCGCCCGGCGGCCGGTCCCGGCAGGCCCTGGAACGGCGCGGCAAACCGCCGGAGGCGCGCCGGGGACCGGGCCGCTGACCGTCCGCCGGGCGGGTGCCCGGCGGACGCGGCGGGTCAGTGGTCGGCGCTGTTCCAGTCGCGGCCCTCGCCGACCGACACCTCCAGCGGCACCGACAGCGGGTAGGCCCCGCCCATCTCGCGCCGCACGAGTGTCTCCAGCGCCTCCCGCTCGCCGGGGGCGACCTCGAAGACCAGTTCGTCGTGCACCTGCAGCAGCATCCGCGAGCGCAGCCCGGCCTCGCGCAGCGCGGTCTCCACGTGCAGCATGGCGACCTTGATGATGTCGGCCGCGGAGCCCTGGATCGGGGCGTTGAGCGCCATCCGCTCGGCGATCTCGCGGCGCTGCCGGTTGTCGCTGACCAGGTCGGGCAGGTAGCGCCGGCGGCCCAGGATGGTGGAGGTGTAGCCGTCGTGGCGGGCCCGGGCCACCACCTCGTGCAGGTAGTCGCGTACCCCGCCGAAACCGGCGAAGTAGTTCTCCATCAGCCCGCGCGCCTCCTCGGTGCTGATCCCGAGCTGCTGGGAGAGGCCGAACGCGCTCAGCCCGTACGCCAGGCCGTAGTTCATCGCCTTGATCTTGCGCCGCTGGTCGGCCGTGACCTCGGCGACCGGCACCCCGAACACCGACGACGCGGTGGCGGCGTGGAAGTCGGCCCCGGAGTTGAACGCCTCGATCAGCGCGTCGTCCGACGACAGGTGCGCCATGATCCGCATCTCGATCTGGCTGTAGTCGGCGGTGAGCAGGCACTCGTAGCCCTCGCCCACCACGAAGGCGCGCCGGATCCGCCGCCCCTCCTCAGTGCGGATCGGGATGTTCTGCAGGTTGGGCTCGGTCGAGGAGAGCCGGCCGGTGGCCGCCACCGTCTGGTTGAAGGTGGTGTGGATCCGGCCGTCGTCGGAGACCGACTTGAGCAGCCCGTCAACCGTGGACTTCAGCTTGGCCACGTCGCGGTGGCGCAGCAGGTGCGCCAGCACCGGGTGCGGGTTCTGCGCGTAGAGCCACTGCAGGGCGTCGGCGTCGGTGGTGTAGCCCGTCTTGATCTTCTTGGTCTTGGGCAGCCCCAGCTCACCGAAGAGGATCTCCTGCAGCTGCTTGGGCGAGCCCAGGTTGAACTCCCGCCCGACCGCCGCGTACGCGCCCTGCGCGGCGGCCTTCACCTCGGCCGCGAAGTGCGCCTCCAGCTCCGACAGGTAGTGCGTGTCGGCGGCGATGCCGGTGCGCTCCATGCCGGCCAGCACCCGCATCAGCGGCAGCTCGACCCCGGCCATCAGCCGGGCCGACTGCTCGCCGTCGCGGGACAGCTCGGCGTCGATCGCGTCGGCCAGGTCGAGGGTGGCCCGGGCCTGGAGCATCAGGTTCTGCTCGACCTCGCCCTCGTTGCCCAGCCCGTCGAGGGTGAGCTGACCGTCGTCGGGCGCGTCGACCCGCAGCTCGCGGTGCAGGTAGCGCAGCGCCAGGTCGGTCAGGTCGTAGGAGCGCTGGTCGGGGCGGGCCAGGTAGGCCGCGATCTGGGTGTCGCGGACGATGCCCTCCAGCGACCAGCCGTGCGCCGCGAACGCGAGCACTGCCGGCTTGCTGTCGTGCAGCACCTTGGGCCGCTCGGCGTCGGCCAGCCAGCCGGCGAGCGCCGCCTCGTCGCCGGCGTCCAGCCGGGCCGGGTCGACCCAGGCCGCCGCCCCGGCGGCGGTGGCCAGCGCCAGGGCGGTCACCGTGGCTGTGTGCCGCCGGTTGGGGCCGGTGTCGAGGGTGACCGCCACGCCGACCGGGGTGCCGGCCGGCGCGTGCGCGCCCAGCCACCGGGTCAGCGCGCCCGGCTCGGTGAGCACCTCGCCGGCCAGGTCGAACCCGGCCTCGGCCTCCGGCTCCACCGCCTCGAGGTACTGGTAGAGCCGGTCGCGCAGGATCCGGAACTCCAGGGTGTCGAAGACCTGGTGCACCGCCTCGCGGTCCCAGCCGGCCCAGCGGGCGTCCTCCGGGCGCAGCGGCAGCTCCAGGTCGGAGACCAGGCAGTTGATCTCGTAGTTGCGGATCACGTCGGCGAGCCGCTCGCGCAGGCTGTCGCCGGCCTTGCCCTTGATCTCGTCGGCCCGGGCGACGACGCCCTCCACCCCGCCGTACGCGGTGATCCACTTCGCCGCCGTCTTCGGGCCGACACCGGGGACGCCGGGCAGGTTGTCGCTGGTCTCGCCGACCAGCGCGGCCAGGTCGCGGTAGCGCTCCGGGGGCACGCCGTACTTCGCCTCGACCGCGGCCGGGTCCATCCGGGCCAGGTCGGAGACGCCCTTGCGCGGGTAGAGCACGGTGATGCTGTCGCCGACGAGCTGGAACGCGTCGCGGTCGCCGGTGGTGATCAGCACCGACATGCCCTGGTCGCGGGCCTGGCAGGCGAGCGTGGCGATGACGTCGTCGGCCTCGTAGCCCTCCTTCTCCACCACCGGGATGCGCAGCGCCGCCAGCACCTCCTTGACCAGGCTGACCTGGCCCTTGAAGTCGGTCGGGGTCTCGCTGCGGCCGGCCTTGTACTCGGCGTACTTCTCGGTGCGGAAGGAGCGGCGGGAGACGTCGAAGGCGACGACGATGTGGGTGGGCTGCTCGTCGCGGAGCACGTTGATCAGCATCGAGGTGAAGCCGTAGACCGCGTTGGTCGGCTGACCCGTCGTGGTGGAGAAGTTTTCCACCGGCAGGGCGAAGAAGGCCCGGTATGCCAGGGAGTGTCCGTCGACGAGGAGCAGGCGCGGCGTCGTAGCTGTCACGGAGGCGACTCTAGTCCGTACGACCGACAACCCCGACCCGGCGGCACCGGGCCCGGGCGGAAAAGCGCCGGCGGCCGCCCGCCCCCTCGGGGACGGACGGCCGCCGGCGGTACGACGCGGTCAGGCCACGCCGAGGTACGCCTCCTTGACCGCCGGGTCGTGCAGCAGGTCCTGGCCGGACCCCTCCTTCACGATCCGACCGGTCTCCAGCACGTACCCCCGGTGCGCCCGGGACAGCGCCTGCTGGGCGTTCTGCTCCACCAGCAGGATCGTGGTGCCCTGCTGGTTGATCTCCGTGATGATGTCGAAGATCTGCCGGATCACCATCGGGGCCAGACCCATCGACGGCTCGTCCAGCAGCAGCAGCTTCGGCCGGCTCATCAACGCCCGGCCGACCGCGAGCATCTGCTGCTCACCGCCGGAGAGCGTGCCACCGGCCTGCTTGCGCCGCTCGGCCAGCCGCGGGAACAGCGTCAGCACCCGGTCCAGGTCGGCGGCGATGCCGGCGGCGTCCCGTCGGGTGTACGCCCCCATGTCCAGGTTCTCCATCACCGTCATGCCGGGGAAGATCTGCCGCCCCTCCGGGGACTGGCACAGCCCCCGGACCACCCGCAGGTCGGCCCGGAGCTTGCTGATGTCCTCCCCGTTGAAGGTGATCTTCCCGCCGGAGAGCGCGCGGGTACCGGAGATGGCCCGCATGGTGGTGGTCTTGCCGGCGCCGTTCGCGCCGATCAGGGCCACCACCTCACCCTCGTTGACGGTGAGACTGATGCCGTGCAGCGCCTCGATCCGGCCGTAGGCGACGGTGACGTTCTCGAGCTCAAGCAGCGTCATCAGTGGACTCCCCCAGGTAGGCCGCGATCACCTTCGGATCCCGGCTGACCTCGGCCGGCGCGCCGTCGGCGATCTTCCGGCCGAACTCCAGCACCACGATCCGGTCGGTGACCCCCATGACCAGCTTCATGTCGTGCTCGATGAGCAGCACGGTCAGCCCCAGGTCACGGATCCTGCGGATCAGGCCGAGCAGGTCCTCCTTCTCGGCCGGGTTGAAGCCGGCGGCCGGCTCGTCCAGGCAGATCAGCTTCGGCTCGGTGGCCAGCGCCCGGGCGATCTCCAACCGGCGCTGGTAGCCGTACGGCAGGTTGCGCGCCGCGTCGTTGGCCCGGTCGGCGATGCCGACGAAGCGCAACAGCTCCAGCGCCTTGGCCTCGGCCGCCCGCTCCTCCAGGATGTGCCGGGACAGGCCGAAGGTCTTGGCGAACGTCCGCCGCACCTGCTGCCAGCTCCGGACGATCCCGGACTCGGCGGTGACCTGCGGCAACTCCTCCGGCTTCGGGCGCACCCGGTAGAGCCGGAACAGCGCCCCCGGCACGCTGGTCTTGTGCCGGGAGTCCGTCCCGACCATGACGTTCTCCAGCGCGGTCATCTCCGGAAAGAGCCGGATGTTCTGGAACGTCCGGGAGATGCCCATCCGGCTGATCTGGTGCGGCTTGCGGCCGGTCACCCGCTGCCCGCGGAACCGGACCGCCCCGGAGGTCGGCTTGTACACCCCGGTCATCACGTTGAACGTGGTGGTCTTGCCGGCGCCGTTCGGGCCGATCAGGCCGAGGATCTCGCCCTCGTTGATCTGGAAGTTGATCCCGTCGAGGGCGACCACGCCGCCGAAGCGCAGCGTGACGTTGTCGACCTCGAGCAGCACGGGCCGCGGCCCGGCCTGGGTCGGGATCTTCGGCGCCGCCGTGGTGGTCTGGTCAGACATGAGCGGGCGCCTCCTCTGCCTCCGCCGCGCGGTCCTTCAACTCCCGGGCCCGCCGCCGGCTGGGGATCAGACCCTGCGGACGCAGGATCATCACCAGCACCATGGCCAGGCCGAAGGCCAGCCACCGGTAGTCGGCGATCTCCCGGAACCGCTCCGGGAGGTAGGCCAGCAGCACCGCGCCGAGCGACACCCCGACCATGTTGCCGGAGCCACCGACCACGACCATCGCCACGAAGAGGATCGACAGGTTCACGTTGAACTGCGTCGGGTCGATGAACGCGTTCCGGCTGGCGAACAGGAAGCCGGACAGGCCGCCCAGCGCCGCGCCGATGGCGAACGCCCACAGCTTGAACTTGAACGGGTAGACACCCATCACCGCCGCGGCGTCCTCGTCCTCGCGGACGGCCAGCCAGGCCCGGCCCACGCGGCTGTGCTCCAGCCGGCGCACCGCGATGACCATCAACAGCACCATCGTGATCGCCAGCCAGTACCACGGCTTGGCGTCGATCAGACCGAAGATCTCGTTCTCCGCCGAGGGCGGACCCTCCGGACCGGGGATCGCCGAGATGCCCTGCGGGCCGTTGGTCACGCCGGTGGCGTTCCGCGCGAAGATCCGGATGATCTCGCCGAAGCCGAGCGTGACGATGGCCAGGTAGTCGCCGCGCAGCCGCAGCGTCGGCCAGCCCAGCAGCACGCCGGAGATCAGCGTCAGCACCAGCGCGATGAACAGGCAGATGGCCCAGGTCACCGCCCAGGTCGGCGGCAGGTCGAACTCCTGCTGGATCCACTTGACCACCGGCGAGTTCACCGAGCCGAACAGCGCCACGCTGTACGCACCGATGGCGAAGAAGCCGATGTAGCCGAGGTCGAGCAGGCCGGCCAGACCCACCACCACGTTCAGGCCGATGGCGACCAGCACGTAGATGGCGCAGACGAACAGCACACCGGCCCAGTTGTTGCCACCGGCGATCGAGTCGGTACGCAGCCAGGTCAGACCCGGAATGCCGAGCAGCGGCAGGTAGTAGAGGAACGCCACCAGGGCGGCGAGCCCGATCGCCTGCTGCCAGCGCGGCAGCGCCCGGACGCGGTCGCCGACGGAGGTCAGCAGGCTGACCCGGCGGCGGTCCGCGGCACGAATCTTGTCAATCATGCGCGGGCCCTCCCGAGCGACTCACCCAGCAGGCCGGTCGGACGGAACATCAGCACCACGATCAGCACCACGAAGGCGATGACGTCCTCCCAGTTGGAGGCGAACAGGGTGGCGCCGTAGACCTCGACGATGCCGAGGAAGAGGCCGCCCACCAGCGCGCCCCGCAGGTTGCCGATACCGCCGAGCACCGCCGCGGTGAACGCCTTCAGACCCAGCACGAAGCCGATGCTGTTCTGGGTGAAGCCGAACCGCATGCTCCACAGCAGCGCCGCGGCGCCGGCCATGATGCCGCCGAGCACGAAGATCAGCATGATCACGCGCTCCTGGTTGACGCCCATCAGGGCCGCCGTCTCCGGGTTCTGCGCCACCGCCCGCACGCCCCGGCCGTAGCGGGTGCGGTTGATGAACCAGTCCAGCGCCGCCATCATCACCACGGCGGAGATGAACACGATCAACTGGATGTTGGTGATCGCCGTGCCGCCGATGGTGAAGAGCGTCTCCTGCTGGATGATCGTCGGCATACCGACGATCTGCCGGGCCCGACCGAACATCGTCGGCAGCGCGCCACCGGCGATGTCCGGCAGCAGCAGGCCGAAGACCTCGACCAGCACCAGCGAGAGCCCGATCGCGGTGATCAGGAAGATCAGCGGCGGCGCGTTCTTGCGCCGCAGGGGGCGGTAGGCGATCCGTTCGATCGCCAGTGCGGTGCCACCGGAGGCGATCGCCGCGGCCACCAGACCGAGCACCAGGAAGAGCACCGCCTGCCCGATCGGCGGGTTGTTCTGCACCCCGAACGCGGTCCACACGCCCAGCACCGCGAAGGTGCCGACCATGAAAACCTCGGAGTGGGCAAAGTTGATCAGGCGCAGGACGCCGTAGACGAGCGTGTAGCCCAGGGCGATCAGGGCGTAGATCGCCCCCTTGGACAACCCGTCGACGGTGTGCTGGCCGAGATGGCCGAATAGTTCGTCGAAATTCACCGGGGTCTCCTTGCATCGAGTACGGCCGGGGCGAACACCCCGGCCGTACTCCAGTGCTGTCGTCAGCTGAGCTTGAGCTCCTGCAGCGGCTCGATCGCCGTGCCCTTGATCTGGTACGCCCAGATGACGACCTTCGTCGGGTCGACGTCACCCTTGTCGTCGAACTTGATGTACTTCGACACGCCCTGCTTGTCGTAGGACTTCACGTAGGCCAGGATGTCGGCCCGGCTCTTCTTGCCGTCCTTGAACGCGTCCAGGTAGATCTGCGCGGCGTCGAAGCCCTCCGCACCGTAGGAACCCGGCGCCTGGCCGTACTCCTTCTGGTAGTCGGCGGAGAAGGTGCCGCCGGCCTTGTCGGCCGGGAGGCACGGGCAGGTGATGATCGCGCCCTCGGCACCGCCGGAGGCACCCTGCGGGAACGCCGGGTCGTAGAGACCGTCCGGGCCGACGAACTTGGCCTGGACACCGGCGGCGCGCATCTGGCGCACCAGCGGAGCGGCCTCACGGGTGTAGCCGCCGTAGAAGACGAAGTCGGCCTGCGCCGCCTTGATCTTGGAGATGGTGGCGTCGAACTGCGACTGCCGCTCCTGGATCTTGTCGCTGCCGACCAGCGTGCCGCCGAGGTTCTTGCCCAGCTCGGCGGTGATGCCAGCGCCGTAGGCGCTGCCGTCGTCGATCGCGAAGACCTTCTGCGCGTTCTGCGCCTTCATGTAGGTCGCCACCGCGCCGGCCTGCGTGCCGTCGTGGCCGACCACCCGGAAGAAGGACGTGTTGCCCTTCTGGGTCAGGTCGGTCCGGGTGGCCGACGGGGCCACCATCGCCAGGCCGGCGGCCTGGTAGATCGGCATGGTCGCGTCCGACTCACCGGAGAAGTGGCCACCGATGACGCCGAGGAACGAGTTGTCGCCGGCGATCTGGTTCGCGAACGGAGTCGCCACCGCCGGGTCGCCCTGGGTGTCGAACTCCTGCATGGTGACCTTGCAGTCCGGGTTCTTCTCGTTGTGCTGCTTCACGGCGAGCTTCGCGCCGTTCAGCGACGGGATCACCAGACCCGCGTTGTCACCGGTGAACGCACCGAAGATCGCGATCTTGCCGCCGCAGTCGCCGGACGCGGTGCCGCCTTCGCCGCCCGAGTCCTGGCAACCAGCTGCGACAACCAGGGTCGCGGCGAGCGCGGCAGTGCCGAGCGCCCGTACATAGCTTCGCCTCACGGCTTCCTGACCTCCTCCAGATGCGGGCCCGACCAACCCCACCGACGGGGACAGCCAGCAACCCGCAGTTCCACCCACCCCGCAGGGACGCCCCCTGCGTTACGGCTCGTGATGGCGGAGCGTACCGACACTCATACGGTCTCGGAAGGCCTAGAGCCGGGGTCTGCGAAACCGTTACGAAGGCGCGCGGGATCCAAACATTTCCCGTAACAGGTCAATCCCCTGACCGGTCCTTAGGCGGTTGGCTGACCGAATAGCGGGACGGCCGGAACCCCCGCCAACCGGTCGACTCCCGGCTGGTCAATGACCCGAATCGATCACCCGGCAGCGGCCGGCGACCGGCCTCGCGTCACCCCGGCGCCGGGGCCGCCGGAGCCCACCAGAACCCGCTGCGGGTGCCGTCGTCCGCCACCAGCCACCAGCGCTCCCCCACCGCCAGGAGGCTGACGTCCCGATCCGCCCCGGCCGGCAACTGCGTCGCGGGGACCACCTCGTGCCACGACCCGCCGAGGTCCGACGACGCCCACACGCTGTGCCGCGCCCCGTCGGAGACCGCCGCCAACAGCCACCCGCCGGAGGCCACCAGCGAGCTCACCGACGGCACCCCACCCGCGCCGAGCGCACCGAAGCCACCGGCTGCCGCCCAGTCGGCCCCCGGCGCCTGCCGCCACGCCCCGAACGCCCGGCCCCGCAACCCCACCGCGACAGCGGTGTCGCCGGCCATCACCACCCGCTGCAACTCTTCGTAGTCGCTGGTGCCCGGCAGGGTCGTCCGCCGCCAGGACCGCCCGTCCGCCGACGTCCAGGCCGCCGGATCCCGGTCGATCCGGCCGCGCGGCAGCACCCCGCCCACGGCCAGCCAACCCCCCGGCCCGGCGACCGCGTCGAACGCCCAGCTCACCCCGCGGGTGTCGGACGCCAACTCCGGCGCCGCCTCGACCAGCACGAAGTCCGCCGCGTCCGGCGACACCCAGGCCGCCGCGCCGCTGGACCGGTTACCCACGATCAACCAGCCCGCCGGCCCGCCGGCCAACCGGGACACGTTGACCGCCTTCGGCCCGCCGTAGGTCTCGAACGACGCCGCCACCTCGACCAGCGTGCCGTCGCCGCGCTGCCGCCAGGTGCTCACCCGCGGATAGCCGTGCGCGCCGCCGACCTTCGCGCCGACCACGGCGGCCACCCCGTCGCGGCAGCCGACCGAGTAGAGCACGTTCTGCTTGCCGTAGAAGGAGTCCGCGGCGATCGGCAGCGAGGTCCACGAGGTGCCGTCCCCGCTCGTCCAGGCGGCCGGCCGGGTCGCGCGCGTCGCGTCGGCCACCCCGCCGACCAGGTACCACCGGCCGGCGCAGGCGACCATGTCGCGCAGGATCAGCCGCCCCGGCGGGCCCGGCGGCGCCGGCAGGGTCAGTTCCTGCCAGGTCGGGCTGACCGGCTGCGGGTTGTCGCCGTCGTGGGCGGTGCCATCCTCGCAACCGGCGAGCAGCACGGCCGACACACCGAGCACCGCCACCAACCGCCGACCACCCATGGATCCGATGCTATCGATCACCGGCCCGTCGCGGTGCCCCCCGAACCGGCGACCTCAGGAGGTCGGCTGGGCCACCTCGCCGCCGGCGGTCTCGGCGAGGATCCGCTCGGCGACCTCCTTCATGGTCATCCGGTGGTCCATCGCGGTGCGCTGGATCCACTTGAACGCCTGCGGCTCGGTCATCCCGTACGTCGTCATCAGCGCGCCCTTGGCGCGCTCGACGGTCTTGCGGATCTCCAGCCGGTCGGTCAGCCCGGCGACCTCCGCCTCCAGCGCGGCGATCTCCGAGTAGCGGGAGAGCGCGATCTCCACCGCCGGGACCAGGTCGCTCTTCTGGAAGGGCTTGACCAGGTACGCCATCGCGCCGGCCGCCCGGGCCCGCTCCACCAGGTCGCGCTGGCTGAACGCGGTCAGGATGATCACCGGGGCGATCCGCGCGCCGGCGATCCGCTCGGCGGCGGCCAGGCCGTCCATGATCGGCATCTTGATGTCGAGGATGACCAGGTCCGGCTTGAGCTCCTCGGCGAGCCGGACGGCGGTCTCGCCGTCGCCGGCCTCCCCGACCACCTCGTAGCCCTCTTCGGCCAGCATCTCGGCGAGGTCCAGCCGGATGAGCGCCTCGTCCTCGGCGATCAGTACCCGCCTGCGCTCGGCATCCGTCTGCGTCTCGGCCACGAGCCCTACCCCCACCAGTCAGAACCCGACACCCGCCCAGCCGGATGTCGCCGCCCTTAGCGTAGTGGGTACCCTGTGAGGGGCCGCCAGAGCGTTCCGCGAGTACGTCCCCGTATTCCAATCGGTAGAGAAACGGAGCTCAAACCTCCGACAGTGTGGGTTCGAATCCCACCGGGGACACGAAACTGTCGTACGGACGTTCGACACTCATCCCGTGCATCCACCCGAGGTCCGCGCTCACGCCCGGCGGCTCTACCTGTCCGGAGCCCGGGTCTCCGAAGCGGCCCGTAGCGTCGGGCTCGCCTACCGCACCGTCTGGGAGTGGTGCCGCGAGCGGCCGGAGGCAGTCGTCCAGGGCACCGGGCTGCGGTGCTTCCGTTGCCGACCCGAGGTCGCCAATCCGACAGATCAACCGGCCTACTGCTATCTGCTCGGTCTCTACCTGGGCGACGGGCACCTCGTGGCCACCGCGCGCGTACCGGTGCTGAGGATCAGTTGCGGCAACGTCTGGCCCGGCCTGATCGACGCCTGCGAGACGGCCATGCGCGACGTGCTCGCCGCTCGGGTGCGGCGGGTCCAGCAACAGGGCTGCGTCAGCGTGCAGAGCTACGGCAAGCACTGGCCCTGCCTGCTACCGCAGCACGGGCCGGGCAGGAAGCACGAGCGCCCCATCGTTCTCACCGACTGGCAGCGGGAGATCGTCGCCGCGCACCCCGGTCATTTCCTGCGCGGGCTGTTCCACTCCGACGGGTGCCGGTTCGCCAACCGGGTGGTCGTCCGCGGCAAGGAGTACGTCTACCCGCGCTACATGTTCACCAACGAGTCGGCGGACATCATGAGCCTCTGCCAGTGGGCGCTGGACCTGCTCGGCATCGCCTGGCGGATGAACCGCCGCAACTCGCTGTCGGTGGCGCGGCGGGAGGCGGTCGCCGCGCTGGACCGGCACGTCGGCCCGAAGTCCTGAAGGGAGGCGCACCGGCCGCCGGCGACCCGGCCGCCGGTCAGCCCAGTTCGGCGAGCGCCCGGGCGAGGTCGTCGCGCAGGTCCTCCGGGTCCTCCAGGCCGACGGAGACGCGCAGCAACCCGCCGGCGGGCTTCGCCTCGCCCTCGACCGGGCGGTGGGTCAGCGAGGCCGGGTGCTGGATGAGCGTGTCGACGCCGCCCAGCGACACCGCGTGGGTGATCAGCCGGCAGGCGTTCGCCACCGCCGCCGCGGCGGGGGCGCCGCCGCGTACCTCGAAGGCGAGCAGGCTGCCGGTGCCGGTCAGTTGCCGGCCGACGAGCCCGGCGGGATCGTGCAGCGAGGGGTGGTGCACGCGGGTCACGGCGGGGTGGTCGGCGAGCCAGCCGGCCAACTTCTCCGCGCCGGCCTGCTGGGCGCGCACCCGCACGGGGAGGGTCTGCAGGCCGCGGTGCAGCAGGTAGCCGCCGAGCGGGTGCAGGATCGCGCCGGTGAGGGCGCGCACCTGGCGCAGCCGGGTGGCCCAGCCGGTGTCGCAGGCGACGACGCCGGCGAGGACGTCGCCGTGGCCGCCGATGCTCTTGGTGGCGCTGTGCAGGACGAGCGCGGCGCCGTGCCGGGCGGGTTGCTGGAGCACCGGGGTGGCGACGGTGTTGTCGACGAGCAGCGGTACGTCGCCGGCGGCGTGGGCGACGGCGGCGATGTCGACGAGGTCGAGGGTGGGGTTGGCCGGCGTCTCGAGGACGACCAGCGCGGTGTCGGGGCGGACGGCGGCGGCGACCTCGTGCGGGCGGGCCCAGGTGACGGTGGTGCCGAGCAGGCCGGTGGCGAGGACGTGGTCGGTGCCGCCGTAGAGGGGGCGGACGGCGACGACGTGGCGGCGGCCGTCGGAGGTGGCGGCGAGCAGGGTGGCGGTGAGGGCGGCCATGCCGCTGGCGAAGGCGACGGCTTCGGCGGTGCCTTCCAGGGTGGCGAGGGCGGTCTCGAAGCGGGCCACGGTGGGGTTCCACAGCCGCTGGTAGACGGCGCTGGCGCCGGACGGGAGGGTGCCGCCGGTGGCCAGGCTCTCGTAGGCGTCGCCGCCGGCGTCGACCGAGGGCAGCGGGTTGGTGGTGGAGAGGTCGATCGGCGGCACGTGGACGCCGAGGGCGGCGAGGTCGTCGCGGCCGGCGTGCACGGCTCGGGTGTCCACGGTCGTCATGCGGAGAGCATCGAACATAGCGCCGATTAGTGGCAACACTTCCGCAGATGATTCGGCGAATCCCGTTGGCGCACCGCAGGGATTCGGTGGAGGATGCTGTCATGCCCCCTGTAGCGAATGATGTGCGGCGCTTCGCGGCGCTGGACGACGTCGACCGCGCGATCCTGGCCGAGCTGGCCGCGGACGGCCGGTTGCCGAACAACGCCCTGGCCGAGCGGGTGGGCGTGGCCCCGTCGACCTGCCTGGCCCGCACCCGCGCGCTGCGCGAGTGCGGGGCGATCCGGGGCTTCCACGCGGAGGTGGATCCGGCGGCGGTGGGCCTGCCGTTGCAGGCGCTGGTGTCGGTGCGGCTGACCGCGCACGAGCGTCCGGTGGTGGACGCGTTCCGGGCCCGGTCGGTGCGGCTGCCCGGGGTGGTGGCGGTGTTCCACGTGGCCGGCGCGGACGACTACGTGCTGCACGTGCGGGCGGCGTCGGCCGACGCGCTGCGGGACTTCGTGCTGGACCACCTGGCGGTGGATCCGGCGGTGCAGCACACCCAGACCAGCCTCATCTTCGAGCAGGCCCGCGGGGTGGGCTGAGTCGCTGTCGGGAACAAATCCGGCGGGCCGGGGGTTGGCCAGCCGTGTGATCGACGTACCGCTCTCTGTTCTTGATCTTGCTCCGGTCGCGGCCGGCGCCACCGCCGGCGAGGCGCTGCGGCACACCACCGAGCTGGCCCGGCGGACCGAGGAGCTGGGTTACCACCGGTTCTGGGTGGCCGAGCACCACAACATGCCGGCGATCGCCTCGTCGGCGCCGGCGGTGCTGCTCGCCCACCTGGCCGCGCACACCGGCACGATCCGGCTGGGTTCGGGCGGGGTGATGCTGCCCAACCACGCGCCGCTGGTGGTGGCCGAGCAGTTCGGCACCCTGGAGGCGCTGCACCCGGGCCGGATCGACCTGGGCATCGGGCGGGCGCCGGGCACCGACCAGATGACCGCGCTGGCGTTGCGCCGGACGATGGAGGGGCTGTCGGCGGAGGGCTTCCCGCAGGAGCTGGCCGACCTGATGAACTACTTCAGCGGGGAACGGCCGGGGCCGATCGTGGCGACGCCGGGGCGCGGCCAGCAGCCGGCGATCTGGCTGCTGGGTTCCAGCGGGTTCAGCGCCCGGCTGGCCGGGCTGCTCGGGCTGCCGTTCTCCTTCGCGCACCACTTCAGCGCGCAGAACACGCTGCCCGCGCTGGCGCTGTACCGGGAGAGCTTCCGGCCGTCGCGCTGGCTGGAGCGGCCGTACGCGATGGTCGCGGTGAACGCGGTCTGCGCGGAGACCGACGAGCGGGCCGAGTGGCTGGCCGGGCCGAGCGCGCTGTCGTTCCTGAAGCTGCGCTCGGGTCGGCCGGAGCCGCTGGCCACCCCGGACGAGGCGGCGGCGTACCCGTACACCGAGATCGAGCGGGAGTTCGTCGAGCAGCGCCGGGAGGGCCAGGCGATGGGCTCGCCGGAGACGGTCCGCCGGCAGCTGACCGACCTGCTGGCCCGGACCGGCGCGGACGAGCTGATGCTGACCACGTTGGTCTACGACGTCGCCGACCGGGTGCGGTCGTACCAGTTGATCGCCGAGCAGGTGGCCGGCGGCCTGCGCCGCTGAAACACGATCTTCACGCCGGCGTCACCCCCGCGACGCGGTGGGTGCCTAACGTTGGTGCCGGTGGTGGTACGGCATTCCCGGTCGGGACGGGTCGGGGATGCCGCGGTGTGGCGCACCGGGCCGCGGCTGGGCGGATTCCGCGGCCGCGGCCCGGTGCCAGCCGCCGGCCCGGCGGGGCCGGGCCGGCGGGCGCGGGTCAGCGGGCCCGGGTCAGCGGAGGTAGACGTTCGGGGTGGGCGGCGTGGGCATGGCGTCGCCGATGAAGAAGCTCGGGTGCGGGGGCTGGTTGTAGGCGGTGTTCTGCCAGGCGACCGCCACCCGGTACTGCGGGTCGTGCATCAGGGTGTGGATCCGGGTGCCGGTCGGCGTCGGGGTGCTGTAGATCCGCAGCGCCCGGCTGTCGGTGGTGCGCCAGACGACCTCCTCGCGCCAGTCGCCGACCAGGTCGGCGGAGAGCGCCGGGGTGGCCTTGGTGCCGTTGTTCGCCGCCACCCCGCTCGCGGTGAGCAGGCGGGTGTCCCCGCCGGTGCCGTACTTGTCGATCCGGGTGCCGTCGAGCAGTTCCCGGACCGGGTCGCCGTCCCACCAGGCGAGGAAGTTCGCCGAGGAGGGGTTGCGCCCGATACTGCCGCCGGAGCCGTTGTAGAGGTTGCCCATGTTGGTGCCGGCGCCCCAGAACTCGGCGCCCGCGCTGCCGGCGTGGATGTCCGCGGCGACCCCGCGCCCGGGGCCCTCCGCGCCGCCGTTGTTCGGCCGCTGCCAGAGCACCTGGCCGGTACGGGCGTCGTGCAGGTCGGCCGCGGGGGCGCTGCCGGACTCGTGGATGGTGAACACCTCCAGGCCGGCGCGGCCGGGCAGGAGGTCGCCGACGTGCAGGGCGTCGCCGTGGCCGAAGCCGGTGGCGTACCGGAGCCGGCCGTCGTCGTCGATGGTGGCGGAGCCGTAGACGATCTCCTGGCGGCCGTCGGCGTCGACGTCGGCCACCGAGAGGTTGTGGTTGCCCTGCCCGGCCGCGGCGGCGTTGCCGGCGGCGTTGGAGTCGAAGGTCCACCGCTTGCGCAGGGTGCCGTCGCGGAAGTCCCAGGCGGCGACGACGGCCCGGGTGTAGTAGCCGCGCGCCATCACCAGTGACGGCCGCTGCCCGTCGAGGTAGGCGGTGGCGGCGAGGAACCGGTCGACCCGGTTGCCGTAGTTGTCGCCCCAGGAGGAGACGGTGCCGCGCGGCGGGTCGTAGTCGACGGTGGAGAGGACGGCGCCGGTGCGGCCGTCGAACATGGTCAGGTACTCCGGGCCGGTGAGCACGTAGCCGCTGGAGTTGCGGTGGTCGGCCGCGGCGTTGCCGATCACCTGGCCGGTGCCGGAGCGGGTGCCGTCGGCGGTCTTCATGGCCACCTCGGCCCGGCCGTCGCCGTCGTAGTCGTACACCTGGAACTGGGTGTAGTGGGCGCCGGCGCGGATGTTGCGGCCCAGGTCGATCCGCCACAGCCGGGTGCCGGTGAGGGTGTACGCGTCGACCTGCACGGTGCCGGTGTACCCGGACTGGGAGTTGTCCTTGGCGTTGGACGGCTCCCACTTGAGCACTATCTCGTAGCGGCCGTCGCCGTCGAGGTCGCCGACGGAGGCGTCGTTGGCGGAGTAGGTGTAGGCCTCGCCGCTCGGGGTGGTGCCACCGGCCGGCACCTGCAACGGCACGTCGAGGTAGCCGCCGGGGAACTGGAGCGCGGGCGGCGACGCGGGCTGTTCCGCGCCGCCGACCACGGCCCGCACGGTGTACGTGGCCCCGGCGGGCGCGCCCGCGTCGAGGTGGTTGGTGGCGCCGGTGATCGGGGTGCTGTTCACCCGGGTGCCGCCCCGGTAGAGGTTGAACGCGACGCCGGTGGTCTCGGTGCCGAGCAGCCGCCAGGAGACCAGGTTGCCGGTGCCCGCGCGCACGCTCACCAGGCCCCGGTCGAGGTCCTCCACCTGCACGGCCCCGGGCGGCGGGTTGGTCGGTGGCGGGCTGCTCGGTGGCGGGCTGGTGGGCGGTGGGCTGGTGGTCGGCGGCGCCGAGGTGGGTGGGGCGCCGGTGCAGGTGGTGCCGTTGAGGGCGAAGCTGGTCGGGGCCGGGTTGCCCCCGGTCCAGCTGCCGACGAAGCCGAAGCCGGCGGTGCCGCCGGTGCCGAGGGCGGCGTTCCAGTCGACGTTGCGGGCGGTGACCTCGGCGCCGGACTGGCTGACCGTGGCGTTCCACGCCTGGCCGACCCGCTGGCCGGCGGGGAAGGTCCAGGTGAGCGTCCAACCGGTGATCGGGTCGCCGAGGTTGGTGACGGCCACGTCGGCGCCGAAACCGTCGGGCCACTGGTTGGTGACCCGGTAGTCGACCCGGCAACCGGCGGCGGCCGCCGCGGCGGTGAGGCTGGTCAGGGTGCCGGCGGCGAGAGCGGCCGCGGCGAGCAGCGCGACGCGGCGGGGGGTGACAGGCATGCGGAGCCCTCCGGAGAGGTGGGGGCGCGCGGCGGCCGGACACCGCCGGCCTGCCCGGGGCCGGCGGCGAGGGCGTACGCCGTGCTGACGGCAAGAGGCCCGACGCGCGTGGCGGGCGTCGGGAAGGCGGCTCCGCGCCTCTGCGATGCTACGGCCGTGGTGGACCCGGCACAATCGGTCACCCTCTTGCCGGCCGGGCGGTTTATTGATCGACTCGTCGGGTGGCCGAGCACATGACCCCCGAGGAGTTCCGCCGCGCCGGGCACGCCGTGGTGGACTGGATCGCCGACTACTGGGCGACGCTGGAGCGGCGCCGGGTGACCTCGCCGGATCCGCCCGGTGCCCTGACCGCGGCGCTGCCGCCCGGCCCGACCGAGCACGGGGAGCCGGTCGACGCCGTCCTGGCCGACCTGGACGCGCTGGTCGCCCCCCGGCTGACGCACTGGCAGCATCCCGGGTTCTTCGGCTACTTCCCGGCCAACACCAGCGGCCCCAGCGTCCTCGGCGACCTGGTCAGTTCGGGGCTGGGCGTGCAGGGCATGCTCTGGGCGACCGGGCCGGCCGCCACCGAGCTGGAGACGGCGATGCTGGACTGGCTGGCCGACCTGCTCGACCTGCCGAAGCGGTTCCGGTCGACCGGCAGCGGCGGCGGGGTGATCCAGGACTCGGCGTCCTCGGCGACGCTGGTGGCGACCCTCGCCGCGCTGCACCGGGCCGGCGGCGGCCGGTGGCGGCGGGCCGGGGTGGACCGGCGCTACCGGGTCTACACCTCGACCCAGGCGCACTCGTCGGTGGAGAAGGCCGCGCTGATCGCCGGGCTCGGGGAGGAGGGCGTCCGCCCGGTCGAGGTCGACCCGGCGACGCTGGCCATGGATCCGGCCGCGCTGCGCACCGCGATCGAGGCGGACCTGGCGGCCGGTGAGGTGCCGGCGCTGGTGGTGGCGACCATCGGCACCACCTCCACCACGGCGGTGGACCCGCTGCCGGCGATCGGGGCGATCTGCGCCGAGTACGGCGTCTGGCTGCACGTCGACGCCGCGTACGCGGGCGCGGCGGCGGTCTGCCCGGAGCTGCGCTGGTCGCACGCGGGGCTGGAGTACGCCGACTCGTACTGCTTCGACCCGCACAAGTGGCTGCTCACCGGCTTCGACTGCGACGCGTTCTGGGTGGCCGACCGGGCTTCGCTGATCGAGGCGTTGACGGTGCTGCCGGAGTACCTGCGCAACGCCGCCAGCGAGTCCGGCGCGGTGATCGACTACCGGGACTGGCAGGTGCCGCTGGGCCGCCGGTTCCGGGCGCTCAAGCTGTGGTTCGTGCTGCGCTGGTACGGCGTCGAGGGGCTGCGGGCGCACATCCGCACCGGAGTGGCGCTGGCCGCCCGGTTCGCCGACCGGGTCCGTGCCGACGAGCGGTTCGAGCTGGCCGCGCCGCACCCGTTCTCGCTGGTCTGCTTCCGGCTGCGGGCCGGTGACGAGGCGAGCGCCCGGCTGCTGGCCCGGGTCAACGCCGCCGGCCGGGTGCACCTGACCCAGACCCGGGTGGCCGGCCGGTACACGCTGCGGCTGGCCGTCGGCTCCCCGTTCACCGGGCAGGCGCACGTCGACGAGGCGTGGGAGCTGCTCAGCGCCGCCGCCGACGAGGAGTGAGCGCCGCCGCCCGGGCGGCGGGGCTCAGGTCCAGGCGCGCGGGTCGGCGACCAGTTCGGTGATCCGCCCGGGCAGGGTGCCGCTGGCCACGTCGGCCACCGTGACCAGTTCGAGGATCTCCCGCTCGGTGGCCCGCAGGGCGATCCAGACGTCCTGCAACGCGCGGGCCGCGCCGTGGTAGCCGAGCTGCTCGGGGCGCTGCCCGCGGACGTGCGCCAGCGGGCCGTCGATCACCCGGATCACCTCGGCCAGCGAGATCTCCTCGGCCGGGCGGGCCAGCCAGTAGCCGCCCTCGGGGCCGCGCTGGGCCTGCACGATGCCGCCCCGGCGCAGCTGCAGCAGGATGCTCTCCAGGAACTTCGGCGGGATCTCCTGGGCGCGGGCGATCTGCTCGGCGGTGACCGGCCGACCCCGCCCGACGCCGGCGCCGCCGGTCACCGAGGCGAGCTCGACGACCGCTCGAAGGGCGTAGTCGACCCGGGCGGAGAGGCGCATGCCGGCAAGGTTAGCTGCCGCTCCCCCCACCCGGACGATCACCCCTCGGCCGATCGCCGGACACGCCGCCGGCCGGGCTCACGCCCCGACGCGGCGCAGCAGACCCTCCTGGACGGCGCTGGCGATCTGCCGGCCGTCGCGGGTGAACATCCGGCCGGTGGCCAGCCCCCGGGCGCCGGACGCCGACGGGCTCCAGCAGTCGTAGAGGAACCACTCGTCGGCGCGGAACGGCCGGTGGAACCAGAGGGCGTGGTCGAGGCTGGCGCCCACCACCCCGCCCGGGCCCCAGACCTCGCCGTGCACCGAGAGCACCGAGTCCAGCAGGGTGAGGTCGCTGGCGTAGGCCAGCGCGCAGGCGTGCAGCAGCGGGTCGTCGGGCAGCTTGCCGTCGATGCGCATCCAGACCCGCTGGTGCGGATCGGCGGGCCGGTCGCCGGGGCGTACCCAGCCGGGCTCGCCGACGTAGCGCACGTCGATCGGGCGCGGGATCTGCCCCCAGATGCCCAGCCGCTCCGGGTAGCGGGAGAGCCGGTCGGTCATGGTCGGGACCTCGTCCGGACCGGGCACGTCCGGCGGCAGCGGGGCGTGGTGGTCCAGCCCCTCCTCGGTCCGCTGGAACGAGGCCGACATGAAGAAGATCGGCTTGTCGTGCTGGAGCGCGACGCAGCGGCGCACCGAGAAGGACCGGCCGTCGCGGATGTTCTCCACCTCGTAGGCGATCGGCTCGGCCGGGTCGCCGGCCCGCACGAAGTAGCCGTGCAGCGAGTGCACGAAGCGCTCCGGGTCGACGGTCCGCCCGGCGGCGACCAGCGCCTGGCCGGCGACCTGGCCGCCGTACACCCGCTGCGGGCCGACCGGCGGGCTGATCCCCCGGAAGGTCATCTCGCCGGTCGGGGTGAGGTCGAGGACCTCCAGCAGCTGGTCGACGGCGGCCTGGCCGACCGCGACCTGGTCGGCGGTCACTGCAGCGCCCGCGCGGACGCCGCGTCGACCAGCGACCCGAGCTGGTGTACGCGCAGCGTGTTGGTCGAGCCGGGGGTGCCGGGCGGGCTGCCGGCGACGATCACCACGTAGTCGCCGGGGTTGGCCCGGTTGAGCCCGAGCAGCGCCTGGTCGACCTGGCGGAACATGTCGTCGGTGTGCTCGACGAACGGCATCAGGAAGGTCTCCACGCCCCAGGAGAGCGCCAGCTGGTTGCGCACCTCGGGCACCGGGGTGAAGGCCAGCAGCGGCAGGTCGCAGTGCAGCCGGGACAGCCGCCGCACGGTGTCGCCGGTCTGCGAGAAGGCGACCATCGCCTTGGCGCCGATGGCCCGGGCGATCGAGGAGGCGGCGACGGTGAGCGCGCCGCCGTGGGTACGCGGGTCGTGCTGGAGCCGGGGCACCCCGATCGAGCCGGACTCGGTGGTGGTGACGATCTTGGCCATGGTGCTGACGGTGAGCACCGGGTACTTGCCGACGCTGGTCTCGCCGGAGAGCATCACCGCGTCGGCGCCGTCGAGCACCGCGTTGGCCACGTCGGAGGCCTCCGCGCGGGTCGGCCGGGAGTTCTCGATCATGGAGTCGAGCATCTGGGTGGCGACGATGACCGGCTTGGCGTTCTCCCGGCACAGCTGCACCGCGCGCTTCTGCACCAGCGGGACCTGGTCCAGCGGCAGCTCGACGCCGAGGTCGCCGCGGGCGACCATGACGCCGTCGAAGGCCAGCACGATCGCCTCGAGGTGGTCGACCGCCTCCGGCTTCTCGACCTTGGCCAGCACCGGCCGGTGCACCCCGACCTCGGTCATGATCGCGTGCACCAGCTTGATGTCGTCGGCGGAGCGGACGAAGGAGAGGGCGACCAGGTCGACGCCGAGGCCGAGGGCGAAGCGCAGGTCCTCGGCGTCCTTCTCGGAGAGGGCCGGCACGCTGACCGCCACGTTGGGCAGCGACACGCCCTTGTTGTTGGAGACCGGTCCGCCCTCGGTGACCAGGCAGCGGATGTCGTTGCCGGTGACGTCGGTGACCTCCACCGCCACCCGGCCGTCGTCGATCAGCAGCCGGTCACCGGGCTTCACCTCCTGCGGCAGCTTCCGGTAGGTGCAGGAGACCCGGTCCTTGGTGCCCATCACGTCGTCGCCGGTGATCACCACCGAGTCGCCGGTACGCCACTCGTGCGGGCCGTCGGCGAACCGGCCCAGCCGGATCTTCGGCCCCTGGAGGTCGGCCAGCACCGCCACCGGCCGGCCGGCCGCGTCGGCCGCCTCGCGCACCAGCCGGTACACCGCCTCGTGGTCGGCGTGGCTGCCGTGGCTGAAGTTGAGCCGGGCCACGTTCATGCCCGCCTCGACGAGCCCTCGGATCCGTTCCGGCGACGAGGTGGCGGGGCCAAGGGTGCAGACGATCTTCGCGCGGCGTGTCACGCCCATCAGGCTAGTCTCTCCTCCGGGTCGCACTTCGGGCCGACCCCTCGCGGGACTGCGGAACAAATTGTCCAACGACGCGCGATCCGCGCGCAGCCGGCGGGCGGAACCCGCGCCGGGAACGTTGAGGTGGCGGGCATCGGCGACCGCGCGCCGGGAATCGTACGCCCCCGCCGCGAGCGCGCCCCCGGGTGCTCCCGGCGGGCCCGCTGGCCGGCGCGCCCGGTTGCGGCGGGGTGTCCGGCGGCGGTCATGGCGGCTCCTGGACCGGGGCCGGCCGCCGGCGCCCGGCGCGTCGGGCGGCGGTCCTGACCCGGCGACGGTAGCAGCGGGCGCCGGCCCGGCGCCGTCGCGATGACGACAACCGTCGCTGGTCGCCGGCTCAACCCTCCGTCTTGACCAGCGGAAACTCCAGCGAACCGGCCGGGCAGAGGAAGGTCATCACGTCCACCCGGTAGAGCCCCGCCTGGACCGCCGGGTCGGCCTCCATCACGCTGCGCACGTCGTCCACCGAGCCGGTACGGGCCAGGCCGAAGCCGATCGGCGGTTCCGGGTTGCGGGCCGGGCCGTCCACCGAGCCGGCGACCAGCACGATCCCCCGCCGTTGCAGCGCCTGCATGTGCTCGGCGTGCTCGGACTGCAACCGCTGGACCGTCTCCGCCGGCAGCGCCCGCCCGGCCGCGCCCGGATACAGCACGATGCACTCGTACGTGTCGAGCGCGAAGTCGACCTGCGGCACTCCGGCCATGACGCCCCCTGCTCCGCCGGATCTCGGTAACCTGCGCCCAGCGTCCCACGCGCGGTCGCGGCGCGCGGTCGCTCGGGCCAACTGGCGCCCACCCGGGCGGACCCGGTGCGGTGCGGGCCGCCGGTCCGCCGGCCGGTCGGCGGACCGGGATGCGCCGGACGACTACCGTGGACGGTCCGGTCACGGGTCTGGTCATCGGAGGTCGCGGATGGACGATCGGGCACGGACGCAGCCGGCGCCGCTGCCGTACGCCGAGGTCACCGACGAGGCGTACGCCCTGGAGGCGGCGGCCACCTTCACGGTGCGCGAGTTCGGCACGGCCGTCGTGCTCAGCGGCGGCTGCCCGCGCTGCCAGGATCCGATCACCTTCACCCTGGTCGACTCGGTGTTCCGCCGGGAAGCCCCGCCCGCCCCGCCGCTCGACCCGGACGGGCCGGCCGGCGGCACCCCGGCCGGGTCGGCGGCCAGCGCGGCCGTCGAGCCGGCCGGGGTGCCCGCGCCCCGGGGGTCGACCGGGCCACCCCCACCGAGCTACCGGACGATCTTCTGCACCTGCGAGGTCGCCCACCCGTACCGGGCGGAGGGGCAGGTCGGCTGCGGCGCGTACTGGACCCTGCGGCTGGACGTCGAGCCGTGATCCGGCTGCGCCCCGGGCCGCCGGCCACGGTGGCGGACCTGCGCCAGGCGCAGGCGCTGGCCGGGCTGCTGCGCGCCGAGTTGGAGCGGGTCCGGTCCGCCGCGCTGGCCTGGCGCAACGGGCTCGGCGCCCTGCTGCTCGCCCTGGTCGGCTTCAGCCTGATCCGGGGCCGCACCGACGTGGGCACGCTCGCCCCGGGCTGGGCGACGCTGGTCGGCGTGCTGCTGCTGGCCGCGCTGGTCACCGGCGCGGTGGGCGCGCTGGCGCTGCTGCGCGCCGCGCACGGGCGGCTGGCCGTCACGCCGGTGGCCACGCTGCCGCCCCCGCCGATGGGCGACCACCAGGAGGCGGTGGCCGCGGTCCGCGCCCTGCGCACCGGGGTGGGCCTGGTGCTGCTCTGCGCCGCGCTGCTGGTCGCCGCGGTCGGCGTGACCTGGTACGGCCCGCCGCGCACCGGCCCGTTCGTGCAGGTGGGCGGTGGCGCCGGTCCGGTCTGCGGGACGGTCACCGCGACGACCGGCGGGACGCTGACGGTCCGCACCGCGACCGGACCGGTCCAGGTGCCGCTGACCGACACCACCACGATCAAGGCGGTACCGGCCTGTTGAACGGGACGGGCCGGACCGGCACCCAACGGCCGGTCGGTCACGACCCGCGGCCGGCGGCCCGGCCACGGGACCCGACGATCCGTGGACCGCGCACGGCCCCGGCGACGGGAGGCGGGGAGCTGGCGGGTCGGGGGTCAGGGGCCGACGTGCACGTAGGCGGCCCAGAGTTCGGGGGCCTCGCGCAGCGCGTGCCGGGTCTCGCGGACCGCGCCGTGCAGGGCGACGGCGGCCCGCTCCGGGTCGATCCGGCCCGGCCCGGCCGCCAGGCCGGCGTAGAGGCGGTCGCAGAGCCGGACGGTGACCGCGTCCGAGATGGACCAGAGCGAGCCGATCACGTGCCGGAAGCCGGCGAGCTGGAAAGCGGTGCCGAGGCTGATCGTCTCGTCGGGCAGGGCCGCTCCGCCGCGTACCGTCTCGCAGGCGGAGAGCACCGCCAGCCCGGCCGGCGCGGTCGCGTGGAGCTGCCACAGGTCACGCACGTGCAGCGGGCCGTCGGCGAGCGCGAGCCGGCCGAGGGCCGGGGCGGCCAGGTCCTGGGTGCCGTGGCAGGACAGGTGGGCGACCGGGCGGCCGGCCAGCGCGGCGAGCACCGCCTCCCGGGTAGCCGCCGGGCCGGTCAGCGGCCGCACCCGGGCCAGGTGCCGGGCCACGATCTCCTGCTCCCGCGCGACGCCGGGCAGGTCGGCCAGGCCCGGGGTCTGCGGCAGGCCGACGAAGAGCGCCGCGTCCACCGCGGCGGAGCCGGCGGCCCGGCCGTCGTCGGCGCGCAGCAGCTCCCGCAGCGAGGCCGTGTACGACGGGACGACCCGGTCCAGCGCCCCGTCGCCGGTGGGCGGGCCGGCGGCGTGCAGGGGCAGCAGGCTGAGCAGCCCGGTCGGGCACCACCAGAGGCGGGTCAGGTCGGTGCGGCCGGCGGTCGCCGGGCCGAGGTCGTCGAGCACCGGGCGGGCCACCGCCTGCCACAGCCAGTCGAGGGTCCCGGTGATCGTCCGCCGGGCCGCCAGCCGGCGCCGCTGGTCGGCCAACGCCTCGCCCGGCCCGCCACCGGGCGCGCCGGGTGCGGTGGGCGTGGCGCCCGGACCCGCAGGTGCGCCGCCCGGCCCCGCAGGTGCGCCGCCCGAGCCCGCGGGCGCGGTGTCCGATCCGGCGGGCGCGGTGCCCGATCCGGCGGGCGCGGTGCCGGGAGGCGCGGTGGCCGTGCCGATCGCGGTGAGGAAGGTGACCACCCGGTCGACCAGGTCGGCCGAGGTCAGCTGCGGCAGCGGGACCACCCGGACGCCGCCGCCGTCGACCACCAGCGCGTCGCAGCGGCGCCGCGCCACGTTGACCAGCACGACCGGACCCCGGCCGGCGGCCCGGGCCAGGTCGGCGAAGACGGGTGGGCGGAGGAAGTCCGCGAAGCCGGGCAGCCGGCGGATGTCGGCCAGCAGCTCCCGCCGCCGGACGGCCAGCTCGTGCCGCCGCTCGGGGTTCCCGGCCGGCGCTTCGCTGTCGCCGCCGATGGCCGGCCCGCCGACCGCCGCGCCGGTGGCCGGTGCGGCACCCGCGGTTGTGGTGGCCAGGGTCCAGTTCTGGCTGAGGCCGTCCAGTTCGGCCTGCACCTCGGCGAACCGGTCGGCCAGCTCCGGCGCCCGGTCGCGGAGCGCGTCGAGGCTGACCCGGGCGTCGCGGACCCGGGTGAGCAGCACTCCCCGGCCGTACTCCAGCAGCTCCACCGCCCGCTCCGGCCGCCCCGCGTCGACGGCGCACGCGGCGGCCGCCCCGGCCAGCCCGGGGAACAGGGCCAGCAGCCGGGCCTGGTCGTCCGGATTCATGCCGTGCCAGGCGACCAGGTCGATCAGCTCGATGGCCGAGGCGTACCCGGTCAGGGCGGCGGGCAGGTCGCCGAGGTGCTCGGCGAGGGTGGCGTACCGCCGGGCGGCGGTGGCCCGCAACAGCGAGGGCGCGGCCTCGACGGCGGCGGCCTCGCGCAGCGCGGCGAGCGCCTCGGCGCGCAGCGCGCCGGGCGAGGTGCCCGACCACTCCCCGGCGGGCGCGGTCGCCGCCGGGTCGGGTTCGGCCGGCCGCGCGCCGCCGCCGAGGACCGGGACGCCGCCGCCGGCCCGGGCGGCCGCCTCGTCCAGCGCGACGGCCAGGTTGAGCAGGCACATCGCCCGGTCGGGGTGCCCTGCCGGACGCCCGGCCACCGTCTCCCGGTAGGCCCGGATGGCCGCGGCGAGGTCTGCGGAGCGACCGATCCGGCAGAACCGCAGCAGCAGCATGTTGCCGAGGTTGATCGACAGCCGGTGCCGCTCCGGGCCGCTCCCGTCGGTGACGTCACGGGCCGCCACCAGCGCGTCGACCGCCTCGTCGAGCGCCGCCGGGTCACCGGTCACCTGGTGGCGCAGCTGGTTCGCCAGCGCCAGCGTGCCGAGGGCCAGGCCGATCTCCCGTGCCTCCGCGCCCCGCCGTGCCAGGTCCGCCGCCTCGCGCAGCGCCGCCACCGCCGCCACCACGTCCGGCCTGGCAGGTTCGACCACGCCCCCCGGGGCGGCGAGGGTCACCTCGACCCGGCGGTTGAGCGCCGAGCCGTAGTTGGTCAGGGCGAGAAAGCGGTCCGGGTGCTCGGCCGGGCTCGTGGCGACGGCCCGGTGCAGCACCTCGACCGCCTCGGTCAGGGTGGCCAGGTCCTGGGTGCGGGCGAACAGGGTCTGCAACACCAGGCCGAGGTTGGACAGGTACACCGGCAGCTCCGGTGAGTCGGGCCGGGCCGTGGCCACCGCCTCCCGCAGCACCGCGGCGGCCGGCTCCAGCCGGTCGGCCGCGCCCGTCCGGTCGGCGATCTCCCGCCACAGGTCGCCGAGGTTGTTCAGCACGTTCGGGCGGTCGGGGTGCCCGGCCGGCAGCAGCCGCTCCGCTTCGCGCAGCGCGTCCTCGGCGGCGCGCAGCGCGTCGAACCCGTCCAGAGCGGCGTGCCAGCTGTGCAGCGCGTGCGCGAGGTCGGCGAGGCGGACCGCCCGCTCGGTGTCGTCGGAGGCGCCGGCGACCCCGAGCCGTAGCAGGTGGATCGCGCTGTCGAGGTCGGCGGCGCGCCGGTCCCGGGCGTACCGCTGTTCGAGCAGCTTGCCGGCGGCGTGGCGCAGGCCGTCCGGGTCCGGCCCGTCGGCGACGGCGGCCAGGTGGGCGTCGATCGCCGCGTCCAGGTCGGCGGGGTCGCCGTCGGCCTCGTGCCGGGCGCCGAGCAGCGCGGCCAGGCCGACCCGGGCCACGCCGGCCAGTTCCCGGTCGAGCCCGCCGGCGGCCAGCGCGGCGCGGTACGCCTCGATCGCGGCGTCCCGGTCGGCGGCGGCCTGGGCGCGTACGAACCGGTCGGCCAGGACGCTGCCGAGCAGCACGGTCAGCCGCGGGTCGTCCATGCCCTCGGCGGCCGCGGTGAGGGCCTCGACCGCCCGCTCCAGGTCGGCCGGATCGTGGCGCGACCGCCACCGGTCGCGCAGCCGCTGGCCGAGGTTGGCCCGGGCCATGGCCCGGATCCGGGGGTCCGCCCCGGCGGCCCGGGCCGCGTCGCCGAGCAGGGTGATCGACCTGTCCAGCGCGGCCCGGTCACCGCTGAGCTCGTAGCTGTCGCCGAACACGTTGCCGAGGTGGAACATCCGCACCGGGCGTTCCCGGTCACCCGCCGGCGTGGATTCCAGGCTCTCCCGGTGCGCCTCGACCGCCCGCCGCAGGTGCTCCGGCGACCGGCCCCGGTGCAGGAACAGGTCCCGGTGTGCCTTGCCGAGCGCGGAGAGGTAGTGCAGCCGGGCGGGGTCACCCGCGGGCGTGCCGGCGACGGCCCGGCGCAGCAGGTCGGTGGCGCGCTCGGCGGCCGAGTAGTCGCCGCTGCGCTCGGCCCCGCCCATCAGCCGTACCGCCTCCAGGAACAGCCCCATCGCCTCCTCGCCGGACGAGCCCGGACCGGCGGGCGAACCCGCCCGACCGGGCGAGCCCGAGCGGGCGCCCGCGTCGGGGGGCGCGGACCGCTGCCCCGGCACGCCGCCACGGGCGGCGGTGGACCGGGGGCCGTGCACCCGCAGCATCGCCGCCAGCGAGGGCGGCACCTTGTCGGGGGCGGCGGCCAGCAGCATCTCGGTGAGCAGCACCGCGTGGTCCAGGTCGGCCTGGTCCTGGCCGGCCGGCAACACCTGGTACCGGTACCAGTGCAGGCAGGCGATGAGGAAGACGGCCTCCGCCGTGGCGTCGTCGACGCGGTCGCGGCGGGCCGCCCCCGCGACGAGGTCGGCGACCGCGTCCGCGTCCCGCATCGCCGCCGGGTCGAGCACGTGCCGAGGGTCCATGGTGGAGCCGAACGCGTCCAGCCGCCGGCGCAGGCGACCTACTGGATCGGTGTTCCGTCGCCACATCGGGCCTCCCCCGGTCGGCTCCCGCCGTGCTCCCTCAGGGGTAGCAGAACGGTACGACGGCCCGCGAGCGCAAAGCCGACATCGCGCCCGGCGGCGGTGGCTAGATTGGCCGCAGGCGACGAGAGGACCACGACTGATGGCAGGCGACGGCGGCCGGCCGCCCGCGAAGGCGTCCGGCACCTACCGGATCGGCGGCGACCTCCAGGTCGACCGGCTCGGCTACGGCGCGATGCAGCTCACCGGCCCCGGCGTGTGGGGTGACCCGAAGGACCCGGCCGAGGCGGTGCGGGTGCTGCGCCGCGCGGTCGAGCTGGGCGTCACCTTCATCGACACCGCCGACTCGTACGGGCCGTTCGTCAGCGAGCTGCTGATCCGCCAGGCGCTGCACCCGTACCCGGACGATCTGGTGATCGCGACCAAGGCCGGGTTCACCCGCGCCGGGCCCGGCGACTGGCGACCGGTCGGGCGGCCGGAGTACCTGCGCCAGCAGACCGAGCTGAGCCTGCGTCACCTCGGCCTGGACTGCATCCCGCTGCACCAGCTGCACCGGATCGACCCGAAGGTGCCGCTGGAGGACCAGCTCGGCGAACTGGCGCTGTTGCGGGAGGAGGGCAAGATCCGGCACATCGGGCTCTCCGAGGTGACGGTCGAGCAGATCGAGGCGGCCCGGACGATCGCCCCGATCGCCTCGGTGCAGAACCTCTACAACCTCGCCGACCGCGGCGCGGAGCCGGTGCTCGACCACTGCGAGCGCAACGACCTGGCCTTCATCCCCTGGTACCCGATCGCCACCGGCAACCTGGCCCGGCCGGGCGGTCCGCTGGACGCGATCGCCGCCGAGCACGGCGCGACGCCCGCCCAACTGGCGCTCGCCTGGCTGTTGCGGCGGTCGCCGGTAATGCTCCCCATCCCCGGTACGTCGTCGGTGGCGCACCTGGAGGAGAACGTGGCAGCGGCCGGGGTGACGCTGACCGACGACGAGTTCGCCGCGCTGTCCCGGGCCGCTTGAGCACGGCCCGCCCCGGGGGTGCCCGGCCGCGCCGCCGGACACCCCCGGGCGGGTCAGGCCGGGGTGTCGGGCAGCTCGCCCGGTTCGCGGGCCGCGCGCAGCGCCTCGGTCGCCTGGGCCAGCAGGCGGGCCGAGTCGGTCCGGCCGTTGACCTGCAACTCCACCTCGGTCTCGCCGGACTGGATCCGGATGCTCGCCTCGGTGCGCTGCTGGTCGACCCAGGTCTGCAAAAGGTTGAACAGCCCCGGCAGCAGCCCCTGCGCCAGCACCGCGATGATGACCGCGTCGCTGAACCCGGGCCGGCCGCCGCCCGCTCCGCCGGCCGGGCGGACCGCCGGCCGGTACTCCGGCCGCCGGTGGATCCAGTCCAGCAGGGCGACCTGGGGCGGCTGCCGGTGCCGGGGAACGATGGTCAGCCGCACCGGCTGCCGCGTCGCGTTGTCCACGTCGGTCACGTCGGGTCTCCCGATCAGTCGCCGGTCTGGAAGGTGAGGCTGTCACCGGTGGCGGTGAGGACCCCGTCCACCACCAGTTCCTGCTCGTCGGTGAAGGGGGTCGTGCCACCGAAGTAGCCGGTCGAGGTGCCGGTGGCGCGGATCCGGCCCCGGCCCTCGTACGGGGTGGTGACCCGGGCCGTGTCCGGGCCGGTC
Source organism: Micromonospora desertarenae (assembly GCF_056150265.1). Taxonomy (NCBI): domain Bacteria; kingdom Bacillati; phylum Actinomycetota; class Actinomycetes; order Micromonosporales; family Micromonosporaceae; genus Micromonospora; species Micromonospora desertarenae. The sequence continues at coordinate 150,245 of NZ_JAXCFQ010000001.1, forward strand.
AGCTCCACGCTGATGCGAGGGTAGTCGAGCACCTGCCAGGTGATCTTCCGTACCCCGTCGCCGTAGTAGCGGAACGGGCAGCCCTCCGGAGCCGCGACGGCCTTCTTGGCGCACTCGTCCAGGTAGGCCCGGACGCGCTCCTCGGCGGCGGTGGTGGCCGCCGGCTTGACCACCGGGTTCAGGCCGAGCGGGACGGCCTGCGGCTGCCCCGGGCCCACCTGCACCGGCTCCGGGGGCACCTCGCTGAGCGCGCTGCCCGGGCCGGTCGCCGTATAACCGCCGGCCGGCAGCGCCAGGACCCCGCCGCCCTCGCCGGTGGCCGGGATCGGCACCCCGTTGAGCGCCAGGCCGGTGCGGCCGGGCGGCACGTCGAGCGGGGTCAGGCCGTCCAGGACCCGCCAGCCGTGGAACAGGCCGGCGGTGGCCGACGTCTCGCGTCGCAGGGCGAGGGCGCCGGTACGCCGCTCGCCGCCGAGCCGGTAGGAGACGGTGGCGGTGGCGCGGTCCTCGTCCCGTTCCAGCCCGGTGATCTCGACGTCGGTCGGCGGCTGGTAGCCGTCGGCGCGGAGCACGTCGGCGAGCAGTTTCCGGTCGGCCACGGTGGTGCGCTCCTCCGGGGTCAGCCAGTCGAGCGCCGCGTCGAGGTCCCGGTCCGCGAGGGCGGAGAAGTATCCGTCCACCGCCGCCTGGGGCCGGAAGAAGGCCCACTGCACCACGCCCAGCCCGGCGATGCCCACGCACAGGGCCAGCGCCGCCGCGCCGGCGACCAGCCAGCCCTTCGGGGTGCCGATCGGCCCGGACTTGCCGAAGATCAGCTCCGGGGTGACCGGGGCGTCGACGGTCGCCGGGGCGGACGCGCGGTCGAGCCGGTCCAGTCGCAACTCGTGCGGCGGGTGGGTGGCGCAGACCGCCTCGTCCCAGCCGCTGCGCCCGGTCTCGAACGACCGGCGCCGCTCCAGGATGGCGCGCAGCCCGTCGACGTGGCCGGTGAGCACCGCGCCCAGGTCCGCCCGGTACTCGGCCGCCCGGACGTCGCGGGCGTGCAGCGGCAGCACCACGTACTTCATGGTCAGCAGGACCGGCCAGAAGAACAGGAACACCACGAAGTTGGTGGCCGGATGCGGGAAGGTCCGCATCAGCCACGCCGGGACCGCGTGCACCAGGGTCAGCGGCAGCGCGACGCCCCGGACGAAGGCGCTGGTCACCTCGTCTCCGGCCCGCCAGTGCACCAGTTCGTGGCTGAGCAGCGCGGCGACCTCCTCGTCCGGCTCGGTCAGCACGCTGGTGGTCACCACGATGTGCCGGGCGTACGTCCGGGCGTTGGCCAGGACGGGGTCGTCCTCCATCAGCAGCCGCGGCACGGTGGGCAGGCCGAGCCGGTGGGCGCACTGCTCCAGCACGGGGCGCAGCCGGGCCTCCTCCCGCCGGCTCGGCTCGCGGGCTCCGGAGACCACCAGCAGGCGGGGTTCCAGCAGCACCCGGTAGAGGGTGTAGAGCAGGCCGATCAGGGCGGCGGCGGCCACCATGCCGAGCAGGCCGGTCAGCAGCGCGACCGGCTCGTCGAGCGCGGCGTGCCAGGGCAGCAGCAGCACCAGGAGGAAGCCGGCCAGGAAGCCGACGGCGAACCCGAGGAAGCCGCCGAGCACCCCGCCCGAGCGGCTGAGGAAGGCGTCGACCAGCGGGCCGACCACCGGGGTGTCCCGCACCTCGGCGGGGAGCTGGTCGGCGACGCCGAGCGCGCCGGCGAAGAGGCCGGTGACGGCGAACGAGATGCCGCCCCAGACCGCGGCGAGCAGGGCCAGCGGCAGGTAGAACCAGGTGGCGACGAAGGCGCCCAGCACGCCCCGCCAGTCGCGCAGGATCCCGGCGCGCAGCCAGACCAGCGCGCTCGGGTAGCCGGGCGGGCGGTGGGCGATGTCCCGGCCGGACGGCGGCGGTTCGGTGGGCGGCTCGGCGGCGCGTACCACCGGAGAATCGGTCATGGTCGCGGCTCCTCGGCGGGTGCCGTCGTGCACCCGGTGAGTCGTGTGTGGACAGCGACGCAGGTTATCGAGCAGGGCCGATCGTTGTCAGCCCCGCCCGGTGTCGGTCATCCGACCGCGCCGGCCCGTGCCGACCGCGGGGGCGCCGCGCCCGCACCGGGATCGGCGCGGGCGCGGAACCGTCGCGGGCGGCGCCGTCAGAGCGCGTAGCAGTTGGGTCGCACCGGGGCGTCGGTCAGCGCGCCGCGGACCACCGTGTAGGTGGTGCCGTCGAGCACCAGCCCGAGGTGCCCGACCACCCGCAGCGGGCAGTACGACTGGATCAGCACGTTGGTCGACCCGTCGTTGAGCAGCGCGTTGTCCACCGGCCGGACCAGTTCGTCCTGGAGCGTGCGGACGGTGGTGTACCGGAGCGTGCCGGGGGTGTCGTCGCCGGCGTTGAGGTCGGCGAGGAACGCCGAGCCGATCGACATCTGCTGGCAGGCGACCACGCCGGCGCAACTGCCGAGGCCGAGGAACTTCAGGATGTTGGCCACGTAGGTGCCGTACTGGGGTGAGCCGAGGCTGACGTAGCGGCCGACGACGCCGGTGCCGCCGAGCCGCTTGAGGAAGTAGCGGGAGACGAGCCCGCCCTCGGAGTGGCCGACCAGGTCCACCCGGGCCGCGCCGGTGGCCGACCGGACCTGGGCCACGTAGCCGGCGAAGGAGCGGGCGGAGGCGGGGATGTCGCCGAGCCCGAGGCCGGGCAGTTGGTAGATGAAGACCCGGTACCCGTCGGCGCGCAGGCGAGCGGCGAGCGGTTCGTAGGCGACGGCGACGCCGCTGAGCCCGCCGACGACGATGACCGGGTTGGCGGCGGCGGTGCTGGCGGTGGCGGCGGGCGCGGCGTCGGCCCGGTCCGGTGCGGCGACGGCGGCGGTGGCCGGGACGAGCAGGGCGGTGGCGGTGGCGAGGGCGGCGGCGGTGGCGATCTTTCGGAGCAGCATGGCTGCACCTCCGGCGGGAGGCACCCGGCGAACCGGGGAGACGGGTGGGTTTCCGATCGACCGTGCGACGATGATGCGCGTCACAATCCAGAAACGTCAATGCAAAGTTACGCGCTGGTAACCCGTTGTTCCGCGAAGCATGGAAACCGGCATTTCGCCTCGCGAGTCTCCACAAGGGACGGCGGCTTTCCCGTGCCCGGCAGGGGATTGCCGGGCCGCGGCAAGCGGTCGGCCGCGACGGGCACCCGGGGTGGCCGGGCCGGATGGCATGCTGTGGGCCGTGCCCGAGACTCCACCCCGCGACGAGCGCCTACGGGTGATGCCGTGGTGGCTGGTCCTGGTCGGCCTGCTCCTCGCCGCCCTGCTCGGCTGGCTGGTGCTGGACTGGCTGCTCGGCGAGGCCGACCGGGCCGCCCAGCCGGACACCCGGGCCAGCCTGCGGATCGACGCCATCCGCACCGGGCTGACCGTGGTGGCCGGCACCGGCGGCGGGCTGGCGCTGCTGCTCGCCGCCCGCCGGCAGTGGATCGGCGAACGCGCGCAGCGCCACCAGGAGGCGGTGGCCGCGCGGGACCAGGCGCACCGGGAGCGGGTGCAGGCGCACGCCGAGTCGGTCGCCGAGGCGGCCGCGCGGCACCAGGACCGCCAGGCCGAGGCGGCCGAGCACGACGCCGCCGAGCGACGGCTCACCGAGCTCTACACCCGCGCGGTCGAGCTGCTCGGCAGCGACACCGCCGCGGTCCGCCTCGGCGGCCTGTACGCGCTGGAGCGGCTCGGGCAGGACAACCCGGCGCAGCGGCAGACCATCACGGCGGTGCTCTGCGCGTACCTGCGGATGCCGCCGCCGACCGACGACCCGCGCGAGGACGAGGTGCGGCGCACCGCGCAGCGACTGCTCACCCGGCACCTGCGGGCGGACGACCCGGGGCACTGGCCCGGCGTCACCCTGGACCTGGCCGGGGCGCGGCTGGCCGGCTTCGACGCGAGCGGCTGCACCCTGGTCGACGCGGACCTCACCGGCGCGGTCTGCGCCGGCACCACCAGCTTCGCCGGCGCGAGCGTGCACGGCCGGCTCGCGCTCGGCGCCAGCTTCGACGACCTGGTCTGCGACGACCTCGCCGGCGACGCGGAGATCGTCCTGGACGGCGCCCGGGTGACCGGGACGGCCAGCTTCACCGGCGCCACGGTCGGCGGCGCGCTCTCGGCCCGCCGGGCCGAGTTCCACCGGGTGTCGGCCCGCGGCGCGACGTTCCACCGGCCGGTGACCCTCGACCGGTCCCGGTTCACCGGCAGCGCCACCTTCCGGGAGGCGGTGTTCCACGGCGGCGTCTCCGTCGAGCGGGCCGAGTTCGCCGGCTACGCCGGGTTCCGCCGGGCCCACTTCGCCGACCTGGCCCTGTTCCGGTGGGCGGTGTTCGGCGCGGAGGCGTGGTTCGAGGGGGCCCGGTTCGCCGGGGCGGCCAACTTCGGCCGGGCGCGGTTCCTCGGCCCGGTCAGTTTCGACGCGGCGACGCTGGCCCGCCGGCCGCTGGTCGACCAGGCCCGGGCGACCGCCACCGGGCCGCACACCTGGCCCGAGGGGACCGTGGTGCGCCGGCTCGACGACGAGTGGCTGCTGCTGGTCGACCCCTGAGCTGCGGGGTCAGCCGGCCGGCCGCCGCAGGCCGTCGAGGGCGATGCCGAGCACCCGGTCGCGCTGCTCCGGCGCGGTGAACTGGGCCATGGTGAGGCCGCTGATCAGCCGCAGCACGTCGTCGAAGGAGACGTCCGACCGCACCGCGCCGGCGGCCTGCGCCCGGCGCAGCATCGGCTCGCCGGCCGCGTAGATCTCGGTCCGGCAGGTACGGAAGACCTCCGAGTCGTGCACCAGTTCCTCGGCGAGCGCCCGCTTGGTGGCCACGTAGCCGACGAACCGGTGCAGCCAGGCCACCAGCGCGTCCCACGGCGGCAGGCCGGCCAGGTCGGCCGCGGAGCGGGACAGCGCCTGGACCTCGTCGACGTAGACCGCCTCGAAGAGTTCGCGCCGGGTCGGGAAGTGCCGGTAGAGGGTGCCGATGCCGACCTTGGCCCGCCGGGCGACCTCCTCCAGCGAGGCGCCGGCCCCGGCCTCGGCGAACGACTCCCGGGCGGCGGCCACCAGGGCGTCGTAGTTGCGCCGGGCGTCGGCCCGTTTGGGGCGCCGCGCGAAGACCGCCGGCAAGTCTTCACCGCTGGTCATGGCGTACGTCACCCCTCGTCGGTTGCATCCGGAGGAACCCCTCCGCTAGTTTAATGGAGGCACCCCTCCGGAACTGACCGGAGCCGTGCCTCCGGATAGCTTACTCCGGCTCCGGCCCGATCCCCGCGCGCGATCGACGGCCCACCGACCACACGACCACGCCGGCCGACCGCCGTCGCCCGGCTCCCGTACCTCGACTCCTGGAGTCCCACCGTGGCAGTGACACTCCGACGCGGCTCGCGTCGGCTGACCTTCCTCGTCCTCGCCGCCGGCACCGGGTTCTTCGCGATGCTCCAGTCGCTGATCACCCCGGTGCTGCCCACCATCCAGCACGACCTGCACACCTCACAGAACACCGTCACCTGGGTGCTGACCGCGTACCTGCTCTCGGCCTCGATCTTCACGCCGATCCTCGGCCGGGTCGGCGACATGGTCGGCAAGGGGCGGATGCTCGTCGTCTCGCTCGCCGCGCTCGCCGTCGGCTGCCTGCTCGCGGCGGTCGCGCCCAGCATCGGCGTGCTGATCGCCGCCAGGGTCGTGCAGGGCATCGGCGGCGCGGTCTTCCCGCTCTCGTTCGGCATCATCCGCGACGAGTTCCCCGCGGCGCGGGTCTCCTCGGCCGTCGGCGCCATCTCCGCGATCATCGCCGCCGGCAGCGGCGTCGGCGTGGTGCTGGCCGGGCCGATCGTGGCCGCGCTCGACTACCGCTGGCTGTTCTGGATCCCGATGGTGGTCGTCGGCCTGACCGCGCTGGCCGCGCACCGCTTCGTGCCCGAGTCGCCGGTCCGCACCCCGGGCCGGATCAGCTGGCTCGCCGCGGTGCTGCTCTCCGCCGGGCTGGTGGCGCTGCTGCTGCCGATCAGCAAGGCCACCACCTGGGGCTGGACCTCGGCCCCGGTGCTCGGGCTGCTGGCGCTCGCCACCGTGTTGCTGGCCGGCTGGCTGGTGGCCGAGGTGCGCTCCCGGAACCCGCTGATCGACATGCGGATGATGCGCCTGCCGGCGGTCTGGACGACCAACCTGGCCGCTCTGCTCTACGGCGGGTCGATGATGGCCCTCTTCGCGTTCCTGCCGCAGTTCGCACAGACCCCCACCGTCGCCGGGTACGGCTTCGGCGCCAGCGTCACCGAGGCCGGCCTGCTGATGCTGCCGATGCTGGTCACCATGTTCCTCGCCGGGGTGGTCAGCGGCCGGCTGGAGGCCCGGTTCAGCGCCAAGGCGCAGTTGGTCAGCGGCGCGGCGATCAACGCCGTCGCGCTCGCCCTGCTGACCGTCGCGCACGACGCCCGCTGGCAGGTGGCCCTCACCGCCGGCCTCTTCGGGATCGGGGTCGGGCTGGCGTTCGCCTCGATGGCCAACCTGGTGGTGCAGAACGTCCCGGCCGGGCAGACCGGCGTGGCGTCCGGGATGAACGCCAACATCCGTACCATCGGCGGCGCGATCGGCGCGGCAGTGGTCAGCGGCATCATCACCGCCCACCCGCAGGCCAACGGCCTGCCCCGGGAGGCCGGGTTCACCCTCGGCTTCCTGGTCCTCACCGCACTGGCCCTGGCCGCCATGGCCGCGGCCCTGGCCGTCCCGTCCGGCCGCCGGCGCCGGATGACCGAGCAGCCGACGGCCCTGGGCGTGCCGGCCGGCGCCGACGAGCTGGTGCCGGTCCCGGCGTCGCAGTGACCACACCCCCGGGCCACGGTTGCCCCGTGGCCCGGGTCCGGTCCCGGCAACCGGGCGCGGCGAGCGGGCCGAGACCGACGACATATGATCATCAGGTGACCCGTGCCCTCGTGCTGATCGACCTGATGCCCCGGATCATCGCCCTGGACCTGGCTCCGCACACCGGCGCCGAGGTCCTCGACCGGTGCCGGCGGCTCGCCGCCGCGTTCCGGGCCGCGGGCGAGCCGGTGGTGCAGGTCCGGGTCGAGCGGCCGGGCGTCGCCGAACAGCCACCCGGCAGTGACTTCGCCGAGGACCTGGTCGCGCCCGGCGACATCGTGGTGGTCAAGCGCACCGTCGGCGCCTTCCACGGCACCGACCTGGACGAGCGGCTGCGCCAGCGCGGGGTCGACACCGTCGTGCTCGCCGGCCTGGTGACCACGATGGGCGTCGAGTCGACCGCCCGCGCGGCCAGCGACCACGGCTACGAGCTGGAGTTCGTCGCCGACGCGATGTCCGGCTTCGCCGCCGACGAGCACGACTTCGCGGTCGGCCGGATCTTCCCCCGGTTCGGTGCCGTCCGGAGCACCGCCGACTACCAGTAAGCCGGCTACCCTGGTCCGATGGCCGAGACCATTGAGGACAGCCCGGTCGGGTGGGTCGCCAGCCACGTGCGCCGCTACCTGGAGACCGACGGCGCGGACGGCGGGAAGTACCACGGCTACGACACCCTGCTGCTCACCACCCGGGGACGCCGGTCCGGCACGCTGCGCCGCACCGCGCTGATCTACGGCCGCGACGGCGACCGCTACCTGCTGGTCGCCTCCAACGGCGGGGCGACGCGGCACCCGAACTGGTACCTGAACCTGTGCGCCGACCCGGAGGTGCGGGTGCAGGTCGGCGCGGAGAAGTTCGTCGCACGGGCGCGGACCGCCACCGGCGCGGAGCGGCAGCGGCTGTGGCAGGTGATGACCGGCGTCTTCCCGACGTACGCCGGCTACCAGCAGCAGACCGACCGCGAGATCCCGGTGGTGGTCGTCGAACCGACCTGACCGGTGCCGCTCCTCGTGCCCGTCAGGCCGGAAAGGCGATCACCGGCAGGTCGCCGCCGTCGCCGTACGCCTTGGCCTCACTGGTGAGCACGCACGCGTCGTGCTCAAGGACGGCCATGACCGCCGCGGCGAGGTCGACCCGGCCGGTGACGGTGCGCCAGTACGCCAGCTCCTGCCAGTCCTCGCCCCAGGTCGGCAGCACCGCGCAGGCCGAGCCGTCGAGCAGCCGGTGCAGCACCGCTCGGTCGGCGGAGTCGTCGACCATCGCCAAGGTCTCGGCGACGACAACGGCCGGCACGCCGAACCGCACTCCGTCCTGGGCGACCTCGTGGATGGGCTCGGCGACGTCCATCGAGCCGGCGAGGTAGGCCAGCAACGCCGACCGGTCCAGTACCAACCGCACCGGTGCCAGTTCCGGCCCGATCACGCGGCCGGAGCCTGGCGGTCGGCGCCGTCCAGCATTTCCTGCGCCGCCCGACGGGACCGGTCCCGCAACGCCGCCCGCCGGCCGGGCGACCACTCCTGCTCCACCTGAGCCCGCCGCGCCCGGGCCCGGGCCCGACCCTCCGCCGAGACGGTCATCCCGCGGCGGGCAAGCTCCGCATCGAGTTCCTCGGCCCGCATCCGGGCCCGGACCGCCTCGACGACGTACGCGCTGGCGTTCGGCTCGCGCTCCAAGCGCTCCGCGACGTCCTGCGGCAGCGAGAACGACTTCTTGCTCACCGGTCCGGTCATACCAGCGATCCTATCCGATCGCACCGGGTAGTTGGGCGTTGCGACGCGCCCACTCGAAGGCCGTCAACCGGAACCGACGTCGGGCAGCCTCAGCGGTCCGCGACGAAGACGCCGACGCCAGGCACGCCCACCACCAGACCCTCGGCTTTGAGGGTCAGCATCGCGTTGCGCACCACGATCGCGGAGACGGCGTGGATTTGGCAGAGCTGCGAGGTTGACGGCAACTTCTCCCCGGGCGACAACTCACCCGAGGCGATCTGCTTGCGGATGTGCTCAGCAAGCTCAACCCACTTGGGGCTTGGCGGCATGGCGGTACTCCCTGGTCAGCACCGCCATTTGACCACTCCTCATCTTGTTATCGCAAGTAATACCTTGACCTCCGATAGCTTGTTATCCTAAGCTCCGAACTGACCGGCTCCCTGGTCAGCACCCTTGGAGTTGGTTCTTCCCCACCGCGCAGAGCGCCCGGTCGGTCGACCCCCGAACGGCCGGCCGGGCGTGCCGTGGCCCACTCGGCCACGCCGACCGACGTCAGCAGCACGGAGACCTCGCAGGAGCCCAACCGTGGACGACCTCCCCCACCACGACCGCGCTTCCCCACCGCCAGCCGACGACGCCACCACCGCCCTCGCGTCCGAAGAGGACATCGCCGACGCCGACGACATCCTCTTCTGCCATCCGCCCCGGGTGGTGACCCGCTGGCTCTGCGGCTGCGGCGAGGACTACCCGTGTCCCGACGTGCGCTTCGCCCGGCTGGTCAAGACCGCCCGGGTCAGCACCGTCCGCTGACGGTCGTCCGGCCCGGTCACCGCCGGCCTCCCCCACCGCCGCAGCACCAGCCACCCCACGACCGGCGCCCCGGCGACAAGCCACCCGGCGTCGCGCGGCGCCACCCCGGCGACCAGCACCACGGCGACCAGCACCAGCGCCGCGATGCCGGCCGCGACCAGGTGCACCACCGCCGCCCGGGCGACCGGCGACCAGGCCGGCAGCAGCGCCGGCCGCCGGGCCAGCAGCTCGGCCTGCTGGCCGTACCGGTCGGCCTCGTCGGCGCAGCGCCGGGCCAGCTCCAGCTCGACCGCCGGGTCGGCCTCCGCCGGGGTCTCCCCCACCCGGGCGTACGCCCCGACGCCCGGCCGCCCCGGCCCGTCGGCTGCGCCGCCGGCCTTCCCCGCCCCGGAGGCCGGGCCGGCGGTGCCCGGCGAACGGGCCGGCGCGGGCGGGACCGTGGAGTCGGCGACCTGCACGAGAACCGGTGCCGGCGAAGCGGCGGCCGGCTCGGCCGGCGATGCGGAGCCGGTGGCGGCGTCGGAGAGCGCGGCACAGCCGTTGGCCGGGTCGGCCGGCTGGGCAGAGCCGGTGGCCGGGTCGGCCGGCGGTGCGGAGCCGGTGGTCGGCGGTGGGGTGGCGGGCGGTTGCCCGATGGCGCGGCCGAGCTGGTCGAGGCGCTCGCCCTGGGCGGTGAGCCGGCGTTCCAGGTGGTCCGCCGCGGCGTGCAGGTTGCGGCGGCGACCCGCGCCACCCGCCGGCCGCCGCTCGGCCAGTTGCCGGGCCAGCGCCGCGTACTCGGCGAAGGACATCCGCTCAGCCCTCCCCCGGCTCGCGGCCGTCGCCGGTGAACGGCACGATCAGCCGGGTGCGCTGGTCGTGCCGGTCGACCAGCAGCGCCCGGCCGGGCCGGGGCGACCCAAGGTCGGGCACGCCGAGGCAGGCACCCAGGTCGGCGCCGGGCACGTCCAGCGCGACCAGGCAGGCGAGGTCCTCGGGCGCCCGCGCGTCACCGAGGTCACGGGCGAGCGGGCCCAGCCCGCGCCACCAGCCGAGCAGGTGCCTCCCGTGGCCGGGGCCGTGCCGCAGCAGGGCGCGCAGGTCCTCGTGGCCGGTGCGACCGGTCTCCGGGTCGACGGTGGCCAGCACGGGGTGCGCGGCGTCCACCCCGAACACCACGAGGTAGGTCCGGCCGGCAGCGGGGGCCGAGGCGGCAACGCCCCCGGCCGACCCGGATCCGGCGGGCGGGCTCGCGGTGGTTCCGGGGCAGGCCGCGAGGGCGGCGCGCAGGCCGGCGGCGTCGAGCCGCTCGACGGGGTGGCCGGTGGCGGCCAGCGTCGCGACGGTGTCCTCGGCGGCCGGGTCGGCGGCGGCGGTCAGCGGAGCGAGCAGGAACCGGGCATCGCCCGGGGCGTGCTGCCGGGCCAGGCTCAGCGTGGCCGCGCGGAGCACCTCCGCACCGGTCGCCGCGGCGCCGACCACGGCCAGGTGCCGACCGGGGGTGGCGTCCATGATGAACAGCGCGGAGGTGCCGTCCACGTCGACGGTCCGGCCGACCAGGGCCAACGGCCGCCGTCCGCCCGGCCGCAGCCCGGCGAACGTGGCGTCCTCCTCGACGCGGGCGGTCGCGTACCCGGCGAAGACTGCCGGCGGGCGCGCGCCGGGCGGGCGGGCCTGCCACAGCTCGCGGCGCAGTCGGGCCAGCTCGCCGGCGGCGGCGTGCGCGTCGGGGAACCGAGCGGCGATGCCCGCGCCGGGGGGCCGGCCGGCGATGACGCGTGCGGTGGGCAGGACCGAGCCGCCGAGCGGTCCGGCGACGGACGCTTCGCGCGACTCTTCCCGCACCATCACGCGCAGCGCGTGCCGCGCGAGGACCGCCGCGATCCGGCTGGGCAGCGCCCCGCGCGGGGTCGGGCCGGCCAGCACCAGGTGCATCCCGACCGCGCCGCCCGCCCGGGCCAGGTCGACCAGCAGGTCGGCCCCCTCGCGGGCCAGCGCGTCGTCCCCGGCGAGCAGCACCTCGAACCCGTCGACCACCGCCACGATCCGGGGCCGGTCCGCCGGCGCGGCGACGCCCGGCCGCTTCCGGGCCGCGGCCCGCCGACGCAGTTCGCGGCGCAGGTCGCGCAGCACGGCGAGGCCGTACTCGCGGTCGGGCTCGACGCCGACCGCGCGGGCGTGCGGCAGCCAGGACGGGTCGCCCGGGGTGGGTGCCAGCTCGGCGAAGCCCGCCCGGCCGGTGACGTCGAGCAGGTGGAACCGCAGTCCGGTCGGGGGGTAGCGGGCCGCCAGCCCGTGCACCACGGCGAGCAGGAAGGACGCCCGGCCGGCCGACCCGTCGACCAGCCAGTGCGGGGTGGCGTGGTCGAGGGCGGCGGTGACGGGTTCCGGGCCGGCCCGGCCGATCACCGTACGTAGGCCGCCGGCCGCCGAGCCGGTCCAGCGAGACCTGGGCAGCAGGGCGGCGAGCCGCACCGTGTTCCCGGATCCGCCGAGGCGCTCGGCGAGGGCGGCCACCTCGGCGGCCGGCGGGTCACCGTCGAGCAGCACCGGCGCGGCCAGCCCGCTGCCGTCGGCGCTGAACGGGGTGCCGGGCGGGTCGCCGAGGTGGGCGTACGTCTCGGCCAGCCGGACCTGGGTGGTGCCGCCCAGCACCGGCCGGTCGGCCGGCGGTGGCCAGCCGGCGGCCAGGACGCAGACCGCGCCGGCCGGGCCGGCCCGGGTGAGCGCGGCGAGCCGGGCCGCCGCCTCCGGTGGCGGGCTCGCGCCGACGACCACGACCAGGAGTTCCTGGTCGGCGCGGCCGGCCTGCCGGGCGGCGCGGGCATGCCGTTCCGCGACGTCGAGCAGCGCGCTGACGCCACCGGTCACCGACAGGACGCCGGCGGCGACCAGTGGGCGCAGCGGGCCGACCGCCAGCCCGGCCGGCAGCGAGCCGGCGGCGTCCGGGCTGGTGGCGTCGAGGCCGGCGACCCGGACGGCGCCGGGCGGGGCTGCGGCGAGCAGCCGCAGCACCACCGCGCGCAGCAGCCCGGCGACCCGGGGATCGCCGGCGTCGGCGTCGACGGCCAGGTGGTGACCGCCACCGAGCGGCACCAGGGCCGGGAAGTCACCGTCGGGGGTGGACGCCGTGCCGATCCGGATGGCGACCGGAGTGCCGGCGATCGGGGCGGGCTCGGGGGCGGCAAGGGTGTCGCCGAGGCGGGCCAGCCGGCCGACCAGCTCGGCGGTCCCGGTCGGCGGGCCGGGCGCGGCGGTCGTGGCCATCGCCCGGCGGGCGGCATCGAGGTGCGCCCGGGCGGCCCGGTGCGCGGCGACCGCCTGCCCGTACCCCGAAGCGAGCCTGCCCACCGTTGCTCCCGTCGCCGACGTCCGGTCCCCGCGACGCCTAACTGAGCTGGGCCGCGACGGTCGCGGACGGGGCCGGTGTCGGCTCGCCGACACTGCGGCGGACCGCCGCCGGCCGGGGCGGCCGACGCTCCGGGTGGAGCGCCGGCCGCCGCCGGTGGTACGGCTCAGCCGGTGACGGAGGTCAGCGCGGGCAGGTAGCCGTCGGCGTCCGGGTGGTACGCCTCGATCACCCCGCTGACGTCGCGGATCCACGGGTCGGCGCCGCAGACCCCGTGCCCGGCGAAGTACGGGCGGGTGTCGACGAAGGTGGCCCCGGCGGCGCCCGCCCGGCCGGCGATGACGGTGGCGAGCAGGTCGGCGGCCTCGTTGAGGATGGTGCGCTTGTAGACGCTCATCGCCAGCCAGCCGCAGCTGGTGGTCTCGAACAGCCGCGGGTAGCCGAGCACGATCAGCCGGGCGTTCGGCGCCCGCTGCCGGATCGCGGCGTACGTGGCGTCGAGCCGGCCGGGCAGCGTCGCGGTGGCGAACGCCTTCGCGTCGTTGACCGCGTCGGTGCAGGTCGAGGTGCTGCCGAACCGGCAACTGGTGATCACGTCGGCGAAGCCGGCGTCGTTGCCGCCGATGGTGATGGTGACCATGGTGGTCGTGCTGGAGAGCGCGGCGACCTGGTCGGCGATGACGTCGGCGGTGACCGCGCCGCCGCAGGCGGCGAACCGGAAGCTGGTCACCGCGTGGGACGCGGCCCAGAGCGGGGCGTACGACTTCTGGCTGCGCAGGCAGCCGGACCAGTCGTACGGGCCGGCGCCCACCCCGGAGGAGTAGGAGTCGCCGAGGGCGACGTAGTTGACGGTGGCGGCGGCCTGCGCGGGGGCGGGCAGGAACACCGCGCCGAGAGCGGCGGTGAGCAGGGCGACCAGCGCGGCCAGGGCGCGGGCCAGCGGGCGGTGGGGCATGACGGGACCTCCACAGGACTCAGGTGGTGGGGCCCTGTGACCGCGCGCGTGGCCAGGGGTGTGACAGTTGTTACTAGCCGGTAATGCTATCGAAATATTTCCATCAGGGGAACCGTCGCCGCCATCCCGGGACGGAAACGTCCGACCCCGCGGCGCGGCGGCATGGCGGACGCGACATGTTCACATGCGTCGATTAGGTTGACCGTGCGAACACCCCGATGGAGGGAGTCCACCCCGTGCGACGAGCGCTCACGGCGGCCATCGCCGCCCTGACCGTCACCACCGCCGGCACCCTGGTCGCCGGCACCCCCGGCCACGCCGCCCTACCGGGCTGGGGTCGGCCGGTCCTGCCCACCGCCGCGCCGCAACCCGGCGGTCCAGGGCTCGGTGACAGCTACTTCCCCGACTACGGCAACGGCGGCTACGACGTCGAGCACTACGACGTCCGGCTGCGCTACGACCCGCAGACCGACCTGCTCACCGGCACCACCACCATCCTGGCCCGGGCCACCCGGGACCTGTCCCGGTTCAACCTCGACTTCCTGCTCGACGTCGACTCGGTACGGGTCAACGGCTGGCAGGCCACCGCCACCCGCGAGGGGGTGCACGAGCTGGTGGTCACCCCGCGCCGGGCGGTGACCGCCGGCCAGCAGCTCACCGTGGTGGTGCGCTACTCGGGCGTACCGTCCGAGACGCTGGTGGGCGGCTACACCGGCTGGACCCGTACCGACGACGGGGCGATGGCGGTGAACGAGCCGGAGTCGGCCTGGTGGTGGTTCCCCAGCAACGACCACCCGACGGACAAGGCCACCTACGACATCTCGGTCTCGGTGCCCACCGGCGTCGAGGTGATCAGCAATGGCGTCCAGCCGCGGCCGCCGGTCGCCGAGGCCGGCAACCGCACCCGGTGGAGCTGGCGCACCACCTCGCCGACCGCCACCTACCTGGCCTTCCTCGCCATCGGCCAGTACGACATCGTCAGCGACACCGCGCCGAACGGCCAGCCGGTGGTGAACGCGTACAGCACCACGCTGGGCGAGCTGGGGCCGGCCGCGCGGGCCAGCATCGAGCGCACCGCCGAGATCGTCGAGTGGGCCAGCGGGATCTTCGGCCCGTACCCGTTCGAGGCGCAGGGCGGGGTGGCCGGGCCGGTCGACGGCATCGGCTTCGCGCTGGAGACGCAGACCCGCTCGGTGTACGGCCCGGGCTTCTGGCGTCGCGGCGCCAACACCTACGTGGTGGTGCACGAGAACGCCCACCAGTGGTTCGGCGACTCGGTTTCGGTGGCCGACTGGAGCGACATCTGGCTCAACGAGGGCTTCGCCACCTACGCCGAGTGGCTCTGGTCGGAGGAGCAGGGCGAGGGCACCGCGCAGGAACTGTTCGACTTCACCTACGCCAGCTACCCGGCCGACGACGAGTTCTGGCAGGTGCCGCCGGGTGAGCCCGGCCCGAACCGGATCTTCGACGACGCCGTCTACGACCGGGGCGCGATGGCGCTGCACCAGCTCCGGCTGGCCGTCGGCGACGACGCGTTCTTCGCGATCCTGCCGGCCTGGACCGCCGAGCACCGGCACGGCAACGCGAGCATCGAGCAGTTCCAGGCCCTCGCCGAGCGGATCTCCGGCCTAGACCTGGACGACCTCCTGACCACCTGGCTACTCACCCCCACCCGCCCCGACCTCCCCACCACTGCCCGCAAGACCACCCCACCCACCCAACCCAAGTCCTGGCCCCACATCCACACCTCCCACACCCTCCTAACCCACTAACCCCCACCCACCCCCACCCCGGGCCGGCTCGTTGATCATGAGGTTGGCGGTGCGACACGCCGACGCGACCGCCGCCAACCTCATGATCAACGGCAGTGGCGGGCGGGTCGGAGGGGCGGGCCGGAGGGGCGGGTTGGTTAGCGGGGTTCGGGGGTGGGGGTGGAGCGGGCGCAGGCGACCGGGGGGCCGGCCGGGTGGGACGCGGCGGCGAAACCGGGGCGGCGGCGGGCCCGGCGCGGGGCGCCGGCGGCGTACTCGTCGGCCGGCGGGCGCAGCCGGGCGCCGTGCGGCCGGGGCGGTGCCCAGCGGGCGGTGGGGACGCCACCCACCGGGCGGACGGCGGCGACCGGCACCGGGCGGACCACCGTCGACGCCGGCCGGACGACCCGGGCGGCGGTCGAGGCGGCCCGGCGCACCCGGGGCGCGGCCAGCGCGCGGGTGATCCGCCCGTGCAGGCGACGGCCTCGCAGCCCATCCAACGCCACCCCGGCCACCGCGGTGGCGACCGCCGTGGCCGCGCCGGCCAGCACCAGCGTCTGCCGGGGGCCGGCCTGCTCGGAGAGCCAGCCGAGCAGCGGGGCGCCGACCGCAGCGGAGACCGAGCCGGTGACCGCCAGCGCGGCCAGCACCCGCCCGCGCATCGCGTAGTCGGTGTCGAGCTGGGCCCGGGTACCGACGGTGGTGTCGATGACCACCGCGGCGGCGGCGACCGGCAGGATCACCGCGGCGAAGCCCAGCGTGCTCGGCGCCAGGCCGGCGCCGATCTGCAGCGTGCTGGCCAGCAGCCCCGCACCGACCAGGACCCCGTAGCCCAGGTGCCGGCGGCGGGCCGCGACGAACGCGCCGAGCACCGTGCCCACCGCGAAGACCGTGGACAGCAGTCCGTAGCCGGCCGCGCCGCCGCCCAGCGGCCCGTCGCTCATCGCCGCCATGGTGACCTGGTAGTTGCGCCCGAGGCTGCCGAGCACGAACGACAGGGCCAGCGCGACCAGCACCACCGGCTGGCGCAGCAGGTAGCGGAAGCCGGCCCGGATGCCGCCGTCCGCGGGCTCCGCGTCGGCCGCCGGCTCGTCGGTGTGCAGCTCCCGCTCCCGTACGGCGAACAGCGCGACCAGCACCGCGACGAAGCTGGCCGCGTTGATCGCGAAGAGCAGGGCCGGGCCGACGGCGGCGACCAGCACGGCACCGGCGCTCATGCCCAGGATGCGGCCGGCGGAGTGGGTGAGCGATCCGAGCGCGAGCGCGTTGCCCAGGCTCTCCCGGTCCACCAGGGTCGACGTCCAGCGGCCCATCACCGGTCCCTCGATCGCCGAGACCGCGCCGGTGGCCAGCGAGATCGCGTAGATCGCCGGCAGGCCGCCGGCGCCGGTGACGGCCACCACCGCCAGCCCGGCGGCCAGTGCCGCGTGCGCCGCCTGCGCGGCGATCAGCAGCGGCTTGGCCCGCAGCCGGTCGGCCAGCGCCCCGCCCCAGACGCTGAGCAGCAGCGTGGGCAGGGCCTGGAGGAGGACGGCGAGGCCCATCGAGGTGGCCGAGCGGGTCTCGGCGAGCACGTACCAGTTGACCCCGAGCACCTGCATCCAGGTGCCGACCACTGACACGAACCCGGCAGCGGCCCAGATCCGGTAGTTGCGGTGGCGCAGCGCTGCGAACGTGGCACCCACGGCCACGACCTCCCCGTACGACGGCGACGGACGACGCCGACCCGCTCGGTGGTTCGGCGGTCGCCAAGTCTGGCGGCCGGCAAACCGATCCGCCGCTGTTGGTGAGGGGGTTCACCAGCCGCCGTCGCAGCGGGCCGCAGACCGGGAGAAACCGGGCAGCCGTCCGGTCCCCGGCACCTCCCCCGATCGACCGGGCCACCGGCCCGGACGGCCGACCGGACTTCCGCCGCCCGACGCCGTCGCCGCGACCGCCGATCGGGCGCCGGAAGCGGCCCCCGCGGGGGCCGCTTCCGGCCCGGATCCGGCGTCGCGACCGGTCAGCGGGCGGCGAGCGGTTCGGTGGCCGGGTGCACCGGAGCGGGCAGGGCTCCGGGGGCACCGAGGTAGGCGTGGATGGCGGCCGCCGCGGCGCGGCCCTCGGCGATCGCCCAGACGATCAGCGAGGCGCCCCGGTGCATGTCGCCGGCGACGAAGACCCCGTCCGCGCCGGTCTGCCAGTCCGGCCGGGCGTCCACCGCGCCGCGGGCGTTGCGGCTCACCCCGAGCTGCGCCAGCAACGGCTGCTCCTCGGTGCCCTCGAAGCCGATCGCCAGCAGCACCAGGTCCGCCGGGAGTTCCCGCTGGGTGCCGGGCAGCGCGGTGACGATCCGGCGGCCGTCCCGCTTCTCCACGGTCACCTCGGCGATCCGGACCGCGCGGACCGCGCCGGTGCCGTCGTCGACGAACTCCTGCACCGCCACCGCGAAGACCCGCTCGCCGCCCTCCTCGTGCGCCGGGTAGGTGCGCAGGATCCACGGCCAGGTGGGCCACGGGTCGCGCGCCTCGTCCCGGGCCTGCGGCGGCTGCGGGTAGAGGTCCAGCTGGTGGACGCCGGCGGCGCCCTGCCGGTGCGCCACGCCGAGGCAGTCGGCAGCGGTGTCGCCGCCGCCGATGATGACCACGTGCTTGCCGGCGGCGTCGATCGGCGTGCCGTCCGGCAGCACGGCGAGCGCGGGTCGCCCCTCGCCGGTGGCCGCGACCACCCGGTTCGCCGCGACCAGGTGCGCCATCGCCTGGTGCACGCCGCGCAGCTGCCGCCCCGGCGTCTCCGGGGTGTCCCGGCCCTGCAACGCGCCGCAGGCCAGCAGCACCGCGTCGTGCTCGGCGCGCAACTGCTCGGCGGTCACGTCCACGCCCACGTTCACCCCGGTGCGGAACCGCACCCCCTCGGCGGCGAGCTGGGCCAGCCGCCGGTCGATGTGCTCCTTCTCCAGCTTGAAATCGGGGATGCCGTACCGGAGCAGACCGCCGAGCGCGTCGTCGCGCTCGTACACGGTCACCGCGTGACCGGCGCGGACCAACTGCTGGGCGGCGGCCAGACCGGCGGGCCCGGAGCCGACCACGGCGACCGACCGCCCGGACGGCGCGGGCACCGGGCGCGGCACCAGCCCGCGCGCGACGGCCGCGTCGGCGATCTCCACCTCGACCTGCTTGATGGTGACCGGCTCACCGCCGGCGATGCCGAGCACGCAGGCGGCCTCGCAGGGCGCCGGGCAGAGCCGGCCGGTGAACTCCGGGAAGTTGTTGGTGGCGTGCAGCGACTCCACCGCCGCGTCCCAGTTGCCGGTGCGGACCAGGTCGTTCCAGTCCGGGATGCGGTTGCCCAGCGGGCAGCCGTCGTGGCAGAACGGGATGCCGCAGTCCATGCACCGGGTGGCCTGCTCGCGGATCAGCTCCTCGCCGGCCGGCGGGTAGACCTCCCGCCAGTCGCTGATCCGCACCGGCACCGGCCGCCGGGCCGGCAGCCGCCGGTTGTAGCGCAGGAAACCGTTCGGGTCAGGCACGAGCCACCTCCTGGGCCGCCGCCCGCTGCACGGGCGTGGTCGTAACGGACGACGGACCCGGTGCCGCCAGGGCGGTCATCACCGCGTCGTCGACGTCGCGGCCGGCGGCTTCGGCGGCCCGCATGATCTCCAGCACCCGGCGGTAGTCCCGGGGCACCACCGCGGTGAACTCCGCCACCGCCTCCGGCCAGCGCTTGAGCAGCTCCTCGGCGACCGCCGAGTCGGTCTCGGCGAAGTGCCGCTGCACCAACTCGTGCAGCACGGCCTGCTCCTCCTCCGACAGCGACGCCAGGTCGACCAGCTCGGTGTTGACCCGACGCCGGTCGAGCTGCCAGACGAAGGCGGTGCCGCCGGACATGCCGGCGGCGAAGTTGCGGCCGGTGGGACCGAGCACCACCACGGTGCCGCCGGTCATGTACTCGCAGCCGTGGTCGCCGACGCCCTCGACGACGGCCGCCGCGCCGGAGTTGCGCACCGCGAACCGCTCCCCCACCCGGCCGCGCAGGAAGACCTCGCCGGCGGTGGCCCCGTACAGGATGGTGTTGCCGGCGATGATCTGGTCCTCGGCCCGGTCTCCCGGCGCGGCGTCGCCGTCCACGAACGGCGCGGCGGCGTCCGGCCGGACGACCAGCCGCCCGCCGGAGAGGCCCTTGCCGACGTAGTCGTTGGCGTCGCCGTGCAGCCGCAGGGTGACCCCGCGCGGCAGGAACGCGCCGAACGACTGGCCGGCGGTGCCGCGCAGGGTGAACTCGATGGTGTCGGCGGGCAGGCCGGCCCCGCCGTAGCGGCGGGTCACCTCGCCGCCCAGCATCGCGCCGACGCTGCGGTGCTCGTTGCGCACCGCCACCTCGACCCGTACCGGGGTGCCGGCGGTCAGCGCCGGCTCGGCCAGGGCGATCAGCTCGTTGTCCAGGGCCAGCTCCAGGCCGTGGTCCTGGGCGCGGACGCCCCGCCGGGCGGCGCCGGCCGGCAGCTCCGGCAGGTGCAGCACGGGGGTGAGGTCGAGGCCGCCGGCCTTCCAGTGCTCGATCGCCGGGGTGACGTCGAGCAGTTCGGCGTGCCCGATCGCCTCCTCGATCGACCGGAAGCCCAGCTCGGCCAGGTAGCCGCGGACCTCCTCGGCGAGGAAGAGGAAGAAGTTCTCCACGAACTCCGGCTTGCCGGTGAAGCGTTCCCGCAGCACCGGGTTCTGGGTGGCGATGCCGACCGGACAGGTGTCCAGGTGACAGACCCGCATCATCACGCAGCCCTCGACGATCAGCGGGGCGGTGGCGAAGCCGAACTCCTCGGCGCCGAGCAGCGCCGCGATCAGCACGTCCCGGCCGGTCTTGAGCTGGCCGTCGACCTGCACGGTGACCCGGTCGCGCAGCTTGTTGAGCAGCAGCGTCTGCTGCGCCTCGGCCAGCCCCAGCTCCCACGGGGTGCCGGCGTGCTTGAGCGAGTTCAGCGGGGACGCGCCGGTGCCGCCGTCGTGGCCGGAGATCAGGATGACGTCGGCCTTGAGCTTCGCCACGCCCGCCGCCACGGTGCCCACGCCGACCTCGCTGACCAGCTTGACGTGCACCCGGGCGGCCGGGTTGACGCACTTCAGGTCGTGCACCAGCTGGGCGAGGTCCTCGATGGAGTAGATGTCGTGGTGCGGCGGCGGGGAGATCAGGCCGACGCCCGGGGTGGCGTGCCGGGTACGCGCGATCCACGGCCAGACCTTGTTGCCGGGCAGCTGCCCGCCCTCGCCGGGCTTGGCGCCCTGCGCCATCTTGATCTGGATGTCGTCGGCGTTGACCAGGTATTCGCTGGTCACCCCGAACCGGCCGCTGGCGATCTGCTTCACCGCGGAGCGGCGGGCCGGGTCGTGCAGCCGCTCGACGTCCTCGCCGCCCTCGCCGGTGTTGGACTTGCCGCCGAGCCGGTTCATCGCGATCGCCAGGGTCTCGTGCGCCTCTGCGGAGATCGAGCCGTACGACATGGCGCCGGTGGCGAACCGCTTGACGATCTCGGTGGCCGGCTCGACCTGATCGATCGGCACCGCCGGCCGCACCCCGGTACGCAGGGTGAACAGTCCGCGCAGCGAGCCGGCCCGGGCGGCCAGCTCGTCAACCTTGGCCGTGTACTGGCGGAAGACGTCGTACTGCCGGCTGCGGGTGGCGTGCTGGAGCAGGAAGACCGTCTCCGGGTTGAACAGGTGCAGCTCGCCCTCGCGGCGCCACTGGTACTCGCCGCCCACCTCCAGCCGGTCGGTGGCCGCGGTGCCCGGCGCCGGCCAGGCCCGGGCGTGCCGGGCGGCGACCTCGGCGTGGATGCCGTCCAGCCCGATCCCGCCGATCTTGCTGGGGGTGCCCCGGAAGTAGCGCTCGACCAGCCGGGCGTCCAGCCCGACCGCCTCGAAGACCTGGGCGCCGCAGTACGAGGACACCGTCGAGATGCCCATCTTGGACATGATCTTCAGGACGCCCTTGCCGAGCGCCTTGACGTAATTGCGTACCGCCGTGCCCGGTTCCACCCCGGCCAGGGCGCCAGTGGAGATCATGTCCTCCACCGACTCGAAGGCCAGGTACGGGTTGACCGCCGCGGCGCCGTACCCGATCAGCACCGCCGCGTGGTGCACCTCGCGGCAGTCGCCGGACTCGACGATCAGCGCCACCTGGGTGCGGGTCTGCTCGCGGACCAGGTGCTGGTGCACCGCCGCGGTGAGCAGCAGCGACGGGATCGGCGCGAGGTCGGCGTTGGAGTCCCGGTCGGAGAGCACCAGGATCCGCACGCCGTCCTCGATCGCCTCGGAGACGTGCCGGCAGATCTCGGTCAGCCGGGCCTTGATGCCCTTGGCGCCCTCCCGGATCCGGTACAGCCCGGAGACCCGGACCGCCTTGAAGCCGGGCAGGTCGCCGTCCTCGTCGATGGAGAGGATCTTGGCCAGCTCGTCGTTGTCGATCACCGGGTAGGGCAGCACGATCTGCCGGCAGCTGGCCGGGCCCGGGTCGAGCAGGTTGCCCTCCGGGCCGATGGTGGAGGCCAGGCTGGTCACCAACTCCTCCCGGATGGCGTCCAGCGGCGGGTTGGTGACCTGGGCGAAGAGCTGGTGGAAGTAGTCGTAGAGCAGCCGCGGCCGGGTGGACAGCGGGGAGATCGGGGTGTCCGTGCCCATCGAGCCGATCGGCTCCGCGCCGGCCCGGGCCATCGGGGCGAGCAGGATCTTCAGCTCCTCCTCGGTGTAGCCGAAGGTCTGCTGGCGGCGGCGTACCGAGTCGTGGGTGTAGACGATGTGCTCGCGGGCGGGCAGGTCGGTCAGCTCGATCAGCCCGGCGTGCAGCCACTCGCCGTACGGCCGCTCGGCGGCCAGCTCGGCCTTGATCTCGTCGTCGTGCACGATCCGGCCGGCGGCGGTGTCGACCAGGAACATCCGCCCCGGCTGGAGCCGCCCCTTGGCCACCACCCGGGCCGGGTCGAGGTCGAGCACGCCCGCCTCGCTGCCGAGCACCACGAGGCCGTCGTCGGTACGCCACCAGCGCCCTGGGCGCAGCCCGTTGCGGTCGAGCACCGCGCCGACGATCTCGCCGTCGGTGAAGGCGACCGAGGCCGGCCCGTCCCACGGCTCCATCAGGCTGGCGTGGAAGCGGTAGAACTCCCGCTTGTCGGCCCGCATGTCCGGGTCGTTCTCCCAGGCCTCCGGGATCATCATCAGCACCGCGTGCGGCAGGCTGCGCCCGGCCAGGTGCAGCAGCTCCAGCACCTCGTCGAAGTTGGCCGAGTCGGAGGCGGCCGGGGTGCAGACCGGGAAGATCCGCCGGATGTTGCCCGGCAGGTTCGGGGTGCGCAGCAGCGCCTCCCGGGCCTGCATCCAGTTCCGGTTGCCACGGATGGTGTTGATCTCGCCGTTGTGCGCGATGAAGCGGTACGGGTGCGCCAGCGGCCAGGACGGGAAGGTGTTGGTGGAGAACCGCGAGTGCACCAGGGCGATCGCGCTGACCACCCGCTCGTCGGTCAGCTCCGGGTAGAACGCGGGCAACTGGTCGGGGGTGAGCATGCCCTTGAAGACCATGGTCCGCGCGGACAGCGACGGGAAGTACGCCGGCACGCCCCGCTCGGCGGACTCCCGCTCGGCCTGCTTGCGGACGCAGAACGCCACCCGGTCCAGCTCGATGCCGCGCAGCGGGGTACCGGCCGGGCCGGCCGGGGCGTCGGTGAGCCGGTGCGCGGCGAGGAAGAGCTGCCGGATCCGGGGCATCGCGGCGAGCGCGGTCTCGCCCAGGCCGGTCGGGTCGATCGGCACCTCCCGCCAGCCGAGCAGCTCGGCCCCCTCGACCAGGGCGTACTTCTCCACCACCCGGCGGGCGCGGGCCTCGGCGGCGTCGTCGTCAGGGAGGAAGACCAGGCCGGTGGCGTACTCGCCGGCCGGCGGCAGCGGGAAGTCCACCACGGCACGCAGGAACGCGTCCGGCACCTGGATCATGATGCCCGCGCCGTCGCCGGTGTTCGGCTCCGCGCCCCGGGCGCCCCGATGGTCCAGCCGGCAGAGCGCGGCGAGGCCGTTGGCGACCACCGCGTGCGAGCGCCGCCCGTGCAGGTCGGCCACGAAGGCCACGCCGCAGGCGTCGTGCTCCTGGGCAGGGTCGTAGAGCCCGGCCGCGGGCACACCGGGGCCGTGCGGCGCGGCCGGCTGGGGGCGATGAGGGTACGGAAAAGCCACCGGGCCTCCTGTCGTCGCTCAGGGATGGTTCACGGGATCGGGACGACGTCGGCCCTTGTGGGTTTATTGAGTCTACGTTAGGGCGCGCTCCGCAAGGCCAGTGCGGATTGATCACACCTTCCAGAGTCTGGGACGTGTAGTCTCGCGCGGTGGATCCCCAGCACAAGGAACTCTTCGACCGGTTGGAACGCTTCTACGACGCGGTGCCGCGGGACGCGGCCCGGGCCGAGGAGCACGGCGGCCTGGTGCTCTTCGTACGGGAAGGGACCGGCTGGCCGTTCTACGCCCGGCCCCGGCTCGACGCCGACGAGACCCCTTCGCTCGCCGACGTCTCCCAGGTGCGCGAGCGGCAGCGCGAGCTGGGCCTGCCGGAGGCCTTCGAGTGGGTGCACGAGACCACCCCGGACCTGCTCGCGGTGGCCCGCTCGGCGGGGCTGTCCGTACTCGAGGCGCCGCTGATGGTGCTCGACCCCGCCGCACTGCCCGACCCGGCGACGCTGACCGACGTACCGGTGCGGCTGCTCGACTCCGACGCGCCGGACCTGGCCGCGGACGTGGCGGCCCGGCGGGCCGTGGCGGCGGTCGGCTTCTCCGCCCCCGGCACCGGCCGGGGCGGCGCCGGCCCGGCCGAGCGGGACGCCGCGATGACCGGGCTGGACGTGGCCGCGCTGGACGAGGAGCGGACCCGCATCGCCGACGGCCGGCGGCTCTCCGTGCTGGCCGGCACGCCGGAGGAGGGCCCGCTGGCCAGCGGGATGGCGATGCGGGTCGGCGACGTCGCCGAGATCGCCGGGGTGGCCACCCTGCCGGCCGCCCGCCGCCGGGGCCTGGGCGCCGCGGTCACCGCCACGCTGGCCCGCGAGCTGCTGGCCGCCGGCGCCGACCTGGTCTTCCTCTCCGCCGGCAGCGAGGAGATCGCCCGGGTCTACCTGCGGGTCGGTTTCCGCCGGATCGGCACCGCCTGCATCGCCGAGCCGGCCCCGGTGCTGGCCTGACCGCGGTCAGCTCGGCGGCCGCCAGGCCGCCGCGGTGGTGGCGGCGCTGGAGAGCAGCCGGGGGCTGATCGTGCCGAGGGCCGCGTCCCGGGCCCGCAGGGCGAGCCGGCCGCGGGTGCGCAGCACCGCCGACATCCGGCGGGCCTGCCGGACCACCGACGCCGCCCGGGGCCGGCGCGTCCGGTCGTACGCGGCCAGCGCGTCGGGCAGCCGGGACTCGCGCAGCAGTGTGGCCAGGGTGGCGGCGTCCTCGAAGGCGAGGCAGGCGCCCTGGCCGAGGTGCGGCGGCATGGCGTGCGCGGCGTCGCCGAGCAGCACCACCCCGCCGGGGCCGGCCGGGAAGGCGTACGTGCGGGGCAGCGGCCGCAGCTCGCGGATCTCCTGCTGCACCAGGTCGGCCGGGTCGGTGGCGTCGAGCAGCTCGGTGACCGGGGACGGCCAGCCGGCGTACCAGCGGCGCAGCAGGGCGAGCTGGGTCTCGGGGGGCTCCGGCCGGGGCGCGCCGGCCGCGGTGGCCACCCAGTAGATGCCGCCCCGGCTGGAGCCGCCCGACGAGCCGCGCTCGCCCAGCGAGGCGGAGACGAACCGGTACCCGGCGCCGAGGGTCTCGCCACCCACCGGCACCTCGTCCGGCAGCCGGGGCGCCCGGTACCAGGGGATCACCGCCCGCCACGCGGCGCACCCGGAGCTGACCACGCCGGCCTCCGGGGCGAGCTGGCGGCGCAGCTCGCTGTCGGTGCCGTCCGCGGCGACCACCAGGTCGGCCTCCAGCGTGTGCCGGCCGTCGCCGACCGCCGGGCGGGCCCCGGCGGCGGCGCGTACCGTCCGCACGGTCACCCCGGTGCGCAGCTCCACCCCGTCGCCCAGTCCGGCGATCAGCGCGTCGTGCAGGTCCTCCCGGTGCACCACCACCGGCATCCGGTCGGCCGGTGTGGGGCGGGGCTGCACCAGCCAGTGCCCGTCCGGGCGGCGGATGCCGCCGTCGGGCACCGGTGTGGCGATCGCCTCCAGGCCGGCGCCCAGGCCGAGGGCGCGCAGCGCGCGTACCCCGTTGGGCCAGAGCACCACGGCCGTCGGCTCCGGACGGATCCGGTCGGCCCGCTCCAGCAGGGTGACCTGCCAGCCGGACCGGGCCAGCGCCCCGGCGACCGCGAGGCCGCCGATCCCGGCGCCGACCACCACCGCGCTACGCATGGTTCTCCGCTCAGCTGTCGCGGTCGGCGGGGCGGGCGCCGGCCGCGCCGGCCCGCTCGTCCCGCGCCGTCGTCTCCCCGGTCTCCGGGTCGCCGCTCTCCGGGTCGCCGGCCGCCGCCGCGTCCCCGGTCTCGGCGGAGTCCTCGGGTGCTCCGGTCGCGTCCCGGTCGGTCTGCCCGGCCGGCGCGGCGTCCGGGTCGGCCGGCACCTCGCCGGTCTCCCGCCAGCTGCGGTACTGCTCCTCGCTGACCACCCGGTAGCCCTCCGGCGCGGCCGGCTGCGCGCCGGCCTCGGTGGCGGAGAGGTCGACCTGCGAGACGTCGGACTCCGGCGGGGTCGGCGCCGCCGCCGCGCCGACCGGGACGAGGTACTCCCGGGGGCCGCGGACGCGCACGAAGTAGACCAGGGCGCCGAGGAACACCAGCGCGGCGGTCCACACGTTGAGCCGGACGCCGAGGATGGTGTTGGCCTCGTCGGTGCGCATCAGCTCGATCCAGAACCGGCCGGCGGTGTAGCCCATCACGTAGAGCGCGAACGCCCGGCCCCGGCCGAGGCGCAGCTTGCGGTCGAGCACGAAGACCAGCACCGCGACGCCGACGTTCCAGAGCAGCTCGTAGGCGAAGGTCGGGTGGTAGAGGCCCGGTTCGAGGATCGGTCGCCCGGCGTCGTCGCGCAGCGCGTGCCCGGGGTTGTCCGGGTCCATCCGGTGGATCTCCAGCCCCCAGGGCAGCGTGGTCCGCCCGCCGTAGAGCTCGTTGTTGAACCAGTTGCCGAGCCGGCCCACCGCCTGCGCCAGCGGCAGGCCGGGCGCGAGCGCGTCGGCCACCACGGCGAACGGGATGCCGAGCTGGCGGGCGGCGATCCAGGCGCCGAGCGCGCCGCCGGCCACCGCGCCCCAGATGCCGAGACCACCCTCCCAGATGGCGAACGCCTTCATCGGGTCGCCGCCGGTGCCGAAGTACTTCTCCGGCGAGGTGATCACGTGGTAGATCCGGGCGCCGATGATGCCGGCCGGCACGGCCCAGACCGCGATGTCGAGCACCGCGCCCGGGGCGACGCCCCGCCGGCGCAGCCGGTACTCGGTGACCACGCAGGCCACCACGATGCCGAGGATGATGCACAGCGCGTACGCCCGGAGCGGCACCGGGCCGAGCTGCCAGACGGCGGTGCTGGGACTGGGCAGGGCCGCCTGGGGGGACAGCGAGGCGAGATTCACGGATGCACACGCTACCGCTGCGGGCCCCTTCGGTGGCACCCCGGTCGGGCCGGGCGGCGTCGCGGTGACTTCTGGTTTGCACCGACGTAGGCTCTTTGTCCATGAGCGCGCTCACCTGGGCGGTGGCCGCGGTCGTCACCGACGGGGCCGGTCGGGTGCTGCTCTGCCGGCAGGGTCGGGGCGAACGCCGCTACGCGCTGCCCGGCGGGCGGCTGTGCCGGCCGGAGAGCCCGGTGCCGGCGGTACTGCGCGACATCCGGGCCGAGACCGGGTGGGAGATCGAGGTCCTCGACCTGGTCGGCCTCTACCACGTCGCCCAACCGGCGGCCGGCCCGGCACCGGCCGGGCGGGCCGGGCCGCTGCCGGACGTGCTGGTGCACGTCTTCCGGGCCCGGGCAATCGGTGCCCGGCCGGCGGGCGAGCCGCTGGCCGGCTGCCGGCTCTCCTGGCACGACCCCGCCGACCTGCCGGCGGCGCTCACCCCCACCACCCGGGCCGCGCTCGCCGACGCGCTGGCGGGCCGCTCCGGCGTGCTCGTCGACTGCCCCGCACCGGCCGGGCCGGCACCCGGACAACGCTCGCGGCAGCCCGCGGACCGCCGGGCCGAGGACGGTCACTCCGGCGCCGACGCGCCCGCCCGGCACTGACCGCGCCGCGGGCGCACCGGCCGGGCACCGACCGCACCGCCGGGGGCGGGCGACGTGCGGCGCCAGCGCGGGCGCCGGCCGCCGGACCGAACGCCGCGGACGGGGCGGTGGTCAGCGGGCGGGGTTGCGGACGCCCTCGGCGAGTTCGGCGCTGAGCGCGCGGAGCGCGGCCAGTCCGGTGTCGAGGTCCGGCACGTCGAGCAGGCAGCGGACCAGCGCGCTGCCCACGATCACGCCGTCGGCGTAACCGGCGACCGTGCCGGCCTGCGCGCCGGTGCCGACGCCGAGGCCGACGCCCACCGGCAGGTCGGTGACCGCGCGGACCCGGGAGACCAGTACCGGCGCCGCCTCGGAGGTCTGCGCCCGGGCCCCGGTGACGCCCATGATCGCGGTGGCGTAGACGAAGCCGCGGCAGTGCTCGACGGTCATCGCCAGCCGGGCGTCGGTGGAGGACGGGGCGACCAGGAAGGTGCGGTCCAGCCCGTACGCGTCCGAGGCGGCCAGCCACTCGTCGGCCTCGTCGGGGATCAGGTCAGGGGTGATCAGCCCGGTGCCGCCGGCCGCGGCCAGGTCGCGGGCGAAGGCGTCCACGCCGTACCGCTCGATCGGGTTCCAGTAGGTCATGGTGACCACCGGGGCGCCGGTCGCCGCGACCGCCTCGACGATGCGCAGCGCGTCGGCCGTCCGTACGCCGCCGGCCAGCGCGATGTCGCTGGCCCGCTGGATCACCGGGCCGTCCATCACCGGATCCGAGTACGGGATCTCCACCTCGATCACGTCGACCCCGGCCTCGACCATCGCGGTCATCGCCGCGATGCTGCCCTCGACGGTCGGGAACCCGGCCGGCATGCAGCCGACCAGCAGGGCCCGCCCGTCGGCGCGCGCCTTGTCGAACGCCACCCCGATCCGGCTCATCAGTCACTCCTTGTCAAGGACGCCGAAGTAGTTGCCGGCGGTGTGCACGTCCTTGTCGCCCCGCCCGGAGAGGTTGACCACGATGGTGGGTTCGCGGCCGAGGTCGGCGGCGAGCTTCGGGGCGATCTTCAGGGTGCCGGCCAGGGCGTGCGCGCTCTCGATCGCCGGGATGATGCCCTCGGTGCGGCAGAGCAGCTCGAACGCGGCCATCGCCTCGTCGTCGGTGACCGGGGCGTAGGTGGCCCGCCCGGTGTCGTGCAGCCAGGCGTGCTCGGGCCCGACGCCCGGGTAGTCCAGGCCGGCGGAGATCGAGTGCGACTCGCAGGTCTGCCCGTCGGCGTCCTGGAGCACGTACGTGCGGGTGCCGTGCAGCACCCCGGCGGAGCCGCCGGTGATGCTGGCCGCGTGCCGGCCGGTCTCCACCCCGTCGCCGCCGGCCTCGAAGCCGTACAGCCGCACCTGCGGGTCACCCACGAACGCGTGGAAGATGCCCAGCGCGTTGGAGCCGCCACCGACGCAGGCGGTGACCGCGTCCGGCAGCGCGCCGGTGAGGTCGAGGCACTGCTGCCGGGCCTCGTCGCCGATGCCCCGGACGAAGTCGCGGACCAGCGCCGGGAACGGGTGCGGCCCGGCCGCGGTGCCGATCAGGTAGTGGGTGTTGTCGACGTTGGCCACCCAGTCGCGCATCGCCTCGTTCATGGCGTCCTTGAGGGTGCGCGAGCCGGTGGTGACCGGCACGACGGTGGCGCCGAGCATCCGCATCCGGGCCACGTTCAGCGCCTGCCGCTCGGTGTCGACCTGGCCCATGTAGACCACGCACTCCAGGTCGAACAGGGCGGCGGCGGTGGCCGTGGCCACCCCGTGCTGCCCGGCGCCGGTCTCGGCGATCACCCGGGTCTTGCCCATCCGCCTGGTGAGCAGCGCCTGGCCGAGCACGTTGCGCACCTTGTGCGCGCCGGTGTGGTTGAGGTCCTCGCGCTTGAGCAGCACCCGCGCGCCGGCCTTCGCGGAGAACCGCCGGGCGGCGTAGAGCAGCGACGGGGTGCCGGCGTAGTCGCGCAGCAGCGCGGCGAACTCGGCCCGGAACGACTCGTCGGCCATCGCCGCACGGTGCGCGGCGTCCAGCTCGTCCAGCGCCGCGACCAGCGCCTCCGGCACGAACCGGCCGCCGAAGCGGCCGAAGTGGCCCGCCGCGTCCGGGAACGCGGTCTCGGCGGCCAGGGCGTCGGCGCTCATGCCGGCACTCCGCTCCGCTGCGTGCCGTCATGAGGCACCCCCGCGCTGAGCCTGACGATTCGCTCGCTCCGCTCGCTCATCGGAATCCTCTCGCTGGACGAGCCGGCGCGCGCCTCAGCGCACCGGGCGGGGCGTGGCCGGGTGGTTGCCGGCGTTGACCAGCTCGGCCACCGCCTCCCGAGGGCTCTTCTGGGTGACCAGGCCCTCGCCGACCAGGACCGCGTCGGCGCCGGCCGAGGCGTACCGGATGAGGTCGTGCGGGCCGCGCACGCCGGACTCGGCGATCTTGACGACGCTGCTGGGCAGGCCGGGCGCGATCCGCTCGAACACCGAGCGGTCGACCTCCAGGGTACGCAGGTCACGGGCGTTGACGCCGATCACCTGCGCGCCCGCCTCCAGGGCCCGGTCGGCCTCCTCCTCGTCGTGCACCTCGACCAGCGCGGTCATGCCGAGCGACTCGATCCGCTCCAGCAGGCCGACCAGGGCGTTCTGCTCCAGGGCCGCGACGATCAGCAGCACCAGGTCGGCGCCGTGCGCCCGGGCCTCGTGCACCTGGTAGCTGGAGACCACGAAGTCCTTGCGCAGCACCGGGATCGGCACCGCGGCGCGGACCGCGGCGAGGTCGTCCAGTGAGCCGCCGAACCAGCGCCCCTCGGTGAGCACGCTGATCGCCCGCGCGCCGCCGGCGGCGTACTCGCCGGCCAGGTCGGCCGGGTCGGCGATCTCGGCCAGCTTCCCCTTCGACGGGGAGGAGCGCTTGACCTCGGCGATCACCGCGACGCCGGGCCGGCGCAGCGCCGCGTACGCGTCCAGCGGCGGCGGCGCGGCGGCGGCCAGCTCGCGGATCCGCTCCAGCGGCACCTGCTCCTGGCGCCGGGCCACGTCCTCGCGCACGCCGGCCAGGATCTCGTCGAGCACGCTTGCGGACGCCGCCGGACCGGCCTCGTCCCCCTCCGCGTGCGCATGCTCAGCAGTCACCAACGGACTCCCCTCTCCGGGTGTCATGGGCCGATGCTAGGGGGCGCCACCCGAGGCCGGGAGGTGGGGGTATGGCGCTGCTCACGGAACGGCCTGGGGCATAATGGCCGACTTCGGTGAAGGCCAGATCACGTAGCGCCACCGTCCGCATCGACGAGTACCCATGCGCCATTGGACCACGTGATCCCGCCCGGGCGCACCCGGCGGGCGCCTGTGACGAAGCTCAAGGACGAACGGCCCTGTGCAGGTGGCGGCCCCGGACGCAGAGTTGACGCGTAGGTCACCACGGCGAAACGTGAGCCGGCCAGCATCTTCGTCGGGCAGACTCGACGATGCGCCTGCCCCACCCGTTCGCCGACGATCCTCGCGCGGAGAGATCATGAGTACTGCCGGGCCCCACCAGAGCATCGGACTGACCACCATTTCCCGTACCGTCGCGTCGCTCGCCGTCGGGGTGGTGCACACCCTGGAGCGGGCCGTGGTCGGCGAGGCGCGGATGCGGACCGCCCGGGGCAACGCCTGGGAGGCGGTCTGCGCCGACCGGGCCCGGGCCGACCAGCGGGCCGAACTCGACCGCCTGGTGGCGGAGCTGGCGGCCGCCCGGGCCGCCGCCCGCGACCGGCAGCCGGTCAGCTGACCGTCGGGTCCTCGCCCCGGTCCAGCGCGTCCCACGCCTCGGTGGTGCGCCGCCCGGTGACCGGTCCGGCCCCGGCCGGCGCGGCGGGCGCGGCCACCTTCCGGGCCGGCCGTTCGTAGCGGGCGCCCATCGCCGGCCACCGCTGGCCGCGCAGCGCGGTGAGCACCCCGCCGGCGGCGGCGACCAGCCCGCCGAGCAGGCAGAGCGCCGGCCAGTGCCGGCTCACCTCGCCCGGGAAGGACGCCGACAGCCCGTAGCCCCCGCCGGCCGCCACGGCGAGCCCGAGCAGGGCCAGCAACCCGCCGAGCAGCCGCCGCAGCCGACCCCGGGTGGCCAGCACCGCGCCGCCGCCGGCCAGCCCGACCACGGCCAGCGCCGGCAGCCACGGCAGCAGGCCCGCGCCGGTGTGCGCGTCCCGCACCGGGGGCAGCGGCGCCGGCCGGGCGG
This sequence comes from Micromonospora desertarenae, assembly GCF_056150265.1. Lineage (NCBI taxonomy): Bacteria > Bacillati > Actinomycetota > Actinomycetes > Micromonosporales > Micromonosporaceae > Micromonospora > Micromonospora desertarenae. The sequence goes on from NZ_JAXCFQ010000001.1 coordinate 182,151, forward strand.
CCAGCTCCACCGACCAGGTGCGGGTTGCCGCCCACAGCGCCAGGCCCGCGCCGGCCAGGCAGAGCAGCACGGCGTACGTCAGCTCGCGCCGCCCCGCGCCCGGCCGCGCCCCCTCGGCCCCGCTCACCGGGCCGGCCTTTCCTTCGCGACTGCGGGGCTCCGCTGCGCTGCACTCCTCGCGCTCACCGGGCCGGCCTCAGGGTTTCGGCGGCGGCGATGGCGGCGAGCACGGCGGCCGCCTTGTTGCGGGTCTCCTGGTCCTCCGCGGCCGGGTCGGAGTCGGCCACCACCCCCGCACCGGCCTGCACGTACGCCCGGCCGGCGCGGATCAGCGCGGTGCGGATGGCGATCGCCATGTCGAGGTCGCCGCCGAAGCCGAAGTAGCCGACCGTGCCGCCGTACAGGCCCCGCCGGACCGGCTCCAGCTCCTCGATGATCTCCATGGCCCGCACCTTGGGCGCGCCGGAGAGGGTGCCGGCCGGGAAGGTCGCGGCCAGCGCGTCGAACGCGGTGCGGTCGGCGCGCAGCGTGCCGACCACCGTCGAGACGATGTGCATGACGTGGCTGTACCGCTCGATGGTGGCGAACTCGGGCACCTCGACGGTGCCCGGGCGGCACACCCGGCCCAGGTCGTTGCGGCCCAGGTCGACCAGCATCACGTGCTCGGCCCGCTCCTTCGGGTCGGCGAGCAGTTCGGCGGCGAGCCGGGCGTCGGCGGCCGGGGTGGCGCCGCGCGGCCGGGTGCCGGCGATCGGGTGCAGCAGCGCCCGGCGCTGTCCGTCGGCCTCGACGGTCACCTTCAGGTGCGCCTCCGGCGACGAGCCGACGATGTCGAAGTCGTCGAAGCGCAGCAGGTACATGTACGGGCTGGGGTTGGTGGTGCGCAGCACCCGGTAGACGTCGAGCGGGTCGGCGTGGGTCTCCCGCTCGAACCGCTGCGCCAGCACGATCTGGAAGCACTCGCCGGCCCGGATCGCCTCCTTGGCCGCCTCCACCGCCTTCGGGTAGCCACCGTCGGGCGTACGGCTGCGCACCTCGCCGGCCGGCGGGCGCTCCACCGTCGAGATCATCGGCGGGATGGGCCGGGACAGCGCGGTGGTCATCGCGTCGAGCCGGCCCACCGCGTGGTGGTACGCGGCGGCGACCGCCGCGTCCCGGTCCGGCGCGTCCGGCGGCGGCAGCACCGCGTTGGCGACCAGGATCGCCGAGCCCTCGTAGTGGTCGAGCACCACCAGGTCGGTGGCGAGCATCATGCCCAGCTCGGGCAGGTTCAGGTCGTCCTCGGTCAGCTCGGGCAGCCGCTCGAAGCGCCGGACCAGGTCGTAGCCGAGGTAGCCGACCATGCCCCCGGTCAGCGGCGGCATGCCGGCGGCCGGCTCGGTGGCCGGGCCGGCGAGCGCCTCGACCGTGGCCCGCAGCACCTGCACCGGGTCGCCGGAGGTCGGCAGCCCGGCCGGCGGCTGCCCCAGCCAGGTCGCCCGGCCGTCCCGCTCGACCAGCGTGGCGCTGCTGCGCACGCCGATGAACGAGTACCGCGACCAGGCCAGGCCGGCGGACCCGACGCCCTGCTCGGCGGACTCCAGCAGGAAGGTGCCCGGGCCGCCGGCGAGCTTGCGGTAGACCCCGACCGGGGTCTCCGCGTCGGCCAGCAGCCGGCGGGTGACCGGGACGACCCGCCGGTCGGCGGCCAGCGCGGCGAAGGTGGCGGCGTCGGGGCTCACCCGGCCGTCGGTCACGACCGGTCCCCCGCCGCGTCGACCGGCAGCTCGGTGAAGAAGCAGCTGCGGTGCCCGGTGTGGCAGGCGGCGCCCACCTGCTCGACGCTGACCAGCAGCGCGTCCCCGTCGCAGTCGAGGGCGACCGAGCGGACGTACTGGTGGTGGCCGGAGGTGGCGCCCTTGACCCAGTACTCGCGCCGGCTGCGCGACCAGTAGGTGGCCCGGCCGGTGGTCAGCGTGCGGTGCAGCGCCTCGTCGTCCATCCAGGCGACCATCAGCACCTCGCCGGTGTCGTGGGCGCGGACCACGGCGGCGACCAGGCCGTCCGGGGTGCGGCGCAGCCGGGCCGCGATGGCCGGGTCGAGCCGGGACGGGCGGGCCGGGCCGCCGTCCGCCGGCCCGCTCGGGCGGGTGTGGGCGCCGGTCACCGGCGCGTCAGGTACGGACACAGTGACCCATTGTCCCGCACGCGGCGCGGGCACCGGCGACGGCTCCCGCCGGGGGCGTGGCGGCCGGCCGGCGGGCCGGGTGAGCTGGGCGACGTAGCGGTCCAGCCGGCCGTCGACCAGCGCCTCGGCCAGGTCCGTCCCGGCGACCTCGGCGATCTCGGCCGCGTACCGGCGGACCAGCGGCAGGACGCCGGTGACCAGGCGGGCCGCGGCCGCGCTGAGCTGGCCGGTGGAGCCGGGCCGCAGCCCGAGGCAGAGCAGCATGTCGTCGCGGTAGCCCGGGGGTGCGACCGGCAGGGCGAGCGCGGCGGCGAAGGCGGCCCGGCGGGAGACCACCCGGACCGAGGCGTTGGCGAGCCGGAGCACGGACGGGCAGAGCCGGGCCAGGTCGGCGGCGGCCAGCCGGACGCCGAGGTGGTCGCCGGCGTCCCGGGCCGCGGCGACCTTACCGAGCGTGGCGACCAGCTCCTCCAGCTGCGGCTCGCCGGCCGGCTGGCAGAGCACCGGCAGGTCGATCCGGGGCCGCCAGTGCGGGTCGGCCCAGAGCAGCCGGGCCGGCGCGGCGACCGGCAGCCCGAACGCCCAGTCGGCCGGTTCGCCGAGCCGGCTCACCCAGGACCGGACGTCCCGGGCGGCCACCGACACGTGGGTCAGCCGGCCGGCGTGCTCGGCCAGGTAGGCCCGGCGGGCGGCGTACGGGGCGCCGCCGAGCAGCACGTCGACGTCGACGTCGCTGTGCGCGGTGGCGGCCCGCCGGGCATGGCTGCCGCGCAGCATGATGCCGACCACGGGCCGCTCGGCCGCCGCCCGCAGCCGGGCGGTCCAGTCGGCGAGGAACCCACTGTCCGGTGACGGAGGGTAGTCCACCGCGACATCGTGCCGTACGCCCTGATCAGGGCGCAATGCCCGATGGCGGACGCGGTGTCCGGTCCGGGGCCTATGACCCCTCGCAGCGGCCCTCCGCCCGCCGGTACGCGTCGATCTTGTGGTCGAGCACCCTCAGGTCCTCCCCCAGCTCGGCCATCCGCGCCAGCACCCGGGCCCGGTGCGCCTCGAACAGCGCCCGCCGGGCGCCGAGCGTGCTGTCGCCCTGGCGGGCCAGCTCGGCGTAGCGGCGCATGTCCCGCACCGGCATCCCGGTGCGCCGCAGCCGGGTGAGCAGGAACAGCCAGTCGACGTCCCCGGTGGTGTACCGGCGCCGCCCGGCCGAGTCCCGCCCGACCGGGGCCACCAGCCCCTCCTGCTCGTACCAACGCAGCGTGTAGGTGGTGAGGCCGACCCGCTCGGCCGCCTCGCCGACGGTGAGCGTGTCCTGCCGCGTGCTGATGTCCACGGTCCCAGGCTTCCAGTTCGAGCCCACTCGAAGTCAAGCCCGTTGCGCGCACGGCGGTATCTCATCTAGCGTTGAGTTCATCAGGCGTTGAGTTTTGGGGAGGTGGGCGATGGACGACGCGATCGCCGTCCGCGACCTGGTCGTCGACCGGGGCGGGCGGCGGGTGCTGCACGGGATCAGCGCCACGGTGCCGCGCGGCGCGGTCACCGGGCTGCTCGGCCCGAGCGGCAGCGGCAAGACCACGCTGATGCGCGCGGTGGTCGGGGTGCAGGTGGTCACCGCCGGCACGGTGACCGTGCTGGGCCGGCCCGCCGGCTCGGCCGAGCTGCGCCGCCGGGTCGGCTACCTGACCCAGGCGCCCAGCGTCTACGCCGACCTCACCGTGCGGGAGAACGCCCGCTACTTCGCCGCGCTGCACGGGCGCGGCCGGGCCGACGCCGACCGGGCGGTGGCCGACGTCGGGCTGGCCGACGCCGCGACCCAACTGGTCGGCACCCTCTCCGGCGGCCAACGCAGCCGGGCGTCGCTGGCCTGCGCCCTGGTCGGCGACCCGGAGCTGGTCATCCTCGACGAACCGACCGTCGGGCAGGACCCGGTGCTGCGGGCCGACCTCTGGGCCCGGTTCCACGAGCTGGCCGCCGGCGGGACGGCCCTGCTGGTGTCGAGCCACGTGATGGACGAGGCGGCCCGCTGCGACCGGCTGCTGCTCATCCGGGAGGGGCGGCTGATCGCCGACGACACCCCGGACGCGATCCGGGCCGCCGCCGGGGTGACCGACCTCGACGAGGCGTTCCTGCGGCTGATCAGGGCGGGCGAGACGGCCGGCGCGGCCGGAGGGGAGGGGTCGTGAACCCGAGGATCCTGGCGGTCACCACCGGCCGCATCCTGCGCCAGCTGCGCCACGACCGGCGCACCGTGGCCCTGCTGCTGGTGGTGCCGGCCCTGCTGCTCACCCTGGTCTACTACATGTACGCCGACCAGCCCGCCGCGCCCGGCCAGCCGTCCGCCTTCGACCGGATCGCGCTGATCATGCTCGGCTTCTTCCCGTTCATCGTGATGTTCCTGGTGACCAGCATCGCGATGCTCCGCGAGCGCACCACCGGCACGCTGGAGCGCCTGCTCACCACGCCGCTGGCCAAGGCCGACCTGCTCTTCGGCTACGGCATCGCCTTCGGGCTGGCCGGCGCGGTGCAGGCCACCGTCGCCTCGGCCGTGGCGTACTGGCTGTTCGACCTGGACACCGCCGGCAGCAGCGGGCTGGTCATCCTGGTCGCCGCGCTGAACGCGGTGCTCGCGGTGGCGCTGGGCCTGTTCTGCAGCGCCTTCGCCCGCACCGAGTTCCAGGCCGTACAGTTCATGCCGGTCGTGGTGGCCCCTCAGCTGCTGCTCTGCGGGCTCTTCGTGCCCCGGGGCGAGATGGCCGGCTGGTTGCAGGCGGTCAGCGACGTGCTGCCGCTGTCGTACGCCGTCGAGGCGTTGCAGGAGGTCGGCGCGAACGCCGAGCCGACCGGCACCATGTGGCGGGACGTCGCGGTGGTCGCCGGCGCGGCGGTGCTGGCGCTGGTGCTGGCCGCGGCCACCCTGCGGCGGCGCAGCGGCTGACCGGCGCCCCGTCCCGGCCCCGCGGCGGGCCGGGGCGGGGCGACCTGACGAGTACGAGCGAAGGGCGGCGATGGCACGGCGGACCGGCCGACGACCAGGCAAGCCGGACACCCGGGAGGCGATCCTCGACGCGGCGCGCACGGCGTTCGCGGAACGGGGCTTCGACGCGGCCTCCATCCGGGCCATCGCCGCCACGGCCGGGGTCGACCCGGCCCTGGTGCACCACTACTTCGGCAGCAAGGACCAGCTCTTCCTGGCCGCGATGAACGCGCCCGTCAACCCGGGCGAGCTGATCCCGCGGATCGTCGCCGGCGACCGCGACGGCATCGGCGAGCGGCTCGTCCGGCTCTTCCTGGGGGTCTGGGACTCCCCGGCCGGCACGGCCGGCGTGGCGCTGCTGCGCTCGGCGATGAGCAACGAGTGGACCGCCCGGCTGCTGCGCGAGTTCCTGGTCACCCAGGTGCTCCGCCGGGTGCTCGACCACCTCGACGTGGACCCGGCCGAGCTGCCGCTGCGCGGCTCGCTGGTGGCCAGCCAGCTGATCGGGCTGGCCGTCATGCGGCACGTGGTACGGCTGGAACCGATCGCCTCCGCCCCGGCGGAGACCCTGGTCGCCGTGGTCGCCCCCACCGTGCAGCGCTACCTCACCGGCGACCTGCCGACCTGACCCCGAGCCCCGCTCCGCGCGCGGGCAGGCGGTGTCTGGAGCCGCACCGTTGAGGGCGCGCGTCGTTTCGCCGACGTGGCGGTATCGAGTCGTCGTGGACGGCCCCATATCGGCGGCGTGGAGTCGATCATGCCGGCTACCGGGCACCCCGGAACATGGCCGCCGTGCCCGCCCGGAACCGCCGGCCGCCGCGCACCGGTTTCGGGCGCAGACCGGTGTCGCCCACCAACCACAGACCCACCCAGACCTCGGGCAAGCGGGCCAAGCGGCTCCGCCGGCAGGCCCGACCGCCGCTGGCAGCGGTGCGCACCACAGGCGGTCACAAGCGGCCGGCCAGCTGTGGGTGCACCTGTTGTCGCCCCCGCGACCACACGTGCACCCGAACCCGGGGGCACCGGACGCGGAGGGCGGGTGGTGGTCAGGCGGGTTCGGCGTGGCCGGTCGCGGCGGCCCGGCACAGCATCGGGTGCAGCAGCCGGGCCAGTTCGGCGTGGTCGGCGACCGGGTGCGGGAAGGTCAGCCGGGCCCGTCGCCGGGCGCCGGGCCGGCCGTACGACACCATCAGGCCGTACCGGTCGATCCGCACCACCCGGGGCACGCCGTGACCGCCGCCGTCGACCAGGCCGAGCTGCCGGCGCAGGTAGCCGGTCACCTCGGCGGCGTGGTGCTCGGCGAGGTCGGCCAGCAGCTCCCCCTCGACCGGGTGCAGCGGATCCGGCTCCGCCTCGGCGTACACCTCGGGGTCGATCCGGCGCACGGAGCCGGCGCGGTCCCAGCGGGCCTCGGCCACCTCGAAGCGGAACAGCCGGAACCGGGTGCCGACGTCGAGCAGGTCACCGGTCGGGTCCACGGCGGCGAAGTCGAGGGCGGCCTGCCGGGCCTCGTCGCCGTCGAGCCGGGCCGCCCAGCCGGAGACCCAGGCCCGGCCGAGCGACGGCGCCCCGGCGGACGGAGGGAGGTCGAGCACGTCGAGCACCGCCGGGACGTCGGTGTCGCCGTCGGCCGGGCGCAGCGCGGCGGCGAGGTCGCTGACCACCGGCACCAGGAGCAGCACCCGCCCCTCCGGATCGGTGACGTGCCGGACGTGGTGCGGGCCGGGCCGGTGCGCCACGTGGACGAGGCCGGGCAGTCGACCCGCCACCAGGGTTCGGACGATCTCCGCCGGGCTGGGCCGCATGGCACGACCTCCTTAATAGGTTAGGCTTACCTAAGTGCAGGCTAGAGCACCGGAACGGAGACGTCCAGCGTGAACCACCCCAGGCCCAAGGCCCGGCTCTCCCGGGCCCTCGGCATCCCCCTCACCCGCAAGTGCGTGAAGTACTTCGAGCGCCGGCCCTTCCCGCCCGGTGTGCACGGCCGGCAGCGCCGCAAGACCTCGGACTACCAGGTGCGGCTGCTGGAGAAGCAGCGCCTGCGCCACCAGTACAACGTCAGCGAGGCGCAACTGCGCCGGGTCTTCGACGAGGCGGCCCGCGGCACCGGCAAGACCGGCGAGAGCCTGATCGCGCTGCTGGAGCGCCGGCTCGACGCGGTCGTGCACCGGGCCGGGCTGGCCCGCAGCATCTACCAGGCGCGGCAGCTGGTCAGCCACGGGCACTTCACGGTCGACGGGCGCAAGGTCGACCGCCCCTCCTATCGGCTGCGCCCCGGCCAGGTGGTGGCGGTGCGCGAGCGCAGCCGCGAGGCGCTGCCCTTCCAGCTCGCCGCCACCGGCGCCAACGCCGGCGACGGCCCGACCCGGCCCTACCTGTCGGTCGACCTGACCGAGCTGCGCGCCACCCTGCTGCGCGAGCCCGCCCGCACCGAGGTGCCGGTGATCTGCGACGAGCAGCTCGTGGTGGAGTTCTACTCCCGCTGACCGCACGCCCCGCGATCGCGCGGTCGGCGCCCCTGATCCGCGGCATTCGCCGCTGTCGCCGGGGCGGAAACTACGCGATCGCGGGGCGGAGTCAGCGGGTCTGCTCCAGCCAGGAGGCGTAGAGCAGGGCGTAGACCGAGTCGGGGTCGCGGAGCAGCTCCTCGTGCGGGCCGCGCTGCACGATCCGCCCCCGGTCCACCACGATCACCTCGTCGGCGGACTGCGCGGTGGAGAGCCGGTGCGCGATGGCGAGGGTGGTCCGGCCCCGGGTCACCGCGTCCAGGGTGCGTTGCAGCCGTACCTCGGTGGCCGGGTCGACCGCGCTGGTCGCCTCGTCCAGCACCAGCAGGTCCGGGTCCGCCACGTACGCCCGGGCCAGCGCGACCAGCTGCCGCTCCCCCACGCTCAGCGCCTCGCCGCGCTCGCCGACCGGGGTCCGCAGCCCGGACGGCAGCCCGTCCATCCAGTCGGCCAGGCCCAGTTCGGTGAAGGCCGCGGCGAGCTGCTCGTCGGTCAGCTCCGGTCGGGCGAACCGGACATTGTCCGCCACCGTGGCGTCGAACAGGAACCCGTCCTGCGGGACCATCACCACCCGGGACCGCAGCGAGTCGAACCGGACCTGGTCCAGCGGCACGCCGGAGAGCAGCACCGTCCCGGCGGTCGGATCCATCAGCCGGGTGAGCAGCTTGGCGAAGGTGGTCTTGCCGCTGCCGGTCTCGCCGACCACCGCCACCCGGCTCTTCGCCGGGATCTCCAGGTCGATGTCGTGCAGCACCGGCGGGCCGCCCGGGTAGGCGAAGCGCACGCCGGAGAAGCGGATATCCAGCGGGCCCGGCGGCAGCTCCCGGCCCTGCTCCCCCGGGTCGGCCACGTCCGGCGCCACGTCGAGCACGTCCAGCACCCGCCGCCAGCCGGCGATCGCGTTCTGCGCCTCGTTGAGCACCTCGGTGGCGATCTGCACCGGCTGGATGAAGAGCGTCACCAGGAACAGAAACGCGGTCACCTCGCCGATGCTCAGCGTGCGGTCGGCGCCCAGGCTCACCCCGAGCACCACCACGCCGGCCAGTGCCAACCCGGCGGCCAGCTCGCCGACCGAGCTGCCCATGATGCTGATCCGGATCGCTCGCTGCTGCGCCCGCCGCTGGCCGTCGATCGCCTCGTCCAGCCGCCGCGCGGTCCGCCCGGAGATCCCGTACGCCCGGATCACCGGCGCCCCGACCACGCTCTCCCCGATCGCGCCGAGCAGCGCGCCGGTGCGCTGCCGGACCACCCCGTACGCCGCGCCGAGGCGGCGCTGGAGCACCCGGATCACGAACACCGCCGGCAGGAAGGCGGCGAAGACCACCAGGGTCAGCTGCCAGGAGTACGCCAGCATCACCACCGTGGTGACCGCCAGCTGACCCAGGTTGATCACCAGGATCACGCCGCCCCACTGGAGGAACTGGGTGATCTGGTCGACGTCGCTGGTCACCCGGGAGACCAGCGAGCCGCGCCGCTCGGCCTGCTGGTGCAGCATCGACAGGTCGTGCACGTGCCGGAACGCCCGGATCCGCACGTTGGCCAGCGCCGTCTCGCTGACCGTGAACAGCCGGCGCATCATCAGGTAGCCGCAGAGCGTGGTCACCACCAGCACCGCGGCGGTGATGCCGACCACCGTCCAGACCACGTCGAGGTCGAGCCCGCCGACGATGCCCCGGTCGATGCCCTGCTGCACGGCCACCGGCACGGCCGCCCGCCCCACCATGTAGACCAGCGCCAGGGCCAGCGTGCCGGCCAGGCCGACCCGCAGCTCCGGCGAGAGCGCCAGCCCGCGCCGCAACGTCCGCCACGTCGTCTCGACCGGCTCGGCCTGCGCGGCCGCCTCGGCCCGCTGCTCGGACGCCGTCACACTCACCGGGCCTGCCTTTCGTTCGCGACTGCGGGGCTCCGCTCCGCTGCACTGCTCACCGGTCCACCTCGATCTCCAGGCCCGAGGCCAGCGGCGGCGTGGCCTCGTCGTCGTACGGCCGTTCCTGCGCGCGGTCGACCTCGGCCTGCTCGTAGGCGGTGACCAGGTCGGCGTAGCCGGGCACGGTGGCGAGCAGGTCGGCGTGGGTGCCCCGGGCCACCACCCGCCCCTGCTCCAGGTAGATCACCTCGTCGGCCAGCGCGATGGTGGCCCGGCGGTAGGCGACCACCAGGATCGACGCGGCCGGCGTGGCGGAGTCGGCCGCCGAGGAGCGCAGCCCGGCCAGGATGGCCGCCTCCACCCGCGGGTCGACCGCGCTGGTCGCGTCGTCGAGCACCAGCAGGCGGGGCCGGCCGGCCAGCGCACGGGCCAGGGTGAGCCGCTGCCGCTGGCCACCGGAGAGCGACGTGCCGCGCTCGCCGACCCGGGTGTCCAGCCCGTCGGGCAGCGCCGCGACGAACCCGTCCGCCTCGGCCAGCCGCAGCGCCGCCCAGACGTCGTCGTCGCCGATGCCCGGCCGGTCCAGGGTGATGTTGGCCCGGACGGTGTCGTCGAAGACGAACGGCACCTGGGCCACCAGCGCGGCGGTACCGGCCAGCGAGGCGGCGGTCAGCCGGCGTACGTCCACCCCGTCCAGGGCGACAGTGCCGGACCGTGGGTCGACCAGCCGGACGGCCAGCGACGCGATCGTCGACTTGCCCGCGCCGGTCGGCCCGACCAGGGCGACGGTCTTCCCGGCGGGCACGGTGAAGGAGACCTCGCCGAGCACCTCGGTGCCGGGCAGGTGCGCCTCGGCCGGCTCGTAGCCGAAGCAGACGTCGGTGAAGGTGAGCGTCGCCGGCCGGGGGTCGGCCGGGTCGAGCACGGTGTCCCCGTACGGCATCTCGCCGGTGGCGTCGAGCACCCGGCGCACCCGGTCCCAGCCGGCGACGCTGCGCGGCAGCTCGGCCAGCACCCAGCCGATGGCCCGCACCGGGAACGCCAGCACGGTGAACAGGAAGGCCACGCTGACCAGCTCGGCGACGCTGATCGCGCCCTGGCGCAGCCGGAACGTGCCGACCACCAGCACGGCGAGCGTGCCGAGGCTGGGCAGCGTCTCCAGCATCGGGTCGAAGACGCCGCGCAGCCGGCCCACCGAGACCAGCGCGTCGCGCAGCTCGCCGGCCCGCTCGGCGAACCGGCGGGTCTCCTGCGCCTCCCGGCCCATCGTCTTGACCACCAGGGCGCCGTCGAAGCTCTCGTGCGCGATGCCGCTCACCTCGGCGCGCAGCCGCTGCGCCCGCGCCTGCCGCGGCGCCATCCGGCGGGAGTAGACCACGTTGAGCGCGAACAGCGCCGGGAAGACGGCCAGCCCGACCAGGGCCAGCGCCCAGTCGGTGACGAAGAGCGAGGCCACCGCGCCGACCAGCATCACCAGCGTGCCGACCGCGAACGGCAGCGGCGCGATCGGGTACCAGGCGGCCTCCACGTCGGAGTTCGCGTTGGACAGCAGGGTGCCGGTGGCGTTGCGGTGGTGCCAGGACAGCGGCAGCTCCAGGTAGCGCCGGGTGACCCGGCGGCGGTACGCGGCCTGGAGGCGGTACTGCATGTAGCCGGCGCCGAGGCGGCGGCCGACGATGCCGGCCACCCGCAGCACGCTGATCCCGAACAGCGCGGTGGCGGCGAGCGCGAGCGTGCCGACCCCCACCGAGCCGCGGGCGATCGCGGGCACCACCACGTCGCCGACCACCGTGCCGACGACGTACGCGCTGGCGATCACCATGCTGCCGAACAGCACGCTGCCCGCGACCGCGACCGCGAAGATGCGCGGCTGCTCCCGGATCGCCCGACCGAGGACCGCCAGCCCCCGACCGAGCACGTCCCGACTCGTCCTGCTCGCCACGCTCTCCCCCGCCGTAAGCCGCAATTATCCCCCTCATCCTTACCGTTCGGGGCGAGCTCCGCCGACCCGGACCGGTATGGCCGGCGTCACGCCCGCCGCGCCGCCCGGCCGCCGCCAACCCGCCGCCAACCCTGCACCGGCCCTCCGACAACCCGCCGCCGGCCGGGCACGGCCCGGGCGGGTTCGGCCTAGGATCGATCCATGTCGCGGTACGCCCGATCGGAGCGCGAGGCGCTCGCCGACCTGATGTTGACGCTGGGACCGGACGCACCGACGGTCAACACCGGGTGGACCACCCGCGACCTGGCCGCGCACCTGGTGGTCCGGGAGCGCCGGCCGGACGCCGCCGGGGGCATCGTGCTCGCGCCGCTGCGCGGGTACGCCGAACGGGTCCGCCGGCGGATCGCCGCCCGCCCCTGGCCGCAGCTGGTCGGCCAGCTGCGCCGCCCGCCGGTGTGGAGCCCGGTGAGCAACCCGGTGACCGACGAGCTGGCCAACACCCTGGAGTTCTTCATCCACCACGAGGACGTCCGGCGGGCCGGGGAGCGGTGGCAGCCGCGCGACCTGCCGGCCGGCCTCTCCGCGGCGCTGTGGCGGCGCTGCGCGCCGCTGGCCCGGCTGGCGCTGCGCCGGTTCCCGGCCGACCTGTTCGTCCAGGCGCCCGGGCACGGCGAACTCAGCGTGGGGCGCGGCGGCGAGCCGGTGCGGATGGTGGGCGCCCCGGGCGAGCTGGCGCTCTTCCTCACCGGCCGGCAGCGGGTCGCCCGGGTGCAGATCGACGGCACGCCGGAGTCGGCCGAGCGGCTTCGCGCGGCCCACCTGGGCTTGTGACCCAGTGTGCACAATCGGTCACGCAGAGACATGAAAGTCCGACCACCCGAACGATGGGTGCCGATCCCTGCTCCCGTAGGCTTTGCCGCGTCGTCCCGTGGGGGGACGGCGCGACTGGGGGCGGCATGCGGACCTTCGCGGTCTCGGCGCTGCGGGAACCCCCCTTTCCCGCCGGGCGTCATGACAGCACGGACCTGGTGGCCCGACAGAGCATCGAGTGGGCGCGCGACTTCGGGCTGATCGATAGCGGGCAGCGGCTGCGCCGCGCCGACGTCGCCGGGCTGGCCGGCCGGGCCTGCCCGGACGGCCCGGTCGAGCGACTGCGCCTGCTCTCCGACCTGGTCGCCTGGTTGTTCGTGGTGGACGACGCCTGCGACGAGGACGGCCTGGGCGAGGCGCCGACCCGGCTCGCGCCGACGGTGGCCGCGCTGCTCGACGTGCTGGACCGGCACGGCGACCCGGCGGCGCCGCTGCCGACCGCCGCCGGCCCGCTCGGCGACGCGCTGGACGACCTGTGCCGGCGGGTCCGGGCGGCCGGGGCGCCGGCGATGCTGCTGCGCTTCGCCGCCCAGGTGCGCGACTACCTGCTGGCGCTGCTCTGGGAGGCGGCGAACCGGGAGCGGGAGCGGGTGCCGGGATTGGCGGAGTACGTGCAGATGCGCCGGCACACCGGCGCGGTCGGCCCCAGCCTCACCCTCACCGAACTGGCCCTCGGCGGGCACCCGGCGGCGGACCGGCGGACCGAGCCGGCGCTGGTCGCGCTGGACCTGCTCGCGATGGACCTGGTCTGCTGGTGCAACGACGTCTTCTCGTACGGCAAGGAGCGGCGGTCCGCGCCGGACGGGCACAACCTGGTCACCGTGATCGCCCGGGAGACCGGCGGCGACGAGGAGGCGGCGCTGCGGGCCGCGGCCGACCGGTTCAACGACGCGCTCGCCGCCTACCTGGCCGCGGAGGCGACGCTGCGCTGCCAGGGCGACCCCGAACTGCACCCGGCGCTGGTCGCACGGCGTAACTGGATCCGGGCCACCTACGACTGGTCACTGGTGGCCGCCCGGTACGCCTGAATCCGCGTCCCACCAGCCGGGATGGAGCCGACCGACGGTCGGGGGGCTAGCCGACGCCACGAGGCAGGCAATACTCTTCGGTAACGAACACCGACGTGACGACCGTCACGCCTCCACCCCCGAAGGCGGCTACAGCGATGGCTCTCGATGTACCGTACCGCTCCATCCCGGAAATGTTCCTCAAGCGCGTCGCGGCCACCCCCGACCGTGACGCCTTCGCCCATCCGTCCCCGGACGACTCCGGCCCGGTCTGGCTGAGCTGGGCGCAGGTGGCGACCCGCGCCAAGGCCATCGCGGCCGGCCTGCACGACCTCGGCGTCGGCCAGGAGGACCCGGTGGCGATCCTGGCCAACACCCGGCTCGACTGGGTGCTCGCCGACCTGGGCATCATGTGCGCCGGTGGCGCCACCACCACCGTCTACCCGACCACCGAACCCGACGACGCGACGTACATCATCGCCGACTCCGGCTCCCGGGTGCTGTTCGCCGAGAACCCGGCCCAGGCCGCGAAGATCGCCGGAGCGCAGCTGCCGGCGCTGACCCACGTGGTGCTCTTCGACGGCGAGCCGGACCCGGCCGCCGCCGTACCCCAGCTCACCCTGACCCAGCTGGAGGAGCGGGGCGCGGCCCGGCTCGCCGCCGAGCCGGAGCTGATCGAGAACATCGTCGCCGGGCTCGGCCCCGACCACCTGGCCACGCTCATCTACACCTCGGGCACCACCGGCCGGCCCAAGGGTGTGGAGCTGCTGCACGGCGGGTGGTGCTGGGAGGGCGTCGCGCAGGCCGAGCTCGGGCTGCTCCGCGACGACGACCTGCAGTACCTCTGGCTGCCGCTGTCCCACTCGTTCGGCAAGACCCTGCTCTGCGGCGCGATCCACGTGGGCCTGCCGACGTACGTCGACGGCCGGGTGGACAAGCTGGTCGACCTGCTGGCGGTGGTCAAGCCGACGCTGATGTGCGGCGCGCCGCGGGTCTTCGAGAAGGTCTACAACAAGGCCGTCACCACGGCGCAGGACGCCGGCGGCGCGAAGGCGAAGATCTTCGCCTGGGGCGTCCGGGTGGGCAAGGAGAAGGTCGCCCTCGAGCAGGCCGGCAAGCCGGTCCCGGCCGGGCTGAAGCTGCGCTACGCGGTCGCCGAGAAGCTGGTGTTCAGCAAGCTCCAGGCCCGCCTCGGCGGGCGGATCCGGGTGCTCGTCTCCGGCGCCGCCCCGCTCAGCCCGGACATCGCCACCTTCTTCGCCGCGGCGAACCTGCCGATCTCGGAGGGCTACGGCCTCACCGAGACCAGCGCCGGCAACTTCGTCAACCCGCCGGAGGGGTTGCGCATCGGCACCGTCGGCAAGGCGATGGGCGACCTGGAGTGCAAGATCGACACCGACGGCGAGATCCTGGTGCGCGGCCGGCCGGTGATGCGCGGCTACCACAACCTCCCCGAGGAGACCGCCGCGGCGTTCACCGAGGACGGCTTCTTCCGCACCGGTGACATCGGCACGCTGGACGCCGACGGCTATCTGAAGATCACCGACCGGAAGAAGGACCTGGTCAAGACCTCCGGCGGCAAGTACATCGCGCCCTCGCACATCGAGGGGATGTTCAAGGCCACCTGCCCGTACACCTCGCAGGCGGTGGTGATCGGCCAGGCGCGCAACTACTGCACCATGCTGGTCACCCTCGACCCGGACGCGATCAAGGGCTGGGCGGCCGGCACTCCGCTGGAGGGCCGCAGCTACGCCGAGATCGTCGCCTCGCCCGAGGCGCAGGCCATGGTCGAGGAGTACGTCGCCCAGCTCAACAGCAAGCTCAACCGCTGGGAGACGATCAAGAAGGTCACCATCCTGCCGCGCGACCTGACCATCGAGGACGGCGAGATCACCCCGTCGCTGAAGATCAAGCGCCGGGGCGTGGAGACCAACTTCGCGACCGAGATCGAGAAGATGTACGCCGGCACCCTCGCCGAGATCTGAGCGACCGGCGGTCCCGCGCCCGGCTCCCCCGACCGGGCGCGGGACCGCCGGCTCACAGGTGGTGCCCCCGCCACCTGGTCTGCTCCGCCTCGGCGGCGAGCTGCTCCTCCAGCGCCACCTGGCGGACCTGCCGCCGGCGCGGCGCGTCGACCACCGTCTGCGCCCCCACCACCGCCACCGTGGCGACGGCCAGCAGGGCCAGTGCCACCAGTTCGGGCAGTTGCCCCGCCACCGGCACCAGCAGGAGCAGCAGCAGCACTCCGCCGACCGTCGGCCAGCGCGCCGCGCCGAGCATCCGGCCGCCGAGCACGATCAGGGCGAGCAGGTAGAGCGCGACCCCGCCGTAGAGCGCCAGCAGGTCGAGGCCGGGGAGCGTGACCCCCCAGGTCGGGGTCGCCGGGTCGGCCCCCTCGTAGATCAGTCCCTTGAGCCCGAGCGCGAAGAGGATGACCCCCGCGACGACGGGCAGGTGCAGGTAGGTGTAGGCGTCCCGGGCCAGCACCGCGCGGGCGGTCCGGTCCCGGGTGCGGTGCAACGCCTGCTCCATGGCGAGCGCCAGGGTGTCGAAGTACGCCCACCACATCGCCGCGACCACCGCGATGCCGAGCACCGCACCGATGAGCACCGGCCAGGTCAGCGGCAGGTTGACGGTGCCGCTGGGACCGAGCCCGAGCGCGATGATGGTCTCGCCCAGGGCCACCAGGATGATCTGGGCGTGCCGTTCCGCCCAGTGCCCGGCGGAGAGCACCGTCCACCCGGTGCTGCGCAGCGCCAGCCCCGCGCCGTACTCCACCATGATGGCGGCGATCCAGCACCCCAGCCGGACCAGCGACTCGACAGTGCCGTCGAAGAGCCGTTGCGGCAGCAGCGCGGCGGTGACGACGAGCGACGTGGCCAGCAGCACCGGCAGCGCCATCAGCAGCCACCGCTGGCGCAGGTCGCGGTTGCCGCGGCCGACCCACAGGAAGATCGACACCTGGCTGGCCCGGACCAGGAAGTAGCAGGTGGCGAAGACCAGCGGCCCGGACAGGCCGCCCGGCCGGTCGACGAACGCCTTCGGCAGGGTGAGCGCCAGCACGAAGGCGGCGGCCATGGTGACGAAGCCGACCAGCGGCACCACCCCCTGGTCGGTGCGGACCACGTTGCCGAGCGCCGCGAAGCCCGTCCAGCACCACCAGAGCAGGGCCAGCACCACCAGCGCCTGGATCACCCCGCGGACGGTGGGGTTGCCGGCCGCGGCGGTGGTGACGTTCAGGAAGGCGAAGACGAAGACCAGGTCGTAGAAGAGTTCCAGCCGGGTGGCACGGGAGCCCGGCGCGCTCCGCTGGACCCCGCTCGCCCGCCGGCCCCCGTCCGCGCGTCCCACCAGGGCAGTCTGGCAGCCGGTACCGGACCGAAGGGATGTTCCGGGCGATGACCGGCCAACCTCCGCCTTCCGGGTAGCGCCGGCGGTGGGCGGCCGGCGTCCGTGGCCTTGTCGGGCCGGCTCAGGCGATGACGGCGGGCTCCCGCCACCGGGGCCGGCCGCCGCGGTCCAGGTCGTACCGCACCGCGGCGATCCGGCCGACCGCCTCGACCAGGTCGGCGGCGGGCAGCGTGAACGGCAGTCGCAGGAACCGCTCCAGCGTGCCGTCCAGCCCGAACCGGGGCCCCGGGGCCAGCCGTACGCCGACCTCCTCGGCGGCCCGGGCGAGGGCGCTGGAGATCGGCCCGTCCAGCTCGGCCCAGAGGGTCACGCCGCCGCGCGGCACGGTGACCCGCCAGTCCGGCAGCCGCTGCGCCAGCGCGCCGAGCAGCGCGTCCCGCTGGGTGGCGAGCTGGGCCCGGCGGGCCGCCACGATGCCCGGCGCGTCGGTGAGCAGGTGCACCGCGACCAGTTGGTCCAGCACCGGGCTGGCCATGTCCACCCCGACCCGGGTGGCGGCCAGCCGCTGCACCTGCGGCGCGGACGCGCGCACCCAGCCGATCCGCAGCCCGCCCCAGAACGGCTTGCTCAGCCCGCCGATGGTGACCACCCGGGAGTGCCGGTCGAAGACGGCGGCCGGGGGCGGCACGACCGTGCCGTCCAGCGGCAGGTCCACGAACGACTCGTCGACGACCAGGTCGGTGCCGACCGCGTGCGCGGTGGCGACCAGCCGCTCGCGCAGGTCGGCCGGCATCAGGTGGCCGGTGGGGTTCTGGAAGTCCGGGATCAGGTAGGCCAGCTTCGGGCGGACCTGGCGCAGGCTGCCGAGCAGCAGGTCGGCGTCCCAGCCGGTGTCGGCGGCCAGCCCGTGGGTGGTGATCCGGGCCCGCCGGGCGGCCAGCGCGGCCAGCGCGTTGGGGTAGCTCGGCGACTCCACCAGCACCCCGGCGCCCGGCGCGAGCGCCAGGCGGAGCACCAGGTCCAGGGCGTGCTGGGTGCCGTTGGTGACCATGATCTGGTCGGCCGAGGTGGGCAGCCCGCGCTCGGTGTACGCCTGCGCCACCGCCTCGCGCAGCTCGACGATGCCGGTCGGGTGGTAGCCGGCGCCGCCCAGGTAGCGGGGCAGGTCCTCGGCGGCGGCCCGGGCGGCCGGCACCAGCTCGGGCGGGGCGGCCAGCGCGGCCACCCCGAGGTCGATCATGTCGTGGTCGTCCTGCGGGGTCCACAGCCCGGTGCTGGCCACCCGGTGGGTGCCGGGCAGCATGGTCCAGCTGCCGGCGCCCCGGCGGCTGGCCAGGTGGCCGCTCTCGCGCAGTTCCCGGTAGGCGGCGCTGACCGTGGTGCGGCTGATCCGCAGCGCCTGGGCCAGTTCCCGTTCGGCGGGCAGGCGGACGCCCAGCGGGAGCCGGCCGTCGGCCAGCAGGCCGCGTACCGCGCCGGCCAGGGCGGCGTAGTCGGGGCTGCGGCGGCGACCCGGGAGAGCGTGCCACTGGCCGAGCAGCCGGGCCAATTGGACCCCCCGCACCTGGCTCGTCATGCCACTCCTCCGATATTGGCTCTCTTCCGTGCGCCCGATTGGCCCCTAGGGTGGCATGCATGGCAGCGATTGGCAATCTCCGGTACCGCCCCGTCCGGCGGCTGACCCAGCTCTACGCGGGCCTGGTCCTGTACGGGGTCAGCATGGCCCTCATGATCCGTTCGGGGCTGGGCCTGGACCCCTGGGACGTCTTCCACCAGGGGCTCGCCCGCCGCACCGGATTGTCCTTCGGCGCCGTGACCATCGCGGTCGGCGCGCTGGTCCTGCTGCTCTGGATCCCGCTGCGGCAGCGCCCCGGCATCGGCACGGTGAGCAACGTGGTGGTCATCGGGCTGGTGGTGGACGCCACGCTGGCGCTGCTGCCGGCCGGCGGGCCGCTCGCCGTCCGGATCGGCCTGCTGGTCGCCGGCATCGTGGGCAACGGCGCGGCCACCGGTCTCTACATCGGCGCCCGGCTCGGCCCCGGCCCCCGTGACGGGCTGATGACCGGCCTGGTCGCCCGCCGGCCCGGCTGGTCGATCCGGGTGGTCCGCACCGGCATCGAGGTGACCGTGCTGGCGGTCGGCTGGCTGCTCGGCGGCACCGTGGGCGTCGGCACGGTGGCGTACGCGCTCGCCATCGGGCCGCTGACCCAGCTGTTCCTGGCGCGGTTCACCGTTGCCGAACCGGTGCCGGTTCCCGGCCGGACCGCCCCGGTGCCGGCCGCCGGCTGACCCGCGTACCCGGGTCGTCGCGCAGGGTGCGGGCGGCGGTCCGGGTGTTCCCTTTTGGCAGTGGTGCCCGGCAGAATCTGCGCATGGGGGAGAGCGGATGGCGCTGGAGCGACGCCTGGATCTTCGTCTCGTTGGTGATCGCGAGCGGCGCCGGCCGGCACCGCCGGTCGCCGTCCAGCCGCCGGCCCGAAGGGGTCCGGCTGGCCGACGTGCTCTCCACCGCCGACCACCTCAACCAGGCGATTCCCGAGCGGCACGAGGTCGAGGAGGCGGTCCGCCGGCTGGTCGGCGCCGGCCTGGTCGACGTCGCGGACGGCTGGTTCCGGATCACCCCCGACGGTGAGCGGCTGTGGCGCACCCGGCCGAGCGCCGGGCTGGCCACCACGGTGGACACCGTGCAGGGGGTGCTCAGCCGCCGGCAGCCGCCGGTCCGCGCGGAGTGGCACCTCGACGAGGCCGACCACGCCGCCGCGGTGCAGGAGTACCTGGTCCGCTCGATCCCGGCGCCGCGCCGCTCCCCCGAGAACCGCGCCCACCGGGACTGACCCCCGGCCGGCGGCGGGTGAGGGGGGCGGTTCAGCGGACGGCGTGCCCCGCGCCGCGCAGCGCGTCCTTGACCTGCGCCACGGTCAGCTCGCCGAAGTGGAAGACGCTCGCGGCGAGCACCGCGTCAGCGCCGGCGTCGACCGCCGGCGGGAAGTGCGCCACCGCGCCGGCGCCACCGCTGGCCACCACCGGCACGTCGACCACCCGGCGTACCCGCCCGATCAGTTCCAGGTCGAACCCGGCCTTGGTGCCGTCGGCGTCCATCGAGTTGAGCAGGATCTCGCCGGCGCCCAGCTCGGCGCCGCGGCGGGCCCACTCGACCGCGTCCAGCCCGGTGCCCCGCCGGCCCCCGTGGGTGGTGACCTCGAAGCCGCTGGGCGTGGTGCCGGCCGGCGCCCGCCGCACGTCCAGCGAGAGCACCAGCACCTGCCGGCCGAACCGGTCGGCGATCTCGGCGATCAGCTCCGGGCGGGCGATCGCGGCGGTGTTCACCCCGACCTTGTCGGCGCCGGCGCGTAGCAGGGTGTCGACGTCGGCGACCTGGCGGATCCCGCCGCCGACGGTCAGCGGGATGAACACCGACTCGGCGGTGCGCCGGACCACGTCGAGCATGGTGCCGCGGTCGCTGGCGGAGGCGGTGACGTCGAGGAAGGTCAGCTCGTCCGCGCCGGCCCGGTCGTACGCCGCCGCCAGCTCGACCGGGTCGCCGGCGTCGCGCAGGTCGAGGAAGTTGACCCCCTTGACCACCCGCCCGGCGTCCACGTCCAGACACGGGATCACCCGTACCGCCACCGTCATGCCGCGAGCCTATCCGGTGCCGCCGCGGCGGTGGCCGACCCGGACGGGCCGGCCACCGCCGGGGAGGCCCGGGTCACAGCCGGACGAGCATCTTGCCGAGGTTCTCGCCGCGCAGCAGGCCGAGGAACGCCTCCGGGGCCTGCTCGATCCCGTCGACCACCGTCTCGTCGTAGCCGATGCTGCCGTCGCGCAGCCAGCCGGACATCTCCCGGACGAACTGCCCGCGCAGCGCGCCGTGGTCGCCGACCAGGAAGCCGCGCAGGGTCAGCCGCTTGCCGATGACCAGCGCCAGGTTGCGCGGCGCGGCCGGCGGCTCGGTGTCGTTGTACTGGGCGATCATGCCGCAGATCGCGGCCCGGCCGTGCGGCCGCATGGCGGAGATGGCGGCCTCCAGGTGGTCGCCGCCGACGTTGTCGAAGTAGACGTCGATGCCCTCGGGCGCGGCCGCCTTCAGGGACCGGCGCACCGGACCGTCGTGGTAGTCGAACGCGGCGTCGAAACCGAGCGCCCGCAGCCGCTCCACCTTGGCCGCCGAGCCGGCGCTGCCGATCACCCGGGCGGCGCCCTTGAGCTTGGCGATCTGCCCGACCAGGCTGCCCACCGCGCCGGCCGCGGCGGAGACGAAGACCGTCTCCCCCGGCTTCATCCCGGCCACCTCGAGCAGCCCGGCGTACGCGGTCAGCCCGGTCATCCCGAGCACGTGCAGGTAGCTGGTCACCGGCGCCAGGTCGGGGTCGACGGCCCGCGCGGAGGCGGCGTCGACCAGCGCGTACTCCCGCCAGCCGAGCCCGTGCAGCACCCAGTCGCCGGGGGCGAAGCCGTCGACCTCGCCGGCCACCACCTCGCCGACCGCGCCGCCGTCCAGCGGCGCGTCGAGCCGGAAGGGCGGCACGTACGACTTCACGTCGTCCATCCGCCCGCGCATGTAGGGGTCGACCGACATGTACCGGTTGCGGACCAGCAGCTGACCGGGCCCCGGCTTCGGCACCTCGGTCTCGACCAGCCGGAAGTTCTCCGCCGTCGGCCAGCCCTGGGGCCGGGACGCCAGGTGGATCTCCCGGTTGGCCGTTGTCACGCGGCCTCCCGCACGGTGAGCGCGACCTCGATGTTGCCCCGGGTGGCGTTGGAGTAGGGGCAGACCTGGTGCGCCTGGGCGACCAGCTGCTCGGCCGTGGCCCGGTCCACCGTCGGCAGGTCGACGACCAGCGTCACGGTCAGCCCGAAGCCGCCCGCGCCGTTGGGCCCGATGCCCACCTCGGCCTCGACCACCGAGCCGGTCACGTCCGCCTTGGCCCGGCGGGCGACCACGCGCAGCGCGGAGTGGAAGCAGGCCGCGTAGCCGGCGGCGAAGAGCTGCTCGGGATTGGCGGCGCCGCCGGCCCCGCCCATCTCCTTCGGCACCGCCAGGTCGAGGTCGAGCGTGCCGTCGGAGGTCTGGACGTGGCCGTCCCGGCCGTCACCGGTGGCCCGGGCGGACGCGGTGTAGAGGACCTGCATGAGGGGTCACTGCTCCTTCTGTCGGTGGATGGTCTCGGTGACCCGGGTGAGGGTGTCCCGGATGGCGACCAGCTCCGCCGCGGTCAGCCCGGTGGCCCGGGCCACCCGCAGCGGCACGTCCGCCATCCGTTCCCGCAACGCCCGGCCCTCGGCGGTCAGGCCCACCTCGACCCGCCGCTCGTCGCGCGCCGACCGGCGCCGGACCACCAGGCCCGCCCCCTCCAGCCGCTTGAGCAGCGGGGAGAGGGTGCCGGAATCCAGTCGCAGGCGCGCGCCCAGCTCGGAGACGCTGGGCGCGCGGCCGTCCGGTGCGCCGCTGGGCGGCTCGTCGTCGTGCTCCCAGAGCACCAGCAGCACCAGGTACTGCGGGTAGGTGAGCCCGAACCGGTCGAGGATCGGGCGGTAGACGTCGGTCAGCGCGCGCGACGCCGCGTAGAGCGCGAAGCACACCTGCCGGCCCAGCACCAGATCGTCGGTCACCGGAAAACCGTAGCGCCCAATTAGGTTGTGCGCAATTTATACGTGGTTCAGACCACGCAGAGCGGCACGTTCGGCGGCACGGTCTCGGCCCGCTTCAGCACCACGACCTCGTCGCCGAGTTCGCCCTTCTGTCTGATCGGCTTGGTCTTGAACACCTTGAGGAAGAAATTGACCACGTCGGCCACCACCTTGGGGATCGAGTAGCCGAGCCCGTAGCGCATGGTCACCCCGAGTCCCGCGCCCCGGCAGACGATCAGGCCGGCCCCCGAGCCGAGGCTCGCCCCCACCGAGGCGCGCAGGGCGACGTACAGCCCGGCGGTGAACCCGAGCGCGCCGATCCCGACGCTGAACTTCACGTCGTACGTGACGAGCAGCCCGCTCGCCCCGATGGAGATGCCGGTGATCGAGTTGGTCAGGCTGTTGCGGACCCGGAAGCCGCTCGGCTCGATCGGTCCCCAGTACGGGCGGTGGTAGCCGTAGCCGATCGCGCCGCTCAGCGCGTACTCGCCGGCGGCGTCGAGCCGGCCGTCCTTGGCGCTGAACGCCGTCTTGATCTCCAGCAACTGGTCCACGGTGGCCGAGAAGGGCACCCCGAGGATGCTCCCGATCGGGATGCTGAACTGCGTCGGCACCACCACCGACCGGGCCAGGTTGCGGGTGTTGCCGACGCTGGTCGCCGCCTTGACCGCCACCCGGAGGCCGGCGCCGCCGGTGACGCTGAACTCCGCCCGGGTCACCGTGCCGCCGGAGATGGCGAGGTCGAAGGTGGCCTTCGGCTTGTCCAGCAGCAGGGTGACCGCGCCGGTCATCCGGATCTCGCCGTCGTCGTGCTCGAACCGCGCGGTGACCCCGTCGGAGCAGCACTCGGTGCTCACCTGGAGGGCGCCGGCCCGCGCCGCCTGCTGGCCGCCGACCTTCGCGGGCGGCGCCGGCGGGCGGGGCGCGGGCGCCGGCGCCCGGACCGGGACGAGCCGGGTCCGGCCGATCGGCGCCCCGCCGCCGGTGCCGCCGGCGGCCTCCCCCGGCGGGCCGCCACCGGTCGCCGCGCCCGGGCCGCCCGGCGGGGCGCCGGTGTCCGCACCGGACGCTCCCCCGCCCGTGCCGCCACCGGGCTCGGGTGGCAGGTCGGCGGCCACCCAGGGCGGCGTGCCCGCGGAGTAGACGATCGGGCGGTCCAGCGGCACCGGCTCGGCGGTGCGGAAGGTGCCGTCCCGGATCACCTCGGTCAGCTCCACCGGGCCGATGGTCACCGCCAGGTCGCCACCGTCGCGGCGGACGTCCACCACCCGGCCGACGGCCCGGGAGGTGAGGAACATGACCTTGCCGGGGGCGAGGTCGTCGGCTCGCTCGGCGTCCGGGTCGATCCGCCAGGTCAGCCCGTCGTCGGTCACCGACCGCACGGCGGCGCCACCGCCGCCGACCAGGACCACGTCCGGCTGGTACGTCACCTCGGGGTGCGGCCGCGGCGCGAGCCCGTACCGGACCGCGTCGGCGTGGTACGGGTCGGTCGGCCCGCCGCCCGCCGGCCGGTCGCCCGAGCAGGCCCCGGTCGAGGCCAGTACGGCCAGCGCCGTCACCACGGCCAGCCAGCGGCCACCGGCGCAGCGGTTCGTTCTCATCGCCGCCGCACCCCGCTCAGAGCCGGCCGGCCACGGTACGCGCCACCCTCTCCAGCGGCGCGCGGTTCTCCGCCGGGTCGTTGAGCCGGACCAGGCGCACCGACACCCAGACTCCCGAGCGGTTCACGAAGACCGCCTCGTGGCTCGCGTACGCCTCGTCGCCGACCCCGGCCAGCGGGCGCAGCTCGTGGCCGAGATCCCGCTCGATGTCCAGGAACTTCTTGGCCCCGTCGCCGACGAAGACCTCGACCTGGGCGGTCGGCCCGCCGACCGGCCCGACGTAGGTGCAGGTCTCGCGCACCGGCTGGGGATCCTCCAGCCTGGTGCCGGCGAGCTGTTCCGCCTCCTGCTGGGACACCAGCGCGCACGGGTCCACCGCCGCCGCCGGTGTCGGGGACGGCTCGGCGGCCGCGCTCCCGGTGGCCACCACCTCCGGCGGCGCCGGATCGCCGGCCGCCGGCGGGGGCTCCTCCGTGCCGCCGCAGCCGGCGACCGTCCCGGCCAGGCCGAGCAGCCCGGCCAGCAGCAGCCCGGACCGCCGGGCACGACGAATCTGCTTCACCTCGACATCCCTCCTCCATGGACGAACGGCGGACGCCCGCACCGGGGCCGGCGGCCCGTCACGACGGGTCCGCCCCGGCGGCTGGCGCCGGGCACTCCGGCGCGACGATCCACTCGGCCGGCCCGAGCCGGTCCACCCGCCAGCCGGCGGCGGCCGCCACCGCCGCCACCGTGTCCGCGTCGGGGCCCTCGACCAGCGCCAGCACCACGTCGTCGGCGGGGATCCGCAGCGCGCCCCGCAACCGGGTGGTGCCGGTGGTCAACCCGCCGACGGGCTCGTCGGCGCACTCCCCCGGACCCCGGTCGTAGCGTTCGAGGACGAACAGTCGAGCGGCCATGCGTCGACGCTAGGGCGGCGCGTCGCCCGGGTAATCGGGTGTTTCCCTATCCTTCGACGTCGGCGCGCGCCATCACCGCGCCCAGCTCGGCCCGGCTGGCGACGCCCAGCTTGCGGTAGACCCGGGCGAGGTTCGCCTCGACCGTCTTCGGGCTGATGAACAGGGTGTCGGCGATGACCCGGTTGGTCCGCCCGGCGGCGGCGAGCCGGGCCACCTCCAGCTCGGTGCCGGTCAACTGGCGGGGCGCCAGCGGGCGGCCACCGGTGCGGTCCGCCTCGGCCCGGGCCCGGGCCGCCAGGGCCGCCGCGCCCAGCGCGTCGAACTCGGCGGCGGCGGCGGTCAACGCCTCCCGGGCGTCGCGGCGGCGCCGCAGCCGCCGGTACGCCACCCCGGCCACCAGCAGGCAGCGGGCCCGGTCCAGGGGAAGCACGTCCGCCGGCACCGCGGCCCGGGCGGCGGCCAGCTCGGCCAGCGCGTCCGACGGATCCCGGCCGAGCGCGCCGGCCAGCAGCACCCGGCAGCGGGCCAGCCCCAGCGTGGTCCACGGGCGCGGCAGCCGCCGGTGCCGGATCGCCAGCCGGTCCAGCGCCGCCTCGGCGGTGGCCAGCTCGCCGGCCCCCACACAGGCCTCCAGCCAGTCCGGTTCGAAGCGCTGGGCGATCGGCTCCACCAGGCCCAGCTCGTCGACGGTCACCGCCAGCTCGCCGTAGTGCCGGGCGGCCTCGGGCATCCGCCCCGCGCTCAGCGCCACGAATCCGGCCAGCTGGGCGTAGAGCCGCCGCCGCCAGCGGTCGTCCAGCTCGGCGGCCCGGCGCAGCCCGTCCGCGGCGATCCGGTCGGCCTCGGCCAGCCGCCCCCGGTACGCCAGCAGCATCCCGTCCAGCCAGTGCTCGGCGGCCGAGTCGGTGCCGTACTGCTCGCCCAGCTCCCGGGCGGCGGCGATGTGCGCCGCGGCGTCGGTCCACCGGCCGGCGAGCAGCTCGGTGTCGCCCAACTGGGTCAGCAGCTCGTGCTGGGACGGCTCGTCGCCGCGGGCGACCGCCCGGGCCAGCATGTCGTGCAGCCGGTCGCGGGCCCGACCGTGCTCGTCCACCGACCGCCACCAGATCGCCGGCACCGTGCCGGCCAGCCAGGACGGCTCCTCCCCCTCCAGCTCCAGGGCCCGCTCCAGCAGCCCGGTCCGGGCCGGCAGCCCCGCGCGGACCTCGTTGAAGAAGAGCAGCGCCAGCGCCGCGGCGTACACCGGCCGGTCGTCCGGGCGGTCGGCCAGCAGGGCGATCGCCGCCTCCGCGTGCCGGCGGGCCGGGTCCGGGGCGTCCCGGAACAGGCTCAGGTGGGCGTGGATCCGGCCGGCCAGCGGAGAACCGGCCGGGGCCGACGCCAGCGCCCGCTCGCCGGCCGCCCAGGCCGTCTCCACCGGCTCGTCGGAACTCCACGCGATGATCGCCCGCAGCAGCAGCGCCTCCGCGCGGTCCGGGCCGGTCAGCTCCTCGGCCGCGCGTTCCGCGGCCACCCGTGCCGCGGGGTAGTCGCCGCTGTCGAACCGGCACTCGGCCGCGGCCAGCCGCCACCGGGCCTGCTCGGCGGTGCCGGGCGGGGTCAGCCGGACCGCGCCGTCGTACAGGCCGGCGGCGGTCTCCGGCGCGCCCCGGGCGCGTTGCCGGGCGGCGGCCGCCGCGACCTCCGCCGCCGCCGACCCGTCCGGCCCGGTGACGCAGCCGGCCAGCTGCCGGGCCCGCTCGTCCGGATCGAGCGTGGTGTCGGCGAGCAGCCGGTGCAGCCGGCCGCGGACCCCGGGCGGCACGTCGGCGCGGACCGCCGCCGCGTACACCGGGTGGGCGAAGCCGACCGCGTCCCCGCGTACGGCGACCAGGCCGGCCTCCTCGGCCGCGTCGAAGGCGGCCGGCGGCACCCCGGCGCGGGCCAGCCCGGCCAGCGTGGGTACGCCGGAGAGGGCGGCGAGGCGCACCGCGTGCCGGGTGTCCGGGGGCAGCGCGGCCACCCGGCCGGCGACCAGTTGCCGCAGCGACGGCGCGGCCGGCAGGTCGGCGCCCGGGGCCGGCAGCTGCGGCAGCCGGAGCACCGCCCGGGCCAGCTCGATGGCGAGCAGCGGGTTGCCACCGGCCTCCGCGGCGATCCGCACCAGCAGCGGCCGGGGTAGCGCCGTCCCGGTCTCGGTGCGCAGCACGTGGTGCAGCGCCCCCACGCCGAGCGGCCCGAGCCCGATCCGGTCCAGCCGGGTGCCGCCGGCGCCGTGGTCGAGCCCGAGCGGGGCCGGGTCACCGCCGGCGCGGTCGGCCCGGGCGGTGACCAGCACGGCGATCCGCGGCACCAGCCGGCGCACCGCGAACCGGAGCGCCCGCTCGCTCGGCGGATCGAGCCACGGGGCGTCGTCGACGGCCACCAGCAGCCGGGGCGCCGGGCCGTCGGCGGCGACCTCCAGCAGGGACCGGGTGGCCGCGCCCACCGTCCGGTCGTCGATCGGCTGCCCCGGCTCGTCGCCGGTGAGCAGCACCCCGGCCAGCGCCGCGCGCTGCGGCGCCGGCAGCTCGGGCACCCGGTCGGCCAGCGGGGCGAGCAGGTCGGCCAGCGCCGCGAACGGCAGCGCCGACTCCGCCTCGGTCGGCGCGCAGCCGAGCACCAGCCAGCCGGCCCCGCGGGCCGCGGCCAGCAACTCCCGGTGCACGACCGTCTTGCCGATCCCGGCCGGGCCCTCCACCAGCACCGGCCGGCCCTCGTCCAGCGACCGCCGGGCACGGTCGACCAGCACGTCCCGACCGACGGCCGCCCCGCTCACCGGGTCAGTCTGGCACCCACCGGCCACCCCGGTCGAGGACCGGACGGCGGACGCGCCGCACCCCGCTCAGCGGTCGCCGAGGTAGGCCTCCAGCTCCACCTCGACCAGGTGGTCCGGGTCGATCAGGCCGGCCACCACCACCATCGTGGCGGCCGGGCGGACCGCGCCGAAGACCGTGTTGTGCGCGCGGCCGACCTCGTCGGCGTGCGCCCGGTCGGTGACGTACATCCGGGTCCGCACCACGTCGCCGGGTTGGGCGCCGACCTCGGCCAGCGCGGCCAACCCGATCCGCAGGGCCTGCGCGGTCTGCGCGGCGGCGTCCCCGACGTGGGTCACCACCCCGTCCACCGTGGACGTGCAGCCGGCCGTCCAGGCCAGGTCGCCGGCGCGGACCACCCGGGAGTAGCCGTAGGCGGCCTCCCACGGCCCGCCGGAGCCGAGCCGGGTGACGGTGCGGCTCTCCTCGACGCCGCGCGGGCTCACGATGGTCCGCTCGCCGCGCTCGCTCACGCCGCCGCCAGGGTGCGCAGGGCCTCGGCGACCGTGAAGGCCCCCGCGTAGAGCGCCTTGCCGGCGATGACGCCCTCCACGCCGAGCGGCTCCAGGGTGGCCAGCGCCCGCAGGTCGTCCAGGGTGGAGACGCCGCCGGAGGCGATCACCGGGGCGTCGGTGCGGGCGCAGACCTCGCGCAGCAGCTCCAGGTTCGGCCCGCGCATGGTGCCGTCCTTGGTGATGTCGGTGACCACGTACCGCGCCGCGCCGGCCTTGTCCAGCCGCTCCAGCACCTCGTACAGGTCACCGCCGTCGCGGGTCCAGCCCCGGGCGGAGAGGGTACGGCCGCGCACGTCCAACCCGATCGCCACCCGGTCGCCGTACTCGCCGACCACCCGGTCGCACCAGACCGGGTCCTCCAGCGCCGCGGTGCCGATGTTCACCCGGGCGGCGCCGGTGCCGAGCGCGGCGGCCAGCGACTCGTCGTCCCGGATGCCGCCGGAGAGCTCCACCTTCACGTCCAGTTGCCGGACCACCTCGGCCAACAGGTGGGCGTTGGAGCCCCGGCCGAACGCGGCGTCCAGGTCGACCAGATGGATCCACTCGGCGCCGTCGCGCTGCCAGGCCAGCGCGGCCTCCACCGGATCGCCGTAGCTGGTCTCGCTGCCGGCGGCGCCCTGCACCAGCCGGACGGCCTGGCCGTCGGCGACGTCCACGGCCGGTAACAGGGTCAGGCTCACGGTGCTTCTCCTCGGTTCAGGTACGACGGTCCAGGGCGATCACCACGATCGCCGGCAGTACGAGCAGCAAGAGCACGACCAGCGCGAGGCGCAGCGCCAGGTCGTCCACGAGCGACCAGATCAGGATGATCGCCGCCAGGGTGAGCAGCACGATCGCCGCACGTTCGCCCCGGCTGTGCCGGGGCAGCCGGCCGGTGCGCCCGCGCCGCACGGTGGGGGTGACCCGGCGCAGCAGCGCCCGCCGCCGGGCCCGCCGGGCCGACCGCCGCTGCCGGACGGCCCGCTCGCGGGCCAGGGTCGCCTCCCGCTCGGCCCGCCGCCGGGCCCGCTCCTTGCTCACCGGGCACCCCGCCGGCGCGCCCCGGCGGGCCGGCCGGCCGGGCGGCGGACCGGCTCAGCCACCGGTGCCCAGCGTGCCGAGCCAGTTGCGCAGCAGCGCGGCACCGGTGTCGGCGGACTTCTCCGGGTGGAACTGGGCGGCCGACAGCGCGCCCCGCTCCACCGCCGCGACGAAGTCCACCCCGTGGTGGGCGGTGGTGACGGTGGCGCCCGCCGCGGCCAGCGCGCCCGGATCGCCGACCGCGTACGAGTGGACGAAGTAGAACCGGCTGTCGGCGGGCAGCCCGGCGAAGAGCGCCGAGCCGGCCGGCGCCTGCACGGTGTTCCAGCCCATGTGCGGCAACCGGGCGGCGGGCAGCCTGGTCACCCCGCCGGGCAGCAGGCCGAGCCCCTTGGTCACCACGCCGTGCTCGTCGCCGTGCTCGAAGAGCACCTGCATGCCGACGCAGATGCCCAGCACCGGACGGCCCGCGGCGACCCGCTCGGCGATCACCGGCCCGGCGCCGAGGGCCTCGATCCCGGCCATGCAGGCCGCGAAGGCGCCGACGCCCGGCACCACCAGGCCGTCCGCCTCGGCGGCGGCGGTCAGGTCGTCGGTCACCCGCACCGTCGCACCGGCCGCGACCAGCGCCCGCTCGGCCGAGCGCAGGTTGCCCGACCCGTAGTCCAGCACCACGACGTCGCTCATGCCCCCACCTCCGGCAGCAGCCAGAGCACCCCACCCGCGGTGGCCAGTACGGCGAGCAGCGCGGTGATCACCACCGCGCCGCGCGGCGCGCCCTGCCGGTGCAGCGAGATGACCCCGCCCAGCAGCACGCCGGCCAGGGCCAGCAGCAGGATCGGCAGTACCGCCCCCATCAGCTCCGCCTTCCGTTCGCGACTGCGGGACTCCGCCGCGCTGCGTTCCTCGCGCTCACAGCGCTTGCTTCGTTCGCGACTGCGGGACTCCGCTGCGCTGCGTTCCTCGCGCTCACAGCGCCCCCTTCGTGCTGGGGATCGCGCCGGCCGCGCGCGGGTCGATCGAGGTGGCCTCGCGCAGCGCCCGGGAGACCGCCTTGAACTGGGCCTCGACCACGTGGTGCGCGTCCGGGTGGCCGCCCGGCCGGGCCGCCCGCAGCACGTCGACGTGCAGGGTGATCCGGGCCGACTGGCCGAAGGACTCCCAGATGTGCCGGGTCATGCTGGTCGGGTAGACCGGGCCGATGTACGGGGCCAGCGCCGGCTCGTCGTGCACCACGTACGGTCGGCCGGACAGGTCGACCGCCGCCCGGACCAGCACCTCGTCCATCGGCACGGTGGCCGAGCCGTACCGCCGGATGCCGGCCTTGTCGCCCAGCGCCTGGTCGAACGCGGTGCCCAGGGCGAGCGCGGTGTCCTCCATGGTGTGGTGCGCGTCGATCTCCAGGTCGCCCACCGTGCGCACGGTCAGGTCGAAGCCGCCGTGCCGGGCGATCTGGTGCAGCATGTGGTCGTAGAAGCCGACCCCGGTGCTGATCTCGGCCCGGCCCGTGCCGTCGAGGTCGATCTCGACGAGGACCTTCGTCTCCTTGGTGATCCGCTCCACCCGGGCGGTCCGGCTCATTGCTCGCCTCTCGGTCGCGGGGCTTGCGCGCCCATCTACAGCTTGTCCATGGCGGTGAGGAAGGCATCGGTCTCGGCGGGGGTGCCGGCGGTGACCCGCAGCCAGCCGGCCAGCCCCACGTCGCGGACCAGCACGCCCTGCTCCAGCAGGGCCCGCCAGGCCACGCTCTGGTCGCCGCCGACGGAGAAGAGCACGAAGTTGGCGTCGCTGTCGGCGACCCGCAGGCCCCGGCCGCGCAGCTCGGCGACGATCCGGTCGCGCTGCGCCATGATCGCGGCGACCGTGCCGAGCAGGGCGTCCCGGTGGGCCAGCGCCGCCCGGGCGGCGGCCTGGGTGAGCGCCGAGAGGTGGTACGGCAGCCGGACCAGTTGCACCGCCGCCACCACCGCCGGGTCGGCGGCGAGGTAGCCCAGCCGGCCGCCGGCGAACCCGAACGCCTTGCTCATCGTCCGGGTCACCACCAGCCGCGGGTGCCCCGGCAGCACGGCGAGCGCGCTCACCGTGCCCGGCCGGGCGAACTCGGCGTACGCCTCGTCGACGATCACCATGCCGGGGGCCGCGTCGAGCACGGCGGCGACCACCGCCGGGTCGAGGGCGGTGCCGGTGGGGTTGTTCGGCGAGCAGAGGAAGACCACGTCCGGGGCGTGCTCGCGGACCTGGGCCACCGCCTCGTCGGCGGTCAGGCCGAAGTCGACCCCGCGGCGGGCCGGCACCCACCGGGTGCCGGTGCCCAGCGCCAGCAGCGGGTGCATCGAGTACGCCGGGGTGAAGCCCAGCGCCGTCCGGCCGGGACCGCCGAACGCCTGGAGCAGCTGCTGCTGGATCTCGTTGGAGCCGTTGGCCGCCCACACCTGCTCGACGGTGAGCCCGTGGCCGAGGTAGCCGGCCAGGTCGGCGCGGAGCGCCACCGCGTCCCGGTCCGGGTAGCGGTTGAGGTCGCGCAGCTCGGCCGCGAGCGCCTTGCCGATCGCCTCCACCACCGGCTCGGGCACCGGGTAGGAGTTCTCGTTGGTGTTCAGCCGCACCGGCACGTCGAGCTGGGGCGCCCCGTACGGGCTCAGCCCGCGCAGGTCGTCCCGGATCGGCAGGTCGTCGAGACTGGTCACGCCGTCACCCCGCTCCGCCGGCTCACGACCCGGACCCCGGGAAGCGCACGCTGACCGCCTGCCCGTGCGCGGGCAGGTCCTCCACGCCGGCCAGGGTGACCACGTGCGGGGCCACCTCGCGCAGCGCCTCCCGGGAGTACTCGACCAGGTGGATGCCGCGCAGGAAGGACTGCACCGACAGCCCGGAGGAGTGCCGGGCACAGCCGCCGGTGGGCAGCACGTGGTTGGAGCCGGCGCAGTAGTCACCCAGCGACACCGGCGACCAGGCGCCGACGAAGATCGCCCCGGCGTTGCGCACCCGCAGCGCCCACTCCCGGGCGTCCCGGGTCTGGATCTCCAGGTGCTCCGCCGCGTACGCGTCCACCACCCGCAGGCCGGCGCCGAGGTCGTCGACCAGCACCACGCCGCTCTGCTCGCCGGTGAGCGCGGTGCTGACCCGCTCGGCGTGCTTGGTCGCCGGCACCTGCCGGGCCAGCTCACGCTCGACCGCCTCGACCAGCTCGACCGACGGGGTGACCAGCACGCTCGCCGCGAGCGGGTCGTGCTCGGCCTGGCTGATCAGGTCGGCCGCGACGTGCGCCGGGTCGGCGGTGTCGTCGGCCAGGATGGCGATCTCGGTCGGCCCGGCCTCGGCGTCGATGCCGACCACCCCGCGCAGCAGCCGCTTGGCGGCGGTCACCCAGATGTTGCCCGGGCCGGTGATCATGTCGACCGGGTCGCAGTGCGCGCTGCCCGCGGCGTCCACCGCCGCCCCGTAGGCCAGCATCGCCACCGCCTGGGCGCCGCCGACCGCGTAGACCTCGTCGACGCCGAGCAGCGCGCAGGCGGCGAGCACCCGCGGGTCGGGCAGGCCGCCGTTGTCCTTCTGCGGCGGGCTGACCACCACCAGCGAGCGGACCCCGGCCGCCTGGGCCGGCACCACGTTCATCACCACTGTCGACGGGTACATCGCCAGGCCGCCGGGGACGTAGAGGCCGACCCGGTCGACCGGCACCCAGCGCTCGGTCACGGTGCCGCCCGGCACCACCTGGGTGGTGTGGTCGGTGCGGCGCTGGTCGGCGTGCACCTTGCGGGCCCGGGTGATCGACTCCAGCAGCGCGGCGCGGACCTGCGGGTCCAGCGTGCCCTCCGCCGCGGCGATCGCCTCGGCGGGCACCCGCAGCACCTCCGGGGACACCCCGTCGAACCGCTCGCTCGCCTCCCGGATCGCCGGGTAACCATGCTCCCGGACCGCCTCCACGAGGGGACGGATCCGCTCGACGGCCACCGACACGTCGAGTTGGGCACGGGGCAGCAGGCGGCGCGGGTCGCGCACGCCGCCACGCAGGTCGATCCGATTCAACACCCTTGCGAGTCTAGGCGGCCGACCACGGCGGCGACCGGCACCGCCCGTACGCCGGGACGGTGAGCCGGGACACGCCGCCGGGGCGGGGCCGGGCTACCCTCGACGGCGTGACTGCGCGGCTGCCGGTGTTTCCGCTCGGGACGGTGCTCTTTCCCGGTCTGGTGCTGCCGTTGCACATCTTCGAGGAGCGGTACCGGGCGCTGGTGCGGCACCTGGTCGGGCTGCCGGCCGGGGCGCCGCGCGAGTTCGGCGTGGTGGCCATCCGGCAGGGGTGGGAGGTCGCCCCGACCGGGCCGGACGGCAAGCCGACGCCGGGCGGCGGCGAGGTCACCCTGCACGAGGTCGGCTGCACCGCCGAGCTGCGCCAGGTGACCGAGCTGGCCGACGGGGGCTTCGACATCGTCACCGTCGGCAAGCGCCGGTTCCGGATCGCCGACGTCGACGCCCGCTCCGCGCCCTACCTCACCGCCGAGGTGGAGTGGCTGCCCGAGCCGGGCGGCCCGGACGAGACCGCCGAACTGCTCGCCGCCCGGGTGATCGCGGTCTTCCGGCAGTACCTGGGCCTGGTCCGCGCCGACCCGGAGGAGATCTCCGAGCAGCTGCCGGAGGACCCGACCGTGCTGTCGCACCTGGTGGCCGCGACGGCCGCGCTGACCGTGGCCGACCGGCAGCGGCTGCTGGCCATCGACGACACCGCGGCCCGGCTCCGCGCCGAGCTGCGCCTGCTCAATCGCGAGGCGGCTCTGCTGCGCCAGGTGCGGGCGGTTCCGGTGCCGCTGGCGGAGCTGGCCTCACCACCGACACCGAACTGAGCCCGGCCGCGCCGAGCTCCGGCTCCGGGCGCAACGACGGCCACCGGGACCAGCCGGCCAGCAGGGTGTACGTCACCGCGGCGCCGAACGCGGGCAGCAGCAGGTTGCCGTGCGGCACCGGCAGCACGCCGAGGACCAGGTCGACGCCCCCGGCCCGCAGGTCGGCCGGCTTGGTGAAGGCCCGCCCGTCCGGCGCGGTCTCCAGCAGCCGCTGGAACGTGGCCAGCCCGATCCGGCGCCCGACCTGCCAGGCGACCAGCGCGGCGCCGAACGCGCCGAGGGTGGCGGCGAAGAGGCCGACCGGCCCCCGCAGCCGGCGCAGCAGCACCCAGAGCGCGATCGCGGCGAGCACCCCGAAGCCGAGCCCCAGCAGGCTGAACCAGCCGTCGGCGGCGATCGGCTGCTCGGGCTGCGGCTGGGCGTAGACGGCGCCGTCGGGCGCCTTGACCACCGGGGTGTCCGGCGCGAGCGCCGCCCAGAGCAGCCCGAGCGGCACCCCGAGCAGGGCCAGCGCGCCGGCGGCGAGCGCGCCGAGCCGGAGCGCCCGGCGGCGCGGCAGCTCCGCCTCGTCCGGCTGCCCGCCGGCCGGCCACACCCGCGGCGCCCCGCCCGGCTCCGCCTGCCACACCTCCGCCGCCTCGCCGGAGTCCACGTACCGCGGCCGGTCCGCACCGGCGGGCTCCGGCGCTCGCGGCCCGTCCGGGTCGACGCCGTCGACGTACCGCGGCCGGTCCGCACCGGCGGCCGGCTGCTCCGGCCCGCCGGCGGGGACGGGCCGGTCGGTGGCCGGGTGCGCCGGGGCGGCGGGCGGCGGGCCGGCGTCGGTCGGTGTGGTCGGGGCCGCCTCGTCGTGGCGGGTGCCGGGCCGGTCGCGGTCGGGGGTGTCCGGGCTCACCCGGTGATCCTCTCAGGCCGGGCGGCGCGCCGGGTCGCCGGTGGCGACAGACCCGCTCACCGGGCGAACGGCTCCAGCATCACCGCCGCGGCCCGCAGCCACGCCTGCCGGGTCTCCGGCTGGAGCTGGTGGTACTCGATCGAGGAACCGGTCTCCAGCGCCGGGTCGTACGGGACCACGGCGACCGCCCGGGTGCGGCTGGCGAAGTGCTTCTCCAGGTCGTCCTGCAACGGCGATCGGCCCGGCGTGGGGCAGGAGATCAGCGTCACCGCGTTCTCGGCCAGCTCCCCCATGCCGACCTCGTGCAGCAGGTCGAGCATCCAGTCGGCGCTGAACGCGGCGTCCTCCCGGGGCACGGTGGTGACCACCAGCTGGTCGGCGGCCTGCATCACGGTGCGCCAGTTGTCGCTCTCCACGTTGTTGCCGGTGTCCACACAGACCACCTCGTGGGTACGCCGCAGCAGCTCCAGCACCCGCCGGACGGTGAACTGGTCGAGCCGCTGGGCGAACCGCGGGCTCTCCTCGCCGGCCAGCACGTCGTAGGAGCCGTCGGAGGCGTGCCGCAGGTAGTCGTCGAGGCTCTCCAGCAGGTCGTTGCCCTCCCGGATCTCGATCTGGGCGAGGTCGGTGACCAGGTGCCGGATGGTCCGGGCGTGCCGGGCGCTGCCGGCGCGCAGGCCGAGCGTGCCGCGCAGCTCGTTGTCGTCCCAGGCGAGCACGCCCCGGCCGCGGACGCTGCCGACGGTGGCCGCGGCGAGCACGGTGGCGGTGGTCTTGTGCACGCCGCCCTTGGGGTTGGCGAACGCGAGCACCCGCGGGGTGCCCAGGTCACGGCGGAGCACCCCGGCGGCCCGCTCCAGCTCGGACTCGGCGCTCTGCGGCCGCCACTCGACCCGCGCCGGATAGCCCCGGTCGGCGGTCACGGGCGGGGCGGGTGCGGGCGGGGGTGCGGGCGCCGGCGGCGGGTAGCCCGGATCGGGGCGGTAGGCCCCCCGTTGGAGCAGCGCGTAGCGGGACTCCAGCGGCGGCGGTTCGGGCCGGTAGCCGTTGTCCAGCAGCGCGTACCGGGATTCCGGCGGCTCGGGCCGGCGCGGCTCCGGCGGCTCGGGCCGGCGGGACTCCGGCGGTTCGGGCCGGCGTGGCTCCGGCACCCGGTAGCCGGGCTCGCCCGGGTACCCCGGCTCGGGCCGGTACGCCGGCTCCGCCCGGTACGCCGGGTCCACCCGGTAGGTCGCCTCCGCCCGGTAACCGGGATCCGTCCCGTACGACCGCTCGCCGGGATGGTTCACCGGCCGCGCCGACCCGGAGTAGCCGTTGCCGGCCGGGCGGCGGGGCAGGGCCTCGGGCGGGGACAGCGGCCCGGGCGGCGGCAGCGGCTCGTCGACCCGCCGCTCGGGCTCCGGTTGCTCGGCGCCCCGGCCGGCGTGGCGGGCGCGGTCGAGCAGCGCCCGCCACCGCGGTGCTGGTTCGGCCGGCCGACCCCAGCCGGTCTCGCTGCCGTCCAAGGCTCGCCCTCCCCAGCGCCGTCGAACTCCGCCTGACAGGCTACGAACCAAACCCTATGCGGACCACACCCGTCCGCGCACCTTCCCCCCGTACCCGATTGTCACGGTGACGATGCCGTGGGACTACCCTCCGTCGCATCGACCGAGGTCGGCGGGGTGGCCGACCGGGTCACCGGGGGCGCGGGCGGCGACGGCGCCCGGGTCGGATCCGTCACCGGCGGTGCGGGTTCGGACGAATCGCCCGGCGACGGCGCGGCGGCCGGGCCGCGGCTGCCCTGCTCGGGCGCGCCGGTCGGGGCCGGCGAGGCGAGGCCGGCGTCGGCTGGCGGGCGGGCCACGTCCCGCTGTTCGGGCAGCGGCGGGGTGAAGACGGTCCGGTCCAGCCGGCGCACCTCGGGGGCCGGGTCGACGACCCGGACGTCGGGCCGGGCGGCCACCCCGCGCAGCGCGGCCGGTTCGGCGCGGACCACCGCCGCGTAGACGCAGGCGCACCCCGACCGGTACGCGGCCGCCTCCGCCGCCGCCACCTCGGCGCCGCTGGCGTACACCTGGCGCAGCTCGGGGTCGGCGGCGCCGGCGGCCCGGGCGCGGTAGTCGGCCGCCTCCCGGTCCTTGCGGGCGGCGACGTCGGCCATCGCGCCGACCACGTCGTCGGGCAGCCGCTGGGCCGGGATGCGGACGATCTCCGTCTGCCGGTCGGGCAGCGGCACCCGCCCGAAGACCTCGGCGACCGACACGTCCCCGACCAGCGCCGCCAGCCGCTGCGGGGTCAGGTAGGTCGAGAGCGACACCAGGGCGTACGTGCCGTCGCCCGGCGTCGCGGCGGCGCTCGGCAGGGTGGCCAGGTCGGCCGTGGCGGCCCGCAGGTAGCCCGGGATGGACTCGCCGTTGGCCACCCCGACCCGGGTCACCTCGCCGACGGTCCGGTCACCGACCGGCTGGTCGTCGGTGGCCCAGACCGCGGTGAGCAGCACCGCCGCGCAGGACAGCAGCGCCACCGACGGCAGCAGGCGCGGCCGGGCCGGGCCGTGGCCGAGCCGGGCCACCGCCGTGGCCAGCCGCGGCAGCAGCCGTTGGTCCAACTGCCGCAGCAGATCGCCGGCGCGCACGGGTGGAGGTCCCCTCGTCGGATCGTTCTCGGGCGGGCGCCGCTCAGTCGCGGAGGATCTCGAGCGCGCGCTCCAGGTCGTCAGGGTAGTCGCTGACGAAGCTGACCTCGTCCCCCGTTCGGGGGTGCAGGAAGCTCAAGGCGCGGGCGTGCAGCCACTGTCTGGCCAGGCCGAGCCGGGCCGAGAGGGTGGGGTCCGCGCCGTAGGTGAGGTCGCCCACACACGGGTGGCGCAGGGTGGAGAAGTGCACCCGGATCTGGTGCGTACGCCCGGTCTCCAGCCGCACGTCGACCAGGCTCGCCGCCGGGAACGCCTCGACCGTGTCGTAGTGGGTGATGCTGGGCTTGCCGCCGGAGACCACCGCCCAGCGGTAGTCGTGGGTGGGGTGCCGGTCGATCGGGGCGTCGATGGTGCCGCGCAGCGGGTCCAGGTGGCCCTGCACCACCGCGTGGTAGCGCTTGTCCACCTCGCGGTACTTGAAGGCCCGCTTCAACGCGCTGTACGCCTGCTCGCTCTTGGCCACCACCATGATCCCGGTGGTGCCCACGTCGAGCCGGTGCACCACGCCCTGCCGCTCGGCGGCGCCGCTGGTGGAGATGCGGTGACCGATCGCGGCCAGCCCGCCGATCACGGTCGGGCCGGTCCAGCCGGGGCTCGGGTGGGCGGCGACGCCGACCGGCTTGTCCACCACCACGATGTCGTCGTCGGCGTAGACCACCCGCAGCCCGGGCACCGCCTGCGGCACCACGGTCGGCGGCGCGGCCGGCGCGGGCAGCGTCACCTCCAGCCACGAGCCGGCCTTGACCTTGTGCGAGTTGGGCCGCCGCACGCCGTCGACCAGCGCGTCCCCGGCGTCGACCAGGGCCGCGGCGGCGGTGCGGGAGAGCCCGAAGAGCCGGGACACCGCCTGGTCCAGCCGCATCCCGTCGAGGCCGTCCGGGACGGGCAGCGAGCGGTGGTCGCCGCCGGCGGCGAACGCCGAGGTCATGCCCGCTCCCGCTGCTCGGCGCCGGCCGTCGCCGGGTCGCCGGCCGGGTCGACCGGCCGGCCGTCGCGGCCCACCCGCCCGCCGTCGCGCTGGCGGCCGGTGAGTTCCAGCAGGACGGCCAGCACCACGCCGCAGACCAGGGAACTGTCGGCCACGTTGAACACCGGGAAGTACTCGCCGTACGGCCCGAAGACGCTGACCATGTCGACCACGTGGCCGTGGAACGGGGCGGGGGCCCGGAAGATCCGGTCCATCAGGTTGCCGAGCGCCCCGCCGAGCACCAGGCCGAGCGAGACCGCCCAGGGGGTCGAGCGCAGCCGCGACGCCATGAAGATGATCCAGCCGATCACGCCGATGGTGATCAGCGGGAAGACCCAGGTGTGGCCGGAGCCGATGCTCCAGGCGGCACCGCTGTTGCGGACCAGGCTCAGGTAGACGGCCCCACCGAGCAGCCGGACCGGCTCGCGGTCGGTCAGGGCGGCCAGGGCCCAGTGCTTGGTGAGCACGTCGGCCACCAGAGCGACCAGCGCGACGGCGCCGAGCAGCGCCACGGCCCGGGGTCGGAGCCGGCGGCCGCCCGGCTCGGCGCTGCCGGGTCCGGCGGACGGTGCTGCGGTCATCTGCTCCCCATCGAGTCGGCGGTGATCGCTCACCGTCTCCGGCGCCGCCGGGGAGCGGGTCTCAGCGCCGCTCCTCCAGCTGCTTGCAGGTCACGCAGAGGGTGGCCGACGGGAAGGCGGCGAGCCGCTCCACCGGGATCGGGTTGCCGCACCGCTCGCACCAGCCGTAACCACCCTCGTCGAGCCGCTCCAGCGCGCGCTCGACCTGCGTGATCCGTTCCAGGATGCTGTTGGCGAGGGAGATCTCCTGCTCCCGCTCGAACGTCTTGGTGCCGGTGTCGGCCTGGTCGTCCCCGGCCGAGTCGGTCAGGCGGTCGCGCTGCAGCTCGGTGATCTCGCTCAGCGTCTGATCGTACTCGGCGCGCAACTCGTCACGCCGCGCCGCCAGGGCCGCCCGGATCTTCTCGGTCTCCGCCGCGCTGCGGGTGGCCTTGGCCACCGGCTTGCGGCCGGCGGTCCTGGTCTCGGCTGGCTTCGCCATCGTCGCTCCCTCGGCCGCGGAACCGCGGCGGTCCGCGGCGCCTGGACGGGGGTCGCCGGCATTGGCGCCCCCAGGTACAAAACGGGCGCGCGGCGACGGGGCCGCGCACTCCGGAGGTTGGCAAGAATACGGAACGTACAGGCGTCCGACAACGTGCCGCACCGACGCTCCGCTTTTCAGCCCCGAGTCATGCGGTATCGGGACAAAGGGAACGCTAGCAGATCAACCGTCACGATCCTCGCCGTACTCGCCAAACCAGCGGGCCAACCGACCCCGCCGGCTGACCGCCCGCAGCCGCCGCTCCGTCTCGTCGCGCACCCCGTGGGTGGCCACGATCAACAGGCTGTCGCCGGTCTTGAGGCGGAAGTCCAGCCCGGGCACGAAGCCCACCCCGTCGCGCAGCACCAGCGTCACCGCGGCCCCCAGCGGCAGCCGCAGCTCGTCGATGTGCACCCCGGCCAACCGCGACCCCGGCGGCACCTCCAACTGGAGCAGGTCGGCCCGCATCCGCTCCAGCGGCGCGGTCTCCACCAGGATCTCGGTCGCCTCGGCCGGCGCGGTCACCCGCAACCAGCGGGCGACCGGGGCCAGGGTCCCGGTCTGCAACAGCGTGAAGATCACCACCAGCACGAAGACCGCGTCGAAGAGCCGGTCCGCGCCCGGCACCCGCTCCGACAGCGGGATGGTGGCCAGCACGATCGGCACCGCCCCGCGCAGCCCCGCCCAGGACAGGAACGCCTGCTCGCGCAGGCCGAACCGGAACGGCAGCGCGGACGCCGCCACCGACAGCGGCCGGGCCAGCAGCACCAGCGCCAACCCGGCGACCACCGCCGGCAGCACCGCCGCGTCCAGCCGGCTCGGCGTGGCCAGCAGGCCGAGCAGCACGAAGAGCCCGATCTGGGCCAGCCAGGCCAGCCCGTCGGCGAAGCCGAGGATCGCCTGCCGGTGCGGCAGCCGGGCGTTGCCCAGCAGCACCCCGGCGACGTAGACGGCGAGGAAGCCGGAGGCGTGCAGCACCGCGCCGGCCGCGTACGCGAGCACTGTCAACCCGACCGCCGCGATCGGATAGAGCCCCGCCGAGGGCAGCGCGGCCCGGCGCAGCGCCCACCGCCCGCCGAACCCGGCCGCGAACCCCACCAGCGCGCCGACGGCCAGCTCGTAGCCGACCAGGCCGACCTCGTACCACCAGGGGTGGGCGGCGCCGGCCTCCCGGGAGAGCAGCACCACCAGCAGCACCACCGGGGCGTCGTTCATCCCGGACTCGGCCTCCAGGGTGGCCACCAGCCGGGGTGGCAGCCGCAGCCGGCGCAGGGTGGCGAAGACCGCCGCCGCGTCGGTGGAGGAGAGCACCGCGCCGTAGAGCAGCGCGAGCCGCCAGTCCAGCCCGAGCAGCAGGTGTACGGCCAGCCCGACGACCAGGATGCTGACCACCACGCCCACCGTGGACAGCGCCGCGGCCAGCCCGAGCACCGGACGCAGCGTGCTCCACCGGGCGGAGAGGCCGCCCTCGGCGATGATCACGATGAGCGCGCAGAAACCGAGCGTCCGGGTCAGCTCGGCGTCGTCGAAGCGGATGCCCAGCCCGGCCTCGCCGATGCCCACGCCGAGCGCCAGGTAGACCAGCAGGCTCGGCACCCCGAGCCGGGTGGAGAGCCGGACCGCACCGACCGCGACCAGCAGGACGGCCGCCCCCAGCAGGAGCGCGACGTCCAGCCCGGGGGTCACTGTCGCCTGCCCCGGGCGTCGCTCACCCGGCAGTCCCGTCGCGCAGCTGTCCGAGCCGCTCGGTCAGCCCCGGATCGGGGCGCTCGATCAGGAAGAGCTTGTCCCGGCTGGCCGCGCCGGCGCGCAGCGAGACCACCGCCGGGCGGACGCCGAGCGCCTGCGCCAGGGCGCGGCGGGCGGCCTCGGTGGCCCGGCCGTCGACCGCGGGCGCGTGCACCGCGATCACCAGCGCGGGGCCGTGCGGCCCGTCGAAGCGGCCGCCGACCCGGGCCCGGGCGGAGCCGGGCTTCACCCGCACCGCGACGGTGAGCGTGTCGTCCATGGGCCGCCGGGTCAGATCCGGTGCGCGTCGGCGAGCAGTGCGGTGGCCGGCGCGCAGTGGGCGCACGGGGAGAAACCGAGTTCGACCGCCTCGGCCACGGGCAGCGGCTCGGACGC
Organism: Micromonospora desertarenae; assembly: GCF_056150265.1. Taxonomy (NCBI): domain Bacteria; kingdom Bacillati; phylum Actinomycetota; class Actinomycetes; order Micromonosporales; family Micromonosporaceae; genus Micromonospora; species Micromonospora desertarenae. Next base: position 223,938 of record NZ_JAXCFQ010000001.1, read on the forward strand.
GCGCCCGACCAGGTGCGCGCAGCCGGCCAGGTGGTAGCGCGGCCGGCCGTCGACCACCCGCACCGCGGTGGTCAGCTCGGCCAACCGGGCGGCCTGGTCCGGGGTGAGCTGCTGGGCGGCCGGTTCGTCGTCGTACGCCACGACCGGCCCGACGCCCGGCGTCGCCGGCGGGTCGGGCTCGGTCACCGGCGGCTCGGGTGGTTGCCGCCACCCGGCACCGCCGGCGTCGACCGTCGGAGGAACGTGCTGGACGGGGATGTCCGGCTCCCCCGCCGGCGGCCCGTACGCGGACCCGGCCGGGGTGGTCGGACGGGTGCCCGTCCGCACCCGCTGCGCGGACCCGTCCCGGTGGGCCGTCGCCCGGTCGGCGGCCGCCTGGCGGGCACCGGCGACCAGTGCGACGGCGGCCAACAGGCTGGCCGCGATGGAGATGATCAGGAGCAGGCTGGAGCCACCGGCCAGGCCCAGCACCAGCAGCACCACCGCGACGAGGATGAGCAGGAGACTGGCGACTATCACGGCTCACCCCCGCCGCGTCCGTACCGATGAGCGAGGCCGGCGACCGCCGTCAGGGGCGGTCGCCGACCGGTGTCAGCGACCGGCTTCCAGCGCGCCGGAGCGACCGCCGCCGTAGGAGCCGGCGAGACCCGCCGCGGCCAGACCGTTGCCACCGGCGGCCCGGTTGCCCTCGGTGCGGGTCAGCTCGGCCTCCAGGCCCTGGCCACGACCGTCGAGGTCGCGCAGCTGGCTCTCCAGGTATGCCTTGAGGCGGGTGCGGTACTCCCGCTCGAACTGCTTCAGCTCCTCGATGTGCTTCTGCAGCGCGGTGCGCTTGGCGTCCAGGCCGCCCATGGCCTCCTGGTGCCGCTGCCGGGCGTCCCGCTCGAGCGCGTCGGCCTTGGCGCGCGCCTCACGGGTGACCTCCTCGGCCTTCGAGCGGGCCTCGGAGAGCAGCTGGTCGGCCTCGCGACGGGCGTCCGAGACGTGGTCGTCGGCCGTCCGCTGGGCCATCATCAGCACCCGCAGCGCCTGCTGCTCGCCGTCGCCGACGGCCGCCGGCCCACCGGCCGCGCGCACCTGCTCCAGCTCCGCCTGCATCGCCCGGGCGGCCTGCTCGGCCGCCGCCTTGTCGCGCTGCACCCGGTCGAGCTGGGCCTTGACGTCGTTGAGCTCCGCCGCGAGTCGGGCGTCGCCGCCGGGGCCCGCCGGAGCGCCGCCACGGCCGCCGCGCTCCACCTGGGCGCGCAGCTCGTTGTTCTCCTCGATGAGACGGGCGAGCTCGCGCTCGACCTCGTCCAGGAAGGCGTCGACCTCCTCCTCGTCATAGCCCCGCTTGCCAATCGGCGGCTTCTTGAAGGCGACGTTGTGCACGTCGGCCGGGGTCAGCGGCATCGAAACTCCTCGGGTCAGTTGCGGCCGCGATAGCGCGTCGGTCATCAGGCGGTCCTGATGATCGCCGGCTCTAACACAAACCTCATCAGCACGAACAGGATAACCAGGAGCACAAGGGAGGCCAGGTCGATGCTCACGGTACCAATTCGCAGCGGAGGGATCACACGCCTCAACGCGCTGAGAGGGGGATCAGTGACGCTCCACACGGATTCCAGTCCCGCCGATGCCCCACGCCCCGGCTGCCACCGGCGGCCGTACTGGAGCACGGCGCTCAGGACAAACCGGGACAGAAGAAGGAGCAGGAAGACATAGACGATCAGGTACAGGACCTGCAACAGGATCGACAACACGACAGGCGACGTCCCTCGGTTGGCCGGGGTCAACTCAGACTGAAAAAGCCACCCTCAGCGATCTTGGCCTTGTCCTCCGCGGTGACCTGGACGTTGGCCGGTGAGAGCAGGAACACCCGGTTGGTCACGCGCTCGATCGTACCGCGCAGGCCGAAGGCCAGCCCGGCGGCGAAGTCCACCAGACGGCGGGCATCCGCCTCGTCCATCTCGGTGAGGTTGATGATCACGGGAACGCCGTCGCGGAAGTGCTCGCCGATGGTGCGCGCCTCGCGGTAGGTGGTCGGGTGCAGCGTGGTGATCTGGTACCGCTGCTCCTCCTCGGCCACCACGGCCCGCTCCCGGGGCTGCACCTGCGGCGCCAGCGCGAGGTTGTCCCGGGTGTGGTAGGTCAGCGCCCCGGAGGGCTCGCCCGCCGTCGACCGGGTGATCGACCGTACGCTGGACCGCTCCGGCCGCTCGGCCTCGGCGCGCTCGGTGTCGCCGGCCCGCCCGCCGGACCGCTCGGCGAGCCGGCCACGGTCGCTCGACCGGGGCCGCGGCGCCGGCGGCTCCTCGGCGTCGTCCTCGTCGTCGTCGGCGAACTCCTCGGCGTACCGGCTCTGCCGGTAGCGCGATTCGCGGTAGCCACCCTTGTCGTAGCCACCGTCGTCGTAGGCCCGCTCGTCGTCCTCCTCGACCAGACCGAGCCAGACCCCCGCCTTGCGCAGTGCACCCATCCCGCGCCCTTCCGTCCGCCGTGCGGCACACGCCCCCGTGCCGTGTCGCCTTGTCGCGAGTGGAACATTCCTGCCCACCGGACCGGAACGGCAATCCCCTGGCACGCGATTCGCGTCGCGTGTCACGACCCCCGGCAAAGGAAAGCCGTTCCCGAAACAACACCGATGTAATTTGCTTCTTCCGCGGTCAGGCTACCGCAGCGTGGGGCGCATTCCGAGCAACGCGCTACCCACGCGGACATGTGTCGCGCCGTATCCGATCGCGACTTCCAGGTCGCCACTCATTCCGGCCGACAACGCGGTGGCTCCCGGATGGACCGACCGGAACGCGGCGGCCAGCTCGGCCAACCGGGCGAACGCCCGCTCCGGTTCCCAGCCCAGCGGCGCCACCGCCATCAGGCCGGTCAGCCGCAGCGCGTCGGCGCCGGCGACCGCCTCGGCCACCCGGTCGAGCCCGACGTCCGGGTCGGCCGAGCCGGGCAGCGCGCCGCCCCGGGCCGCGTCGCCGTCGATGCTGACCTGGACCAGCACGCCCAGCGGCCGGTCCCGGCCGGCCGCCGACGCCGCGTCCAGCGCCCGGGCCAGCCGGACGCTGTCCACCGAGTGCACCGCGTCGGCGTACCGGACCACCGAGCGCGCCTTGTTGCGCTGCAACCGGCCGACGAAGTGCCAGCGCGGGGTCACCCCGGCGGCGGCCACCTCGACGGCCTTGGGCGCCGCCTCCTGGTCCCGGTTCTCCCCCACGTCGGTGACGCCGAGCCCGGCCAGCGCGACCACGTCGCCGGCCGGGTACGTCTTGGTCACCGCGATCATCGTGATCTCGGCCCGGTCCCGCCCCGCGGCGGCGCAGGCGTCGGCGATCCTGGCCCGCACCCGAGCCAGGCCGGCCGCGAGTTCGGCGCGCCGGTCGGGGCGCACCGAGGCGTTGCCGTCGCTCATGCCGGCACTCCGCTGCGCTGCGTGCCGGCACGAGGCACCCTCGCGCCGAGCTTGATGATTCGCTCGCTGCGCTCGCTCATGCCGGCACTCCGCTGCGCTGCGTGCCGGCACGAGACACCCTCGCGCCGAGCTTGATGATTCGCTCGCTGCGCTCGCTCATGCCGGCACTCCGCTGCGCTGCGCGCCGGCACGAGACACCCTCGCGCCGAGCTTGATGATTCGCTCGCTGCGCTCGCTCATGGACCCGGCTCAGGACCCGTTCTTGAGGAAGTCGGGCACGTCGACGTCGTCGAAGAGCACCCGGCGCGGCGACTGCGGCGGCGCCGGCATGGTGGCCGGCGGCGAGACCGGGGCGCTCTGCTGCGCGGGCTGGTTCTGGTTGGTCTTGCGGGCCGGCTCGGCCGCCTTGTACGCCGGCGCACCGCCGTCGAACCCGGCCGCGATGACGGTGACCCGCACCTCGTCGCCGAGCGCGTCGTCGATCACCGCGCCGAAGATGATGTTGGCGTCCGGGTGGGCCGCGTCGGTGACCAGCTGAGCCGCGTCGTTGATCTCGAACAGGCCCAGGTCGGAGCCGCCCGCGATGGAGAGCAGCACGCCGCGCGCGCCGTCCATGCTCTGCTCCAGCAACGGGCTGGAGATGGCCGCCTCGGCCGCCTCGACCGCGCGGTTCTCGCCCCGGGCGCTGCCGATGCCCATCAGCGCGCTGCCCGCCCCGCTCATCACGCTCTTGACGTCGGCGAAGTCCAGGTTGATCAGACCCGGGGTGGTGATCAGGTCGGTGATGCCCTGGACACCGGAGAGCAGCACCTGGTCGGCGGTGCGGAAGGCGTCCATCATGCTGATGTTGCGGTCACCGAGCGCGAGCAGCCGGTCGTTCGGGATGACGATCAGCGTGTCGCACTGGTTGCGCAGCTCGTCGATGCCGGCCTCGGCCTGCACCTGGCGGCGCTTGCCCTCGAAGGAGAACGGCCGGGTCACCACACCGATGGTCAGCGCGCCGAGCTTGCGGGCGATGTTCGCCACCACGGGCGCCCCGCCGGTGCCGGTGCCGCCGCCCTCGCCGCAGGTCACGAAGACCATGTCGGCGCCCTTGAGCACCTCCTCGATCTCGTCCCGGTGGTCCTCGGCGGCGTTCTTGCCGACGTCCGGGTTCGCCCCGGCGCCCAGGCCGCGGGTCAGCTCGCGGCCGACGTCCAGCTTGACGTCGGCGTCGCTCATCAGCAGCGCCTGCGCGTCGGTGTTGATCGCGATGAACTCGACGCCCTTGAGCCCAACCTCGATCATCCGGTTGACGGCGTTGACGCCGCCACCCCCGATGCCGACGACCTTGATGACCGCCAGGTAGTTGTGCGGAGGTGTCATCTCCGGTCCTTTCCCTTCGAGATTGGCTTCGCCCCGACCCGGTACGGCGTGGCCAGACCAACGGTCGACGACAGCTGTCCTCAGTGGAGGGTCAGGGGTGAACCCTCACCCTCTACTAGAGGCTTACAGTTATGTCAACCACTGATCCTCTTCGGGGCAACGTAAGCGCCCCCGCGCGATGAGCCAAGGACCTGCCCGGCGTGTCGCCGCCCGGAGCGGAACGGGTCACGTCGGGCGGACCGGCCCGCCCGCCACGCTGACCGGCGGCTCACCGGAAGGTCACCACGTCCGGCGCGCTGACGTCGATGGTGTCGGCTTTGCGACCCAGCAGCGAGGTGGCCACCCGGGCCTTGTCCGCGCCCCGGGTGGCGTCCCCCCAGACGACCGTCCGGTCGTCGCGCAGCCGCAGGTTGATCCGGGCCAGGCTCTCCACGGTCACGTCCACCAGTTGGGCGCGCAACTGCGGGGTGAGCGCGGCGAGCACGTCCAGCGCGGCCCGGGTGCCCGGGTCGGCCGGCCCGGGATCGGCGACCCGGACCAGGGGCAGCTGCGCCGGGCGTCGCGGCAGCGTCCGGAACACCACCCCGGCCGCGTCGACCACCAGGAACTCCTCGCCCCGCGGCACCACCGCCACGCCGGTGCGTTCGGTCACCCGGACCACCAGCGCGTCCGGCCAGTCCCGGGACACGGTCACCCGCTCCACCGGCGGCAGCGCGCCGATCCGCCGCGCCACGGCGGCCAGGTCCACGGTGGCCAGCGGGGCGTCGTCGGGCACCCCGGCGGCGTCGCGTACCTCCACCGGGGTCACCAGGTCGGCGCCTTCGACGCGGACCTCGCGCACCCCGAACAGCCCGGTGCCGAGCAGCGTCCAGGCGACCAGCCCGGCCAGCGCCAGCACGCCCGCGGCCACCGCCCAGGGCAGCGCCGCGCGCATCCGCCGCCGCCGCGCCCGGGCCATGAACCGGCGGGTGGACGCGGGCACCGCGTCACTGCCGGCCCGGACCAGCTGCCAGCGCCGGACCGGACCGCGCCGGCCGGCGCCACCGTCCGCGCCGCTGGTCCGTCCCCGGGCCGGGCCGGGACTCATCCCGCCGTCGGCGCCGTGCCGTCCGGGACCACCCCGCCGATCGGCGGGGTGTCCACGGCCGGGCCACCGCGCCGCGCCGCCAACTCCGCCAACAACTGGTCGCCCATCAGCGAGATCGGCGGGGCGCCCATGGTCACCACCACGTCACCCGGCCGGGCCCGGCGGGCCACCTCCGCCGGCGCCGCCTCCCAGGAGTCGACGAAGACCTTCCGCTCCGCCGGCAGCGGCACCGCCTCGATCAGCGCCGCCGACCCCTCCCCCGGCTGGCGCAGCTCGCCGGGGCCGAAGACCTCCAGCAGCACCAGCTCGTCGGCGATGGCCAGCGCCTCGGCGATCTCCGCCTGGAGGTCGCGGGTGCGGTAGAGCCGGTAGGGCTGGAACACCACGATCAGCCGGCCGTCGCCGGCCACCTCGCGCAGCGTCCGCAACGCCAGCGTCATCGAGGTGGGGTGGTAGGCGTACTCGTCGTAGACCAGCACGTCGTCCGCGACGCCCTTGCGCTCGAAGCGCCGCCGCACGCCGGGGAAGACCGCCAGCGCGGCCTCCGCCGCCTCCAGCGGCAGCTCCAGCAGGTACGCGGCCAGCACCGCGGAGGCGCTGTTCAGCCCCATGTGCCGGCCCGGCACCGGCAGCCGGAACTCGCCCAGCGACCGCCCGTCGATGCCGGCGAGGTAGCGCACGCCCCGGGCCGACGAGGCCATCTCGGTCAGCCGCAGGTCGGCGTCGGCCGCCTCGCCGTAGGTGTGCACCCGGCGCCCCTCGGCGCGCAGCGTCTCGGCCAGCCGCCGCCCGCCCGGGTCGTCGGCGCAGGTGATGATGAACCCGTCCGGGTCGGTGAGCCGGGCGAACTCGGCGAAGGTCGCCTCCAGGTTGGCCAGGTCGCCGTAGGTGTTCAGGTGGTCCGCCTCGACGTTGGTGATGATCGAGACGTACGGGCGGTAGATGAGGAAGGACCGGTCGCTCTCGTCCGCCTCCACCACGAAGTACTCGCCGGTGCCGTGGTGCGCGCCGGAGCCGACCTCGGAGATCTCCCCGCCGATCACGAAGGACGGGTCCGTCCCGGCCTGCTGGAGCACCATGGTGACCATCGAGGTGGTGGTGGTCTTGCCGTGGGTGCCGGCGACCGCCACCGTGCGCCGGCCGGTCATCGCCGCCGCGAGCGCCTCCGAGCGGTGCAGCACCCGCAACCCGCGCCGGCGCGCCTCCACCAGTTCCAGGTGGTCCTGCGGGATGGCCGACGAGTAGACAACCGTGTCCACGCCGTCGAGGTTGCTCGCCTCGTGGGTCATGTGGATGGTGCCGCCGAGCGCGCGCAGGCCGGCCAGCGAGGGCCACTCGCGCAGCTCGCTGCCGGAGAGCGGGATGCCCCGGGTGAGGAAGAGCCGGGCCAGCCCGCTCATGCCGACGCCACCGACCCCGATCAGGTGGATGGTGCCCAGGTCCTCCGCGGTGAGCGTGCCGGCCGGGGTGAACTGCGCGGTGTTCATGACAGCTGCCTTCCAGTCGCGGCGTACCGGCTCATCGGGACACCGCCTCGTAGACGAAGTCGAGCAGCGCCTCGTCGCCGTCGCGCCGCCCGTACGCGGCCGCGGCGGCGCCCATCGCGGCGAGCCGGTGCGGGTCGCGGATCAGCGGGATCACCGTGCGCTCCAGCCAGTCCGGGGTCAGCTCGGCGTCGTCGACGAGCAGCCCGCCGCCGGCCTCCACCACGGGCAGCGCGTTGCGCTTCTGCTCCTGGTTGCTGTGCGGGTAGGGCACGTAGATCGCGGGCAGGCCGATCGCGGCCACCTCGGCGCAGGTCATCGCCCCGCCCCGGCCCAGCATCAGGTCGGCTGCGGCGTAGCCGAGCTCCATCTCGGACAGGTAGGGCAGGGTGACGTACGGCACCGGCAGGTCGGTGGGGATCGGCACCGGCTCGTTGCGGGCGCCCATCACGTGCAGCACCTGCACCCCGTGCCGGGCCAGTTCCTTGGCCGCACCGGAGACCGCGAGGTTGATCGACCGGGCGCCCTGCGAGCCGCCGGCGACGAAGAGCACCGGCAGGTCGGGGCGGAGCCCGAAGTGCGCCCGCGCGGCGTCGCGCAGCGCGGCCCGGTCCAGCCCGGCGATGCGCTGGCGCAGCGGCACGCCGACCACCCGGGCGTCGCGCAGCGACTCGGCCTGCGCCGGCTGGTGCGGGAAGCCGACCGCCACGTGCTTGGTGAACTTCATGCCGAGCCGGTTGGCCACGCCCGGCGGGACGTTCACCTCGTGGATCACGATCGGCAGCTCGCGGCGCCAGGCGGCCAGGTAGGCCGGCACCGAGACGTACCCGCCGAAGCCCACCACCACGTCGGCGCGCACCTCGTCGATCACCTTGCCCGCGGCGCGGGCCGCGGTCCACATCCGGCCCGGGGTCTTCACCAGGTTCATGTTGACCGACCGGGGCAGCTGGTAGGCGGGGATCTGGCGCAGGTCGTAGCCCTGCGGCGGGATCAGCTCGTTCTCCAGCCCCTTGGGTGTGCCGAGACAGGTGATCCGGACGCGGGGGTCGTGTCGGCGCAGGCAGTCGGCGAAGGCGAGCAGCGGGTAGATGTGCCCCCCGGTGCCACCTCCCGCGAGCACCACCGAACGCAGCGGACCCATCAGCGTCTCCTCTCGTCCGCCGACCGGCCGCGGGTCCGGGTCGCCCGGACGCCGCGCGGTGCGGCCTGGTCGTCCTGCCGCCGCTCCCGCGCCCGGGGCACGGACCCTCGGGCGGCCGGCGGCGTCGCCGTCCGGCGGCGCCGCGCGGGAAGCGGTGGCAACGGGGCCCAGACTAGTCGGACCCATCGGGCCGGCGGACGGGCATGCAGTGCTCTGGCCGCGTCGGGTTCCGCCCGGGCGAAGGACGCCAGCATGCCGACCGCGGCGAGCGTGACGACCAGGGCGCTGCCGCCGTCGGAGATGAACGGCAGCGGCAGGCCGGTGATCGGCAGCAGCCCGACCACGCCACCCACGTTGATCACCGCCTGGCTGACCAGCCAGGTGGTCACCGCGGTGGCCGCGAGCCGGCGGAACGGGTCGTCCACCCGGCGGGCGATGCGCAGCCCGGTGTACGCCAGCACGGCGAACAGGGTGAGCACCACCGCGCAGCCGACCACGCCGAGTTCCTCGGCGATGATCGCGAAGACGAAGTCGTTGTGCGCCTCCGGCAGCCAGTTCCACTTCAGGCTGCTCTTGCCGAGCCCGACGCCGAACCAGCCGCCGTGCTCGATGGCCAGCCGCCCCTGGAAGATCTGGTAGCAGCCCTCCAGCTTGCAGTCCTCCGGGGCGGGCGGGTTGAAGAAGGACATCAGCCGGGCGAACCGGTAGTTCTCCTCGCCCCGCTCGCCGGAGCCGGCGCCGAGTGAGGCGACCGCGATCAGCAGGCCCACGCCGATCAGCCCGAACACCGACAGCGCGCCGAACACCCGCAGCCGGACCCCGGCCGCCCAGAGCAGGCCGATCACCAGCGCCAGCAGGCAGAGCATGGTGCCCAGGTCGTTGTAGCCGACCAGCACGAAGAGCAGCCCGACCACCGGGAAGAGCGGGGTGGCCAGCTCCCGCCACCAGCCCAGCGCGGCGCCCTTGCGGGCGATCACGTGCGCGCCCCACAGCACCAGGGCGAACTTGGCCAGCTCGGAGGGCTGCACCTGGACGCCGCCGATGAACAACCAGAGCAGCCGGGCCTCGATCGGGCCGATCCGGGCGGAGTCCTGGCCGGTCAGCCGGGCGTAGGCGAGCAGCAGGTTGAGCACCAGCAGCAGCCCGATGGCGGTGAAGAGCAGCGGCCGGCCCAGCGACCGGTAGGTGGTCGCCGGCAGCCGCTGGCAGGCCCAGAAGGCGCCGATGCCGATCACCGCGAAGATCGCCTGCTTGGTGAGCGAGGCGGAGGCGTTGCCGTTCTCGGCGTAGTCCTTGACGCTGGTGGCCGAGAAGACCATGGTCAGGCCGATCAGCAGCAGCAGCCCGGCGCTGGAGAGCAGCAGGTAGTACGAGGCCAGCGGCCGGTCCAGCAGGCCACGCAGCGCGGCCAGCCCGCCGGCGGCGTCCAGTCCGCGCAGCGCCGCCGGCCCGCCCGGCTCGTCCGGCCCGCGCGGCGTCCCGGCCGCCTCGGCGGTACGCGTCCCGCCCGCCGCCGTCCGCGTCCTGGTTCCGGCCGTGCCCTCGGTTCCTCGCGCCTCCCCCACCCCGACATCATCGCGGTTCCCGGGGGCCACCACCCCCGCAACCGCCCGGTCGGCGTGTCGGCACCCCCTCCTCTCGCCGATCTTGCACTTGGCGCCCGGGCGAAGGCCGCAGAACCGGGCATTCCACGGGCTGAAAGTGCAAGATCGGCGGGAACCGATCAGGTGACGGCGGCGAGGAACTCGCTGTAGAAGAGGCCGAGGGCGATGGCCACGCCGATACCGGCGATGATCCAGAAGCGCACCACGATGTTGACCTCGCTCCAGCCGGCGAGCTCGAAGTGGTGCTGCAACGGCGACATCCGGAACACCCGCTTGCCGGTGGTGCGGAACGAGATGATCTGGATGACCACCGACATCGTGATGATGACGAAGAGCCCGCCGATGATCGGCAGCAGCAGGATCGTCCGGGTGGACATCGCCATGCCGGCGATCAGCCCGCCGAGGCCGAGCGCGCCGGTGTCGCCCATGAAGATCCGCGCCGGTGAGGTGTTCCACCACAGGAAGCCCACGCAGGCCCCGGCGGCGGCGCCGGCGATCAGCGCGATCTCCAGCGGGTCGCGGACCGTGTAGCAGTAGTCCTGGGTGTAGTTCGGGTCGGCGCACCAGTGCCGGTACTGCCAGAACGCGATCAGCGCGTACGCCGCGAGGACCATCACCGAGGCGCCGGTGGCCAGGCCGTCGAGACCGTCGGTGAGGTTCACCCCGTTGGTCGCGGCCATCACCACGAAGATGAAGATGACCACCGCGCCGACCTTGGTGACGTCCAGCGCCGGGATGTCCCGGATGAAGCTGAGCGTGGTGCTGCCGACGGTCTCGGTGTTGGTCACCGCGCCGGAGGCGTCGGTCATGGTGCTCGGGAAGTAGAGCGCCACCACCCCGAAGACCGCGCCGACCAGGATCTGGCCGAGCAGCTTGCCGCGCTTGTTCAACCCGCCGCTGTGCCGCTTGCGCACCTTCAGGAAGTCGTCGATGAAGCCGACCGCGCCGGAGAACACCATCAGCCCCAGCAGCACCAGCGCGGTGATGGTCGGCTCGACCTGGGCGATCTGCTGGTCCGGCAGGGTGGTCAGGGCGAGGTGCCCGGCCACGTACGCGATGACAGTGGCCAGGATGAAGACCACGCCGCCCATCGTCGGCGTGCCCTTCTTGCCCTGGTGCATGGCCGGGCCCTCGGCCCGGATCGGCTGGCCGGCCTTGAGCCGGGTGAACACCTTGATCGCGATCGGGGTGCAGAACAGCGAGATCAGGAAGGCGACCCCGACGGCGACGATCACCGCCCTCATGCGGTGCCACCCTCGGTCGCGACTGCGGGGCTCGCAAGCTCACTCCTCGCGCTCCCGGCGCTCTCCCCGGTCCCGTTCCCGGCGTCCGCGCGCAGCGCGTCGGCCACCTCCCAGGTGCGGTACCGGGAGCCCTTCACCAGGACGACGTCGCCCGGCCGTAGCTCGCTCCGCAGCACCTCGACGGCCGCCGCCTGATCGGTGAGCAGCACCGACTCTCCTCCCCAGTCACTTACCGATGTCGCGCCCTCGTGGATCGGCGCGGCCGGCTCACCCACCACGAGCACCCGGTCCACGCCCAGCTCGGCAGCGAGCCGGCCCACCTCGGCGTGCCCGTCGTGCTCGAACGGGCCCAGCTCGGCCATGTAGCCGAGCACCGCGAGGGTACGCCGGCCCCGTCCGATGCCGGCCAGCGCACGCAGCGCGACGGCCATCGAGGCGGGGTTGGCGTTGTACGAGTCGTCGATCACGGTCACCCCGTCGGGACGCTCGAAGACGTCCATCCGGCGGGTGGAGACCGTCCCCAGCTCGCCCAGCGCGATGGCCAGCTCGGTCAGCGGCATGCCCAGCTCGCGGGCCACCGCCGCGGCGGCCAGGGTGTTCGACACCTGGTGCCGCCCGGTCAGCCCGAGCCGCACCGGCGCGTCCCCCTCCGGGGTCACCAGGGTGTACGCCGGCCGGCCGCGCTCGTCCAGCGTCACGTCGACGGCCCGGATGTCCGCGTCCGCCGCCTCGCCGTACCGGACCACCCGGGCGACGGTACGCGTCGCCATCGCGTCCACCAACGGGTCGTCGGCGTTGAGCACCGCCAGCCCGTCCGCCGGCAGCGCCTCGACCAGTTCCCCCTTGGCCAGCGCGATGGTCTCCCGCGAGCCGAACTCGCCGATGTGCGCCACGCCGACGTTGAGCACCACGGAGATCCGCGGCGGCACCACGTCGCACAGGTAGCGAACGTGCCCCACCCCGCGGGCGCCCTTCTCCATCACCAGGTAGCGGGTCTCCGGCCCGGCCTGCAACGCCGTGTACGGGTGCCCCAGCTCGTTGTTGAACGAGCCGGGCGGGGCGACCGTCGGGCCGAGCCGCGCGGCGAGCTGGGCGATCAGGTCCTTGGTGGTGGTCTTGCCGGACGAACCGGTCAACCCGACAACGGTGAGCCCGGGCAGCCGGTCCACCACCGCGCGGGCCAGCCGGCCCATCGCGGCGAGCGCGTCGCCGACCAGCACCATCGGCACGCCCGGCACCTCCCGGGTGCCGAGCACCGCCACCGCGCCGGCCTCGACCGCCGCCGCGGCGTAGTCGTGCCCGTCCACCTTCTCGCCGGGGAAGGCGACGAAGAGCGCGCCGGCGGACACCTTGCGCGAGTCGAACTCGACCGGTCCGGTCACCCGGACGTCCGGGTCGGCGGCCACCAGCCGGCCGTCGACCGCCGAGGCGACCTCGGCCAGGCTGAGCGGGATCACCGGTGCCCCGCCAGGTCGCCGAACCGGGCGCGCAGCGCGTCGGCCAGCTCGGTGCGGTCGTCGAACGGGAGCACCTCGCCGCCGACCTCCTGCCCGCGTTCGTGGCCCTTGCCGAGCAGTGCGACCACGTCGCCCGGCTCGGCCAGCGCGACCGCCGCGTCGATCGCCGCCCGGCGGTCGCCGACCTCCTCGATCCGGGCCGCCGTGCCGGCCCCCCGGGCGCCGGCGAGCACCTCGGCGCGGATCGCCGCCGGGTCCTCGGTGCGCGGGTTGTCGTCGGTCACCAGCACCACGTCGGCTCCCTCCGCCGCGGCGGCCCCCATCACCGGGCGCTTGCCCCGGTCCCGGTCGCCGCCGGCACCGATCACGCAGATCAGCCGGCCCGCGCTGAGCTCCCGCAGGGCGGCCAGCGCGGCCACGATCGCGTCCGCCTTGTGCGCGTAGTCGACCACCCCGCGCACGGGGCCGTCGGCCACCAGTTCCAGCCGCCCGGGAACCCCGCCGCAGGCGGCCACCCCGGCGGCCGCGGTGGCCGGGTCCACCCCGGCGGCGACCAGCATGGCGATGGCCAGCAGGGCGTTGGCGACGTTGTGCCGGCCGGGCAGCGCCACGCCGGCGGGCAGCACCAGGCCGTCCGGGCCGTGCGCGGTGAAGTGCTGGGCGTACCCCTCGCCGCCGATGCCGTCGGCCCACCAGGTGGCGGCGGTGTCGCCGGCCGCGGAGTAGCTCACCGTGGCCGGTTTGAACAGCGGCCGCAGCGCCGGGTCGTCGTGGTTGAGCACCTCCACCGCGCACCGGCCGTCGAAGAGCTGCGCCTTGGCCGCGAAGTAGTCCGCCGAGTCGGCGTGGAAGTCCAGGTGGTCGGAGCCGAAGTTGGTGTAGCCGCCGACGGTGAACCGCACCCCGCCGACCCGGCCCATGGCCAGCGCGTGGCTGGACACCTCCATGACCACCGCGGTGACCCCGCGCTCGCGGGCGGCGGCCAGCATGGCGTGCAGGTCGGTGGCCTCCGGCGTGGTGCGCACGCTGTCGATCCGCAGGTCGCCGAGGCGGGTCTCCACGGTGCCGATGAGGCCGGTGGTGTGGCCGGCGGCGCGCAGCCCGGACTCGACCAGGTAGGCGGTGGAGGTCTTGCCGGCGGTGCCGGTCACCCCGATCACGGTCAGCCCCTCGGTCGGGTCGCCGTAGACCGCGGAGGCCAGGGCGCCGAGCGCGGCCCGCGGGTCGGGCACCACCAGCGCGGGCAGGCCGGCCTCGGCCGCCGCGGGCGCGCCCGCCGGGTCGGTCAGCACGGCCACCGCCCCGGCCGCCGCCGCGGCGGCGGTGAACTCCGCGCCGTGCCGGCGGGCGCCGGGCAGCGCCGCGTACAGGTCGCCGGGGCGGACCTCCTGGCTGGCGTGGGTGATGCCGGTCACCACTGGATCGGCGGTGTCGGCCGGAGGTTCCACGGCCAGCCGGGCGGCGAGATCGCCGAGCCGGGTGCCGATCACGGTACGGGGGCGAGGATTGCCGGGCACGGCGTCAGACCCTACCCGGTCGTCCGGTTCCGGCCGCACAGCCGCCCCGGTGGTTCGTCCGCACTCACCGATGATGTCCCGCCATGCCTGGTCAGCGGGGATAGACCGTGAACTTCGGCGCCTTGCCGGCGGCGGACGGCGGCACCCGGTAGTGGTGCAGGGTGAACTGCATCATCTCGCGGAACGCCGGGGCGGCGATGTCGCCGCCCCCGCCGGCCGGGGTGTGCGCGAAGACCGCTATCACGTACCGGGGCTGCTCGGCCGGGGCCATCCCGATGAACGAGGCCACCTCGCCGGGCTGCTTCTCCCCGTCGACCAGCCGCCAGCCGGTGCCGGTCTTGCCGGCGACCCGGTAACCCGGGATCGCCGCCGCCGTGCCGGTGGCGCCGTCGACGGTGGTCACCGCCTCCAGGATGGTGCGCAGCGCGGCCGCGTTCTCCGGGCTGAGCACCGACCGGGTGACCGGCGCCTTGCCGGGCGTGCGCTTGCCGTCCGGCCCGATCACCTCCTTGATCAGGTGCGGCTGGACGTAGGTGCCGTTGTTGGCGATGGCCGCGTACGCGGCGGCCATCTGCAGCGGCGTGGCGTCCACGCTGTGCCCGATCGGCACCGACCCGTGCGACGACTCGCTCCACTCGTCGGCGGGCAGCAGCCGGCCGGTGGCCTCGCCGGGCATGCCCACCCCGGTGGCCTGGCCGAGCCCGAACCGGCGCTGGTAGTCGATCAGCCGCTCCCGGCCGAGCTTCTCGGCGATCTCGATGGTCCCGACGTTCGACGAGTACGCCATCATCCCGGGCAGGGTCATCCGCCGCCCGTTCGCCGGGTGGGTGTCGGAGAACCAGGTGTCGCCCTTCTTGATGCTGTTCGCGATCGGCAGCGTGGTGTCCGGGGTGATCACCCCCTCCTGCAACGCCGCGCCGAAGGTGATCGCCTTGTGCACCGAGCCCGGGTCCACCACGAAGCTGGTGGCCGCGTCCTCCCGGTCGGCCGGGTCGCTGGGCAGGGGCTTCGCGGCGTTGTAGGTCGGGTGGCTGGCCTGGGCCAGCACCTCCCCGGTGGCCACCTCGATCACCACGGCGGCGCCGGTGCTGCCCTTGCTCTGCGCCATCGCCTCGCTGAGGATCCGCTGCACCTTGAACTGGAGGTCACGGTCGATGGTGAGCTGGAGCGAACTGCCCGGCTTGGGCGGGGTGGTGCGGCTGTAGCCGCCGGGGATCGGGGCGGCCAGGTCACCCAGGCCGACCTCGTAGACCCGCTTGCCGTCCTCGCCGTGCAGCAGGTCGTCGTAGCGGGCCTCCAGCCCCTCCAGGCCGTTCATGTCCTCGCTGGTGAAACCGATCAGGTTGGCGGCCAGGTCGCCGCCGGGCACCTCGCGCCGCTCGTCGCGGTGGGTGTTGATGCCGGGCAGCTTCAGTTCCATGATCCGCCGGGCCCGCTCGATCTCGACCCCGCGGGCCAGGTACTCGAACTGCGACCAGACCCCGTCCGGGCGCTTGCGCGGGGCCATCCGCCCGGCCAACTCCGAGGCGGGGATGCCGAGCAGCGGCGAGAGCGCCTTCGCGGTGGCCTGCGGATCCTTGATCTGGGTCGGGTCGGCGTAGACGTAGCGGGCTTCCACGCTGTGCGCCAGCTCGGCGCCGTCCCGGTCGTAGATCGCGCCCCGGGGCGCGGGCAGGGTGACCGTACGGGTGCGGTCGGCGACGCCGCCGCCCGCGTACGCCGGGGTCTCCACGGCCTGCAGGTAGACCAGCCGGATGCCGATGGTGGCGAAGAGCGCCAGGGTCAGCACGGTGCCCAGCCGCAGCCGGCGGCCCGGGTCGGCCAGCTTCGGCGGGCGGCGCGGCTTGCGCGACGGACGCCGGACGGCTGCCCGGTCCGGCCGGCGCGGGGTGGCCCGGCGGCGCGGCGCCGCCGGTGGCTCGTCGTCGAAGGGCTCGCGCGGTGCGCGCGGCGTGACGGTGCGGACGACGCCGGCCCGGCCGCCGGTCGCGTCCCGCCGGCCCGCCCGGGTGGCCCCGGTCCGGCCGCCGTCGAGCACCTGGAGCGCGGGCCGGAACGGGTCGCCGGAACGGGTGCTGCGCGGGGTGCGCCGCTGTTCCGGGCGGCCGGTCCGCTCCTCGCGGTCGGCCCGGGCCGCCCCTTCCCGGATGGTGCGCCCCCGGGGGGTGTACGCCCGGGCGTCGGAGATGCCGCCGACGCCCGGCTCGGCCGTACGGTCGGTGCCCCGGCCACCGCTGGCACGCGACGAGCCGCGCCGGGAGCCCGTGGCGTCCCGGCGCGGTTCGTCCGATCTCGGGGGCACCGTCCTAGCCCCCCGAGCCCTGCTGGCTGGTGATCGACGGCTCGCCGTCGGCCGGCTGCGGCACGCCGATCAGCTGGCCGTCCGGCAGCCGGATGTACGCCGGCTCGCCCGCCTCGACCAGGCCGAGGCCCTTGGCCGCGGCCTCCAGGTTGCCCGGCGCCTCCGCGTCGGCGATCTGCTTCTTCAGCTGCTGCTGCTCCAGGTCGAGCTGGGCCTGCTGCTGCTGCAGCCGCTCCAGCCGGAACGCGTTCTCGTTGATCTTCGTGTTGACCAGCAGGATGCCGAGCACCCCACCGACCACCAGCACCACGATCAGCGCCGCGAACGGCGCCCGCGGCACCCGCACCGGCGGCGGCGGCGCCACCCGCAGCCGCGGCGGACGGGCCGCCGTGGCGGTGCCCCGCTCCGCCGGCCGCAGCGCGGCGCTGCCCTGGGTCGGGAACTCGCGCGCCCCCCGGGCGCGAGTCTCCCCCAGCCGGTTCACCCGCTCCTTGACCGGAGCGCCGGTCCCGACGCGCGTGGCCCGCTCCGCCGCGGTCCGGCCCCCCGACCGCGGTGCGCGCTGCCCGCCGCCGGTCACGTCCCGGCGGTCGCGCTTGTCTATGCTCATGTCCCTCCCCCTCTACGTCCGTCCCTGTCCCGTCCCCCGGGGTCCCCCGCGGTTGCCGCGGTCGACCCCGTCCCCGGTTGGTGCATCGCCTTGACGCGGCGGCGGGACCGTTCGCGGTCGGTCCGCCCCTGCTGCTCGGCGTTCGGGTCGATGCGCTCCGCGGCCCGCAACCGCACCGAAGCGGCGCGCGGGTTCGCGGCGACCTCCACCTCCCCCGGCAGTTCGGCGCCCCGGCTGAGCAGCCGGAACGTCGGACCGGACCCGGGGAGTTCGACCGGGAGGTCGATCGGGCCCTTGCTGCGGACCCGCTCGGCGAGCGCCGCCTTGGTGAGCCGGTCCTCCAGCGAGTGGTAGGACAGGACCACCATGCGGCCGCCCACGTTGAGCCGGTCGAGCGCGGCCGGCAGCGCCGTCTCCAGCGCTGCCAGTTCCCTGTTTACCTCGATCCTTAAAGCCTGAAACGTTCTCTTTGCCGGGTGTCCCCCGGTTCGTCGGGCTGGTGCCGGAATGGACTCCCGAACCAGCTCCGCCAGCCGGGCCGACGAGGTGATCGGAGCGCGCTCCCGTTCCCGGATGATCGCCGAGGCGATCCGGCCGGCGAACTTCTCCTCGCCGTAGACCCGCAGCACCCGGGCCAGGTCCGGGTGGGAGTAGGTGTTGACCACCTCCTCGGCGGTCACCCCCCGGGTCTGGTCCATCCGCATGTCCAGCGGCGCGTCCTGCGCGTACGCGAACCCGCGGTCGGGCGCGTCGAGCTGCAACGACGAGACTCCGAGGTCGAACAGGATCCCGTCGATGCCCGGGTAGCCCAGCCGGTCGAGCACCTCGGGCAGCTCGTCGTAGACGGCGTGCT
The DNA here is from genome assembly GCF_056150265.1 of Micromonospora desertarenae. Lineage (NCBI taxonomy): Bacteria > Bacillati > Actinomycetota > Actinomycetes > Micromonosporales > Micromonosporaceae > Micromonospora > Micromonospora desertarenae. The sequence continues at coordinate 241,999 of NZ_JAXCFQ010000001.1, forward strand.
CCAGGTGGACCCGGTCGGCGAAGCGGGCCAGCCGGACGCGCGCGTGGGCGAGCGCCTCGGTGTCCCGGTCCAGGCCGATCAGCACCGTCTCCGGATGCGCCCGCAACACCGCCTCGGCGTGGCCGGCCAGGCCCAGCGTCGCGTCGACGTGGACCGTCCGTCCGCCCCGGCCCAGCGCGGGGGCGAGCAACTCGAGACACCGCTCGAGCAGCACCGGCACGTGTGTGCCGCGTAGCTCCCCCATGTCGACCCCCACTGGTTGGTTACCGGTTCTTCCGTCCGCGTCCTGTCGTCGGACGACGCCGTGCCGTCGTACCGCCAGATCCCCATCCGCTCCCGCCCGCCGAGGGCCGCGGCCCTCCACTGGATCGTGCGCCTGGCACCGGGGAAGGGGTGCCAGGAACTCGAAAGCGGCTGGAGATCTCGCAGTACGTCGGGCGCCGTCACGCCCTACAGTCCGCCGGGCAGCACCCCCTCCTCGATGTCGGCGAAGTCGTCTTCGCTCTCGGCGAGGTAGGTCTCCCAGGCGGCCTTGTCCCAGATCTCCACCCGGGTGCTCGCGCCGATCACCACCAGGTCCCGGTCGAGCGCGGCGTACTCCCGCAGGTGGCCCGGGATGGTCACCCGGCCCTGCTTGTCGGGCACCTCGTCGTGGGCGCTGGCGAAGAAGACCCGGCTGTAGGCCCGGGCCGCCTTGCTGGTCATCGGCTGTGCGCGCAACTGCTCCGCGATCCGCTGGAACTCGGGCATCGGGAAGACGTAGAGGCAGCGCTCCTGCCCTTTGGTGATCACGACACCCCCCGCCAGCTCGTCCCGGAACTTCGCCGGAAGGATCAACCGGCCTTTGTCGTCCAGGCGTGGGGTGTGGGTGCCGAGGAACATCGGCCCAACCCCCTCGCCCTTTAGCGGCGTTCGCGGCGCCGCTGACCCCCCGGGCCGGTGGGCCCTCCCGGCCTCACCATTGGGCCCCACTCTACTCCACTTCCCTCCACCTGCAACCGGAAACGCCCGCGTGGCGCGTCGGTTCCGCGCGTAAAACCGCACGTCAAAAGGGGTGGGGCGGAGTGGAGGGGGAAAGGGGCCCACCGGCCGCGTCCGCTTTCCGACATAGATCGACTCCGTCCGGCTGAGCGCGATCCGGCCCACCCGGCGGGGCACCCCGGCCGAACGGTTCGCCCTCGGCGGCGATCTGGCGGGGGCGCCGGTCCGGTAACCTCGCTCGGGTGACGGACGCGAAGATGCCCCTGCGGGCGAAGGTGGCCAGCTCCGTGTCCCGGACGGCCGCGGCCCTGTCGCGGGCCGCGGGCCGGGGCGACGGCTCGGTGATCGGCGGCTGGATCGGCCTGAAGATCGACCCGGATCTGCTCGCCCACCTCTCGGCCGGGCGCGCCATCGCGCTCATCTCCGGCACCAACGGCAAGACCACCACCACCCGGCTCACCGCCGCGGCGGTCGGCGTGCTGGGCCGGGTCGCCACCAACTCCTTCGGCGCCAACATGCCCACCGGGCACACCTCGGCGCTGGCCAAGGCCGGCAGCACCCCGTACGCGGTGCTGGAGGTGGACGAGCACTACCTCGCGCAGGTGCTGGAGGCCACCGAGCCGCACGTGGTGGCGCTGCTGAACCTCTCCCGCGACCAGCTCGACCGGGCCAAGGAGGTCGCCATGATGGCGCAGCTCTGGCGGGCCGCCCTGGTCAAGCACCCCGACGTACGGGTGGTCGCCAACGCCGACGACCCGATGGTGGTCTGGGCCGCGTCCCCGCCGCCCAACCACGACCACCGGATCCAGCCGCCGCAGGTCACCTGGTTCAGCGCCGGGCAGCGGTGGCACGACGACTCCTGGGTCTGCCCCGAGTGCGGTTCGACCATCCAGCGCTCCGGCGCGCAGTGGTGGTGCAGCGGCTGCCCGCTGCGCCGGCCGGAGCCGCAGTGGACGGTCGAGGACGACGGCGTGGTCGACCCGACCGGCGCCTGGCACAAGGTCAAGCTCCAGCTGCCCGGCAAGGTCAACATCGGTAACGCGGCCACCGCGCTGGCCGTCGCCGCCGAGTTCGGCGTCCGTCCGGTCGACGCGGTGCTCCAGCTGGGCACTGTCGCCTCGGTCGCCGGCCGCTACGCCCAGGTGGAGCGGGACGGGCGCAACATCCGGCTGCTGCTGGCCAAGAACCCGGCCAGCTGGCTGGAGGCGTTCGACATGGCCGACGACGCGCCGACGCTGCTGTCGATCAACGCCCGCGACCCCGACGGGCTGGACACCTCATGGCTGTTCGACGTCGACTTCTCCCCGCTGCGCGGCCGGCAAGTGCTGATCACCGGCGACCGGGCGTACGACCTGGCCGTCCGGCTCGACGTCAACCAGGTGCCCTTCCAGCACGTGCGGACGTTCGACGAGGCCGTCCGGACCGCGCCCCCGGGGCGGCTGGAGGTCATCGCGAACTACACCGCGTTCCAGGACATCCGAGCGGAGTTGGACCGTGTCAACTGAGAGCCTGCGCATCGTCTGGGTCTACCCCGACCTGCTCTCCACCTACGGCGACCGGGGCAACGCGCTGATCCTGGCCCACCGCGCCCGCCAGCGCCGGATCCCGGTGGAGGTGCTGGAGGTCCGCTCCGACGAGCGGCTGCCCGCCACCGCCGACATCTACCTCATCGGTGGCGGCGAGGACGGCCCCCAGGCGCTCGGCGCGCAGCGGCTGCTCGCCGACGGCGGCCTGCACCGGGCGGTCGCCCAGGGGGCGGTGGTGTTCGGCGTCTGCGCCGGCTACCAGTTGCTCGGCACCTCCTTCTTCGCCAAGGGCACCCAGTACCGCGGCCTGGAGCTGCTCGACCTCTCCTCCGACCGGGGCCCGACCCGGGCCGTCGGCGAGCTGGCCGGCGACATCGACCCCCGGCTCGGCCTGCCCCCGCTGAGCGGGTTCGAGAACCACGGCGGCCGCACCCACCTCGGCCCGGAGGTCGCCCCGCTGGCCCGGGTGACCGCCGGCATCGGCAACGACGGCGCCACCGAGGGCGCGTGGCGGGGCAAGCTGCTCGGCACGTACTCGCACGGGCCGGCGCTGGCCCGCAACCCGGCCCTGGCCGACCTGCTGCTGCGCTGGGCGGCCGGCGTGCACCAGCTGCCGCCGCTGGACGACACCTGGTCCGACCGGCTCCGGTCCGAGCGCCGCGCCGCGGTGGCCGCCGCCCGGGCATGATCCCGGCCGTCCGGCGGCTGCTCGGGCAGCCGTCGGCCGTCCGGTTCCTCCTGCTGCTGTTCCTGCTCGCCGGGTTCGGGCTGCTGATGCTGGTGGCGCCCCGCCCCGAGGTCGCCGAGCTGCCGCGCCTGGCCGACCGGCTCGGCACGCTGGCCCCGGTCGCGGCGATCCTCGGCGGGGCGCTGCTGCTGGTGGCGCTGGTGCCGCGGACGTTCATCACGCTCGCCTCCGGGGCGATCTTCGGTCCGCTGGAGGGCGCCGGCTACGCCCTGTGCGCCGCGCTGCTGGCCGCCGGGCTCGGCTTCGCCGTCGGCCGGCTGCTCGGCCGGGAGTTCGTCGCCGAGCGGGTCCGCGGCCGGCTGGCCCGGCTGGACGGCTGGTTCGCCCGGCAGAGCGTGCTCGGCGTGGTCACCGTCCGGTTGCTGCCGATCGCCGGCTTCGGGCTGGTCAGCTACGGCTACGGCACCACCGGCGCCCGGGTCCTGCCGTTCCTCGTCGGCAGCGTGCTCGCCTCCGCCCCGACCGCCTTCGGCTACGCCGCCGTGGGCGCGGCGGTCACCTCCCCCGGCGACGTCAACTGGTTCGCCGCCACCCCGGCCGCGCTCGGCCTGGTCGCCAGTGTGGTGCTGATCCGCGGCTGGTGGCGCGCCGAGCGCCACCGCCGCCCCGGACTGGGCCGACGCCGTGCCACCGGCTGACGGCAACGGCCCCGACCGGGCCGGCGAGGAACGCCTGCCGGGCGGGTTCATCGCCGAGGTGGTGCGGGTCGGCGACACCATCCGGCGTACGCCACCGGAGAACGGCGACTTCGTCGCCGCGCTGCTGCGGCACCTGGAGCGGGCCGGCGTCGACCTCGCGCCCCGCCACCTCGGCACCGACGAACACGGCCGGCAGGTGCTCAGCTACCTCGACGGCCGGGTGCCCTGGCGGGACCGGGAGGATGCCGGCTACTTCACCGATCCGGCGCTGGTCCGGCTGGCCGTCCTGATCCGGCGACTGCACGACGCGTGCGCCGGCAGCCCGCTGGCCGGCGGCGCCGAGACCGTCTGCCACGGCGACCTGTCCCCGAAGAACACCGTCTACCGGCACACCCCGCAGGGCTTGCTGCCGGTCGCCTTCCTGGACTGGGACCGGGCCGCACCGGGCCGGCGGATCGCGGACGTGGCCTTCGCCGCCTGGCACTGGGCGGAGCTCGGCGACGGCGCCGACCCGGCCGAGCTGGGCCGTCGGGCCCGCCTGCTCCGCGCCGCCTACACCGGCGCGGACGGCCCGCCGCTGCCCGGGGCGGAGCTGGTCGACGTGATGCTCGACCAGCTGGAGGGCACCTGGCGGGGCATCGACGCCGGCGCCGAGCGGGACGAGCCGGGTATGGGTCGGCTGCGGGCGGCCGGCGTCGTCCGGCTGGTGCACGGCTGGCACGACTGGCTGCTCCGGCACCGCCGGGGGGTGCTGGCCGCGCTGGGCGACTGATCCCCCACGCCCACCGACCGGGCGCCGTCCCGGACCGGTCCGTCGCCGCGTCGCCCACGCCGGCGAGCGTGATGACTCTGCGGCATATATATACCTGTGTGTCATCAAGCTCGTCGCGGCACGACCCGCCCGGGCGGCGGCCGCCGCGATCGCCGGCGGCCTCGATCGCCCCGCGCGCCCGCCGCCTCGATCGCCCCGCGCGCACGGCCGAAGGCGCGCCCGGCGCGGGTCAGCCGGCGGGCGTGACCAGGCCGGCCTCGTAGGCGGCGATGACCAGGTGCACCCGGTCCCGGGCGCCGAGCTTGGCGAAGAGCCGGGCCACGTGCGCCTTCGCGGTGGCCACGCTGATCACCAGCTCGGCGGCGATCTCCGCGTTGGACAGCCCCCGACCGACGAGGGTGAGCACCTCCCGCTCCCGCTCGGTGACGCCGTCCAGGCTCCGGCGGCGGGCGGGCTGCTCCGGCCGGCGGGCGAACTCGGCGATCAGCCGGCGGGTGACGGCCGGTGCGATCAGCGCGTCGCCGGCGGCCACCACCCGGACCGCGGCCAGGATGTCGTCCACCGCCATGTCCTTGACCAGGAAGCCGCTCGCGCCGGCCCGCAGCGCGGCGTGCACGTGCTCGTCGTCGTCGAAGGTGGTGAGCACCAACACCCGGGTCGGCCCGCCGTGCGCGGTGATCGTGCGGGTGGCCTGGATGCCGTCGGTGCCGGGCATCCGCAGGTCCATCAGCACCACGTCGGGGGCCAGGTCGCGGGCCAGCCGGACGGCCTCGGCGCCGGTGCCGGCCTCGCCGACCACTGCCAGGTCGGGCGCCTCGGTGATGAGCACCCGCAGGCCGGCGCGGACCAGGGGCTGGTCGTCGACGAGCAGCACCCGGACGGTCACCGGCCCGCCTCCGTGGCCGCCACCGGCTCGGCGGCGGCGCTCGGCGGGACCGGCAGCCGGGCCTCGACCCGGAAGCCGCCCTCGGGGCGCGGGCCGGCGTGGAACCGGCCGTCCAGCAGCGCCACCCGCTCCCGCATGCCGACGAGGCCGTGCCCCTCGCCGCCGACCGGCCCGCCCCGGCCGTCGTCGACCACCGCCACGGTCAGCTCGTCCGGGGCGTAGGTCACGGTGACCCGGCACTCGGCGGTGCCGGCGTGCCGGACCACGTTGGTGACCGCCTCCTGCACGATCCGGTACGCGGCCAGGTCCAGGTCGGCGGGGAGCCGACCGGGCTCGCCCCGCCGGTGCAGCCGCACCCGGACCCCGGCGTCCGCCGCCGCGGCGACCAGCCGGTCCAGGTCGGCCAGCCCGGGCGTCGGGTCCAGCGCCGCCGGCTCCCCCTGCGGGCGGCGCAGCGCGCCGAGCGTACGGCGCAGGCCGGCCAGCGTCTCCCGGCTGGTGGCCTCGATGGTGGCGAGCGCGGCCCGGGCCTGCGCCGGCTGGCTGTCGATCACCCGCGCGCCCATGCCGGCCTGGATGGCGATCACCCCGATGCTGTGCGCCACCATGTCGTGCAGTTCGCGGGCGATGCGCAGGCGCTCGGCGGTGAGCGCCTCGGCGGCGGCGTGGGCCCGCAGCGCCTCGGCGTGCCGGCGCCGGGCCCGCACCGAGTCGCCGACCGTCCACGCGGCGAGCACCGCCAGCACGGAGACGGTGGCCCGGCTCAGCGGATCGTCGGCCGGGTTCACGAAGCTGGCCGCGACCTGCACCGCGAGCACGACCAGCGCGGCCGGCGCCGAGACCCGCCGGGACCGGTGCGCCGCGACCAGCCCGACCACCAGGTCGACGCCGAGGAACTGGGCGTACCAGATGTCGCGCAGGTAGCCGTTCTCCGGGACGTTGACCGTCACGGTGACCACGCACGCCGCGACCAGCATCAGCGCCAGGGCGAGCAGCGGGCGGCGGCGCAGCAGGCCGGCCGGCAGGCCCAGGACCAGCAGCGGCACCAGGTACCGCTCGGCGAGCCACCAGTCGCCAAAGCCGATCCCGAACGGGCTGGACGCCAGCGGCGCGGCGAGCAGCAGGGCGACGGGCAGCAGCGCGACGCCGACCCAGGGCAGCACCGCGCGCGCCAGGGCGAGGGCGCGGCGTGGCGGCGACAGGGTGGCGTCCATGCGGACACGGTAGCCAGCGGGCCCGGGACTGGGCATCGGCCCACGGGCGTACGCCCCGGGGCGGGTGCCGGGCCGCCGGATGTGGCCGCCGGCGCGACGCCGGCGGGGCCGGAGCCCGGCAGCGTGGGTCAGGTGATCGAACTCCACGCGCTGACCAAGAGGTACGGCCCCGCCACGGCCGTCGACGACCTGACCCTCACCGTGCGCCCCGGGCACGTCACCGGGTTCCTCGGCCCGAACGGGGCCGGCAAGTCCACCACCCTCCGGATGATCCTCGGTCTCACCCGGCCGACCAGCGGCACCGTCACCGTGGCCGGCGTCCGGTTCGCCGACCGGCCGCGCGGGCTGCGGCACGCCGGCGCGCTGCTGGACGCGGGCGACGTGCACGGCGGCCGGTCGGCCGTCGCCCACCTCACCGCGCTGGCCCGCGGCAACGGCATCGGCCGGGCCCGGGTCGACGAGGTGCTGCGGGAGGTGGGACTGGCCGGGGTGGCCCGGCGCCGGATCGCCGGGTTCTCCCTGGGCATGCGGCAGCGGCTCGGCATCGCCGCCGCGCTGCTCGGTGACCCGCCGGTGCTGCTCTTCGACGAGCCGTTCAACGGGCTCGACCCGGAGGGGGTCCGCTGGGTGCGCGACCTGTTCCGGCGGTTGGCCGGCGAGGGGCGGACGGTGTTCGTCTCCAGCCACCTGATGAGCGAGATGGAGAACTGCGCCGACCGGCTGGTGGTGATCGGCCGGGGCCGGTTGATCGCCGACCAGAGCCTCGCCGAGTTCGCCGCCCGCGGCACCGGGACCAGCGTCGCCGTCCGTACGCCCGAGGCGGCGGCGCTGACCGCGGTGCTGGCGGCCGAGGGCGGCGCCGCCCGCCCGGACGACGCCGGCGGGCTCCTGGTGACCGGCCTGACCGCCGAGCGGATCGGTGACCTGGCGCTCGCCCACCGGATCCCGCTGCACGAGCTGACCACCCGGACCGCCTCCCTGGAGGAGGCGTTCATGGAACTGACCGCCGCCAGCGTCGAGTACACCGGAGGGACGACCCGATGACCACCGTGACGCCATCGCCCACCCGCGCACCGGTGACCGACGCGCCGGCCCGGTTCCGCGACCTGCTCGCCGCCGAGTGGATCAAGCTGTGGTCGCTCCGCTCGACCCGGTGGACGCTGCCGCTGGTCTACCTCTTCGTCGTCGGGGTGAGCGTGCATGCCAGCCTCGCCGACTACCGGAACTATCCGAGGTACCCGGACGGGACGCGGGAGTTGTTCCACCTGTACGGGCCGGTGCGGGACGCCTTCCCCGAGGCCGGGTACCTGCTGCTGATGCTCGCCGCCGCCAGCGTCGGCGCGCTGACCCTCGTGGGCGAGTACCAGAGCGGGCTGATCCGCGCCACGTTCGCCGCCGTTCCCGCCCGCCGGTCGGTGGTGGCCGCGAAGGCGGCCGTGCTGACCGCGGTGATGATCGTGCTGGGTCTGGCCACCGCGGCGACCTCGTTCTGGGTGTCCCAGGCGATCCTGTCCGGACGCGACGCCGGCTGGTCGATCGGCGAGCCGGGGGTGGCCCGGGCGGTCCTGGGCAGCGCCCTGCTGGTGCCGGTCTGCGCGCTGATCGGGATGGGGCTGGGCGCGGTGATCCGGCACGCCGCCGGGGCCGTCGTGGCGGCCACCTCGGTGCTCGTGCTGCTGCCGCTGGTGGTGGACAGCGACAAGCACCGGTGGATCGCCGAACTCCGGCACGTGCTGCCCGTCCCGGCCTGGCAACGGCTGATCGAGGTGCACCCGGACGTGTTGAACCCCGACCCGTTCCCGGCCACCGTCACCGGAGCCTGGCTCACCTTCGCCGGCTGGTCGCTGGCCTGCACAGTGGTGGCGCTTTTCGCCACCCACCGCCGCGACCCCTGAACCACCCCGGTCGGGCCCGCCCCCATCAGGGCGGGCCCGACCGGGCGGGGCGGGTCAGGCCACCACCGACACCATCCGGCCGGGTACCACGATGACCTTGCGGGGCTCCTTGCCGGTTAGGCTGCCGGCCACCGCCTCCAGGGCGGCGGCGCGGACGGTCTCCTCCGGCGCGTCGGCCGGCACCTCGACGCGGCCCCGGACCTTGCCGTTGACCTGGACCGGGTAGGTCACCGTCTCGGACACCAGCAGCGCCGGGTCGGCCACCGGGAAGTCCACGTAGGTCAGCGAGGTGTCGTGCCCCAGCCGCCGCCACAGCTCCTCGGAGATGTGCGGGGCGAACGGCGCCAGCATCAGCACCAGCGGCTCGGCCACCTCGCGCGGGGTCTGCGCCAGCCGGGTCAGCCCGTTGGTCAGCTCGATCAGCTTGGCGATGGCGGTGTTGAACCGGATCGCCTCCATGTCGCCGCGGACCCCGTCGATCACCTTGTGCAGCAGCCGCCGGGTCGCCTCGTCGGCCGGGTCGTCGGTGACCCGCAGCTCACCGGTCTGCTCGTCGACGATCGCCCGCCAGACCCGCTGCAGGAACCGGTACGAGCCGACCACCGCCCGGGTCTCCCACGGCCGGGACACCTCCAGCGGGCCCATCGACATCTCGTAGACCCGGAAGGTGTCCGCGCCGTACGCCGCGCACATCTCGTCCGGCGTGACCACGTTCTTCAGCGACTTGCCCATCTTGCCGTACTCGCGGCTGACCTGGGTGTCGCCCAGGTAGAAGCCGCCGTCGCGCTCGACGACCTCCTCCGCGGGCACGTACGCGCCGCGCGCGTCGGTGTACGCGTACGCCTGGATGTAGCCCTGGTTGAACAGCTTCCGGAACGGCTCGAAGGACGTCACGTGGCCCAGGTCGTACAGCACCTTGTGCCAGAACCGGGCGTACAGCAGGTGCAGCACGGCGTGCTCGGCGCCGCCCACGTACAGGTCGGTGCCGCCGCAGTCGCCGGCCGAGCGCGGGCCCATCCAGTACCGCTCGTTCTCCGCGTCGACGAACCGGTCGGCGGTGGTCGGGTCCAGGTAGCGCAGCTCGTACCAGCACGAGCCGGCCCACTGCGGCATCACGTTGGTCTCCCGGGTGTACCGCTTCGGGCCGTCACCCAGGTCCAGCTCCACCTCGACCCAGTCGCGGCGGCGCGACAGCGGCGTCTCCGGGTTCGAGTCGGCGTCGTCGGGGTCGAACGTCTTCGGCGAGAAGTCGTCCACCTCGGGCAGCTCGACCGGCAGCATCTCCTCCGGCAGCGCGATGGCGGCGCCGGTGGAGTCGTACACGATCGGGAACGGCTCGCCCCAGTAGCGCTGCCGGCTGAACAGCCAGTCGCGCAGCCGGTAGGTCACCGCGCCCTGGCCGTGCCCGGCGGCCTCCAGCCACTCGATGATGCGGGCCTTGGCGTCGGCCACCCCCAGGCCGTTCAGGTCCAGGCCGCGGTCGGGCGCGGCGCTGTTGATCGCCGGCCCGTCCCCGGTGTACGCCTTGCCGGTGAAGCCCTCCGCCGGCTGCACGGTGCGCACGATCGGCAGCTCGAAGACCTCGGCGAAGTCCCAGTCCCGCTCGTCCTGGGCGGGCACCGCCATGATCGCGCCGGTGCCGTAGCCGGCCAGCACGTAGTCGGCGATGAAGATCGGGATCTGCGCGTCGTTGACCGGGTTGGTGGCGTACGCCCCGACGAAGACGCCGGTCTTCTCCCTCGTCTCGGCCTGCCGCTCGACGTCGGTCTTGGCCGCCGCCGCCTTCCGGTACGCCTCGACCGCCGCCCGCGGGTTCGCGTGCCCGCCGGTCCAGACGTCCTTCGTCCCCTCCGGCCAGGCCGCCGGCACCAGCGCGTCGACCAGCTCGTGCTCCGGCGCCAGCACCATGTAGGTGGCGCCGAAGACGGTGTCCGGCCGGGTCGTGAACACCCGGATGGGCGCGACCGGGGTCGGGAAGTCGATGTGCGCGCCCTGGGAGCGGCCGATCCAGTTGCGCTGCATCAGCTTGATCGCCTCGGGCCAGTCCAGCGTGTCCAGGTCGTCCAGCAGCCGGTCCCCGTACGCGGTGATCCGCATCATCCACTGCTTCAGGTTCCGCTTGAAGACCGGGAAGTTGCCCCGCTCGGAGCGGCCGTCGGCGGTGACCTCCTCGTTGGCCAGCACGGTGCCCAGCCCCGGACACCAGTTGACCGGGGCCTCCGAGACGTACGCCAGCCGGTGGTCGTCGACGATCCGCCGGCGCTCGGCCACGGTCAGCTCGGCCCACGGCCGCCCGTCCGGGGTGGGCCGGGTGCCCCCCTCGAACTCGGCGATCAGCTCGGCGATCGGCCGGGCCTTGCGGGCCTGCGGGTCGTACCAGGAGTTGAAGATCTGCAGGAAGATCCACTGGGTCCAGCGGTAGAAGTCCGCGTCCATGGTGGCCACCGAGCGGCGCTCGTCGTGGGCCAGGCCCAGCCGGCGCAGCTGCGACTTGTACCGCTGGATGTTCGCCTCGGTGGTGGTCCGGGGGTGGGTGCCGGTCTGCACCGCGTACTGCTCGGCGGGCAGGCCGAAGGCGTCGAAGCCCATCGCGTGCAGCACGTTGCGCCCGGCCATCCGCTGGTAGCGGGCGAAGCAGTCGGTGCCGATGTAGCCCAGCGGGTGCCCGACGTGCAGCCCGGCGCCGGACGGATAGGGGAACATGTCCAGCACGTACAGCTTCTCGGCGCCCGACCGAGGGTGGTCGGGGTCGGCCAGCGGGCCGGTCGGGTTCGGGGCGTGGAAGGTGCCCTCCCGTTCCCAGAAGTCCTGCCAGCGGTTTTCGATCTCGTCGGCCAGGGCCGCGGTGTACCGGAACGGGGGAATGTCGCTGGCCGGTACGGCTGCCTCACTCATGGCGTCTCCTCGCGTCGCTCGGCGCGGTCGTCTCGTGCTGTCTGGTGGGTGCTGCGGGCCCGGACGCCGGGCCGGCCGGCGACGGGCACAAAAAAGCCCCTCACGCATGAGGGGCCGCCGTGCTGTCGCGCGTTCAGCGCATCAGCACGGCTCGGTAAGAAGCAGGAAGACTCCGGCCATGTCCGGCAGTGTACCCCCAGTCCGGAGGCGGGCGGGCGCCCGCTACCACCGGTCGGGACGGCGGCGCCGACCCGCCGGTTCGTCACGGCTCGGCGCGGGGGTCGGCGAGGCGGGCCGTGTCGGTGGTGAAGCCCCAGCACTGCTGGGCGTTGAAGACCACGGTGTCCTTGCACCAGCTGGGGCTGGAGGTGGCGGTGGCGTCGGTGAGCAGGATCGCGGCGTAGTCCCGGAAGTAGGCGTCCTCCATGGTGGTGGTGACGCACTGGTCGGTGTTGACCCCGCCGAAGAGCAGCGTGTCGATGCCCTGGGCGCGCAGGACCTGGTCGAGATGGGTGGCCTCGAAACCGCTCATCCGGTACTTCTCCACCTGCACGTCCTCCGGCCGGACCAGCTCCGCCAGTTCGTCGACCAGCGTGGCGCCCCACGACCCCTCGGTCAGCACCGGGCCGTGGTCCAGGGGCTCGCCGATCCCGGCCTGGTCCGGCCGGTGCTTGAACGAATAGAGCGTCGGTGCGCCGAGGTTGCGCAGGTCTGGGCGGTTGTGCCAGTACACCCAGACCACCGGTACGCCGAGCCGGCGGGCCGCCTCGACCGCCCGCACCGCGCCGGGCACCGCCGCCCGGCAGGCGGTGTGGTCGAGACCGGAGCGCTGCGTCCAGCCGCCCGGGGAGCAGAAGTCGTTCTGCAGGTCCAGCAGGACCAGCGCGGTGGCGTCCAGGTCCACCACGACGGGCAGCAGCTCGGCGTCGATCCGGACCCGCCGGTCACCAACGGCACCGGGCGCCAGGTCGACCCGGTCGGCATACAGTCGCCACTGCGCGGCGCCGCCGGCGAGGCGTACGCCGCCGCCGTCGGTCCCGCGGTAGACCTCGTCCCGCTCCCGTCGCACCGTCCGCCTCCCTGCCCGCCGCTCCGGCCGCGCCCGGCCGCCCGGCCGGACCTGCCGGACTACCCGCGGCCCGGCCGGTCACTCGTCCCCCGACCTGGCGAATATTCGGGGCGTAACCGGCGGTCCACCTGCGGGGGTCGGCGATCACGACAAACATGGTTAGCCTGAGAGGCCAGTGAGATTTCTGCGGCAGACGAGGCTCGGCGTCGCGAACCCAACGGCGGGTCCAGGTGCTCTTACACAGAGCTGCCGTGATCGGCGACGAGGAGGAGGCCCGTGACACAACAGACCTGGGACGAGGTGGGCGGTCTGCTGCCGCACGACGAGTTCCGCGCCGCCAGCGAAGCCATCGTCTCGAACATCGAGCAGGTCATCGAGGGCAAGACCGCCACCGTACGGCTCGCCCTGGCGGTCCTGCTGGCCGAGGGCCACCTGCTCATCGAGGACGTCCCCGGCGTCGGCAAGACCAAGCTGGCCAAGGCGATGGCCCGGTCCATCGACTGCTCGGTGCGCCGCATCCAGTTCACCCCCGACCTGCTGCCCAGCGACGTGACCGGGGTCAGCGTCTACAACCAGGAGACGCACGACTTCGAGTTCCGCCCGGGCGCCGTCTTCGCCAACCTGGTGGTCGGCGACGAGATCAACCGCGCCTCGCCGAAGACCCAGTCGGCGCTGCTGGAGTGCATGGAGGAGCGGCAGGTCACCGTCGACGGGGTCACCTACCAGCTGCAGACGCCGTTCATGGTGATCGCCACCCAGAACCCGATCGAGATGGAGGGCACCTACCCCCTCCCCGAGGCGCAGCGCGACCGGTTCACCGCCCGGATCGCGATGGGCTACCCGGACCCGGGCGCCGAGCTGGCGATGCTGGACGGGCACGGCGCCACCGACCCGCTCACCGACCTGCGGCCGGTCTCCGACGCCAACACCGTCCGCCGGCTGATCGGGCACGTCCGGCAGGTGCACGTCGCCGACGCCGTCAAGCAGTACGCGATCGACCTGGTCACCGCCACCCGCGAGGCTCCCGACCTGCGGCTGGGCGCCTCGCCCCGGGCCACCCTCCAGCTGCTGCGCACCGCCCGCGCGGTCGCCGCCCTGGAGGGGCGCGACTACGTCCTCCCGGACGACCTCCAGGTGCTCGCCGTGCCGGTGCTGGCGCACCGGATCATCCCCACCGCCGACGCCCAGCTGGCCCGCCGCACCACCGACGCCATCGTCGCCGAACTGGTGCACCGGCTGCCGCTGCCGCACGACCGCAAGCGCTCCCCCTACGACACCCGGCCCGGCCAGGGCCACGGCCGGCCGCCGTACGAGCCGCGGAGGCCGTGAGGTGCGCGAAGGGCTGCGCGGGCTGACCACCCGGGGCCGCTCGTTCCTGGCGGCCGCGGTCGCCGCCGCGATCTCGTCGGCGATCCTCGGCGAGAAGGACCTGCTCCGGGTCGCCGTGCTGCTCGCCATCCTGCCGCTGCTCGCCGCGGCCTACGTCGGACGCAGCCGCTACAAGCTGGCCTGCAACCGGTCGCTGGACCCGCACCGGGTGCCGGTGGGGGCCAGCTCGCGGGTGGTGCTGCGGCTGCAGAACATGTCCCGCCTGCCCACCGGCACGCTGCTGCTGGAGGACCGGCTGCCGTACGCGTTGGGCAGCCGGCCGCGGGTGGTGCTGGAGCGGCTCGGCGCGCACCAGGCCAGCTCGGTGGCGTACACCGTGCGCGCGGACGTGCGCGGCCGCTACGAGGTGGGGCCGCTGGTGGTGCGGATGACCGACCCGTTCGGGTTGTGCGAGCTCAGCCGCGCCTTCCCGAGCACCGACCACCTGACCGTCATCCCGCAGGTCACCCCGCTGCCCTCGGTTCGGCTGCCCGGCGAGTACGCCGGCAGCGGCGACAGCCGGGCCCGATCGGTGGCGGTGCACGGCGAGGACGACGCCGCCACCCGGGAGTACCGGATGGGCGACGACCTGCGCCGGGTGCACTGGAAGTCGACGGCGCGCACCGGCGAGCTGATGGTGCGGCGGGAGGAACAGCCCTGGGAGAGCCGGGCCACCGTCGTTCTCGACACCCGGGCGTACGGCCACCGCGGCGACGGCCCGACGGCCAGCTTCGAGTGGGCGGTCTCGGCCGCCGCCAGCATCGCCGTGCACCTGCGCCAGGCCGGCTACAAGCTGCGCCTGGTCACCGGCTCGGGGGTGGACGTGGACGCCTCCGAGGTGAGCGGCGACGGCCTGCTCCTCGACCACCTCGCCGAGGTGCGGCTGGACAAGAACGTCGAGATCACCACGCTGGTGCAGCGGGTCCGGCAGCGCTCGGACGGCGGCCTGATCATCGGCCTGATCGGCTCGCTGAGCACGGCCGAGGCCGAGCTGCTGGCCGGGCTGCGCGGCAACGGCGCCACCTGCGTGGGCTTCCTGCTGCACAGCTCCACCTGGCTCAACCTGCCGGAGAAGGCCCGGACCGAGGCCGACCAGGCGCACGGCGCCGCCGCGCTGGCCCTGTTGCAGAGCGGATGGCGGGTGATCGGCGTCGACCACGGCGGCCGGCTGCCGGCGCTGTGGCCGCAGGCGGCCCGGGGTTCGCAGGGCTTCGCCCTGCGGGCGGCCCTGGCCGAGACGGTGGCCGGCGGCGTGCGATGAACGGAAGGGTCCCCTCATGATCGCCCACCGGAACCTGGGCTTCGTCGCCGCGACGGCGACGCTGCTCGCCGCCGCGCCGCTGTCGGCCATCTTCGAGCGCTGGACGTGGCTGATCCAGGCCACCATCGCGGTCGCGGTGGTGGCCGCCGTGGCCGCGCTGGCCCGGCTGGCCCGGTCCCCGCTCTGGGCCCAGGTGCTGGCCATGCTGGCCGGCCTGACGCTCGCCCTGACCTGGCTCTTCCCCGGCGGCACCGAGCTGGTCGCCTTCATCCCGACGCCGGCCACCTTCGGGCACTTCGCCGACCTGCTGTCCGGCTCGATGGACGACATGCGCTCGTACGGCGTGAAGGTGCCGGACACCGACCCGCTGCTCTTCCTCACCGTGCTCGGCATCGGCGGGGTGGCCGTGGTGGTCGACGTGCTCGCCGTCGGGCTGCGCCGGCCGGCGCTGGCCGGGCTGCCGATGCTCGCCATCTACTCGGTGCCGGTGGCGGTCTACGTGGACAGCGTCCCGCCGGTGCCGTTCGTCGTCGGCGCCGCCGGCTACCTCTGGCTGCTGGTCACCGACAACGTGGACCGGGTGCGGCGGTTCGGCCGCCGGTTCACCGGTGACGGCCGGGACGTGGACGTCTGGGAGTCCTCCCCGCTGGCCGCCGCCGGCCGCCGGCTCGCGGTGCTCGGCGTGGCGCTGGCGGTGGTGCTGCCGCTGGCCGTGCCGGGGATGACCGGCGGGCTGCTGGACACGCTCGGCACCGGCGCCGGCGACGGCACCGGCACCGGCCGGCCCGGGGTCGGCACCAACCCCGGCCGGATCAACCTGTTCGCCGCGCTGAGCGGGCAGCTCAACCAGTCCGAGGTGGCCGACCTGGTCAAGGTCACCACCAACGAACAGCAGCCGTTCTACCTGCGCTTCGGGGTGGCCGACCAGCTGCGCCAGGACGGCTTCCGGGTGAGCGACCCGACCGGCAAGCCGGCCAACCGCGACCTGCCGGACCCGACCCGGGACCTCCGGCCGGGCGTGGGGCAGAACCGCTACCGGGCCACCGTCGAGGTGACCGAGAACCTCGACATGCCGCTGCTGCCGGTCTACGCCAAGCCGGCGCGCACGGAGGATCTGAACGACCGGTGGCTCTACGACGACGACCGGCAGATGGTCTTCTCCAGCCGGGAGTCGGCCCGCGGCAAGAAGTACTCCTTCGAGTACGTCCGGCTGACGTACACGCCGAGCGTGCTGCGGCAGGCGCAAGAGCTGGGGTCCTCCCACCCGGCCCGGGTCCGGTACACCATGACACCGGACGTGCCCGAGGTCGACGCGCTGGTCAAGACGCTGGTCCGGGATGCGGACACCCAGTACGACAAGGTCCGGGCGATCTACGACTACTTCTCCGCGGACAACGGCTTCACCTACCGGTTGAGCACCGAGACCGGCACCAGCGGCCAGGACATCCTCGACTTCCTCACCAACAAGGCCGGCTACTGCCAGCAGTACGCCGCCGCGATGGCCTGGCTGGTCCGGGCCGCCGGCATCCCGGCCCGGGTGGCGTTCGGGTTCACCAACGGCAGCAACCGGTCCGGTGACACGTACACGCTGACCAACCGGAACCTGCACGCCTGGACCGAGGTCTACTTCGACCAGATGGGCTGGGTGCCGTTCGACGCCACCCCGACGTACGGGGTGCCGGGCTCGACCCGGTCGGCCTGGGCGCCGGACACCGACGCGCCGGAGGAGTCGACGCCCGAGCCGGGCAGCACCAGCGCCCCGGGCGAGACCGAGGCGTCGGCCGGCCCGGAGGGCCCGGACTCCCCCGAGGAGGACCCGGACTCCGGCCTGGCGCTCGGTGGCACCACGCCGACCGAGCAGCCCCCGGTCTGGCCCTGGTGGGCGGGCGGCGCGCTGGCCCTGTTCGCCCTGCTCGCGCTGCCGGCGCTGCGCCGGCTGGCCCTGCGCCGGCGGCGCAGCGCCGCGGCGGCGCCCGCCCCGGCGACGGTACGGGCGGCGGGCGGCGGCGCACCCGCCGACGGGCCCCGGATGGTCGTGCTCGGCGCGGACGCCGACCGGGCCCGGGCGGACGCCCACGCGGCCTGGGACGAGCTGCTCGACACCCTGGTCGACTACCGGGTCCGGGTGGACCGCACGGAAACCCCCCGGGCCACCGCCGACCGCCTGGTCCGCGAGGCGTTGAGCGCCGACGCCGGGGCCGTCACGGCGGTACGCCTGCTCGGGCGGGCGGAGGAACGTGCCCGCTACGCGCGGGACCCGCTCACCGGCGAGCGGCTGCTCCCGGCCCTGCGGTCGGTACGCGGCGCGCTCGCCGCGCAGGCGGGCCGGCGTACCCGCCTGCTGGCGGCGGTGCTCCCGCCGTCGGTGCTGCTGCGCTGGCGGCTGGCCGCTGCCGACGCCTCGTCGCGGCTGGTGGCGGCGACGGGACGGGTCCGCTACCGGCTGCTGCGCTGGAGCCCACGCCGCCTGCTGGCCAGTCGGTTGGCCCGCTGACCCGCGCTCCGGGTGGGCGGTGGCGTCCCCGCCGCCCACCCGGACCACCGCCACCGCCGGGCCCGAAGATCACGCTCTTTCCTGGAGGTAGTGGCATCCCTGCAGCGGGATACCACTACACCCAGGAAGTAGCACGATCTTGCGAGAGCGACGGCGCCCGGATCGCCTGCGGGCGTCGCAGCGTGAGTCATCCCGGGCGTGGCCACGCCGAGCCAGCTCGGACCGGGGGCGACGTCGAAGGCGGACCGCCCCGGGCCGGGGCGTGGAGAAACGTCGAAGGTCGCCGGGGCGTCCCGGCGATCCGCCTGGAGCGGTGAAGTGCCCGCCTCAGCGGCGGGTCGGCGTCAGCGGTGCCCCTCCGGGCGCTGCCGCCACCGGTCCTCCAGCCGGTCCAGGATCGACGGCCGTCGACCGGCACGACCGCGGGGACGGCGACGACTCGTCGTACCGCCCACGACGTGCAGGTCGGGTGACTGCGCTCGGCGGTGCGACTGCACCGCGAACGCGGCCGAGGCCAGCATGACGACGAAACCCGCCACCGCCAGCGGCGGAGTCTTGATCACCGCGCCGTAGACCAACAGGGCCAGGCCAGCGATGATCACGCCGGCAGCGACGAGCAGGCGACGCCGCGCGTGGAAACGCGGGTCGCTGGCGCGCACGGCCGAGGCGAATTTGGGGTCCTCGGCAAGCGACCGCTCGATCTGCTCGAACAGCCGCTGCTCGTGCTCCGAGAGCGGCACGGCACTCCTCCCCGGTCACGTTGGTCGGCCCGGTCGGACCGACAGACCGTGGCAGCCAACCGGCTGCTTACCCGCAAGTCTACGAGGGGGGTCGCGCGTCGGAAAGCGGGACGACCTATGGCCGGCGTGGATTTTCATTTCGGCGCACGTCGCGGGCACCGAGCAGACTGGCCGGACCTATGACGGACCGCCCGAAACGGGCAGCCGCGGCGTCGGCGGCAGCTTCCGCCTCCCGCCAGCCGCGCTCGGGCGCGCCCAGCGTGAGCTGGCGCGGGGCGCCCGCCGCCCCGGCGAGCCCTTCGACCCGGACGCCGACCAGGCGGATCCGGTCGCCCGGATCGAGCGCGGTGTAGAGCGCCCAGACTGTGTCGAACACCTCCCGGGCGGTGTCGGTGGGCACGGCGAGGGTGCGGGAGCGGTTCACCGTGCGGAAGTCGGCCATCCGTACCTTCAGCGACACCGTCCGACCCACCTGACCGGCCCGGCGCAGCCGGGCGCCGACCTTCTCGGCCAGGGCGAGCAGGGCCCGCCGGATCTCCAGCGGGTCGGCCACGTCGGCGTCGAAGGTCACCTCCGCGCCGATCGACTTCTCCACGTGTTCCGGGCTGACCCGGCGCGGGTCGCGGCCCCAGGCCAGCTCGTGCAGGTGGCTGGCGGACGCCTCACCGACGGCGCGGCGCAGCATGCCGAGTGGCGCCTCGGCGAGATCGCCGATGGTGTTCAGGCCGAGCCGGCGCAGCGCCTCGGCGGCCCGCTCCCCCACGCCCCAGAGCGCCGCCACCGGCAGCGGGTGGAGGAAGTCGAGCACCCGCCCGGCCGGCACGACGAGCAGGCCGTCCGGCTTGGCCCGGGTCGAGCCGAGCTTGGCCACGAACTTGCTCGGCGCCACCCCGACCGAGCAGGTGAGCCCCTGCTCGGCGGCGACCCGCTCGCGGATCAGCCGGGCGATGGCGGCCGGGGAGCCGAACAGCCGCCGGGCGCCGGCCACGTCGAGGAACGCCTCGTCCAGGGAGAGCGGCTCGACCAGCGGGGTGACGTCCCGGAAGATCTGCATGACCGCCCGGGAGGCGGCGGTGTACTGGGTGAAGTCGGGCGGGAGGTAGACCGCGTCGGGGCAGAGCGCCCGGGCCCGCATGGTGGGCATGGCGCTGCGTACGCCGTAGCGCCGGGCCTCGTAGCTGGCCGAGCTGACCACGCCGCGCGGGCCGAGCCCGCCGACCACGACCGGCCGGCCGCGCAGCTCGGGCCGGCGGCGCACCTCCACCGCGGCGAAGAAGGCGTCCATGTCGACGTGCAGGATCGGGCAGCCGGAGTCGTCGGCGTCCGGCCCGAAGCGGGGGTCACCGCCCCGCGGCAACGACTGACTGCGACCCATTGCCGCAGGCTAGCGGGCACCTCCGACAGTCCGCCCGGACGGTCCGGCGGCAGCGCGCCACCGGTCCGTCCGGGCGGTCCCGTCGAGCTCAGTCGGCCGGCGTCGTTCCCGCGGCCACCCGGCGCAGGGCGACGCCGCTGGCGACCGCTCCGGCGAGGAGGATCACCGCGCCGACCACGGCGGTGACCGTGAAGCCGTCGGTGAAGGCGGCGAAGGCGCGCTCGAGCAGGGCGTCGGCCAGCTCGGCCGGCAGCTGGCCGGCCACCGCGAGGGCGCCGCCGACGGTGTCGACGGCCGCGTCGGCGAGCCCGTCGTCGAGGCCGACCGGCGTCCCGGCGTCCATCTCGGCCCGGTAGATGCCGGCGGCGATGCTGCCCAGCACGGCGATGCCGAGCGCGCCGCCGAACTCGGTGCTCGTCTCGGAGAGCGCCGACGCGGCTCCCGCCCGCTCCGGCGGCGCCGTGGTGAGCACGAGCGAGGTCGCCAGCGTGCTGGTCATCCCCACGCCGAGGGTGAGCAGCCCGTAGCTGGCGATCAGCCACCAGACCGGCGAGTCGACCCGCATGGTGCTGACCAGTAGGAACCCGGCAGCGGCGAGGACCAGCCCGGTGCTGACCAGGACCGCGGGCCGGGTGCGCGGGGCGAGGGCGGAGGCGAGGGCGACGCCGACCACGCTGCCCAGGATGGTGGGCAGGGTCCAGAGCGCGGCGTCGAACGGGCTGAGCCCGAGCACCGTCTGCATGAACGTGACGGCGAGCAGCCCCATGCCGGCGCTGGCGAAGGTGATCGCCGTGTTCGCGCCGATCGCCGCCGAGAAGGCGCCGGTCGAGAAGAGCCGTACGTCGATCATGGGCTGCTCGCTGCGGCGCTGCCGGCGTACGAAGAGGGCGCCGACGGCCAGCCCGGCGAGGAAGGCGACCAGCGAGGACGCGTTCGGCCCCGCCTCGGCCAGGTGCTTGACCGCGTAGATGACCGGCAGGATCGCGCCCAGGGAGAGCAGCGAGCTGAACGGGTCGAACCGCCCCGGGTTCGGGTCCTTCGACTCGGGCAGCAGCAGCGGCCCGACCACGAGCAGCAGCAGCATGACCGGGACGTTGACGACGAAGACCGAGCCCCACCAGAACCGCTCCAGCAGGAAGCCGCCGATGATCGGCCCGATCGCGATGCCGCCGGTGAAGCCGGCCGTCCAGACCCCGATCGCGGTCCGGCGTTGGTTCTCGTCGGCGAACATGCCGCGGATCAGGGCCAGGGTCGACGGGGCGAGGGTGGCGCCGCCCAGCCCGAGCAGCGCCCGGGCGGCGATGAGCAGCTCCGGGGTGGTGGCGAAGGCGGCCAGCAGCGACGCCGCCCCGAACGCGGCGGCGCCGATGAGCAGCAGCCGGCGGCGCCCGATGCGGTCGCCGAGGCTGCCCATGGTCACCAGCAGGCCGGCCATCACGAACCCGTAGATGTCCACGATCCACAGGTGCTGGCCGGCGGTCGGGCCGAGTTCGGCGCTGATCAGGGGCGCGGCCATGAACAGGATGGACAGGTCCATCGAGGCGAGGAGGGCCGGGATGACGAGGGCGGCGAGGCCGACCCATTCGCGGCCTCGGGCACGGGAGGGAACGGAGGTGGTCACGAGGGGAATGTACGCGCGTACAAGACGCTTGTACAAGACGTTTGTTCAAGACGGGTGTTCAAAAGGTGGACTACACTGCCCGCATGGGACAGCGAGAGGACCTGCTGGCGGGCGCGAAGAAGTGCCTGGTGGAGAAGGGTTACGCGCACACCACCGCCCGTGACATCGTGGCGGCGGCCGGCGCGCATCTCGGCTCCATCGGTTACCACTTCGGCAGCAAGGACGCCCTGCTCAACGCCGCCGTGATGGAGACCTTCGACGCCTGGGGCGACGCCATCGCGGCGGCTGTCGTACCGGACGCCGACGGCACCCCGCTGGACCGGCTGCGCGGGTTCGTCGACGGACTGCTGACGGCCGCCCCTGAGCAGCGGGCCATCCTGGTGGCCAGCGTGCAGGCGTACGCCCAGGCGGAGTTCGCGCCCGAGGTCCGGGCGCAGCTGGTGGCCGGCTACGCCGCCGGCCGGCGGGACCTGGCCGCGCTGGTGCTCGGCGTCCCACCGGCGGAGGTCTCGGCGGAGCAGGCCCGCGGCTACGGCGGGCTCGCCATGGCGATGGTCAACGGCGCCATGATCCAGTGGCTGATCGACCCCGCGTCGGCCCCCACCGCCGACGACCTCGCGCGGGCGCTCGCCGGCCTGAGCGGCGCCGACCGGACGTCGCCCCCCGTCGACCAGGGCGCAACCCGCCGCTGACCGGCTCCGCCGACCGTCGACCCCGGATCATCGGCCGGACCGCCCCGGCCGGTGCCGCCGGCGCCGGCCGGCGGCGGCGGCACCGGCCGGGGCGGTCAGCCGCGGACCACCAGCAGCGGGATGGTCATCTCCGCCGCGGTGTCCGCCCCGTGGTACGCCACCAGCCGGGAGGCCAGCGGCTTCTCCGACCGGGTGGCCATCACCGCGTAGGTGTCGTTGCAGATCACCACCACGTCGCCGATCCGGCTCAGGTGCTCCTCGGGCACCGGGCCGAACCAGCCGTCGGCCACCACCTCGTCCCGGGTCCGCACCCGGGCCGCGGCACCGAGCACCGCCGACCAGGCGGCCACCACGTCGGCGGTGGCGCCGGGGGCCACGTGCAGGTAGCGGACCCGCGGTTCACCGGAGACCACCCGCACCCCGGCCCGCAGCCGCGGGTCGGTGTCCAGGTCGAAGCGGTGCCCGGCCGGTACGTCGAGCTGCCCGTGGTCGGCGGTGACCAGCAGCGCGGCGTCCGCCGGCAGGCCGTCGACCAGCCGGGTGAGCAACTCGTCCACCTCGGCGGCGGCGTGCCGCCAGGGCATCGAGTCGACGCCGGTGAGGTGGCCGTGCCGGTCCAGGTCCGGGTGGTAGCCGGAGACCAGCGTCGGCCCCTCGCCGGCGGCGAGGGCGGCCAGCATCTCCCGGGCGAGCGCGTCGACGCCGGCGGCGCCGCGGTAGTCGCCGCCGCGGTTGGCGGCCACGGTGAGCCCGCTGCCGCCGAACTCCGGGCGGCTCACCACGGTCACCGCCACCCCGGCGGTCCGGGCCCGCTCCAGCTGGGTGCGGACCGGCTGCCAGCGCAGCGGGGCCGGGTCGGCGGCCCACTCGATGTGGTTGAGCACCCGGTCGCTGCCGGGCACCCGGACGGTGAAGCCGAGCACGCCGTGCGCGCCGGGGGCGGCGCCGGTGCCGAGGGTCACCAGGCTGGTCGGCGTGGTGGACGGGAAGCCCGAGGTGAGCGGCCGACCGACGGTCGCGGCCAGCCCGGCCAGGGTCGGCGCGTACCGGGCGGCGGTCGGGATCTGGTACCAGCCGAGGCCGTCGACCAGCAGCACCGCGATCCGGCGTACCCCGTCCAGCGCCTCGGTGAGCCGGAGCGGGTCGGTGGCGCCGGGCACGCCGAGCACGGCCAGCGCGCTGGGCAGCACGTCGGCCAGGCTGCCGGTGCCGTAGCGCGGGGCGACCACCGCCAGCGGGTCGGGCGCGCCGGCCGGCGCGGAGGGTCGGGTCATGCCGGCCGGCGGGCGAACAGGTGCAGCTGGGCGGCCAGGTCCCGCCAGGGCGACCGCCCGGCGAGCGTCCGCTCCAGCTCGACCAGGGCGCCCGGCTGGCCGTCGGCGACGGCGGCGGGGAGCAGGTCGGCGAGCACGCGTACGCCGTGGATCTCCTCGACCACCAGCCCGCCGGCGCCGAGCAGCGCGGCGGCGCCGTCGGCGTCGTAGCGCCGGCGCAGGGTGTCCCGGGGACCGGCGGTGCCGGCCGGGTCGGCGGCCAGCGTGGCGGCGGTGTCCAGGTGCCCGTTCATCGCCCGGCCGAGCACGGCGGCGGCCCGGCCGGCGACCAGCACGCTCGCGGCCCCGCCGGGGCGCAGCGCGGTGGCCAGCGCGGCCACCACCGGCGCGGGGTCGTCGACCACCTCCAGCACGGCGTGGCAGAGCACCAGGTCGGCGCCGGCCGGTTCGACCAGCCCGGCGAGCGCGTCCCCGTCGCCCTGCACCGCGTGCACCCGCCCGGCGACCCCGGCCTCGGCGGCCCGGCGGGTCAGCGCGGCGAGCGCGTCCGGGCTGGCGTCGACCACGGTGACCCGGTGCCCGGCCCGGGCCAGCGGTACGGCGAAGCCACCGGTGCCGCCGCCCACGTCGAGGACGGTGAGTTCGGCGTCGCCCCGACGGTCCAGCTCGGCGCGCAGCACCGACCAGATCACGGCGGTACGGGGGGTCAGCGGCGGCCCGGCGATCCGGCCTGGGGTCTGCTCCACCCGGTCGAGCCTAGTCACCCGCGCCAGTCACCCCTTGCGGCCGGTGGTGGCGATGCCCTCGACGAAGTGCCGCTGGGCGAGGAAGAACAGAATGATCATCGGGACGGTGGCGATCACGCTGCCGGCGAGCACCACCTCCCACTGCTGCTCGCCGCCGTAGCCGAACCGGTCCAGCACCACCTTCAGCCCGCGCGGCAGGGTGAACAGCTCCTCGTTGCGCAGGTAGATCAGCGGCTTCATCAGATCCGTCCAGCTGGCCTTGAACTCGAAGACGAAGGCCACCAGCAGCGCGGGCCGGATCAGCGGGAACGCCAGCTTCCAGAACAGCTGCGGGTAGCTCGCGCCGTCCACCCGGGCCGCCTCGAAGTACTCCCGGGGCAGCGAGAGCAGGAACTGCCGCAGCAGGAAGATGTAGAACGCCGAACCGAACAGGTTGCCCGCCCAGAGCGGCACCTGGGTGTCGGTCAGCCGCAGCTCCGACCAGATCAGGTAGGTGGGGATCATGGTCACCGCGAACGGCAGCATCATGGTCGCCAGCACCAGCCCGAAGAGCAGGTCCCGGCCGGGGAAGCGGAAGTAGGCGAAGCCGAACGCCACCCAGGCGCTGGAGATGGTGACCGCCGCGGCGGCGGCCACGCCGACCACCACGCTGTTGAACAGCCAGGTCAGCAGCGGCGCCGCCGACCACGCCTCGGTGTAGTTGCCGGGCGCGAACGGCACCGGCAGGAAACCGGGGGCGAAGACGTACTCGCGGGGGCGCAGCGAGGCGCCGACCAGCCAGACGAACGGCAGCATGAAGATCGCGGACGCGCCGGTGAGCGCCGCCACGAACGCCACCCGCTGCCAGAGCGGCCGCCGGGCGTCCTCGGCGGGCGGCCGGCGGGCCGCCGCCGGCGCCGGCCCGGCCCCGGGCACCGGCGCGGCGGCGGTCCGCTCGACCGCGGTGGTCACGACTCCGCCCCGCCCTCGGGGTCCTTCTCGACCCGCGAGCGCCGGGCGTTGGCCACCGGCCCGTCGGTGACCGGGTGTTCCCGGACCTCGCACTGGTGCGGGTGCCAGTCCGCGCCCAGCCGGGTCCGCCGGCTGTTCGCCACCCCGTGGTACATCCCGCTCATGCCGGCACTCCGTTCCGCTGCGTGCCGTCATGGGGCACCATCGCCCTGAACCTGATGATTAGCTCGCTTCGCTCACTCATCGGTCCTCCCCCTCGTAGAACACGAACCGGTTGCTGAGCTTCACCTGCACCAGCGTGACCACCAGGATGATCACGAAGAGCAGCCAGGCCATGGCCGAGGCGTAGCCCATGTGCAG
Organism: Micromonospora desertarenae; assembly: GCF_056150265.1. Lineage (NCBI taxonomy): Bacteria > Bacillati > Actinomycetota > Actinomycetes > Micromonosporales > Micromonosporaceae > Micromonospora > Micromonospora desertarenae. The sequence continues at coordinate 267,505 of NZ_JAXCFQ010000001.1, forward strand.
GAACTGGAACGCTTCCTGGAACAAATGGATCACGTAGAACGATGCCGCGTCGCTGTTGAACCGGTTCTGCGTCTCCCGGTTGCCGAAGTACATGGTGTAGACCTCGGTGAACATCTGCAGCGACGCGATCGTGTTGACGATCAGCGTGAAGAACAGCGCACCGGAGATCATCGGCAGCGTCACGTGGCGGAACCGGGCCCAGGCGCCGGCCCCGTCGATGCTGGCCGCCTCGTACAGGTCACGCGGCACGTTCTGCAACGCGGCGAGATAGATGATCACGGTGGAGCCGAGGCTCCAGAGGCTCATCAGCACGATGCCGGGCATCACCCAGTCCGGGTCGGTGGTCCAGCTCGGCCCCTCGATCCCGACCAGCGCCAGCCCGCGGTTGATCAGCCCGTCCTGGGTGTTGAGCAGGAGCAGGAACAGGATGCCGACCGCCACCGCCGGGGTCATCACCGGCAGGTAGAAGACGGTACGGAAGAAGCCCTGCCACCGCCCCACCCGCTTGAGCAGCAGCGCCAGTCCGAGCGAGATGGCCATCACCAGCGGCACGTGCAGCGCCGTGTAGTAGACGGTGTTGCCGAGGCTGCGGGCCACCTGCGGATCGGCCATCAGCTCCCGGTAGTTGTCCAGCCCGGTGTACTCCGGCGGGTTGATCACGTCGTACTCGGTGAAGCTCAGCCAGGCGCTGGCGATCATCGGGCCGGCGGTGAACGCCAGGAACCCGATGATCCACGGCGCCAGGAAGAGGTACGCCCAGCGGGCCTCCCGCCGGGCCAGCGGCGTACGGCGACGCCGGCCCGGGGCGGGAGGAGCGGTGGCGGTGCTGGCCATCCCGGCGCCTACTTCGACGCCTCGTCCAGCGCGGCGGTGGCCTCCTGCTGGGCCCGGGCCAGCGCCTCGGCCGGCTGGGCCTGCCCGGCGAGCACCCGGTTCACCGCGTCGTACCAGGCCTTGTCGAACTCGGCGCCGGCCGGCGAGGCCGGCATGGCGAACGCGGCGTCCTGCACCGAGCGGATGGTGGCCACGGCGTCGTCGAACCGCTTGTTGCCGGTCGGCTGGTACAGCTCGTCGAAGATCTTGTTGTCGGCGTTGAGGTTGCCGGTCCAGACCCCGGTGAACGGCTGGCCGGCGGCCTTGCGCGCGTCGGCCCGGGCCTTCGCGGCGGCGACCCAGGTCTCGGTGGCGGTCATCTGCTTGACGAAGGCGCACGCGGCGTCCGGGTTCTTCGCCCCCTTGGTGATCACCCAGGCCTGGCCGGAGGACATGGTCAGCGGCTTGCCCTGCCGGTCGACGAACGGCTTGACCACCAGTTCCGCCTTCGGGCTGTTCTTGGCGGCCTGGTTGAGGAACCACTCCTCCATCGGCCAGGCGACGATCTGGCTCTTGGCCAGGGGGTTCTCCGCCCCGAAGAAGTCGAAGGTGTCCCGGAACGACTTGAACCTGCCGAACCCGCCCTGGTCCTGGATCAGCTTCAGGCCGGTGGTGAGCGCCTCGACCACCTTCGGGTCGGTGAGGTTCGGCTTCGTGCCGTCCGCCGAGATCATGTCGGCGCCGTTGGCCTTGGCCCACATCGGCAGGAACTCCGGGATCTTCGGGTCGATGCCGATCCGGGAGAGCCGGCCGCCGGAGACCTTGGCGAGCTTCGTGTTGAGCGCCGGCAGCGCCGCCCAGTCGGCCAGGTCGACGTCGTCGACGGTCAGGCCGGCCTGCCGGAGCAGCGCCTCGTTGAGGTAGACCACCCGGACACTGGAGAACTCGGGGATCCCGTAGACGGTGCCGTCGAGGGTGACCTGGTCCTTCGCCGCCGGCCGGTACTGCGCCAGGTCGATGTCCTGCTTCTCGACGCAGTCGGTGAGCGGTTGGATGGAGCCGCGCTTGGCGTACGTGCCGATCAGCTTGCGGTCCATGTAGACCAGGTCCGGCGGGTTGCCCGAGGCGACCGCGGAGAGGAACTGCTGCTCGTCGAAGGCGCCCTCGGTGATCTTCAGGTCGACGCCGGGATGGTCACGCTTGAAGGCGTCCACCCGGGTGGTGGCGATCTCGTCGGAGAGGCCGAAGCCCATGGTGGTCAGCGTGCCGCTGGTCGCGGTACCGCCTCCGCCGCCGTCGTCGCCGCCGACTCCCCCGCAACCGCTGACGGCCAGGGCGAGCACCCCGGCGAGCGCGGTCGCCCGCAGTATCCGTGACATTGCTTTCCTCCCCGGGCCCGCACGGGCCACCCTGCCCGCGCGGAGCAGCAGTTCTCCGGTTCTGCGACGTTTCAAACCCGGCGACGACGGGATCGGCGTGTGGCGCGGATCTCCGCCGGAGCGGCCGGTGCCCGGCCCGGCCGAAGCGCTGGTCAGGCTGGCCGCGTGCCCGCCGTACCGCTGGGTTGGTGGTTGGGCAACCGGCTGTTCCGCCGGATCGACCCGCTGCTGTTCCGGCGGATCGTGCTGGTCGGGCTGCTCGGCAGCGCCGGCACGGCGCTCGCCGGCCTGGCCGGCTGAGCCGGGACCGGCGCGCGTCCGGCGGCGGCGTCAGCGGAAGTCGCGGGAGGCCGGGCTGACCGGTGGCTCGATCGCGTCCAGCCGGTCGGCGTCCAGGTTGAGCACGCCCTCGTGCCGCTGCAACCGGCCCCGCACCACCAGCCCGGTGCTGGTCCGGGCCACCCGCCGGTAGCGCTGCCACAGCCCCGGCGAGCAGGTGACGTTGAGCATGCCGGTCTCGTCCTCCAGGTTGAGGAAGGTGACCCCGCCGGCCGTCGCCGGGCGCTGCCGGTGGGTGACGATCCCGCCGACCCGGATCCGCTGGCCGGGCTCCACCCGGCCGAGCCGGGCGATCGGCACCGCGCCCAGGGCGTCGAGCTGGGGACGGATGAAGCTGGCCGGGTGGGTCTCCGGGGACAGCCCGGTGGCCCAGACGTCGGCGACCAGCCGGTCCACCGCCTCCATGCCGGGCAGCGCCGGCGCGGCGGCGCCGGTGACCGTGCCGGGCAGCCGGCCGGGCCGGTCCTGGGCCGCCGCCCCGGCCGCCCAGAGCGCCTGGCGCCGGGACAGCCCGAAACAGGCGAAGGCGTCCGCGGTGGCCAGCGCCTCCAGCTGCGCGGCGGTGAGACCCACGCGCCGGGCCAGGTCCGGCATGTCGCGGTACGGCCCGTGCGCGGTTCGCTCGGCCTCGATCCGCTCGGCCACCTCGTCGCCGAGGGTACGCACGCTGGACAGCCCCAGCCGGACGGCCGGCCCGCCCAACCCCCAGGCGTGCGGCGGCTCCCCCGGCTCGCTGCCCCACCGGGTCTGCGGGGTGGACTCCAGCACCGCCTTGGCGCCGCTGGCGTTGATGTCCGGCCGGCGCACCTCCACCCCGTGCCGGCGGGCGTCGTCGACCAGGGTCTGCGGTGAGTAGAAGCCCATCGGCTGGGCGTTGAGCAGCGCGGCCAGGAACGGGGCCGGGTGGTAGCGCTTGAGCCAGGAACTGGCGTAGACCAGGTAGGCAAAGCTCATCGCGTGGCTCTCCGGGAAGCCGTAGCTGGCGAACGCGGAGAGCTTGCGGTAGACGTCGTCGGCCAGCTCGCCGGTGATGCCCCGCTCGGCCATCCCGGCGTAGAGCCGGTCGGCGATCCGGGCCATCCGCTCGGCCGAGCGTTTGGCCCCCATCGCCCGGCGCAACTGGTCGGCCTCGGCGGCGTCGAAGCCGGCCAGGTCGATGGCGAGCTGCATCAGCTGCTCCTGGAACAGCGGCACGCCGAGGGTCTTCTCCAGCGCGTTGCGCATCAGCGGGTGGGCGTACTCGACCGGCTCCTGGCCGTTCTTGCGCCGGATGTACGGGTGCACCGAACCGCCCTGGATCGGGCCCGGGCGGATCAGCGCCACCTCGACCACCAGGTCGTAGAAGACCCGCGGCTTGAGCCGGGGCAGGGTGGCCATCTGGGCCCGGCTCTCCACCTGGAACACCCCGACCGAGTCGGCCCGGCAGAGCATGTCGTAGACCTCCGGGTCGTCCAGCGTCATGTCGCCGAGGTCCAGGCTCATCCCGATCATGTCGTAGCCGTAGTGCAACGCGGAGAGCATGCCGAGCCCGAGCAGGTCGAACTTGACCAGGCCGACCGCGGCGCAGTCGTCCTTGTCCCACTGGAGCACGCTGCGCCCGGGCATCCGCCCCCACTCCACCGGGCAGACCTCGATCACCGGCCGGTCGCAGATCACCATGCCGCCGGAGTGGATGCCCAGGTGCCGGGGGAAGGTCTGCAACTCGTTCGCGTACGCCACGACCTGCTCGGGGATGTCCTCCACGTCCACCGCGGCGACGCTGCCCCAGCGGTCGATCTGCTTGCTCCAGGCGTCCTGCTGACCGGGTGAGAAGCCGAACGCCTTGGCCACGTCCCGCACCGCCGAGCGGGGCCGGTAGGAGATGACGTTGGCGACCTGGGCGGTGTGCTCCCGGCCGTAGCGGGCGTAGACGTGCTGGATCACCTCCTCCCGCCGGTCGGACTCGATGTCCACGTCGATGTCCGGCGGGCCGTCCCGCTCCGGGGCGAGGAAGCGCTCGAAGAGCAGCCGGTGCCGGACCGCGTCGACGTTGGTGATCCGCAGCGCGTAGCAGACCGCCGAGTTCGCCGCCGAGCCCCGGCCCTGGCAGTAGATGTCCTGCTCCCGGCAGAACGCGACGATGTCGTAGACCACCAGGAAGTAGCCGGGGAAGCCCAGTTCCTCGATCATGTTCAGCTCGTGTTCGAGCTGCTGGTACGCCCTCGGGTGCGCCGCGCGCGGGCCGTAGCGCTCCTGCGCGCCGGCGTAGGTGAGGTGGCGCAGCCAGCTCATCTCGGTGTGCCCCGGCGGCACCGGGTACGCGGGCAGCTTCGGCGCCACCAGTTGGAGGTCGAAGGCGAGTTCGGCGCCGAACTCGGCGGCCCGCGCCACCGCCCCCGGGTACGCGGCGAACCGGGCCGCCATCTCGGCGCCGCTGCGCAGGTGGGCGGTGGCGGCGGCGGGCAGCCAGCCGTCGATCTCGTCCAGGCTGCGCCGGGCCCGGACGGCGGCGACGGTGGTGGCCAGCCGGCGCCGGGCGGGGGTGGCGTAGTGCACGTTGTTGGTGGCCACGGTGGGCAGGCCGGCCGCCGCGGCCAGGTCGGCGAGCGCGTCGTTGCGGTCGGCGTCGACCGGGTGCCCGTGGTCGGTGAGCTCCACCGCGACCGTCTCCGCGCCGAAGAGCGCGGTCAGCCGGTCCAGCTCGCGGGCGGCCGCGTCGACCCCCTCGGTGAGCAGCGCCGCCGGCACGTGGCCCTTGCGGCAGCCGGTGAGCACCAGCACGTGGTCGCGCAGCTCGGCGGCCACCTCCTCCAGCTCGCCGTAGACCGGGCGGCCCTTCTCCCCGCCGCGCAGCTGGGCCCGGGCGATGGTGGCGGCCAGCCGGGCGTACCCCTCGTGGCCGTGGGCGAGCACCAGCAGGTGCCGGCCGAGCGGGTCGGGTTCGCCGTTCTGCGGGCCGGGCAGGCCGAGCGACAGCTCGGCACCGAAGATCGTCGGCAGGTGCAGCGCGCGGGCCGCCTCGGCGAAGCGCACCACGCCGTAGAAGCCGTCGTGGTCGGTGACGGCGAGCGCGGTGAGCCCCAGCCGGGTCGCCTCCTCGGCCAGTTCCTCCGGGTGGCTGGCGCCGTCGAGGAAGCTGAAGTTGGTGTGCGCGTGCAGTTCGGCGTACGGCACCGCGGCGTCCGGGCGGGGCAGCTCGGGTGGCTGGTACTGCTGCCGCTTGCGGGTCCAGGCCGGCGAGTCCCCGCCGTCGGCGTCGACGGCCAGCGGGTCCACCACGTGCAGGTGCCGCTCCGGCCGGTCCCCGCCGGGGCGGCCGGAGAGCACCCGTTCCAGCTCGGACCAGGGCAGCTTGGGGTTGTGGAAGCTCATCCGCACGGCTCGCGCGAGCCTCGCGACGACACCATCCCCGGGAGGCGGTATTCCGGAGAGGCATGAATATTCCTCTCCGGAATACCGCTGACAAGGGAAGGTACGCCCCCACGGCGAACACACCCGGAACCGGACCCGGTCCACATCGGAACACCGCCCACGGAGGCAGGTGCCGCACGCCGGCACCGGTCGGGCGGACCTGCCGCTGCGGGTAGGCGTCTTCCGACCCGGCGCCCACCGGCGACGAGGACCGCATCGACCACTCCGGCCGGCGCGGACCGACGGGTGGACCGCTCAGTCATAGATCGCCTCCACCAGCCACTGCCCCGCCTCGACGGCCAGCAGCAGGGCGGCGCCGTCGGCGAGGCAGACCTGGAACCGGGCCCGGCGCCGGGCCTCGGCCGGCGCCCACCAGCGCTCGTCGACCGGCCACGGGCCGGCCCAGCCGACGATCTCGGCCGGCCGGCCCGTGCCGACGGTCAGCCGGGCCGGTGCGGCGCTCAGTTGGAGCCGCGCGCTGACCACGACCGGCTCGCCGGCGCCGTCGTGCACGGTGGCGGCGAGTGGTTGGGGCAGCACCACGGCCGGCGCGGGCGGCGGAAGCTGGCCCGGCCACGGCGGTTCAGCCCGCCCCACCGACCGGGACGACCGTGCCCGGCCCGACCGCCCCCGGCCCGCTCGCGCCCCCCGACCCGACACCCCCGACTGAGCCGACGACCCCGACTGATCGGGCAATGCCGGCCGGCCCGACGGAGCCGGCCGACCCGGCACGGGCAGGCCCGGCGGAACCGGACCGCCCAATGGCACCGGGCCGGCCAGCGACATCGGCTGCCCGGGCCGGGCGGGGAGCCGCTCGTCCCCCCAGGGCACCAGGCGCACCTGGTCGGCCGGGGACCGTCCGCCGCCGAGCACCGCGGTGACCACCGCCTCGGGGCCGAGGATGCCCTGCACCCGGCTCAACGCCCGGTGTGCCCGCTCGCGCTCCTCGCCGGTCTCCCCCCACAGGCCGGGTTGCAGGCCGGCCTGGGCGATCACCCCGTCCGGGATCAGCCGCAGCCGGATGATGCCGGCCGTCGGCCGGGCCGCTCGGCCGCCGGCCCGGCCGTTGCTGCCGGAGAGCCACCCGTCGAGCTGCCAGCGCACCCGGTCGGCGATGGCCGCGGCGGTGAGCAGGCCGTCGTGCCGCCAGACCCGGTGCAGCTCCTGGCCGTGCGCGGTGACCGCCTCGATGCCGAGCCGGGTGCAGGCCAGCCCGTGCCCGGCGAGCCGGTCGTGCAGCTGTTCGGCCAGCGCGCGGGCGGCGAAGGCCGCCGCGTCGACCCGGTCGAGCGGCTCGTCGTACCCGGCGGTGACCGCCAGGTCGACCGGGGGTTGCCGGACGGCGAGCGGGCGGTGGTCCTGCCCCGCGGCGAGCCGGTGGGCCAGCGCGCCGTCGAAGCCGAACCGGGCCAGCACGTCCCCGGCCGGCAGCGCGGCGAAGTCGGCCAGGGTGCGGACGCCGAGCCGGCGCAGCAGGTCGGCCAGCGCCGGGCGGCCGAGCGCCTCGACCGGCAGCGCGGCGAGGAACTCCGGCGTGCCGCCGGGCGGGACCACCTGACCGCTGCGCGCGGCCAGCCCGGCGGCGAAGACCCCGTCGGCGATGCCGACCTGGCTCTCCACCGCGCAGGTCTGCGCGACGTGCTCGACGATCCGCTCGGCCGCCGCCTCCTCCCCGCCGAGGTAGCGGGCCGGGCCGCGGGCCGCCACCGCGCAGGCGCCGGGGCGGACCACCTCCACCCCGGCGACCAGTTCCTCGACGGCGGCGACCACCGGCTCGAACGCCCGGGCGTCCCGCCCCGGGTCGTGGTCGACCACGGTGAGCTGCGGGCACCGCCCCTGCGCCTCCCGCCGGCGCAGCCCGCGGCGCACCCCCTCGGCGCGGGCCCGCTCGGAGCAGGCGACCACCCGGTTGGCGTGCAGCACCACCACCGGGTCGGTGGCCGGCACCCCCTCGACGATCTCGGCGGCGAGCACCGGCCAGTCCGGGCACCAGAGCAGCAGGGTCCGCACCGGCCCGGCACCCCCGGGCCGGGCCGACGACCCACCGGACCGGTCAGTGCGAGCCGACGAGCCGCCTGGCCGGTCGACGCGAGCCGACGACCCACCGGGCTGGTCGACGCGGGCCGGCAACCCTCCGGATCGGTCAGCGCGGGCGGCGTCTCCGGATCCGCCGGCGCGGGCCGGTGGTCCGCCGGGCCGGCCGGGCTGAGCCACAGCGGCGTCGCTCATGCCGGGCCGACCAGGGTGAGCGCGCCGCGCCGCCCGGCGGGGTCGGACCCGGCCGGCGGCACCGGGCGGAGCCGGCCGGCGGCCGACCGCCCGGTGACGGAGGCGACGGAGGTGGCCACCGGTCGCGGGATGACCCGGGTGAGCCCGTCACCGGGCAGCCAGACCTTGACCTCCTTGGGTCGGGCGGCCGCCCCGCGCCCGCGCGCCGAGACGGTGACCTCCCGGCGGCGCAGCCGCCCGCGGCCCGGCCCGAGCCCTTCCCAGACCCCCCGGACCACCTGCAACGTCACGTCCGCGCCGTCCCACCGGCCGTACGGGACGAGCACGCTGCCCCGCTGGCGGGCCCGGGCGGCCAGCCGGTTCGCGACCGAGGCGGAGACCGTGGCCGGTACGGCGGTGACCACGACGTCCACCCCGTCGATCAGCGCGGCGACGACGGTGGCCCACTCCGGGCCGGGGTTGGGCACCAGGGCGAGCCGGTCCAGGGCGATGCCGTACTCGGCGGCCGCTCCCGCGCCGAACGTCGGCACCCCTACCACGGCGCACCACGAGCCGGCCCGGGACGCCTCGGCGAGCAGCGCCAGCACCAGGGAGGTGCCGCCACTACGCCGGGGCTGGCCGGCGGCGACCGCGACGGTGCTGCCGCGGCGCAACCCCCGGTTGGGCAGCAGGCCGGTCAGCTCCGGGGCCACCGGCAGCATCCGGTGGCCGCCCGCCGGGTCCGGCGCGCTCGCCGGACGGACCAGACCGGCCAGTGCGGCGGAACCGACCACCATGCGGCCCGCCATCGGACCTACCCCCCGTCGTGCTGTTCGGATCAGATGTGCGCGTGGGCGCCCCGACCGCCCGGCTCCCCCCGCCGGGCGGTCGGGGTGTCACAGGTGTCAGGCGGCCAGACCGTCGAGCGCCGGCTGGTGGGCCACGCCGAGCGCGGTCTCCACCACCGTGACGAACTGCTCGGCGGCGCGCAGCAGGTCGTCGGCCTCCCGGGCGGTCACCACCCGGGGGATGCCGGCCTCGGCGGCGGCCCGCTTGCCGGCGCCGGCGGCGAAGAACCGGGCCCACTCGTCGAGCTCGGGGGCGACCCCGGAGAGCAGGACCCAGACGCTGGTGATCCGGTTGCGGCGGGCCGGGGCGGGGCGGGCCCGGGCGGCGAGCAGGGCGGCGGCCGCGCGCAGGGCGGCCAGGTGGGCGGCCGCGTAACGGAGGCCGTCGGGACGGGTCCGGGCGGCCTCGGCGAGCCCCTGGCGGGCCACCGCGAGAAGCTGGGTGGGGGTGCGGTGCGGCAGCACGTGCGCCGGCACCGTCGGTGCCTGAGCCGGGTTGGTCGGCATGGACTGTCTCCTCCACGTGGCCGGGTCGCCACCCCACCGCGACGGACGGGCCGCCGGCGGGGCGCCGGGTCGAGTGGTGCGGAGGAAGACGCACCGGATGGGGGCCGGCCGGGTGTGGACGCTTCCCCACACCACACCCGGCCGGCGTACCGGCGGGTTCGTCGCCCGCCGCCCGGGGGTCGTGGGCGGCGGGCGACGCTCCTGCCTGACGGGACCGGGCTCGCGACTGCCCGGAACCCAGGTGCGGCCCGCGGAGCCGCACCTGCCCGGAGCCGGCGCCGCGAAACACCGCCCCGGGCTGGTTGGAACGAGCGTACGAGGCAATCGAACACTCGTTCTAACTACTGCTGACAGTACACCCTGCCTACGACGAAAATGCAACGTGTGCCGCGCGGCCGGTCGCGGGCGGCACCGGCGTACCGGGAAGAATGGCGGGCATGCAGTCACACCCGAACGTACGGGCGGTGCAGGACGCGCTCGACGAGGCCGACGCGCGCAACGGCTCCGGCGCGCCCAGCGCGGTCCGCCTGCTGCCCGAGGCGGTGCACACCGCCGCGGCCGCCGCCGAGGCGCTCGGCGTCGGCGTCGGCCAGATCGCCAACTCGCTGGTCTTCGAGGCGGACGGCGAGCCGCTGCTGGTGCTCACCTCGGGCGCGCACCGGGTGGACACCGCCGGGCTGGCCGCCGGCATCGGGGTCACCCGGCTGCGCCGGGCCACCCCCGACTTCGTCCGCACGCACACCGGGCAGGTGATCGGCGGGGTCGCCCCGCTGGGCCACCCGAAGCCGCTGCGCACCCTGGTGGACACCGCCCTGGCGGCGTACGACGAGATCTGGGCCGCCGGCGGGGTGCCGCAGGCGGTCTTTCCCACCACGTACCAGGAACTGCTCCGGATCACCGCCGGCGCCCCGGCCGAGGTGGCGTGAACGACGCCACGCACGCCGTACCGGGCCTGGTCACCCTGCACGTGTGGCGGACCGCCCGGCCCGCGCTGCCCCGGGTGCTGGCCCGGATGGCGCTCGACCCGCGCCGGCTGCGCGCCGTGCCGGGCGTACGGTTCGGCAAGCTCCTCGGCACCGGGACCGGCACCGGCTTCGGCCCGGGTGACGCCGACCTGACCCGGTGGGCGGCGCTGGCGGTGTGGGACTCCCCCGCCGCGGCGGCCGGCTTCGACGCCTCGCCGGTGGGCCGGGCCTGGTCCCGGATCGCCCGCTCGGCCGTCCGGCTCGACCTGCGCCCGCTGACCAGCCGCGGCGAGTGGTCCGGCCGCCGGCCGTTCGGCGAGCCGCCCGGCGGCCGTGCCGACGGCCCGGTGCTGGCGCTGACCCGGGCCCGGCTGCGGCCCCGCCGGGCGGTCACCTTCTGGCGGGCGGTCCCGCCGGTGGCCGCCGCCCTGCACGCCGCGCCCGGCCTGCTCGCCCGGTTCGGCGTCGGCGAGGCGCCGGTGGGCTGGCAGGGCACGGTGAGCGTGTGGCGTGACCCGGCGGACCTGGTGGCGTTCGCGTACCGTCACCCGGAGCACCGCGCCGCGATCATGCGGACCCCCACCGAGGGGTGGTACGCGGAGGAACTCTTCGCGCGCTTCGCGGTGTGCGACGTGGTCGGTGACCGGACGGTGCTGGGATGGGTCGCGGACGGCGACGCGGAGACGGCGAAGGGCGCGCGGGCATGAGGTTGGTGCGGTGGACGCCGGACGATCTCGTCCGGCGGCTGGACGACGTGGTGGCCGTCTACGGCGAGGCGATGGGCTACCGCACCGACCTGCTGGAGGCCCGCCGCGGCTACATCGCCACCCACGTCCGCCGCCCCGGCTTCCGGGCCGTGGCCAGCCTGACCGTCGAGGGGCACCTGGCCGGCTTCGGCTACGGCTACCTCGGCGCGCCCGGGCAGTGGTGGCACGACCAGGTCTGGCGCGCGCTGGACCCGGCCGCCCGGCAGCGCTGGCTGACCGACTGCTTCGAGGTCGTCGAGCTGCACGTCCGGCCGCCCGCGCAGGGGCACGGCCTGGGCGCGGGGCAACTGCGCGCCCTGCTCACCATGGCCGAGGGAACCACCACCCTGCTGTCCACCCCGGAGGCCGACGAGCAGCGGTCGCGGGCCTGGCGGCTGTACCGCCGGTTCGGCTTCGTCGACATCCTGCGCGACTTCCACTTCCCCGGCGACGAGCGCCCGTTCGGCGTACTCGGCCGGGACCTCCCCCTCCCGCCTCCCGGCCCGGCGTCGGCCCCGCCGCGCTCCGCGCAGGCCCCGCCCGGCCCGGCCACGCCGTGAACCGGCAGCGGGCCTGCTGGGCGCTGCTGGCCGTGCTGGTGCTCGCGCAGATCTGCTACCCGCTGACCACCGGGACCACCCGGGCCCGGCTGACCGTGGCCACCGTCGGCCTCGGCTGGCTGCTCTCGGTCGGCCACGCGCTGCTCAGCCGGGGTGCGCGTACCGCCGCGGCACTGGTGGCGGTGGCCACCGGCGGCGGGTTCGCCATCGAGGCGCTCGGGGTGGCCACCGGCTTCCCGTTCGGCAGCTACGACTACTCCGGCCAACTGGGCCCGAAGCTGGCCGGGGTGCCGCTGGTCATCCCCCTGGCGTGGACCTGGATGGCCTGGCCGGCCTGGCTGACCGCGGTCCGGCTCAGCACAGCGCCCGGCCCCGCGGCGCCGGCCGACCGCCACCCCGGGTCACCGGTCGCGGTCCGGCTCGCCGTCCGGCGGATCGCGCTGGCCGCCCTCGGGCTGGCCACCTGGGACCTCTTCCTCGACCCGCAGATGGTCGCCGAGGGTCACTGGGTCTGGCGCGACGCCACCCCCGCGCTGCCCGGCCTGCCCGGCATCCCGGTCAGCAACTACCTCGGTTGGCTGCTCTTCGCGGTGCTGCTGATGACCGCGCTGCGTCCGCTGGCCGGGCCGGCGGTGGCCGGCACCGACCGGCGGGACCACCCGATGTTCGCGCTCTACCTGTGGACGTACGGCTCCAGCGTGCTGGCCCACGCGGTCTTCCTCGGCCTGCCCGCCTCGGCGCTGTGGGGCGCGGTCGGCATGTCGGTGACCGCGCTGCCGCTCGCGCTGTCGCTGCTGCGGAGCCGCCGCCGTGACCGGCCGGCGCCCCGCCCACCCCGACGCGCCGACGCCAACACGCCGGCATGAGCGAGCGAATCATCGAGCTCAGCGCGACCGTGCCTCATGGCGGCACGCAGCGCAGCGGAGTGCCGGCGTGAGTGGCGTCCTGGCCCTGCTGCTCGGGGTCGCCGTGCTGACCGCGCACACGCTGGTCAACGCCGGCCGCTGGCTGCGCCGCCCGGTAGCGCCGCCGGCCCCGGTGGACGAGCCGGTCGCGGTGCTGCTGCCGCTGCGCGACGAGGCCGCCCGGGTCACCCCGTGCCTGCGCGCGCTGCTCGCCCAGCGCGGCGTACCGGGGCTGCGCGTGGTCGTCCTCGACGACGGGTCCACCGACGGCACCGCCGAGGTGGTCCGGGCGGTGGCCGGCGACGACCCCCGGGTCACCCTGCTGCGCGGGGCCGCCCCGCCGCCGGGCTGGCTGGGCAAGCCGTACGCCTGCTGGCAGCTGGCCAGCCGGGCCGACCCGGCGGCCACCGCGCTGGTCTTCGTCGACGCCGACGTGGTGCTCGCCCCGGACGCGGTGGCGGCGGCGGTCACCGAGCTGCGCGCCGCCCGGCTGGCGCTGCTGTCGCCGTACCCCAAGATCCTGGTGAACACGGCGGCGGACCGGTTGGTCCAGCCGTTGCTGCAGTGGTTGTGGCTGACCTTCCTGCCGCTGCGCGCGATGGAGCGCTCGCGGCGGCCGTCGCTGGCCGCGGCCGGCGGGCAGTTCCTGGTGCTGGACCGGGCCGGCTACGAACGGGCCGGCGGGCACGTCGCGGTGGCCGACAGGGTCCTGGAGGACATCGAGCTGGCCCGGGCGGTGAAGCGGGCCGGCGGCCGGATCGCCCTGGCCGACGGCTCGCGGCTGGCCACCTGCCGGATGTACGACAACTGGCCGCAGTTGCGCGACGGCTACACCAAGTCGCTCTGGGCCACCTTCGGCCACCCCGTGGCGGCGGCCGTGGTGGTGGCGCTGCTGCTCCTGCTCTACACCGCGCCGCCGCTGCTGGCGGTGGGCGCGCTCGCCGCCGGGGCGGTCCCGGTGGCGGCGGCCGCCGCGGCGGCGTACCTGCTCGGGGTGGCCGGACGGGTGACCAGCGCCCGGGCGACCGGCGGCCGGTGGTGGCCCGACTCGCTGGCACACCCCGTGTCGGTCGTGGTCCTCGGTTGGCTGACCCTGCGGTCGTACCATCTGCGGAAGCGGCGCCGGCTGACCTGGCGGGGCCGCCCGGTCACCTAGGAGGCGGCATGGCGCGGATCGTGGTCGTCGGCGCCGGAGTCGGCGGGCTGGCCACCGCCGCGCGGCTGGCCGTCACCGGGCACCAGGTCACCGTCTTGGAACGGGCCGACACGGTGGGCGGCAAGCTCGGCCGGTACGTGCACGACACGCCGGCCGGCCCGTTCCACTTCGACACCGGGCCCAGCCTGCTCACCCTGCCCGAGGTCTTCCACGACCTGTTCGAGGCGACCGGTGCGAAGCTCGACGAGTACCTCGACCTCACGCCGCTGGACCCGATCGTCCGGCACGTCTTCCCCGGCGGCGGCCCGGCGCTGGACTCGTGCGCCGACCCGGTCGAGTTCGCCGCCCGGATCGGCGCCGCGCTCGGCGACCGGGCCGCGACCGACTGGCAGCGGCTGTGGCGTCGGGCCGGCCGGGTCTGGCAGGCCTCCCACCAGGACATCCTGCGCCGCCCGGTCGGTTCCCCGCGGGACCTGGCCGCGCTGGCCTGGCGGCTCGGCGACCTGGCCGCGATCGCTCCCGGCCGGAGCCTGCGCGGGCTGGGTCGCCGCCACCTGTCCGACCCCCGGCTGCGGATGCTGCTGGACCGGTACGCCACGTACACCGGCGCCGACCCGCGCCGGGCCCCGGCCGCGCTGGTCGCCGTCCCCTACGCCGAGCTGACCTTCGGCGGCTGGTACCTGCGCGGCGGGCTGGGCACCCTGGCCGACGCGCTGCTGACCCGCTGCCTGGATCTCGGCGTGGTGGTGCGGACCGGCGCCGAGGTCACCCGGATCGACGCCGCCGGCGGGCGGGTGACCGGGGTACGCCTCGCCGGCGTCGCCGCGCCCGTCCCCGCCGACGCGGTGGTGGCCAACGCCGACGCGCTGACCGTCTACCGGGACCTGCTGCCCAGCCCGCGCCGGCTGGCCGGGCTCGCCGACCGCAGCCTGGCGGGCTTCGTGCTGCTGCTCGGGGTGACCGGCGGATCCGGCCTGGCCCACCACACCGTGTTCTTCCCGCGCGACTACGACGCCGAGTTCGACGCGGTCTTCGGCGACCCGGGCCGCGGGCGGCGCGCCCGCCCGGCGCCCGACCCGACGGTGTTCGTCACCGTCGCCGACGACCCGCTGGTCCGCCCGGCCGGGCACGAGGCGTGGTTCGTGCTGGTCAACGCGCCCCGGCACGGCACCGCCGCCGGCGCCGTGGACTGGCGGCGGCCCGGGCTGGCCGAGGCGTACGCGGACCGGATCCTGGACGTGCTGGCCGCGCGCGGCGTCGACGTGCGCGACCGGCTGCTGTTCCGCCAGATCCGCACCCCGGCCGACCTGGACACCGCGGCCGGCGCGCCCGGCGGGTCGATCTACGGCACGGCCGGCGGGCTGCTCCGCCCGGCCAACCGCGGCCCGGTACGCGGACTGTGGCTGGTCGGCGGCTCCAGCCACCCCGGCGGCGGCCTGCCGATGGTCACCCTCTCCGCGCAGATCGTCGCCGACGAGATCGGCCCCGCCTGGTAACTCCGGCCGCTCAGCCGGTGGGCCGCTGAGCCGGTGGTCGCCCAGCCGGGCGGGGCGGGCCCGGGGTGTGGCACCTCGCGGTGGCTGGGCCGGGCAACCACGCCGCCGGCGGGCGGCCGGAAGGCGCCGGACCGCGAGCGGTGCCGATCAGCGCGGCGCGGCGGCCCGGTCCGGTGGCCGGTCCGCGTCGAGCAGGGCGCGGCGGACGGCGGAGAGGAGCTGGCCCAGGCCGAAGGCGGCCAGCAGCACCCAGACGGCGGTGGCCATGGTGATGGTCCCGGCGGCGAGGTCCGGCTCGATCAGCCCGGTCAGCCCGGCGAGCAGCAGCCCGGCCAGGGCCACCGAGACCCGGGTGGGGCGCTCCCCCACGGTCACCGCGCCGATCTCCCGCATGCCCGCGGCGACCGCCCGGGCCCGGACGTACTCGTGCAGCCAGGACAGCGCGCCGGCCGTGGCCACCAGCGCACCCGGGGCCCCGACCAGCCAGAACGCGACCAGCCAGGCGACCTCACCGAGCCGGTCGGCGACCGAGTCGTAGACGTAGCCGAGCCGGGTGGTCCGGCCGGTGGCCACCGCCACCGCCCCGTCGACGCTGTCCGCCACCGCGGCGAGCAGCACGAACAGCGCCCCGAGGAACGGCCCGTCCCCCGGGCGTACGGCGAACACCGGCACGCAGACGCAGAGCAGCACGCCGGCCACCGTCACCGGGGTCGGGCCGATCCGGAGCCGGCCGAGCACGTACCCGACGTGGTACGCGAACCGCAGCCAGGCGCGCACCACCGGAGCCGCCACCCGGGGATCGAACCCCCCGTGCAGCCGGGCCCAGGCGGTCGCGTAGTCGTCCCACTTCAGCTGCTGTGTGCCCACCACGGATCAACCGTCGCACCGCGGCCGAGGTGTCGCGGCCCGTACGCTCACACCCGCGCGCCCACCTGAAGGTTCTGCCAGACCTCGCGGGTGGCGGTGGAGCGGTTGAGGGTGATGAAGTGGATCCCCGGCACGCCCTCGTCGAGCAGCCGCCGGCACATCTCGCTGGCCTGCTCGATGCCGAGCCGGCGCACCGCCTCCGGATCGTCGGCGACCCGCTCGAACCGCTCGGCCAGGGCCGGCGGGAACGGCGCCCCGGACAGCTGCACCGACCGCTCGATGGTGCCCATCTGGGTCACCGGCATCACGCCGGCCAGGATCGGGGTGTCGCAGCCGGCGGCCGCCACCCGGTCGCGCAGCCGCAGGTAGTCGTCGGCGTCGAAGAACATCTGGGTGATCGCGAACTCGGCACCGGCCCGACATTTACGGACGAAGTACTCGGTGTCGCTGGCCACGTCGGGCGACCGGGGGTGCTTGTACGGGAAGGCGGCCACCCCCACGCTGAAGTCACCGGACTCGCGGACCAGGCGGACCAGCTCCTCGGCGTAGAGCACGCCCTCGGGGTGGCGGACCCACTCGCCGCCCGGGTTGCCCGGCGGGTCGCCCCGCACGGCCAGCACGTTGCGTACGCCGACCCCGGCGAGCCGGCCGATCACGTGCCGCAGCTCGGCGACGGAGTGGTTGACAGCGGTGAGGTGGGCCATCGGCAGCAGGGTGGTCTCGGTGGCGATCCGCTCGGTGACCGCGACCGTGGTGTCCCGGGTCGACCCGCCCGCGCCGTAGGTGATCGAGACGAACGAGGGGCGCAGCGGCTCCAGCTCGCGGATCGCCTGCCAGAGCAGCCGCTCGCCCTGCTCGGTCTTCGGCGGGAAGAACTCGAAGGAGAAGGTCGGCTGGCGGTCACGGATCAGCTCCCCGATCGCCGGCTGCGAATGGGGAAGGACGGAGGGAAGACCGAGCGCCACGCCCCGACTCTAGCGGGCGGTGCCGATCGCACCCACGCCCTTCCCACCCCGTCGGACACCGCGGCCGCCCGGGCGCGACCCGGCAGCCACCCGGCCGCCACCCGGCAGCGCCCGGCCGCGACCCGGCCGCCCCGGCCGCCACCCGGCAGAGTGCGCCGGGCCACCGGGCGTCCCGGCCGCCGCCCGGCAACGCCGTGCCCGGACCACCCGGGGGCCGGCCCGGCCCCCGGCGGCCGGCGGCACCGCGCGGCAGCCGGCCGGTGACGCCGCCGCCAACCCGCCCACGCCGCCGCGGCGGCGGCACCCGTCGCCGCCGGGGTGCTCGCGCCGACGGGCGCCGGAAAGCGTCGTACCCGGGGAGTAGGTATGGACCAGCGCGGGTGGGTCGGCCGGGGACCGGCCGCACCGGGGGCGCGCGGGGGTCGAGATCCGATCGGTGGCGCAGCGGTCCCGTCCGGCGGGGCGCGCCGCCGCCGTGCCGACGCCCGCCCGGAGGACCTTCATGACGCCGTTTCCGCCCGGCCCGCGGCTGCTCGGGCCGCTGCTCGCCCAGCTCCGGCTGGCTCGCGGCTGGAGCCAGCCACGGCTGGCCGCCGAGCTCTGCGCCGCCGCCGGCGTGCCGACGCTGAGCCGGCACGAGGTCTCCCGGTGGGAGCGGCACCTGCGCGTCCCCGGTGACTTCTGGCTCGGCTGGCTCGCCGTCGTGCTGGCGGCGCCGGTCGAGCCGCTGCGCTCCGCCGCGGCCCGGTCCCGGGCGCTGGGCACCCCGCCGGCCGTCCGCGGTGCCGGCGCCCGCTCCCGAGCCGCGCTGCTCGCGCTGGCCCAGCGGTGGCTGACCGACCCGCGCGCCGCCCTGCTGGTCGCCGCGCCGCCCGGGCCGGTGGAACCCGACCCGCCGGACCGGGATCGGCGGCCGCCCGACGAGCTGCGCCGGCTCGACGACCTGTGCGGCGGGGCCGACCTGGCCGGCCTGGCGGCCGGCCGGCTGCGGCGGGTGGTCCGGGCGCTGTCCGGGACGACCCCGGCGGCCCGCCGCCGGCTGCTGCCGGTGCTGGCCGAGTCCGCCCAGCTGGCCGGCTGGCTCGCCGCCGACGCCGGGGACCCGGCGGGCGGGCTGGACGCCTACCGCCTGGCGCTGCGGGCCGCCACGGCGGCCGGCGACGTCCCGCTCGCCGGGCACGTGCTCGGCTCCGCCAGCCACCTGCTGGCCGGCCTCGGCGACCCGGCCGGCGCGCTGGTGCTGGCCCGCACCGGCTACGCCGGGGTGCGCCGGCACGCCACGCCCGGCCTGCGGGCGCTGCTGCTGCACCGGGTGGCCCTGGCGGCCGCCCTCGACGGGCGGGCCGCCGCGGCCCGGCAGGCCCTCGACGGGGCGCGGCGCGCGGGCGACGAGCCGCCGGAACCCGGCCGGGAGCCGTCCTGGCTCTACTGGCTCGACGGGGCGGAACTGGCCGCGATGACCGGGCGCACCCTGGTCGCGCTGGGCCGCCCCGGTCCGGCCGAGGCGCCGCTGGCCGCCGTTCGCCGGCGCGGGCACCCGCGCGGCGCGGCGATCTACGGCGGCTGGCTGGCCCGGGGCTACCTGCAACTCGGCGAGGTCGAACGGGCCTGCGCGGTGGCCGGCGAGGCGTTGCTGGACGCGGTCCGCGCCGGCTCGCCGCGGGCGCTCGGCCAGCTCTCCGAGCTGCGCCGCCGGCTGGCCGGGCACCGGCACGAACCGGCGGTCCGGCGGTACGCGGCGCTCGTCGCGGCGGCCCGGCCGTACCTGCCCCGCGCGCCGGCGGCGCCCCCGACCCGGCCCCGCTCGGCGGCGCCGCCGGCTCGCGGCACCCCCGGCACGGCGCGTCGGATACCCACGGGTAGGACAGCACGGAGGTGGACCGGCTAGCGTCGGGGCGTGACCGACGCTGCTCCTGTTTCCCCCGTCGACCGCGCCGGGCTGCGCCAACGGGTCGACAAGGCCCTGGCCGAGTTCCTGGCCACCCAACGCACCTGGATGGCCGGGGTCGACGACGCCCTGGCGCCGGTCGCCGAGGCGATCGAGGCGTTCGTGCTCGGCGGCGGCAAGCGGCTCCGGCCGGCGTTCGCCTACTGGGGCTACCGGGGCGCCGGCGGGGTGGACTCCGACCAGGTGGTGAGCGCCCTGGCCGCGCTGGAGTTCGTCCAGGCCAGCGCCCTGATCCACGACGACCTGATGGACCGCTCGGACACCCGGCGGGGCGAGCCGGCGGTGCACCGGCGGTTCGCCAGCCGGCACCGGTCGGCCGGCTGGCGCGGGGACCCGAACGGCTTCGGCGACGCGGCGGCGATCCTGCTCGGCGACCTGTGCCTGGTCTGGTCCGACGAGCTGCTGCACTCGGCCGGGCTGGAGCCGGGCACGGTGGCCCGGGCCCGGCCGGTCTTCGACGAGATGCGCACCGAGGTGACCGTCGGGCAGTACCTCGACGTGCTGACCCAGGCCACCGGGGACACCTCGGTGGAGCGGGCCGGCAAGGTCGCCCGCTACAAGTCGGCGAAGTACACGGTCGAGCGGCCGCTGCTGCTCGGCGCCGCGCTGGCCGGCGCGTCGGCGGACGTGCGCACCGCGTACTCGGCGTACGGGCTGCCGCTGGGCGAGGCGTTCCAGCTCCGCGACGACGTGCTCGGGGTGTTCGGCGACCCGGCCCAGACCGGCAAGCCGGCCGGCGACGACCTGCGCGAGGGCAAGCGCACCTACCTGGTGGCGGCCGCCCTGGAGGCGACCGACGAGGCGGGCCGGGAGCTGCTGCTCGGCCGGCTGGGTGACCCGGAGTTGGACGAGGCGGGCGTCGCCCGGCTCCGCGAGCTGATCACCGCCTGCGGCGCGCTGGCCCGTACCGAGCAGCGGATCGTCACCCTCACCGACGCCGCGCTGGCCGCCCTCACCACCGTCGACCTGGACACCGAGGCCCGCCAGGCCCTGGTAGACCTAGCCATCGCCGCCACCCGCCGCGCCGACTAACCCCCCAGGCCCCCCACCCCCCCACCCCCCCGCTTCCGCACGTTGATCATGAGGTTAGCGGTCCGGTAACGGACATTTCCCCCCGCTAACCTCATGATCACCGGGGCGACCCCCGGGGGGAGGGGGGTGGGGGGTGGGGGGTTAGAAGCCGAGGGCTTGGGCGCGGCGTTTGATTTCGCGGGCCTGGTCGCTGGCGAGGGCGGCGGCGGGGGTGGCGCCGGGGAGGCTCTCGTCGGGCTCGTAGAGCCAGCGCAGCGCGGCCTCGTCGTCGTAGCCGGCGTCGGCCAGCAGGGTGAGTACGCCGGGCAGGTGCTTGAGCACCGTACGGTTGGCCACCAGGTCCACCGGGATCCGGCGGACGCCGTCGCGGCGGACCGCGATCAGCTCCCGGTCCCGGACCATCTGGTGCACCTTGCTGATCGACACGTCGAGGCGCTCGGCGACGTCCGGCAGGGTCAGCCAGTCGGCCGGGTCGGCGGGGCCGGCGAGGTCGGGGGCGGGCGCGCCCCGGTCGGCGGGTACGGAGTCGGTCACCCGACCACCCTGCCATGCCTCGCCGGGCCTGCGTCAACGGCACCCCGAAGGGGCCATGTCCGCAGGTGGCGCGCGGCGGGAACGGGTGCGCTCGCCCCCCGGCTGTAGCATCCTGTTCAACCTTCACCCTCCGGACACATAGACTGCCTGCCGATGGACACACAGGTCGCCGACACGTTGCTGGGCTCGCTGATCGACGGGCGCTACCGCATCCGCGGTCGCGTGGCCCGTGGCGGCATGGCGACCGTGTACACCGCCACCGACGAGCGCCTGGAGCGCACCGTGGCGGTCAAGATCATTCATCCGACCCAGGCCCCGGAGGCGCGGGCCCGCCTGGCCGGGTTCCTGGAGCGGTTCACCGACGAGGCGAAGACCATCGCCCGGCTGACCCACCCGAACGTGGTGGCGGTCTACGACCAGGGCACCCACTCCGGGCTGCCCTACCTGGTCATGGAGTACGTGCGCGGCCGCACCCTGCGCGAGGTGCTCGCCGAGCGGCGCCGGCTCAACCCGGACGAGGCGCTGGCCATCTTCGAGCAGATGCTCGCCGCGATCGCCGCCGCGCACCGGGCCGGGCTGGTGCACCGGGACGTCAAGCCGGAGAACGTGCTGGTCGCCGAGGCGCCGACCGGCGGCGTGGCCAACCTGGTCGACAGCGTGGTGAAGGTGGCCGACTTCGGGCTGGCCCGGGCGGTCGAGGCGAGCGCCGACGAGACGCAGGGCAACCAGCTGATGGCGACCGTGGCGTACGTCGCGCCGGAGCTGGTCACCGACGGGCACGCCGACCCGCGCACCGACGTCTACTCCGCCGGCATCGTGCTGTTCGAGATGCTCACCGGCCGGGTCCCGTACGACGGGGACCGCCCGGTGGAGGTCGCCTGGCAGCACGTCGACCAGGACGTACCGGCGCCGTCGACGCTGGTGCCCGGCCTGCCGAAGGTCCTCGACGACCTGGTCGCCCGGGCCACCCGGCGCGACCCGGGCGCCCGGCCGACCGACGCCGGCGCCCTGCTGGCCGAGGTGCAGGTGGCCCGGGACGACCTGGGCAACCCGAACACGCGTACCGCCGTGCTGCGCCGGGTGACCGACGAGCCGCCGGTGGCCCAGCCGACCATGGTGGTCGCGGCGGTCAAGCCCGCCGAGCGGCCGTCCTGGGCCCGGCTGCCCGAGGGCGGCGGACCCCGCGCCGGCCGGCGGCGGGCCGCCCCGGAGGACGGGCAGGACCTGTGGTCGCGGCTGGTGGCGCTGCGCGCCCGGGTGATGGCCGACCGGCGCGGCCGGCAGGCCGTCGCCGCGGCCGTGGTGGTGCTCGGCCTGGTCGCCGCCCTGACCGGGTGGTGGTTCGGCGTGGGCCGCTACACCGTCGCCCCGCAGCTGGTGAGCCTGACCAAGGCCGAGGCGGAGGCGCAGGCCGAGCGCGCCGGCTTCACCCTCAGGTACGCCGAGCCGCGCCACGACGAGCAGGTCCCGAAGGACGCCGTGCTGGGGCAGGACCCGGCCTCGGCGAGCCGGATCGTCAAGGGCGGGACGATCACCCTCACCCTCTCGCTGGGTCCGGAGCGGTTCCCGGTGCCGGACGTGGTCGGCAAGGACTTCGAACTGGCCGAGGCGGATCTGGTCAACCTGAAGCTGGTGGCGGTCAAGGGTGCGGCGCGCTACGACGACAACCTGCCGGCCGGAGTGGTCATCGACACCAACCCGAAGGTGGGCACCGAGGTCAAGCCGGGCGCCAAGGTCACGCTCATCCTGAGCAAGGGCCGGGCCCCGGTCTCGGTGCCGAACCTGGTCGGCAAGAGCCTCACCGAGGCCCGGGCGACCCTGAACCGGCTCGGCCTGGTGCTGGTGGAGAACTACAAGGACTCCGACAAGCCCCGGGACGAGATCCTCGGGCAGAGCCCGTCCGACGGCACCGGCGTGGAGAAGGGCGCCCAGGTCAAGCTGGACATCAGCAAGGGCCCGCCGCTGACGGTGGTACCCCGGGTGGTCGACCTGCCCTGCCCGCAGGCGAAACAGCTGCTGGAGAGCCAGGGCTTCCCGGTGGCCGTGCAGTTCAACCCGAACGGCATCGTGCGCTTCCAGAACCCGAACGAGAACAGCCAGGTGCCGCCGGGCACCCAGGTCACCCTCGGGTGCCTGTGATGACCGCGGCACAGCCCGACGGACGCCGGCGGGTGGGCTCGCACACGCCCACCTCCGGCGGCCTGGCCAGGGCGGCCCTGCCGTACCTCGACGCGGCGCGCTCCGAGGTGGTGCAGGTCTACGTCTCGAACTCCCGCGGCTGGGCGCTGCCGCCGGGCGACCCGGTCCAGGACGCGCTGTTCCGCGACGGCTGCGCCGAACGGGACGTACCGGTCTTCATCCACGCGTCGCTGCTGGTCAACCTCGGCTCGCCGACCGCCGCGACGGTCGAGCGGTCGGCACTGACGCTGGCCCACGCGCTGCGCCGGGGCACCGCGATCGGCGCCCGCGGGGTGGTGTTCCACGCCGGCAGCGCGGTGGACGCCGGGCACGCCGAGGCGGCGATGCGGCAGGTCCGCGAGGCGCTGCTGCCGCTGCTGGACAGCGCCGCGGCCGAGGGCGGGCCGATGCTGCTGGTGGAGCCGAGTGCCGGTGGCGGCCGCTCGCTCGCCTCCCGGGTGGAGCAGCTCGGGCCCTACCTCGACGCGGTGGACCGGCACCCCTGGCTCGGGGTCTGCTTCGACACCTGCCACGCCTGGGCCGCCGGGCACGACCTGGCCGCCGAGGGCGGCATGACGGCGACCCTGGACACGCTGGTGGCGACGGTCGGGCCCGACCGGCTGAAGCTGGTGCACGCCAACGACTCGAAGGACCTGTGCGGCTCGACCCGGGACCGGCACGAGAACATCGGCAAGGGCACCATCGGCGAGCCCGCGTTCGCCGAGCTC
Source organism: Micromonospora desertarenae (assembly GCF_056150265.1). Taxonomy (NCBI): domain Bacteria; kingdom Bacillati; phylum Actinomycetota; class Actinomycetes; order Micromonosporales; family Micromonosporaceae; genus Micromonospora; species Micromonospora desertarenae. Next base: position 291,069 of record NZ_JAXCFQ010000001.1, read on the forward strand.
ATGCGGCACCCGGCCACCGCCGGCCTGCCGATCGTGGTGGAGACGCCCACGGAGAAGCACGTCGGGCACGCCGCCGACATCGCCACCCTCACCCGCCTCCACCCCTGACCACCCCCACCCCGGGGTGGCCGGCCGCGCACCTTCCGGAAACGAGCGGCTGTCCCCCGCGGAACAGCCACTCGTTCGCCGGACGAAGGCGGAGGGTCAGGCGCGGAGGATGCCGGTGAGGGTGGTGGTGGCGCGGTCGACGGCGGCGTCGTCGACGTCCATGTGGGTGACCAGGCGGGCGGTGCGCGGGCCGAGCACCGAGACCAGCACCCCCTCAGCGCGGGCGGCGGCGGCCAGCGCGTGCGCGTCCAGCGGGGCCTTGGTCAGGTCGAGCGGCACCACGTTGGTGCGCACCGGGCTGGCGAGCACCCCGAACGGCGCGATCGCCTCGGCCAGCCGGGCCGCCTTGGCGTGGTCCTCGGCGAGCCGGTCGATGTGGTGGGCCAGGGCGTACCGGCCGGCCGCGGCGAGGATGCCGGCCTGGCGCATGCCGCCGCCCATCCGCTTGCGGATCCACCGGGCCCGTTCGATCTTCTCGGCGCTGCCGACCACCAGCGAGCCGACCGGCGCGCCGAGCCCCTTGGAGAGGCAGACCGACAGGGTGTCGAAGAGCCCGCCGTACTCGGCCAGCGGCACCCCGTCGGCGACGTGCGCGTGCCAGATCCGGGCCCCGTCGCAGTGCAGCGCGACCCCCGCGTCGTCGGCGACCCGGCGCAGCTGGCGCAGGGTGGCCAGCGGGATCACGCCGCCCCCGCCACGGTTGTGGGTCTGCTCCACGGCGATCGCCCGGGTCGGGACCGCGAAGTAGCCGTCCGGCCGGATCATGGCGGCGACCACGTCGGGGTCGAGGTCCGCGCCGACCGCCGGCCAGGTCCGCGACGAGATGCCGCCGTACGCGGCCGCGGCGCCGATCTCGTACGTGACCACGTGCGCGTCGGCGTCGCAGAGCAGCTCGTTGGCCGGCGGCACCACCAGTTGCAGGGCGATCTGGTTGGCCATCGACCCGCTCGGGGCGAACAGCGCCGCCTCGTGCCCGAAGAGCGCGGCGACCTCGGCCTCCAGCGCGTTGACCGTCGGGTCCTCGCCGTAGACGTCGTCGCCGACCTCCGCGGTGGCCATCGCCTCGCGCATCCCGGCGGTCGGCCGGGTCACCGTGTCCGACCGAAGGTCGACGATCATGTCTGCGCTCGCGGCCGCGGGGCTCGCGAGCTCACTCCTCGCCTCAGCCACGGAGCATCTCCGCCACCAGGAAGGCCAGCTCCAGCGACTGCTGGGTGTTCAGCCGAGGGTCGCAGGCGGTCTCGTACCGGTCGGGCAGGTCGAGGTCCTCGATGCCCTGGGCCCCGCCGAGGCACTCGGTGACGTCCTCGCCGGTGAGCTCGACGTGCAGGCCGCCCGGGTGGGTGTCCAGGCCGCGGTGCACCTCGAAGTAGCCGAGCACCTCGTCGACGATGCGGTCGAAGTGCCGGGTCTTGTAGCCGTTGGACGACTCGTGCGTGTTGCCGTGCATCGGGTCGCACTGCCAGACCACCTTGGCGCCGGCCGCGGTGACCTTGGACACGATCGGTGGCAGGGCGTCGCGGACCCGGTGGTTGCCCATCCGGCTGATCAGGGTGAGCCGGCCGGGGATGTTGTCGGGGTTGAGCTTCTCGCAGAGCTCGATCGCCTCGTCCGGGGTGGTGGTCGGGCCGAGCTTGACCCCGATCGGGTTGGCGATGCGGGAGATGAAGTCGATGTGCGCGCCGTCGATCTGCCGGGTGCGCTCGCCGATCCAGAGGAAGTGCCCGGAGAGCCCGTACGCCCGGCGGTCGGAGACCCGGGTCAGCGCCCGGTCGTATTCCAGCGCGAGGGCCTCGTGCGAGCAGTAGAGGGTGACCGTGCGCAGCGCCTCGTCGTCGGTCATCCCGCAGGCCCGGATGAAGGCCAGCGCCCGGTCGATCTCCCGGGCGATCGCCTCGTAGCGCTCGCCGGCCGGCGAGTTCCGCACGAAGCCCTTGTTCCAGTCGTGCACCGCGTGCAGGTCGGCGAGCCCGCCGGCCAGGTACGCGCGGAGCATGTTCATCGCGGCGGCCGAGTTCGCGTACGCCCGGATCATGCGCTGCGGGTCGGCGACCCGGGCGTCCGGCGTGGCCTCCAGCGAGTTGATCATGTCGCCCCGGTAGGCGGGCAGGCCGCGGGCGTCGGTCGGCAGCGAGCGCGGCTTGGTGTACTGGCCGGCCACCCGGGCCACCTTGACCACCGGCAGCGACGCGCCGTAGGTGAGCACGATCGCCATCTGGAGCAGGGTGCGGGCGTTGGCCAGCAGGTGGCTCTCGGTGTTGTCGGCGAAGGTCTCCGCGCAGTCGCCACCCTGGAGCAGGAACGCCTTGCCCTCGCAGACCAGCGCGAGCCGCTGCCGGAGCTGGTCGACCTCGTACGGTGCCACCACCGACGGGACGGTGTCGAGCACCTTGCAGACCTCGGCGACCCGGGCCGGGTCCGGCCAGGGCGGGGTCTGCGCCCGGGGCAGGTCCCGCCAGCGGTCCAGGCCGAGGGCCGCGTCCTCGGCGGAGTCGACGGTCGGACGGCTGGTCTGCAGGCCGGGGCTGCCCACGGCGGGATGGCTCAGCTGGTGCCACTCATGGCGCATGCCAGAAAGCGTACGGCGACCGCCGGGCCCGCCGACCGGCGAGGGGTCCGGTTCCGGCTGGTGAGAGGCGTCTCACCCACCCGCAGGTCAGGGCGTGACGGCGGGGGCCGGAGTGTGCCCGCCCGGCTCCTCGCCGGCGATGCACCAGTCGGCGCCGTTGCGGGTGACGGTGAACAGCAGCGACCGGGTGGCCTTGCGGGAGCCGACGGTGATCGAGACCGAGGTGCTGACCTCCTGCCCCCGGGGGCCGGGCCGGATGTCGGTGATCTCGGCCTGCGGCACCTGGAAGTGGTCGGCGAAGTCGCCGTTCGGGCCGGTCGCGGCGGCGTCGAAACTCTCGTGCGCGGTCGCGCAGAACTGGCTGCGGCCGGCGGCCACGTCCTTGGCGGTCATCGCGTCGAGGTACGCCTGCACCCGCTCCCGGGCCCGCGCGCTCGCCTCCTCGGCGGGCGCCCGGCCGGGCTTGGTCGCCGGGTCGTCCTCCTTGATCAGACCGCAGCCGAGCAGGGTGATCGGCAGGGTCGCGAGCAGGGCGGCGGTCGCCGCCAGCCTCCGGTGCGTCACGCGCATCGCCACCTCCGTCGACGGGTCATCCAGACATACCGAGCCGCGAGTCTGTCACATCCACCCACCCACATGCCCGCTCGTCAGGCGCGGACGCTCTCTGGCAGCATTGCTTCCAGTCGAGGCGGTGCCGACGGCCGGTGGATCCGCGGCCGATCCGGCGCGACCGCGACGACAGTGGCGGGGGTGACGGGGATTCTCGGGACGGCGTCGATCGACACCGCTCTGCTGCCCGCGGCCGAGCGGTTCGACTTCTGGCAGGAACTGGTCGCCCGGGAGTCGGCGCCGGCGCGCGTGGACAGCCCGCACGCCCACGACTTCACCGCCTCCGCCCGGGTCGTCGACCTGGGCACGGTGAAGCTCTCCTCGTGGCGCTACCCCTCGCTCGACATGCGGCGCACCGCCCGCCACATCCGCCGCTCCGACCCGGAGATGTACCACCTCGCGCTGCCGCTGTCCGGGCACGGCGCGATGATCCAGGACCGCCGGGAGACGCGCCTCGGCCCGCACGGGTTCGCCTTCGTGCACACCGGTCGGCCGCACGGCTCGTGGCACCGCCCGGACGGGCCCACCGCCGGACCGCTCAGCACGGTCACCGCCCTGGTGCCACCGGCCGCGCTGCCCATACCGGCCCGGCGGGCCGACCGGCTGCTGGCCGCCGAGATCCCGGCGGGCGCCGGCATGGGGCTGCTGCTCGCCCAGTTCATCCGGCAGGTCGTCGGCCATCCCGAGCAGTACGCCCCGGCCGACGCCGTCCGCCTCGACACGGTCGCCCTGGACCTCGTCGCCGGCACCCTCGCCCAGCGGCTGGACATCGAGGAGACGCTGCCGACGGAGGTCCGGGCCACCGGCCTGCGCGCCGGGGTCGAGGCGTTCGTGGAGCGGCACCTGGGCGACCCGGAGTTGAGCCCGGCCACGGTGGCCACCGCGCACCACGTCTCGCTGCGCACGCTGCACCGGCTCTTCGAGGACGCCGACACCACCGTGGCGGCGCTGATCCGCAACCGGCGGCTGGCCCGCTGCCACCGGGACCTGGCCGACGAGCGGCTGCGCGGCCTGTCCGTGCGGACCGTCGCCGCGCGCTGGGGGTTCCGGGACAGCGCCCACTTCAGCCGGGTGTTCCGGGCCCGGTACGGGTTCTCCCCGCAGGAGCACCGCGACCGCTCGATGCCACGTCGGCCCCGCTGACACCACCGGGCGGGGAGGGACCGGTGCGTGGTCCCTCCCCGCCGTGTGGGTGGTGCGTCGGCCTACGGCCTAGCCGAGACCGCCCTTGATGGCGCCGATGAGCTCACCATTGGTGGTGTCACCGGAGAGCTCCCAGAAGAACGCGCCACCGAGGCCCTGGTTGTTCGCGTACGTCATCTTGCCGTTGATGGTCGACGGGGTGTCGTAGCTCCACCAGTTGCTGCCGCACTTGGCGTACGCCGTGCCGGCGACCGTGCCGGTGGCCGGGCAGGTGTTCTTGAGGACCTTGTAGTCCTCGATGCCCTGCTCGTAGGTGCCCGGGGCCGCGCCGGTGGCGGTGCCGCCCGGGGCGGCCTGGGTCACCCCGGTCCAGCCCCGGCCGTAGAAGCCGATGCCGAGCAGCAGCTTGTTGGCCGGGATGCCCTTGCTCTTGAGCTTCTGGATCGCCGCGTCGGACCAGAAGCCCTGCTGCGGGATGCCGGGGTACGAGGTCAGCGGCGAGTGCGGGGCGGTCGGCCCCTGGGCGGCCCACGCACCGAAGAAGTCGTACGTCATCGGCATGATCCAGTTGAGGTGCGGCGCGGCGCCGGCGTAGTCGGTGGCGTCGATCTTGCCGCCGTTGCTGCCGTCCGCCGTGATCGCCGCGGTGACCAGCGCCGACGAGCCGAACTTCGTACGCAGCGCGCCGACCACGTTCTTGAACGCGTTCGGGCCGCTGCTGTCGCAGGTGAGGCCGCAGGCGTTCGGGTACTCCCAGTCGACGTCGATGCCGTCGAAGACGTCCGCCCAGCGCGGGTCCTCGACCAGGTTGTAGCAGCTCTCGGCGAACGCGGCCGGGTTCTGCGCGGCCTGGGTGAAGCCGCCGGACCAGGTCCAGCCGCCGAAGGACCAGATCACCTTCAGGTGCGGGTACATCTTCTTGAGCTTGCGCAGCTGGTTGAAGCTGCCACGCAGCGGCTGGTCCCAGGTGTCGGCGACGCCGTCCACGCTGTCCGCGGCGGTGTACGCCTTCTCGTAGTCGGCGTAGCTGTCCCCGATGGTGCAGCGGCCGCCGGTGGTGTTGCCGAAGGCGTACAGGATGTGGGTCAGCTTCGCGGCCGAGCCGCTGGTGTGGATGTTCTTGACGTGGTAGTTACGGCCGTAGACGCCCCACTGGGCGAAGTAGCCGACGACCTTCTTGCCACCCGGGTCCGGCGGGTTGGTGGTGGGCGGGTTGGAGGTGGGCGGCGTGGTGGTCGGCGGGGTCGTCGTCGGCGGCGTGGTGGTCGGCGGGGCGGTGGTGGTGGGCGGCGCGCCGCCGCCGCACGGGGCGCCGTTGATCGTGCAGTTCAGCGGGGCCCGGTACGCTCCGCTGCCGTTGTAGCCCCAGCTGAAGGCCGCGCCCGGAGCGATCGGCCCGGCCCAGCTCTTCTTCACCGCGACGTAGTGGTCGCCGGTGCGGGTGACGTCCGCGTCCCAGGAGCTGCTGATGCTGGTGCCCGCGGGCAGGTCGAACTCGATACGCCAGGTGCTGACCGGGGCGTCCGAGCCGTTGGTGATCGTCACCCTGGCCTCGTGACCGGTCCCCCAGTCCTGCACCTTGGTGAACGTGGTGGTGACGGTGCCGGCACCGAACGCCGAGGCCATCGGCACCGTGGCGACGGTGACGGCGACCACGGCGCCGGCCCAGAGGGCCCGGCGGAGCGATCTCTTCATGTGGCGTCTCCCCAAACAGTTAGGAAACTTTCCAAAATGATTGCTGAGACGCTACTCACGACGTCATCACTTCGTCAAGATGTGCATGTTTCGATTTCCCCGGCTCGTCGGGGAGGTCGGCCGGCGTGCGGCGGGAAGCCTTCGTGGCGCGCGGTGGGGAGGCTTCTCTACGCCCGGCGGCGAGCGCGTAACCTCGGTGCATGACCGTCTTCGACACCCCGATCGACGCCCTCGGCGGCGGCCCGGCCGACCTCGCCCGCTACCGCGGCCGGGCCCTGCTGGTGGTCAACGTCGCCTCCCGCTGCGGCCTCACCCCGCAGTACGCCGGCCTCCAGGCGCTGTACGAGGAGTACGCCGACCGCGGCCTGGTGGTGCTCGGCGTGCCGTGCAACCAGTTCGCCGGGCAGGAGCCGGGCAGCGCCGCCGAGATCAGCGACTTCTGCCAGGTCAACTACGGGGTGACCTTCCCGCTGACGGAGAAGGTCGACGTCAACGGCCGCGGCCGGCACCCGCTCTACGCGGCGCTGGTGTCCACCCCGGACGCCGAGGGGCACACCGGCGACGTGCGGTGGAACTTCGAGAAGTTCCTGGTCGCGCCGGACGGCACGGTCGCCGCCCGGTTCGCCCCGACGGTGGCCCCGGACTCCGCCGAGTTGCGCGCCGCGATCGAGAAGGTACTGCCCAACCGGGACTGACCCGACCGTCCCGCGCCCGGGTCACCGCCCGACGTTCAGCCCCGTCGTCGGTCGCCGCGCAACCCCGCTGATCGATACCGTGTCGGCGGCATGGGGTGTCCGCAGGCGTGGGATGCCGCCACATCGCCGAAACGGTGTCGATCACGGCGGGAAGAGCATCGCGGGCCGAGGCGCCACGACACGCCCGGCCGATCCCGGAGGAACGACCGCGCCGGCCAACCCGCCCCGCCGGCCCGTCCAACCCGGCGGCGTCGCCACGCAGCCCGGCAGGCCGAGATGTTCGCCCGGTCCACGGCGGAACGACCGGTGGAAACGGGGCGCGGTCGCCGGCCGTGGAGGCAGGCACTGTGCGGGGGTGTGACCGCTTTCGATCACACCCCGCAGGCCAGCGGCGTCAGCCGGCGACGGAGCGGAAGACCGGGTAGTAGCCGCCGGACTGCCCGGCCGCCGTCGGGTGGTAGGAGATGCCGAGGTTGGCGAAGTTGAGGGCGTGCAGCCACTTCTCCCCGTAGCTGCACAGCTGGTGGCCGACGAACTGGGACCGGACGTCGGCGAAGGTGAACCCGGCCGCCTGGGCGGCGCTACGGGTGATGTCGTCGACCAGGTTGATGCCCTCGTTGATCTTCGCCCGCGAGGTGGCGCTGAGCCCGACGCAGACCGTGCCGAGCTGGTAGAAGACCGGGTAGCCGACGACCACCACCCGCGCCGAGGGCGCCCGGTTGCGGATTCCCGTGTAGACGGTGCGCAGCAGGGCGGGCAGTTCGGCACGGGCCTTGTCCTCGGCCGCCTGCACCGCCGCCACACACTCGGTGGTGCCGTAGAGCACGCAGGTGGTCATGATGTTGGCGAAGCCCACGTCGTTGCCGCCGACCGTGATGCTGACCAGCGAGGTGGTGGAGCTGAGCGCGGCGAGCTGGGTGTTGACCACGCTGCTGGTGGTGGCGCCCGAGCAGGCGACCGAGCGGTACGACGCCGGGCGCACGGCCGCCGCGTAGAGCGCCGGATAGGCGTTCGTGCTGCGCTGGCAGGAGCCGCTCTCGGCGGTGTAGCTGCCGGCGCCCACGCCGGAGGAGTACGAGTCGCCGAGGGCGACGTAGTGGTCGGCGGGGGCGGCCTGAGCCGGCCCGACCGCGATGGCGAGGGTGGCGGCCACGGTGGTGACCAGGCTGATGGCGAGGGTTGCCAGACGGGATTTCCGCACGTCGCGCTCCGGGGGTAGGAGGATCGGTGCGAGATAGATATCACTAAATATCGACGAAGGAAAGATCCTGCCGGTGCGGCGTCGGTCAGTGGCGATTTCCGCCGCCCCCGGCGCCCACGAGGACGGCGGACGCAGGGTGACCGGACGGAGTCCCGGCGTGTCGGCCGCGCCAGGATTGCGCCGCAGTCCCACAGACGGGACTCTCTACCGGACGTATCCTCACCGTCCACTCCGGAGGCGACATGCACCTGCTTCGGACCACGCCGCGCCGCCTGCTCGCCGGAGCCGGCGCGCTCCTGCTCGGCGCCGGGCTGGCGACCGCCGCCGCCGCGCCGGCCGCCGGTGCGGCGACCGTCGGGTACGTGCGGCTGGCGCACCTCTCCCCCGACACCCCCGCCGTGGACGTCTACCTGGCCGCGCCCGACCGGTCGGAGCCGCAGGTCTTCCCGGCCGTCGGCTACGGGGTGGTCTCCCGGTACCTCCCGCTGCCGGCCGGGCGGTACGCGGTGGCCATGCGCGAGGCGGGCGCACCGGCCGACGAACCGCCGGTGCTGACCACCGAGGTGGCGGTGAGCAGCGGCGCGGCGTACACGGTGGCCGGGGTGGGGCGGCACGCCGACCTGGGGCTGCGGGTGCTGCACGACGACCTCAGCGCACCGCCGCCCGGCCGGGCCAAGCTCCGCGTCGTGCAGGCCTCGGTACGCGCCCCGGTGCTCGACGTGGCGGCCGCCGACGGGCCACGGATCGCCGAGGGCGTGCCGTTCGCCACCACCACCGACTACCACGAGCTGGAGCCGGGCCGGTGGCGGCTGCGCCTCGGCGGCGCGGGTGGCCCGACCACCGAGGCAGCGGTCGAGCTGACCCGCGGCGCGGTCTACTCGCTGCTGGTGCTCGACGCGAAGCGGGGCGGGCTCACCACCGAGCTGCGCCAGGATGCCCGGGGCGGTTCGGTGGTGCCGGCCGGGGGTGTGGACACCGGCGCGGGGGGCACCGCGCGGCCGGAGCGGTCGGCGTACCCGCTGCTCGGGCTGGCCGGGGCCGGGCTCGCCGGGGCGGGGCTGGTGCTGCTGCGCCGGCGGCGTACCCCCTGGTGACCGGCGGACCCGGCCCGGCGGTCCGGCGGCGCCGGCGGGTACGCCCGGCGGCGCTGGTCGCGGCCGGCGCGGCCCTCTGCCTGGCGGCCGGTGTCGGGCCGGCCCTCGGCGGGTCCGCCCCGCCCCCGCCGGTCGCCGGCCGGGCCGCCCCACCCGGTCCGGCCGTGAGCCGGTCCGACCTACCGGCAACCCTGTCCTGGTCCGACCGGCCGGCAGCCCCGGGCGCGGCCACCCGGCCCGCGCCGGCACTCGGGGCCACCTGGCCCGCGCCGGCAGCGGGTCCGGGCTGCGCGACGGACTGCGCGGCGGCCGCCGGCCCACCCAGCCGGCTCCGGGTGGCGCGGATCGGCGTGGACTCCCCGCTCAGCGTGCTCGGGCTGGACGCGGCCGGCGCCCTGGCCGCGCCGTCCGATTTCGACCGCGCCGGCTGGTACGGCGGCGGCCCCGCCCCCGGCGACCCGGGCCCGGCGGTCATCGCCGGGCACCTGGACTCGCGGGACGGGCCGGCCGTCTTCGCCCGGCTCGGCGAGTTGCGCCCGGGTGACCGGGTGCAGGTGTGGCGCGGCGACCGGGTGGTGCCGTTCCGGGTCACCGGCACGCTGCGCGCCGGCAAGGACCGCTTCCCGACCAGCGCGGTGTACGGCCCGACGCCGGGCCCGGAGCTGCGCCTGGTCACCTGCGGCGGCGAGTTCGACCGCCGCCGCGGCCACTACCGGGACAACCTGGTGGTCTTCGCCGTCGCCGAGCCGGCCGGCGACCCGCTGCCCCGGTCAGCCGCCGGCTGACCGGCGGCCGGAGCGGGAGTCCGGCCAGACCGGGCGGCGGCCGGCGAAGCCGCACTCCACGCGGTGGTACCAGTTCAGGTCCGGGTCCCCCTCCAGCCAGCACCAGAGCACCGGCCGGCCGTCCCGCTCGCCCGGGAAGTCGAGCAGCACCGGGGCGATCCCCTTCACCTGGATGTCGTGCTGGTGCAGCTCGTCCAGCACCGCGTGCAGCCGCGCCTCCAGCCCCTTGACCTCGGCCCGCCCGCCGAGCGGGCTGGCGCCCTCCCGAGCCAGGTCGGCGCGGAGTTCGGCCAGGTCGGCCCGGAGCCGGATCAGCTCGTCGACGCGGGGGCGCAGGGTGGCCACCAGGTGCCGGGCCTGGGCGAGTGTGAACACCCGGCCAGTATGGGGCACTCCGGGCCGGACTGCGGCCGCACCCGCAGCTCACCCGCCGCTCTTGTAGCTAACCTTCCTTGACGGGCCATTGACGTGTAGTTAAGTTTCAACGAAACCACGACGGGAGGTCGACCGTGGAGCGTAGGAAGTTCCTGGCCGGTGCGGGTGCGGTGACCGCGGGAGCGGTCGCGGCGGCGGCCCCCGGCTCACCCGGCGCCGCAGTGCCCGGCATCCGCCGCGTGGAGACCGGCCTGGACGTGCTCGTCCGGTCCGGCTTCAGCGAACTCGCCGGCCAGCGGGTCGGCGTGATCTCGAATCCGACCGGTGTCGACGGGTCCTACCGGCACCTGGTCGACCTGATGCACGCCTCCGACGCGGTCCAGCTGGCCGCCGCGTTCGGCCCCGAGCACGGGTTCCGCGGCTCGGCGCAGGCCGGCGGCAGCGAGGGCACCGGCGTCGACGCCCGCACCGGGATCACCGTCTACGACGCGTACGGGGCGTCGCTGGCCAAGTGGGAGACGATGTTCACCCAGGCCGGCGTCGACACCGTGGTCTTCGACATCCAGGACGTGGGCGCCCGCTTCTACACCTACATCTGGACGATGTACACCTCTATGATGGCCGCCGCCCGGACCGGCAAGCGGTACGTCGTGCTGGACCGGCCCAACCCGGTCGGCGGCCGGGCCTACGGGCCGATGATGACCAGCGCCTACACCTCGGGGGTGGGGCTGAAGGAGATCGTCCAGCAGCACGGCATGACGGTGGGCGAGCTGGCCCGGTTCTTCAACGCCGAGTTCCTGCCGGCCGAGGCCGGCGACCAGGCGGACCTGCACGTCGTCCGCTGTCGACACTGGAAGCGCGACAAGCTCGCCGCCGACACCGACCTGCCCTGGGTGATGCCCAGCCCGAACATGCCCACTCCGGACACCGCGCTGGTCTACCCGGGCACCGGGCTGTTCGAGGGCGTCGCCTCGATCACCGAGGGGCGGGGCACCTGCCGGCCGTTCGAGCTGATCGGCGGGCTGGCCACCGACTTCGACTACCACTGGTCCGACCGGCTCAACGCCCGGGAGCTGCCGGGCGTCGAGTTCCGCGAGGCGTACTTCACGCCGACCTCCGCCGGGCAGAAGCCGGCGCTGCTCAACAAGCTCTGCGCCGGCGTCGAGGTGAAGGTCGTCGACCGGGCCGCCTACGACCCGATCCGCACCGCCGTGGCCATGCTGGTCGAGGCGCACAAGTACCCGGCGTTCGCCTGGCGGCGGGACTCCTGGGACACCGTGCGGCCGTACTGGATCGACAAGCTGACCGGCTCGCCCCGGCTGCGCACGATGATCGACGCGGGCGCCGACGTGGACGACGTGGTCGGCGCCTGGGCCGACGAGCTGGCCGACTTCAACCGGCGGCGCGCCCCGTACCTGCTCTACTGAGGACCGTCTGACGTGGCGGCGCCGGGCTGATCCGTCGATCAGCCCGGCGCCGTTTTTCCGTCGGCCCGGCCAGTTCACCGGAAACCGGCTCACGTCGGCGGGCGGCTCGCTACCCTCGGCCTCGGGACCCACACGGACATCCGGCCGCCACTCGATCGGCGCGATCGCCGGTGACCAGGCGATCGACGTCCCGCCGGAGCACCGGCGGCAGCCGTACGACTGGCGCGCGGGACACCCATGCCGATAGGAGCGCCATGCCCGGGAAGACCCGATCCCCCGCCCTCCATCTCATCGTCTGCCACGCCGAACCCGCCGCCGGGCTCGCCGAGTTCATCGCCGGCTGCCAGGAACTGGGTTGGCAGGTCCACGCGGTCGCCGCCACCGCCGACGCCGTCGACCTCGCCGCCCTCGCCGAGCTGACCGGGCATCCGGTGCGCACCGACGAGCAGGCCGAGACGCTGCACCCGCTGCCGCCGGCCGACGCGTACGCGGTCGCACCGGCCAGCTTCGACCTGGTCAACAAGTGGGCGTACGGGTTCAACGACAACCTCGCCCTGCGGCTGCTCAACGAGGCGACCTCGATCGGCCTGCCGGTCGTCGCCGTGCCCGCCCCCGATCCGGCGTTCGCCCGGCACCCCGCCTTCCTGGAGAGCCTGGAGCGGCTGCGGCACTGGGGCGTGGCGGTGACCCGGCCCGCCGAGCCGGGCGACGCCGACGACCCGGCGCCGTGGCACGTCGCCGTGCGGGTGGTCGCCGGGTGGACGCGGTTCGCCCGGGTGCCCGCCCAGCAGCCGGCCGAGCCGGTGCGCGGCGTCGAGGAGCTGGCCCTGCAGTCCGGTTGACTCAGTCGGCCTGGTCGGCCAGCTCGCGGGCCCGGTCCCGGGCCGCCTCCAGCGCGGCGAGCAGCGCCGCCCGTACGCCGTGCTTCTCCAGCTCGCGCACGGCCGAGATGGTGGTGCCGGCCGGCGAGGTGACCGCCTCGCGCAGCTTCACCGGGTGTTCGCCGGAGTCGCGCAGCATCACCGCGGAGCCGATGGCGGTCTGCACGATCAGCTCGTGGGCCACCTGCCGGGGCAGGCCGAGCAGGATGCCGGCGTCGATCATCGCCTCGACCAGCAGGTAGAAGTAGGCCGGCCCGGAGCCGGAGAGCGCGGTGACCGCGTCCTGCTGCGACTCGGGCACCCGGATGGTGGCGCCCAGCGGCTTGAACATCTCCTCGGCCAGGGCCAGGTGGGTCCCGGTGGCGTGCGCGCCGGCGGAGATGGCCGTCATCGCCTCGTCGACCAGGGCCGGGGTGTTGGTCATCACCCGCACCACCGGGGTGCCCTCGGGCAGCCGGCGGTTGAAGAAGCTGGTCGGCAGGCCGGCGCAGAGCGAGATCACCAGCTTGTCGGCGGGCACCTTGGGCCCGATCTCGTCGAGCAGCGTCGCCGCGTCCTGCGGCTTGACCGAGACGGCGAGCACCTCCGCCTCGTCGACAGCGGTGAGGTTGTCGACCACCCGTACCCCGTAGCGGGCGGTCAGCTCCTCGGCGCGGGCCGGGCGCCGGGCGGTGGCCAGCAGCCGGTCGACCGGCCAGCCCGAGCGCAGCAGCCCGGAGAGCATCAGCTCACCGATCTTGCCGGCGCCGATCACGGCGACCGTGTGCACCGCGTACCCCCTCCTGCCGTGGCCGGCGGCGCGGTGGGCCGGGTGGCCCGCCGCGCCGCCGCCGGTCGGCTCAGCTGCCGAAGAAGACCTCGGCCTCGGCGTACCGCTCCAGCGGCACGGTCTTCAGCTCGCGGGTGGCCTCGGCCAGCGGCACCCGGACGATGTCCGTGCTCTGCATGGCGACCATCTTGCCCCAGTCGCCCTCGTGCGCCGCGTCGATCGCCTGGAGGCCGAGCCGGGTGGCCAGCACCCGGTCGAAGGCGGTCGGGGTGCCACCGCGCTGGATGTGGCCCAGCACGACGGTGCGCGCCTCCTTGCCGGTCTTCGCCTCCAGCTGCTCGGCCAGCCACTGGCCGATGCCGCCGAGGCGGACGTGGCCGAACGCGTCCAGCTCCTGGTTCTGCAGGACCATCTGGCCCGCCAGCGGCTGGGCGCCCTCGGCGACCACCACGATCGGGGCGTACTGGTGCTGGAAGCGCTTCTCGACGTAGCCGGCGACCTGCTCGACGTCGAACTGCCGCTCGGGCAGCAGGATCACGTTGGCGCCACCGGCCAGGCCGGCGTGCAGGGCGATCCAGCCGGCGTGCCGGCCCATCACCTCGACCACCAGGGTGCGGTGGTGGCTCTCGGCGGTGGTGTGCAGCCGGTCGATCGCCTCCATGGCGATGTTGACGGCGGTGTCGAAGCCGAAGGTGTAGTCGGTGGCGCCCAGGTCGTTGTCGATCGTCTTCGGCACGCCGACCACGTTGACGCCCAGCTCGTGCAGCTTGGTGGCCACGCCGAGGGTGTCCTCGCCGCCGATGGCGATCAGCGCGTCGACGCCCTGGGCGGCGAGGTTGTCCTTGATCCGCTCGACGCCGTTCTCGATCTTGAAGGGGTTGGTCCGGGAGGAACCGAGGATGGTGCCGCCGCGCGGCAGGATGCCGCGGACCTCCGCGATGCCCAGGGGGCGGGACAGGCCCTCCAGCGGACCCTTCCAGCCGTCCCGGAAACCCACGAACTCGTGGCCGTAGCTGGCGACGCCCTTGCGGACCACCGCCCGGATGACCGCGTTCAGACCCGGGCAGTCGCCGCCGCCGGTGAGCACGCCGATACGCATGATCTGCTCATCCTCCTGGGAGCATCAGGTGAAGCCCGATATGCCCCAGGATATGTGTCGGATCAGACCATCGGCGCCGTTGCCGGCCCGGGGCGGGCCGTCAGTGCGCACTGTAGTCGCCGTGGCAGGGCGCCGACACCGCACCCCGGGGCCGATCCGGCTACCGGTCAGTAGCTGACCTCGCGGTTCTCCCCCGGCGCCGGCGTCCGTCCGGTCACCGCGGCCCGGGCCAGGCCGAGCAGGTTGACCACGGCGCCGCCCGGCGAGTCCCAGTACTCGGCCGAGCTGGCGTGCACCCGGATCAGGGTCAGCCCGGCGGTGTCCGGCCCGTCCGGGAACCAGGTCGTCAGCAGCGGGTGCCACAGCCGCTCGGCCCGGGCCCGGTCGTACGCCTCCTGGGCGGTGCCGGAGACCGACACCCAGGCGCCGTGCCGCTGGTCGGCGAAGGCGACGTTGACCTCCGGGTTGACCCGGAGCTGCCGGGCCTTGGCCGAGTCGGCGTACGTGAAGAACCACAGGTCGCCGTCGAAGTCCGCCTCCTGCAGCGCCATCGGTCGGCTCACCTGGCGGCCGTCGAGGGCGACGGTGGTCAGCATGCAGATCCGGGCCCGGCGGACCAGCTCGGTGACGCGGCGCCGCGCCTCGGCGGTGGTGGTCGGCTCACTCACGGCGTACCTCCTCGCATCGCATCGACGCGAATCCGGTGCCCGGGACAGATCCGACCAAACCTACTAACCGGTCATTGCCCGCCACCGGGCCAGGTTGTGCCGGGCGTCCACCAGCGCGTCGTGCCGGGCCGCCGCGGCGTCCGGCAGCGGCGGGCGGCCGCGCTCGTCCCAGAGCTGGCGCAGCTCCTTGGTGAATCGGGGGATCTCCCGGGGCAGCGCCGGCATGGCCCCCCACAGCTGCGCGAGCGCCACGTGGTCGTACGCGGCGTACCAGGCCCACAGCTCCAGCTGCTCGCCCGGGCGGTCCCGGATCGGCTCGATCAGGAAGTCGTAGAGGTCGTCGCGGATCCGCTCCCGGGACCGCCAGGCCCGGTCGGCCGGCGAGGGGAGCTTGTCCAGCACGTTGCGGCGCACCCAGGGCACGGCGCGGGAGTCGTCGAACTCGGTGGAGACCGCGTAGAACTCGCGGCCGTACTCATCGACGACGCCGATCGACACCAGGTCGACGATCCGGCCGTCCTCGATGAACTCGCAGTCGTAGAAGTAGCGGTGCACCATCCCGGTCATCCTCGCCCACCCCCGCCGCGGCCCGACCGGCGGGTCGCCCGTCCGGGAACGGATCCGCACCTCACCGGCCGGACCGGCGCGGCTCGGGACGGTCACGGAACCGCATCCAGGGGTGTACAGCAAGCGACATGGCCGTCATGATCTGATGTGTACCGCTACCGGACGCCGAACCCGGTGTCAGTTCACCTTGTCAGGGGCCCGTCAGGTTCACCCGGTGAGCGATGTTGTGGTCCATGACCGGGGAGGGGTCGGCCGTGGAGATGCGCCTGCCGGAGCCGGGTGACGCGCTCACGGGTGTGGAGATGTTCGCCGGGCTGGAGCCCGAGGTGCGCCAGCGGGTGATCGCCGCGGCGGTGCCGCGGACGTACCGCAAGGGTCAGTTGCTCTTCGTGGAGAACGACCCGGGCGAGTCCCTGATCGTGCTGCGCCGCGGCGCGGTCGCGGTGTTCCGCACCGCGCCGACCGGCGAGCGCGCGGTGCTGTCGGTGATCCGGCCGCCGGACGTGCTCGGCGAGGTCTCGCTGCTGGACGCCTCCACCCGCTCGGCCTCGGCCGAGGCCATCGAGGACTGCGCCGCGCTCGCGCTCTCCCGCGGGGCGTTCATGGAGCTGGTGCACTCGAACCCGCGCATCCTGGACGCGGTGATGCGCTCGCTCGGTGGGCTGATCCGCCGGCTGACCGAGCAGAACGCCGACCACGTCTTCCTGGACCTGCCCGGCCGGGTGGCCAAGACGCTGGTCCGGCTGGCCGGCGAGAGCCAGGCCCCGATGATCACCATCGAACTGAACCAGAGCCAGCTCGCCGAGATGGCCGGCGGCTCGCGGCAGAGCGTCAACCAGGCGATCGGCTCCTTCGCCAGCCGCGGCTGGCTGCGGACCGAGGGCCGGCGGATCGTGGTCACGGACGTGGCGGCACTGCGGCGTCGCGCCGGGATGAGCGAGCGCTGACCCGGCCGCCACGCCGTCGTCGGGTACGCCCGCACGGGCGGGCGGCGGTGGCCCGCCGCCCGCACCGGTGGCTCACTTGTCGGTGTCGTCCGCGGGGGGCGAACTCGGGCCCGGGCCGATCTTGCTGGGATCGGTCTCCTTGGGCTTGGTCGTCGTGGTCGTGGTCTCGGTCGAGCCAGCGCTCTGGCCCGCGGGCTGCTCTACCATGCCCTGCTCCTCCAGTTCGGCGAGGGTGACCGCGTCGACGTCGACGGTGTCGCCCGGACCCCACACGGTCCCACCCGGGTCGGTCCAGACGGCGGACAGTCGCACCTGCACGGCACTCTCCCTGCGGTGAATCTTTTCTGGTACGAGAGACTAGCCCCGACCGATCAGCGGTAAGGGCCGTCCGCACGTCGGGTACCCGACTGATCGGCCGGGCGCGATACTGGGCTCTCTCGCGTACGGAGCTGGACATCGACCTCACCTGTGGACACTGCTCCCGGGCAGCCGGGCCGGACGACCGCTTCTGCGGCGGGTGTGGACGGCCGCTGTCCAGGACCTGCGCTGGCTGCGGCCACGCCAACAGCACCGAGGCCAACTTCTGCACCAGCTGCGGCAACCCGCTGCGCGACCCTGTCGTGGCGGTGCAGGAGGACCGCCGCCAGGTCAGCGTGCTCTTCATCGACATCGTCGACTTCACGACGTACGCCGAACGGGCCGACCCGGAGCAGGCGCGCGGCCTGCAACAGGCGTACTTCGCCACCGTGCGGCGGCTGGTGCACCAGTACGGCGGGGTGGTCGAGAAGTACATCGGCGACGCGGTGATGGCCCTGTTCGGCGCGCCCGTGGCGACCGACAACGACGCGCTGCGCTGCGTCCGCGCCGGGCTGGAACTCCAGCGCAACCTGACCCGGCAGGCCACCGGGCCGCACCCGTTGCAGTTCCGGGTCGGCATCGCCACCGGCGAGGCGCTGGTCGACCTCTCCGCGACCCGCGACGGCGGGCAGGCGTTCGTCACCGGCGACGTGGTCAACACCGCCTCCCGGTTGCAGGGGCTGGCCCCGCCCGGCGGGGTCGTGGTCGACGAGAGCACCTGGGCGGCCACCCGGCACGAGATGGAGTACGCCGACCAGCCGCCGGTGACGCTGCGCGGGCGCTCCACGGTCAGCCGGATCTGGCTGGCGGAGCGGGCCCGGCCCCGGCGCGACCCGCACACCGCCGAGCTGACCCCGATGGTCAACCGGGACCACGAACGCGGCCTGCTGGTCAACGCGCTGCACCGCACCGTCACCGAGCGCACCTCGCAGCTGGTGACGGTGTTCGGCCCGGCCGGGGTGGGCAAGAGCCGGCTGCTGCGCGAGCTGGCCCGGCACGCCGCCAACCTGCCCGGCGCCCGGGTCACCTGGCTGGTCGGGCAGTGCCCGCCGTTCGGCGAGAACGTCACCTACGCCGCGCTGGCCGACATCGTGAAGAGCTGGGTGGGGCTGCCGGACAGCGACGACGCCGCGGCGCTGCGCGAGCGGCTGCGCCAGCGGCTGGGCCGGCTGGCCGACCCGCACGCGGTCCGGCTCGCCGAGGCGCTCGGCCCGCTGCTGGGCCTGCCCGGGGAACGGCTGACCCCGGTCGAGACCGAGGCCGCCTGGCGGCGCTTCCTGCTCACCCTGGCCGCGACCGAGCCGACGGTGCTGGTCTTCGAGGACATGCACTGGGCGGACGCGGCGATGCTGTCCTTCGTGGAGCAGCTCGGCGCGGCGGCCCGGGGGGTGCCGCTGCTGATCGTCGCGACCGCCCGCCCCGAGCTGCGCGAGCGGCACCCGGCCTGGACCGGCACGATCAGCGGCGCGATGTCGATCTCGGTGCCGCCGATGCACGACGGCGACATCGACACCCTCTACTCGCTGCTGCTCGGGCAGGCCACCCTGCCGGTGGAGGCCCGCGAACCACTGATCGAGTTCGCCGACGGCAACCCGCTCTACGCCCAGGAGTACGCCCGGATGCTGCTCGACGGCGGCCTGGTCGACCCGGCGGCGAACGCCGTCCGGCTCGACCCGGCCGGCGGGCCCGGGATGCCCCGCACGGTGCAGGCGGTCATCGCCAACCGGCTGGACCTGCTCGACCCGGCCGACCGGGCGGTGTTGCAGGCCGCCTCGGTGGTCGGCGTGCAGTTCTGGCCCGGGCCGGTGGCGGTGGCGCTGGGCCGCCCGACGGAGTGGGTGGAGCGGGCGCTGCACCGGTTGCAGCGCCGTGACCTGGTCTACGAGCTGCCCAGCTCGAGCATGCCCGGCCAGCCGGAGTACCGCTTCCGGCACATCCTGGTGCGGGACGTCTGCTACCAGCGGCTGCCCCGGGCCGAGCGGGTGCTGCGCCACCAGCACACCGCCGACTGGCTGGAACAGCTCACCGACGGCCGGCAGTACGACCTGGCCGAGGTGCTGGCCAACCACCGGTGGACCGCGCACGAGATCGCCCGCACGGTCGGCCTCGACCCGGCCCCGTACGCCGTGGCCACCCGCACCGCGCTGCACCGCGCGGCCCGCCGGGCGTACGAGCTGCACGCGCTGGACACCGCGGCCACCCTGGTCGACCGGGCGCTGGCCGTCGACTGCGGGCCGGACCCGGCGCTCGAACTGTTCCACGCCGAGCTGGCCTTCTACCGCGACAGCGACGCGTTCCTGGTCGACGGCGGCACGGACACCCTGCTCGGGCTGGCCGACCGGTTGATCGCGGCGGGCGACCGGCCGGCCGCCGCCAAGGCGTGGACGCTGCTGGCCACCGCCGCGTGGAGCCGGGCCGACCGGTCGGAGACGCTGCGCTGCCTGGACCGCGCGATCAGCCTGCACGACGGCCTGCCGGACACCCAGGAGAAGGCCGGCGCGCTGCTCGAGCTGGCCCGGGTGCACATGCTCAACGCGGAGACCGAGCCGGCCTGCGCGGCCGCCCAGGCGGCGGCCGAGCTGGCCGAGCGGCTGGGCCTGCACGAGGCGCTGGCGAACGCCCGCATCACCCTCGCGGTGGCCCGCTACCTGGCCGGCTTCGAGGAGGCGTACGCGGAGCTGGTCGAGGTCACCGAGCAGTGCCGGGTGGAGCGGCTGACCAGCCGCCGCCGGGCGGTGCACAACCTGTCCTGGATCCTGCAGGAGGAGGGCGACCTGGCCGGGTCGGTCCGGCTGATCGACGAGCAGCGCTCGCTGGACCTCGGCGGCGAGCACGGCCTGACCATCGGGTTCGCCGACCAGTGGGCCCGCTCGTACTACGCCGGCGAGTGGGTGGCGGCGCT
Organism: Micromonospora desertarenae; assembly: GCF_056150265.1. NCBI lineage: Bacteria > Bacillati > Actinomycetota > Actinomycetes > Micromonosporales > Micromonosporaceae > Micromonospora > Micromonospora desertarenae. The sequence continues at coordinate 310,960 of NZ_JAXCFQ010000001.1, forward strand.
GGAGATGGCGGACGGGGCGACCCAGGGTCCGACCGCCGAGTGGGACACCCACATCGTGGCGGTCTCCGGGTGGATCCGGGCGCTCGGCGCCGAGCCGGATCCGACCGGCTCCGACCTGCTGGAGAAGGCGCTGGCGGCGGCCCGGCGCAGCGGCTTCCACCGGGTGCTGCGGGTCACCCTGGCGCACGCCGCGCTCTGCCGGGCGGTGCAGGGCCGCCGGGACGAGGCGATGGCGCTGCTGACCGAGTTGGACGAGGACTGGCGGCAGACCCGGATGATCCCGTTCGCCGAGTGGGTGCCGGCGGTCGGCCACCTCGCCGCCCTGCTCGGCGCGGACGCCGCCCGGCTCGTCCGGGACCTGCTGCGCCGCTCGCCCCGGATGACCCCGTGGGCGCGGGCCGCCGGGCAGTCCGCCGACGCCACGCTGGCCTGGCGGGACGGCAACCCGCGCACCGCCGCCGACCTGCTCACCGCGGCGGCGCAGAGCTACGCGCGGATGACCGACCGGACCGACCACATCCTCGCCACCGCGCTCTCGGTCGGCCCGCTCTCCGAGGTGGACCCGGCCGCCGCGGCCGCCACGCTGGCCCGGGTACGCGACTTCGCCGACCGCAACGCCGCCCCCCGCCTCCTCCTCCTCCGCCTCCCCACCCCCACCTGACCCGCTCCCCCACCCACCGCGCCCCCTTCCGAGCCGCGCACCTTCGGTGAACGAGTGGCTGTGCCGCCGCGGATAGCCACTCGTTCAGTGCACGTGCGCGGGGATCCGGGCGCGGGAGAGGCAGAGGTGGGGTGGGTCAGGCGGGGACGGGCTGGCGGGGGGTGGGTGGGGCGGGCTGGTTCTTGACCTTCTGGGCGTAGATGTCGACGTACTCGCGGCCGGAGAGTTCCATCAGCTCGTACATGATCTCGTCGGTGACCGCGCGCTCGACGAACCGGTCACCGGCCAGTCCCCGGTAGCGGCTGAAGTCCAGCGGCGCGCCGAACCGGATCCGCACCCGCTTGAGCTTCGGGATGAGCTTGCCCGGCGGCTGGATCTCGTCAAGGTTGAGCATCACCACCGGGACCACCGGCGCACCGCTCTCCAGGGCGAGCCGGGCCACCCCGGTCTTGCCCCGGTAGAGCCGGCCGTCCGGCGAGCGGGTGCCCTCCGGGTAGATGCCGGCGATGCCACCGGCCCGCAGCACCTTGAGCTGGGTGTCCAGCGCGGCACGGGCGGCCCGGCCGCCGGAGCGGTCCACCGGGATGGTGCCGGTGCCGACGAAGAACATCCGGGTCAGCCAGCCCTTGATCCCCTTTCCGGTGAAGTACTCGGCCTTCGCGACGAAGGTGACCTTCCGCGGGGTGATCAACGGGGTGAAGATCGAGTCGGAGAAGGAGAGGTGGTTGCTGGCCAGGATGACCGGGCCGGTCTCCGGTACGTGGTGCAGGCCCTCCACCTGCGGCCGGAAGATCAGCCTCAGCAGCGGCCCGAGGAGGACGTACTTCAACAGCCAGTACAGCACCGGCGTCCTTTCCCATGGTGTGCGCCCGGGACAGCACCGGGGTGCTGCCGTCGCCGACGAGCCTACGGAGCCCCGCCACCGGCCACAACGGACGACCGACCGGCGTCGGCGCCCGACCGGCGCCGACCCGGCCGGCACCACACCGGACGGTGCGGTCACTCCGGCCGGGCGGGTGGGCCCGGGCGGCGCCGGCGCACCTGCCGGGCGACCTGCCGCAGCGTCGCCGGTTGCCCGTGCAGCGCCGCGTTGATCGCGCCGAAGGCCACCCCGGGCGCCCGCTGCGCGCGGTCCAGGTCGCCGGCCACCCGGGCGATGACGGCCAGCCGGCAGCGCAGGTCGAACAGTTCCCGCCGGGAGCCGAGCAGCGCGCTCTCCAGCCCCTTCACCCGCTCCCGCAACCACGCCAACTCGACCGCCTCGTCCACCCGTCACTCCCTCCACTCGATCGCCGCGGCGTCCGTCCGGCGGGTTCGGGTCTCCGCCGGACGGACGCCACCAGGACACTCTGCGCCACTCGAAGGGGTCTGCGCAACTAGGTATACCTAAAACGGCACTACCGAATCGTCCTACGGTCGCCGGGTGGGTGACGTACCGGGACCCCTGGTCGGTCCGCACGAGCTCCAGGAGATGCTCGGCGTGAGTCGCACCCGGATGCGTCAACTCGTTCGCTATCCCACCTTCCCCGCGCCCTTCCAACGGCTGCACGGAATGACCGTCTGGCTGCGGGCCGATGTCGAGGCGTGGATCGCCGAGCACCGCCCGCCGCGGGTTACCGACGGCGACGAGCCCGAGTGACCGACTCATACACCGTCGGCGATGGCCCGGACGGTCCGCCTCCTGAGCGGGCGATCACCTGACGCGCCCCTAGCAAGAACAGACATACAGCCCCGGTCGCGACCAGCGACCGGGGCCCCGACTTTGGAAGACGCGACACAACGCACTCCCGGAACCGGGTCCCGACGTGTCACGATTCAAGGCACGGCGTACGGGTGGCGCCGCAGGGGGCGGGAGCGGCCGCGCGATTCGGCGCGATGAGGAGGATTGTCCGGTGTCAGCGGGTGGAGCCCGCCGGGGGCGGCGGGACAACGGGCTGGACGCGAGCGAGTACGCGGTCGCCGGCGACGTGGATCCGCGCATCGGCGAGCACCTGCTCGACGTGCTCGCGGCCGGCGGGATCGCCGCGTACCTGCAACCCTCGGCCGACCTGAACCCGGTCACCCGCACCACCACTGTCCCGTCCCGCCCGGTCGACCGGCTCTACGTCGACCGCTCGCACCTGCGCACCGCCCGCGACTACCTCACCCAGCTCACCGACGAGACGCCCACCGAGCGGCCCCGCGACGACGAGCCCGACATCGAGGCCGAGTGGGCCCGGATCGTCGCCGGCTTCCACGCCACCCCGGCCGCCGGCGACACCCCGTGGCCCGCCGCCGAGGACGTCGACCCGGACGAGCCGACCGCGAGCGGCCCGGTCACCCGGGCCGGCGCCGACGAGCCGGCCGGGCCGACCGCCACCGACGTGCGCCGGCTGCCGTACGCGGCCGACATCTCCGGGATCTCGGTGGGGCCGGGCCGGCAGGACGAGCCGTCACTGCTGGACGGGCTGGACACCTTCGGCGCCGACCTGCCCGACGACGACGAGGACGAGCGCTACACCCCGCCGCCGCCCCCGCCGCTGCCGCGCATCTCCAAGTACGCGACCGCCGGCGTGCTGGCGATCGTCGTCGGCTTCACGCTCTTCCTCTTCCCCGACCTGCTCCCGGTGGACCGGGCGGTGGTCACCCTGTTCGGGTTCACCGGCATCCTGGCCGGCTTCGTCACGCTGATCTGGCGGCTGCGCCCCGGCGACTCCGACGACGACCCGGACGACGGCGCCGTCGTCTGACCTCCCGCCGCACCCCGCCGCCGCCCGGGCAACGACCGCAACCGCGGCAGGCGTGTCGTCGCGAGTCGCCGTGATCGACTCCGTTCCGCCGAGGTCGCGGGGTCCCGCTCGCGGTGACACCCCCCTTCCGGCGGCACGGAGTCGATCAAGCGCTTCCACACCCACGCCCCCGCCCGGATGGCGGGACGGGAGGCGGCCCACGCCTCGGGCGTAACAGTGGTGTAACTTACTGTCAGTAGGAATACCGCTGTCCGTCACTTCCCCCGCTGACTGCCCGGTTGTTCCTCGCTCGCGGCGGTCACACCCCTGGTGATCGGAATGCCCGAGATGCGACAGAGTTCCCTGGTTGTGGTGGCCAACCGTCTACCCATCGACGACAACACCGCCCCGGACGGAGCCTGCGAATGGCGCCGCAGCCCCGGCGGCCTGGTCAGCGCGCTGCACCCGCTGCTGCGGGCGGCCCCGGCCACCTGGGTCGGCTGGGCCGGCGGCACCGGGCCGGCCCCCGTCCTGCCGGACGTGGACGGCGTCCGCATGCACAGCGTGCCGCTCAGCCAGGCCGACCTGCACGACCACTACGAGGGCTTCGCCAACTCCACCCTCTGGCCGCTCTACCACGACGCGGTCGAGCAGCCCGTGCACCACCGCCGCTGGTGGGAGGCGTACCAGCGGGTCAACCAGCGGTTCGCCGAGGCCACCGCCGAGGTGGCCGAGCCGGGCGCGCTGGTCTGGGTGCAGGACTACCACCTGCAACTGGTGCCGGGCCTGCTCCGCGCGCTCCGGCCCGACCTGCGCATCGGCTTCTTCCTGCACGTGCCGTTCCCACCGCCGGAGCTGTTCATGCAGCTCCCCCGCCGGGCCGAGCTGCTGCGCGGCATGCTCGGCGCGGACCTGGTCGGCTTCCAGCGGGCGCAGGCCGCGCACAACTTCGCCCAGCTCGCGGTGAAGGTGCTCCAGCTACCGGCCACCGACCGGCGGATCGCGGTGGACGACCGGGTGGTCCGGATCGGCGCGTTCCCGGTCTCCATCGACACCGCCGAGATGGCGGCCCTGGCCACCCGACCCGACGTGGCCGCCCGCGCCGCACGGCTGCGCCACGACCTCGGCAACCCGGGCCAGGTGATCCTCAGCGTCGACCGGATGGACTACACCAAGGGCATCGAGCAGCGGCTCAAGGCGTACAGCGAGCTGCTCGCCGACGGGCACGTCAAGGTGCGCGACACGGTGCTGGTGCAGGTAGCGGTGCCCAGCCGGGAACGGGTCGGCCAGTACCAGGACCTGCGCGAGCGGGTGGAGCGCGAGGTCGGCCGGATCAACGGCGAGTTCGGCCGGGTCGGCGAGCCGGCCATCCACTACCTCACCCAGCCCTTCGACCGGGCCGAGCTGACCGCCCTCTACCGGGTCGCCGACGTGATGGCGGTGACCCCGCTGCGCGACGGCATGAACCTGGTCGCCAAGGAGTACGTCGCGGCCCGGGTGGACGACGCCGGGGCGCTGCTGCTGAGCGAGTTCGCCGGGGCCGCCGCCGAGCTGTCCCAGGCGTACCTGGTCAACCCGCACGACCTGGAGGGCCTCAAGCAGGGCCTGCTCACCGCGCTGCGGGCCGACCCGGCCGACGTCCGCGAGCGGATGCGCGCCATGCGGGAGCACCTGCACCGGCACGACATCCGCGCCTGGGCGCGCTCCTACCTCTCCGCGCTGGACGAGAGCGACTCGCTGCTCACCCGGCTGGGCGCCAACGCCTGACCCGCCCGCGGGCCGCCGGGAACCGCGTCAGGGCCGGTGCTCGGGCGCGGGGTCCTTCGCCAGCCAGTCCAGGATCGCGTCGATCGGCTCCCGCCAGCGGGCGTCCAGCATCAGATCGTGGCCCATGCCGGGGAAGAGCAGCGGCGCCGAGCCGTACCGGCGGGCGGCCCGGGTCAGCGCGGCCGCCGGGACGACCCGGTCGTCCGGGCTGCCCAGCACCAGCACCGGCGGCCGGCCCACCGCCGGCTCCGGGTCGGCGTGGGTGAGCAGCTGCCACTGGGCGCGCCGGCCGGCCCGGCCCAGCCGGGACACGTACCCCCGGGCGTCCGCGTCGGGCAGCTCCCGGCTGAACAGCTGCCGGCGGTTGAGCCGCAGCCGCCCGCCGAACACCGCCGGCAGCGTGCCGGCCGGGTTGCGGCGCAGCGCGGCGCCGAACGTCGCCCAGCCGCCGAGCACCGGCGCCACCAGCACCGCGGCCCGCCCCGGGTAGCGGGCGAGGGCGTGCGCCACCACCAGCGCCCCGGCGCCGTGCCCCACCAGCACCGCCTGGCGCGGCAGGCCCGCCGCCACCTGCACCACGTCGTGGGCGTACGCCCGCAGCGTCGCCTCCGGCGCCGGGTCGCTGCCGCCGTGCCCGCGCAGGCTCAGCGCGTACGCCGGGAAACCGCGACCGGCGGCGTGCCCCAGCCAGTGCTCGGCGAACGCCCACGCGCCGTGCCCGAAGCCCGGCACGAACAGCAGCGGCGGTCGTCCCTCCTCCAGCTCGGGCGTGGCGGCGAGCACCTCGCGCCGGACCGGGCGGACCGGGCGGGCCCACTCCCGCCCCCGCATCACCCGCACCCGCTCGCTCACTTGTCCTGCCCTTCGTTCGCGACCGCGGGGCTCCGCTTCGCTGCACTCCTCGCGCTCACCGGGAACCCTCCAGGTCGTGCAGCGCGCGCTGGACGGCGCGCAGGTAGTCGGCGTGCCCGACCTCGAACCAGTGCCGGGTGCTGTCCTTGACCGGGCCGGTGTACCGCTCCCCCGCCCGCGCCTGCGCCTTGGCGGCGAACGCCGCCGCCCGCTCGGGGCGGGTCTGGCGCAGCCGCAGCAGCCGGGCGAAGAGCACCATCTGCCAGTGCGCGAGCGGGAAGAGGCCGGAGTCCGGCTGGAGCAGGCCGGCCACCGCCAAGGTGGGGTGCCCGGGGGCGAACGCGTGCAGCCAGAGCGTGGGCCGGCCCGTCCCGCCGTCGTCGCCGAGCACCTTCGGGTCGAGGAACTCGAAGCGCGGCAGGTAGCCGGTGGCGAAGACGACCAGCTCCGGGTCGATCCGACGGCCGTCGGTCAGCTCCACCCCGTACGCGTCGAAGCGGGCGACGTCCGGCACCGGGCTGATCCGGCCGTGGCCGACGTAGTAGACGAGCTGGCTGTTGGCGATCGGGTGCGTCTCGTAGACCCGGTGGTCGGGCTTGGGCAGGCCGTAGCGGGTCAGGTCGCCGACGGTCAGCCGCAGCGTCCAGTGGTAGAGCCACTGGCGTACCCGCCGGGGCACCCGCAGCGCGAGCAGCGAGTCGTTGACCTGGTCGGCCGGGCGGCCGAACACGTACTTCGGCGCGTACCAGTAGCCCCGGCGGGTGGAGTGCCAGCACTGGGCGGCCTGCTGGGCGGCCTCCACGGCGATGTCGCACCCGGTGTTGCCGGCGCCGACCACCAGCACCCGCTTGCCGCGCAGCTGCGCCGGGTCCTGGTACGACGAGGCGTGCATGACCTCGCCCCGGAACTGCTCCAACCCCTCGTAGCGGGGCAGCTTCGGCGACCAGTTGTGCCCGTTGGCCACCACCACCGCCGCGTACCGGGCGGTGCGCTCCGGGCCGTAGCCGCCGGTGCTGCGGGTGGTCACGTCCCAGCGGTCCCCCTCGGCCGGCTCGACCCGCACCACCTCGGTGCCGAACCAGATGTGCGCGCGCAGGTCGAAGTGGTCGGCGTACCGCTCGAAGTAGGACAGCAGCTGGCTGTGGTGCGGGTAGTCCGGCCAGTCGTCCGGCATCGGGAAGTCCGGGAACTGGGTGAACGGCCGGGACGAGATCAGGTGCGTGCTGGCGTACACCGGGCTGCGGTCGTGCCGCCAGTTCCACGCGCCGCCGACGCCGGTCTCCCGCTCGTAGCAGTCGACGCCGAAGCCGTGCTCCTTGAGGTTCTTGATGGCGGTGAGGCCGCTGGCCCCGGCGCCGATGACGCAGACCGTGTCGCCCCGGTCGGAGACCGGGCGGCCGTCACGGGTCAGGGCGAGCGTGGTCGCCTCCGGGTCGGGCCGGCCGGGGTCGGTGGAGGTGGGCACCGGGGGAATCTCCTTTTGTGCGGCACGAGTGCCGGGTCGCGCGAAATCCTCTCCACATCAGCGCCGGTTGTCCAGCCCCGGTGGCGGCGCGGCCGGTCAGCCGGCGGGCAGCAGCAGGTCGACCAGGACCGGGAAGTGGTCGCTGGCCCGGCGGGTCTGCGGGGTGTCCACCACGTCGTAGTCGACCACGGTGATCCGCGGGTCGACGAAGAGGGCGTCGATGCGGCGGCGCGGGTTGGCGCAGGAGTAGGTGAGCCGGTCGGCGCGGTCCATTGCCACCGCGGTGTCGGTCAGCCCGCGGGCCACGGTGGCCCAGGCCGGGCCGTCCGGTCCCTCGTTGAGGTCGGCCGCGGCGATCACCGGCGTGGCGGCGGCGTCCAGCTCGCGCTTGAAGAGCGCGGCCTGCGCCGGCCGCTCGGCGGGGTCGGTGGACAGGTGCGAGCCGGCCAGCGTGAACGGGGCCGCGCCGGCGACGACGCACTCGGCGTACGCGGCGCCGCGCAGGTGCCGCCCGGGGGTGAGCGGGAAGCGCTGGCACCGGCTGGCGGTCACCCGCACCCGCAGGCTGGTCAGCAGCAGGTTGCCCAGGGCGGGCAGCCCGCCGGCGGCCACCACCAGGCCGAACGACTCGGCGAGCGCGGCGGACTTCTGCCGCCACCGGAACCGTCGCGGCCCCTCCTGCACCACCACCACGTCCGGTGCGGCGGTGCGGACCACCGCCGCCAGCGCCGCGGTGTCGTCGCGCTGGCTGTGGATGTTGTACGACACGACGCGCAGCGGCACGCCGGGGGTCTGCGTCACCGGAGCCGTCCTCAGAGCCGGCGGGCCAGGTCGGCCGCCCCGATCACGCCGGCGCTGTTGCCCAGCTCGGCGGGGCGGATGTCGGCCACCGGCAGCCGGCTGCGCTGGGCCAGCGCCTCGGTGAAGGAGCGCCGGGTCGGGCCGAGCAGCAGGTCACCCGCCTCGACCACGCCACCGCCGACCACCAGCACCTGCGGGTCGAGGATCTGCGCCATGTCCGCGAGGCTGGTGCCCAGCCACCGCCCGACCTGCGCGAACGCCTCGGTAGAGACCGGGTCGCCGCCCTGCGCCGCGGCGGTGACCATCGGGCCGGTGATCGCCTCGGACTCCCCGCCGGCCAGCTCCAGCAGGGCGGTGGCGCGGTGCGGCTCCTGGCGGGCCGCGGCGCGGGCGAACCGCACCAGCGCGCTGCCGCTGGCGTACTGCTCGATGCAGCCGAGCCGGCCGCAGCCGCACTGGTGCCCGTCCGGCACGGTGAGCATGTGGCCCAGCTCGGCGGCGATGCCGTTGGCGCCGCGCAGCAGTTCCCCGCCGAGCACGATGCCGCCGCCGACCCCGGTGCCGATGGTGAACATGACCATCGAGTCGTCGGCGTCGCGGGCCGCGCCGTGCCGGAACTCCGCCCAGGCGGCCACGTTGGCGTCGTTCTCCACGATCACCGGCAGGCCGGTCGCGGTGCTGACGTACTCGCGCAGCGGCTCGTCGCGCCAGGCCAGGTTGGGCGCGAAGAGCACGGTGGAGCGGCTGGCGTCGATCCAGCCGGCCGCGCCGATGCCGACCGCGGTGATCGGCTGGCTGGTGGACAGCTCGGCGACCAGCTCGATGATGACGTCCCGGGTCTTGCCGACATCGTCGGCGGGAGTGTCCCGTCGGGCCTGCACGAGCACCGTGCCGGTGTCGTCCACGACGCCGGCGGCCACCTTCGTGCCACCGACGTCGACTCCGATGGTCAGCGTCACCGCTGCCACTCCCCTCTGCTGTGCCGCCCGCACCGGCCGCGGCCGGTGGGTGCCGAGATGTCTGGTCAGGCCCCGTCGCCCGGAGCGTCCGCGGCCGCGTCGCCGGGCACCCGCGAGGCGGGCACCACTGGACGGTCGGCCGCCGCCCGGACGGTGCCCGGCGCGGCCGCCCCGGCGACGTCGACGGGCGGCACGGCGGCGGCCGGGGCGTTCACGTCCTCCGCCCGGGTCGCGGCGGACCAGACGTCGGGCTCCGGCGCCGGTTCGGAATCATGCCCGCTCCGGGTGGCCTCGCGCCACACACGGTCGTCGTCGGCGCCCGGCCGGGCGTCCGCGGCGGGGTGGTCGGCGCCGGTGGCCGCCGCCCCGGCCGGTGGCGGGGTCGCCGGCGACGGCTCGGCCGCGGCGAACGCGCGCAGCAGGCTGGCCACGCCGGCGGCCAGGTCACCGGCGCCGGTGGCGAGCCGCTCGGCGAATTCCGGACTCGGGTCGCGCAGGGCGGTCATCGCCCGACAGATCGGGCAGACGCAGCATTCGGCCGTACCGGTGGCGAAACCGCCGCCGCCACGGGCGCCGGACGCGCCCGACCCGCCGCTGTGACCGAGGACACTCGACACGATCCCACCGAGCGGGCCGAGGCCGCCGGCCGCCGAACCCGACGCGGCCAGCCGCGCGGTGGCCAGCAGCGTGGCGACCAGTCGTTCCGCCTCTTGCCGGGCCGTGCCCGGATCCGTTGCACCCACGCTGGGCTCCTCTACCGGGGCGGCCGGTTCGCCGCACGCGTCACTGCGCCGCACCGGGTGCTTCTACCCGGCGCTTCAGCTGCTTCAACGCGGTATCCATGATCATTTTCTCGGCCTTGCGGCGGAACATCCCGAGCATCCCGACGGAGAGCTCCACCTCCAGGGTGTAGGTCACCGTGGTGCCGCCGTCGGGGTTGGCGACCAGGTCGTACGAGCCGCGCTGGGACTTCTGCATCTTCGACGGCGCCACCAGGTGCCACTCGATCCGGGTGAGGTCCTCGGCGTACTCGTAGGCCAGCACGTACTCGTCGGCCATCACGCCGGCGTCGATGGTGAACCGCACCTGGCTGGCGTAGCCGTCCTCGTACTCCTCGATCACCTCCACCCGCCGCACCGCCTCGGTCCACTCCGGGTAGGCCGGGAAGTCGCAGATGACCGCCGCCACCCGGTCCGGTGGCGCGCCGATGATGATCGACTGGGTGGAGGAGTCCGCCATGGGGGGAGGCTACCCGGCGGCGGGGGCAACCTGCCTACGCCACCCACCTGCGCGGGCGGGTAGGTTTCGACGGGAGCCGACCAGCAGCTGGCGGCCCGCCCCGGTCAGTGTGAGCGCTAGGGAGTGCAGGTGCGCGAGTTCTCCGTCCCGCCGATCGTCACCGTCGGCGACGCGGCCAACCTCACCGACCCGGTCTGGGACAACGCCGAGGTGGCCCCGGACGCTGTGCAGTTCGTCCGGCCCGCCCCGGCCGGCGACGGCTCGGCCTGGGTGGACGTCACCTGCCGGCAGTTCCGCGACGAGGTGGTCGCGGTGGCCCGCGGCCTGGTCGCGGCGGGCGTCCAGCCCGGCGCCCGGGTCGGCCTGATGAGCCGCACCCGCTACGAGTGGACCCTGATCGACTACGCCATCTGGGCGGCCGGCGGGGTCACCGTGCCGATCTACGAGACCTCCAGCGCCGAGCAGGCCGCCTGGATCCTGGCCGACTCCGGGGCGGTCGCCTGCGTGGTCGAGACCAACGCGCACGCCACGCTGCTCGCCGGGGTCCGGGACCGGCTGCCCGAGCTGGGCCAGGTCTGGCAGATCGACCTGGGCGGGGTGGACGACCTGGTCGCGGCCGGCGCGTCGGTCGACCCGACCGAGATCGACCGCCGCCGGGCGGCGCTGCGCTCCGGCGACGTCGCCACCATCATCTACACCAGCGGCACCACCGGCCGGCCCAAGGGCTGCGTGCTCACCCACCGGAACATGTACGCCGACATCGCCAACGCGGTGCCGGTGCTGCCGAACCTGTTCAACGCCGGCGCCTCGACCCTGCTGTTCCTGCCGCTGGCGCACGCCTTCGCCCGGCTGATCCAGATCGGCGTGGTGCACGCCCGGGCCACCATGCGGCACTGCTCGGACACCAAGAACCTGGTCGCCGACCTGCAGGACTTCCGGCCCACCTTCGTGCTGTCGGTGCCCCGGGTCTTCGAGAAGGTCTACAACGCGGCCAAGCAGAAGGCCGAGGCGGACGGCAAGGGCAGGATCTTCGCCCGCGCCGAGGCGGTCGCCATCGCGTACAGCGAGGCGCTGGAGACCCCGCGCGGGCCCGGCCTGGCGCTGCGCGCCCAGCACGCCGTCTTCGACAGGCTGGTCTACGGCAAGCTGCGGGCCGCGCTCGGCGGCCGGTGCCGGGACGCCATCTCCGGCGGCGCCCCGCTCGGCGCCCGGCTCGGCCACTTCTTCCGCGGCATCGGGGTCACCGTGCTGGAGGGCTACGGCCTGACCGAGACCTCCCCGGCGGCCGCGGCGAACCTGCCCAGCGGCACCCGGATCGGCACGGTCGGCCGGCCGCTGCCCGGGGTGACCATCCGGATCGACGACGACGGCGAGATCCTGATCGCCGGCGACCTGATCTTCCAGGGCTACTGGCGCAACGAGGCGGCCACCGCCGAGGCGCTCACCCCGGACGGCTGGTTCCGCACCGGCGACCTCGGCCAGCTCGACAACGACGGCTTCCTGACCATCACCGGCCGGAAGAAGGAGATCATCGTGACCGCCGGCGGCAAGAACGTCGCCCCGGCGGTGCTGGAGGACCAGGTCCGGGCGCACCCGCTGGTCAGCCAGTGCGTGGTGGTCGGCGACCGGCAGCCGTTCATCGCGGCGCTGGTCACCCTCGACGAGGAGGCGCTGCCGGCCTGGCTGGCCGGGGCCGGCCTGCCGGAGGGCACCACGGCCGAACAGGTGCGCGGGCACGAGGGGCTGCGGGCCGAGATCCAGCGGGCGATCGACCTGGCCAACCAGGCGGTCTCCAAGGCCGAGGCGATCAAGGTGTTCCGGATCCTGCCGCACGACTTCACCGAGGCGACCGGGGAACTCACCCCGTCGCTGAAGGTCAAGCGGCAGGTCGTGCACAAGACGTACGCGGCGGAGATCGCCGAGATCTACCAAGGCTGACTACTATCCGTCACGTGCCCGCCTCGACACCCACCCGGCCCCACCCCCATCCCCTCGCCGCGGCCGCGCGCGTGGTGGTGCTGGCGCTGGTCGCCGTCCTGACCCTGCTCGCCACGCACGACGCCCGCCAGCTCTGGTGGATCGCGCTGCTGGCCGTCGCCGGGCTGCCCGCCCTGCTGGCCCCCGAGCACCGGCTGGTCGGCCCGCTCAGCCGGGTGGCCGAGGTGGTGCTGCTCGGGCTGGCGGCGAGCCAGGTCGGCGCGGTGGCCACCATCGGCGGGGAGATCGGCGGGCTGGGCGCTTCCGCGGTGCTGCCCTACCTGGCGGTCCCGGTCACCGTCACCGCGCTGCGCCGGCGGTTCCGCGAGGGCGCGGTGCTGCTCGCGGTCGCCGCGGCCACCCTGCTGGTGACCGGGGCGCTCACCGAGGTGGACGGCCGGCCGCAGCTCACCCAGCTCGGCTACCTGGCGGTCTGCGCGCAGTGGCTGATCCTCGCCGCGCTCGGCCTGTACGCCGCCCGGACGCTGCACCGGGTGATGCAGGCCCGCAACGAGGGCAAGCCCCAGCCGTACGCGGAGGCCACCCGGCTGCTGACCCAGCTGCGCACGGTGGCCCGCCAGTTGCCCGGGGCGACCCTCGACCCGGGCGGCATCTCCGAGCACCTGCTGGAGGAGCTGCGCTCGGTGGCCCCGGCCGACCGGGCGGCGGTGCTCTCCGCCAGCGGCGGCGGTCGGCTGGTGGTGCTCGCCCAGGTGGGCGTGGACCGGGTGGACTGGGAGACCACGCTCGACGCGGACTCGGCGATCGCCGACGCGTGGGCCAGCCAGCAGCCGCAGACCGCGGCCCGCTCGCAGGCCCGGTCGCACCGCGGCGGCGAGGTGTCGGCGCTGATCGTGCCGCTGGTCGCTGGGGTGCGCACGGTGGGGCTGGTGGTGCTGGAGGCCGACGCGGCGCAGGCGTATCCGGCCCCGGTGATGTCCCGGGTGACCGCGCTGACCGGCCCGGCCGCGCTGCGGCTGGAGGCCGCGCTGCTCTTCGACGAGGTGCGCTCGCTGGCCACCAACGAGGAGCGGCAGCGGCTGGCCCGGGAGATCCACGACGGGGTCGCCCAGGAGCTGGTGATGGTCGGCTACGGCATCGACAACGCGCTGGCCACCGTCTTCGACGACGCCGAGGAGACCGCCGAGGCGCTGCGCACCCTGCGCGGCGAGGTCACCCGGGTGATCACCGAGCTGCGGCTGAGCCTGTTCGAGCTGCGCAGCGAGGTGGACCGGCACGGTGGCCTGGCCGCCGCCATCGCCGAGTACGCCCGCACCGTCGGCGCCTCCGCCGGATTGCGGGTGCACCTGTCGCTGGACGAGTCCACCGCGCGGCTGCCGGCCGCCACCGAGGCCGAGTTGCTGCGCATCGCCCAGGAGGCGGTGACCAACGCGCGCAAGCACGCCGGGGCGTCGAATCTCTGGGTCACCTGCGAGGTGGACCCCCCGTACGCGCAAATCGAAGTGTCGGATGACGGTCAGGGGATGGGTGACCAGCGCACCGACGGGCACTACGGTCTTGCGATCATGGCCGAGAGGGCGGAACGTATCCGGGGCCGGTTGGAGATCAGGCCGCGGCAGCCGAGCGGCACGACCGTGGCGGTGGTGGTCGGTTCCTCGCCCCGGCGCGATAACGTGCGCGGTAGCGCAGCGGCAGCAGAAGGGGAGTAACCCGAGGATGACCACAAGTCCGACACCGGCCACCCGTACCAAGGTCCTCCTTGTCGACGATCACGATCTGATCCGGAAGGGCCTCCGGCACGCGTTCGAGCGTGACCGGCAGTTCGAGGTCGTCGGGGAGGCCGCCACCGCGGCGGAGGGGGTACGACAGGCCGGTGCGCTGCAGCCGGACGTGGTGATCATGGACTTGCGCCTGCCCGACGGAAGCGGTCTGGAGGCCACCCGGGCGCTGCGCAAGTCCAGCGCCTCGATGGGCATCGTGGTGCTCACCATGTACGCCGGTGACGACCAGCTCTTCGGCGCGCTGGAGGCCGGCGCGAGCGCCTTCGTGCCGAAGACCGCCCCGGCCGACGAGGTGGTCGCGGCCGCCCGCCACGCCGCCTCCTCCCCCAGCGCCTTCACCGCCGCCGACCTCGCCGAGGCGATGAAGCGCCGGCTCGCCCCGTCCGGCCCGCAGCTCTCCCCGCGCGAGGGTCAGGTGCTGCGGCTGCTCGCCGACGGGATGAGCGTGGCCGGCATCGCCAAGCAGCTCTTCGTCAGCGAGTCCACCGCCAAGACGCACATCTCCAAGCTCTACGAGAAGCTGGGCGCCGCCAACCGGGCGCAGGCGTTGATGACCGCGCTGCGGCTGGGCCTGCTCGAGGCGCCGGACGCCCCGAAGTTCTGACCCCGCGGGGTCCATCGACGGACGACGACACCGGTCCGCGACCGCCGACGGCGGTCGCGGACCGTCGTGCATCGACCGGCGTGCGTGACGTACGGGTCGGCGCGCTATGGTCTCCCGGGCGCGCGGCGGGCAGAATACCCGCGCGGGCGACGGCGCCCGCGACGGCGACGCGAGGGGTGAGGGCATGCAGCGGCCGGACTGGGCACCCGAGACGATCGACATCGAACGCCCGAGCGTGGCCCGCATGTACGACTACTACCTCGGCGGCTCGCACAACTTCGCGGTGGACCGGGCGGCGGCCCAGGCGATGGTCGCCGCCGTGCCGGAGGCGCCGCTGATGGCCCAGGCCAACCGGGCGTTCCTGCGCCGGGCGGTGCAGTTCCTCACCGAGTCCGGCGTCCGCCAGTTCCTCGACATCGGCTCGGGCATCCCGACCGTCGGCAACGTGCACGAGATCGCCCAGCGCATCGCCCCCGAGTCGCGGGTGGTCTACGTCGACGTCGACCCGGTGGCGGTGGCGCACAGCCGGGAGATCCTCGACGGCAACGACCGGACCGCCGTGGTGCAGGAGGACCTGCGCCACCCCGAGCGGATCCTCGCCCACCCGGACGTCCGCGGGCTGCTCGACCTCAGCGAGCCGGTCGCCGTGCTGATCGTGGCGGTGCTGCACTTCGTCTCCGACGACGACCGTCCCGCCGAGCTGCTGCGTACCCTCCGCTCCGCGTTGGCGCCCGGGAGCTGGCTGGTGCTCTCCCAGGCCAGCGCGGACGGCCGGGAGGGCGACGAGCGGGCCGAGGCGGAGCGGGTCTACCGCAACACCGACAATCCGCTGTGGATCCGCAGCCGGGCCGAACTGACCGCGCTCTTCGACGGCTTCCAGCTGGTCGAGCCGGGGGTGGTCTGGGTGCCGCAGTGGCGCCCGGACTCGGCCGAGAGCGCCGAGGACGCCGAGCGGGCCGCCTTCATCGGCGGCGTGGGACGGCTCGGTGGGTGAGATGCCCGAGGCCAACGGCGCCCGGTCCCGGCCGGGGACCTTCGCCCGGGCCTGGGCCAAGGCGGTCTCCGGCACCAGCTACCTGCCGATGACCCAGGGCCAGCTGGAGGCGCTGCTGCAACGGCTCACCGAGCAGCTGGCCACCGCGCTCTGCTCCGAGCCGTTCGACCTGCGGGTCGGGCACCGGGTCGGCGCGGAGCTGGTGGCTTCGCACATCGCCTCCGCGGAGGGGCTGGGCCGCACCGTCGAGGTGGTCCAGCTCCGGCTGGTCCGCGACCTCGGCCTGGTCGCCGACGACGTGGAGGACCGGATGGCCCGGCTGCTGGCCGCGGTGGCCACCGGCTACGCCCGGGCGCTGCGCGACCGCACGCTGGACGAGCAGGAGTCGATCCGCCGGGCCGCGATGACCGCCCGGGCCGAGGCGGAGCGGGCGCTGCGCGCCAGCGAGGCGCGCTTCCGCCACCAGGCCACCCACGATCCGCTGACCGAGCTGCCCAACCGCACCCTGTTCACCGAGCGGCTGACCGCCGCGATCACCGCGCCGGGTCGCGGCGCGGAGCGGATCGGCCTGTGCTTCCTCGACCTCGACCGGTTCAAGGTGGTCAACGACTCGCACGGGCACCAGGTCGGCGACGCGCTGCTGGTCACGGTGGCCGAGCGGCTGCGCCGGGCGGTCGACGGGCACCTGCTGGCGCGGCTCGGCGGCGACGAGTTCGTGGTGCTGGTCGAGCGCTGCGCCGGCACCGACGACGTGGTGGCGGTGGCCGAGGCGGCGCTGGCCGCGGTGCGCCGGCCGGCCGTCGTGGACGGCCACGAGCTGGCCGTCTCGGCGAGCATCGGCATCGTCGAGCGCCCGGTCGCCGGCGCCACCCCCGGCGACCTGATGCGCGCCGCCGACAGCACGCTGTCCTGGGCGAAGGCGTCCGGCGGGGCGCGCTGGGCGCTCTACGACGCCGACCGCGACCGCCGGGAACTGGCCCGGCAGGCGCTGTCGGCGGCGATCCCGGCCGCCCTGCAACGCGGCGAGTTCTACCTGGACTACCAGCCGCTGACCTCGCTGCGGGACGGCCGCCTGCTCGGCGTGGAGGCGCTGGTGCGGTGGCGGCACCCGGAGCTGGGCGTGCTCCGGCCGGACAGCTTCATCGGGCTGGCGGAGGAGACGGGGCTGATCGTCCCGCTCGGTGGGTGGGTGCTGGCCGAGGCGTGCCGGGAGGCGGAGAGCTGGTCGGCGGCGGGCGGCCGGGCGCCGTACGTCAGCGTCAACCTGGCGGTGCGGCAGGTGCACCGGCCCGGCCTGGTGCAGGAGGTGCGCCGCCTGCTGAGCAGCACCGGCCTGCCGCCGGAGCGGCTCCAGCTGGAGATCACCGAGAGCACGATGATGAGCACCGCGGAGGAGCCGGTGCGGGCCCTGCGGGTGCTGGCCGACCTCGGCGTACGGATCGCCATCGACGACTTCGGCACCGGGTACTGCAACCTGGCGTACCTGCGCGACCTGCCGGTGACCGAGCTGAAGGTGGCCGGCGAGTTCGTGGCCGGGCTGCGCGCGCCGGCGGTGGAACCGGCCAGCTGCACCGACGAGCGGATCCTCGCCTCGCTGGTGTCGCTGGCGCACGCCCTGGACCTGACGGTCACCGCCGAGGGGGTGGAGACGGCCGGGCAGGCCGAGCGGCTGCGGGCGATCGGCTGCGACGCCGGCCAGGGCTGGCACTTCGGTCGCCCCGCCCCCGCCGAGCGGATCCTGGAACGGATCGGCTGACCGTCTCGCCCCACGCCCGGTACGCGTCCCGCCGGTCAGCCCTCCCCCGACAGACACCGCTCCGAGCCCTGTCGAGCTGCCCCGCCGACGGGACCACCGCGGGAAGGACCGGGCGCCGCAGCGCGCCCGGGCGGTCTCGTATCCGGGGCAGCTCGACAGCGCCCGCGGAAGGCACGCCGCCCGCCCGGCATCGACCCGCCGCCCGGAAACGGGGGCAGCTCGACAGCCCTGCCGTGGTCAGCCGGCGAGCAGGGCGGCCATCCGCTGCGCCTGGGTCTCCCAGCGCCACTCCCGCTCCACCCAGGCCCGGCCGGCCGCGCCGAGCTGCCGGGCCAGGTCGCGGTCGGCGAGCAGCCGGACCACCCGGTCGGCGAGCTGCGCAACGTCGCGCCCGCGTACCACGTAGCCGGTCTCCCCCTCGCGGACCGCGTCGGGAGCGCCGCCGGAGTCGCCCGCGACCACCGGCAGTCCGGTCGCCGAGGCCTCCAGGTAGACGATGCCGAGGCCCTCCACGTCCAGGCCCCGGTTGCGGGTGCGGCACGGCATGGCGTAGACGTCGCCGGCCGCGTAGTGCGCCGGCAGCTCGGCCGTCGGCACCGACCCGGTGAAGACCACGTCCCGCTCCACGCCGGTCTGCCGGGCCAGCTTCTGCAGGGTGGCCCGGTACGGCCCGCCGCCGACCACCAGCAGCGCCGCGTCGGGCACCCGCCGGCGGATCTCCGGCATGGCGCGGATCAGCATGTCCTGGCCCTTGCGTGGCACCAGCCGGGACACGCACACCACCACCGGCCGGTCGGCCAGCCCGAGCCGGACCCGGACCGGTTCGCCGTCGACGGACGGGTGGTAGGTGTCCACGTCCACCCCGGGCGCCAGCCGGCGCAGCTCGGTCAGCCCGTGCAGCGCCCGGGCCAGCCGCACCCGGGTGTACTCGCCGAGGTAGGTGGTCACGTCGACGCCCCGGCCGATGCGGCGCAGCGCGGCCCGCGCGCCGGGCAGCGCCGCCCAGCCGACCTCGTGGCCGTGGGTCAGGGCGACCGCCCGGCGGATGCCGGCCCGCCGGCGCAGGCCCGCGGCGAGCAACCCGAGCGGGGCCGCCGCGCCGAACCACACCGTGTCGCAGTCGTACGCGCGGGCCAGCCGGGCGGCCCGGCGCGCCACCAGCGGGGTGGGCAGCAGCACCCGGGTGCGTTCCCGGATCACCTCGAAGGGCTGGTCGGCGTCGAACTTCGCGGCGTCCCGCCAGCTCGACGCGTAGACCACCACCGAGCCGGCGGGCTGGCGTACCGCCAGGTTGTGCACGAAGGACTGGATCCCGCCGGGGCGCGGCGGGAAGTCGTTCGTGATCAGCAGCGTCCGGCTCATCGGCCGGCCTCCCTGGCGTGGGCGCGGGCGGCGGCGATCCGCTCGACCGTGGACGGGTGGGTGGCGGAGTAGAGGTACTCCAGCCGGGGCGGGTCGGGGTCGGAGAGGTTGATCCCGGCCAGTCGCCGCTGCATGGCCTCGAACGCCGCCGGGTCGCCGGTCAGCGCCAGCGCGTGCGCGTCGGCGCGCGCCTCGACCCGCCGCGACATCAGCGCCTGCACCGGGGCGGAGACCAGCCCGGCCACCGTGACCAGCGCGATCAGCAGCGGGAACGCGCGTGGTTGGGCCACCGAGTCGACGCCGGCCAGCCGCAGCAGCGGCGCCCACGAGCCGATCAGGTAGAGCGCGACCACCGCGGCGGCGGCGCCGAGCGCCCCGGTCAGCGTGCCGACCGCCACGTCCCGGTCCTTGGCGTGGCCCAGCTCGTGCGCCACCACGGCGGTCACCTCGTCCGGGCCGGCCTCGCGCAGCAGGGTGTCGTAGACGACCACCCGCCGGGTCGGGCCCAACCCCGAGACGTACGCGTTGACCGCCCGGGTGCGCCGGGACGCGTCGGCGACCAGCACGTCGCGGACCGGCACGCCGTCGCGGGCCGCCATGCTCATCAGTTCGGTGCGCAGCGGGCCCTGCTCCATCGGGGTGAACTTGTTGAACACCGGCTCCACCAGCACCGGCAGGACGAAGCTGAGCAGCACCACCAGGGTGGCCGCGCCGGCCGCGCCGAACGCCCACCACCAGCGCGGGGCGAGCCGGATGACGGC
This sequence comes from Micromonospora desertarenae, assembly GCF_056150265.1. Lineage (NCBI taxonomy): Bacteria > Bacillati > Actinomycetota > Actinomycetes > Micromonosporales > Micromonosporaceae > Micromonospora > Micromonospora desertarenae. The sequence goes on from NZ_JAXCFQ010000001.1 coordinate 330,608, forward strand.
GTAGAAGCCGAGCAGCGCCACCGCCCCGATGACCGCGCTGACGGCGTACGACTTGAGCAGGTCGACGGCCCAGCCGCCCCAGCCGTTGGTGGCCAGCCCGTAGCGGGTGAGCACGGCGTGCCGCCAGGCGGCGAACGGCAGGGTGACCAGGTCGGCGACGAGCACCACGGCCAGCCCGCCCAGGACGGCCTGGGCGATCCAGTGGTCGCCGAAGGGGCGCCCGGCCAGCTCGACCAGGCGGCTGCCCAGCGGGGTCACCCCGAGCGCCAGTGCCACCAGCAGGCCGACGGCCAGCGCCGCCCAGCCGCCGGGGCGCAGCGCCGAGCGGAACTCCCGCGCCCGGGCCACCTGGTCGGCGGGCAGGTCGCGCAGCGCGGCCACCTGGTCGGCCCGCGGCGCGGGCGGCCGGTGCCACGGGATCAGCACCGCGGCGGTGACCACCAGGGCGACGGTCAGGCCGACCAGGGTCAGCACCGCCCAGCCGCGCGGGGTCACCGCGGCCCGCCCGACGCCACGTCGCGACCGTCGAGGAGCCGCACCGCCGGCGTCCGGCGGGGGCCGGGGACACCGCCGATCGCGGCGGGGCTGTCGCCACCGCGCCGTACCCGCGTCATGCCGCCGCTCCCTCCCGCCGTGAGCGCCCATCCTATTGCCCGGGTCGAGCCCCGCCGCGCCGCGCCCGCCGCCACCCGGTGCGGCGGACCCCGGTCCGCCCGTGCGGGCGGACCGGGGTCCGGTCGGATGGTTAGCGGGTCTCCGTCAGCACGGGACCGCGTTCCGCGGGCGGCGCCGTGCCGTTGCGGGCGGCGTCGCCGTGCCCCGGCCACCAGGCGCGGTGGCCCAGCAGCGCGGTGATCGCCGGTACCAGCAGCATCGCCATGACGAAGGCGGAGATCGAGATGCCGATCGCCACGGCGAAGCCCATCTCGGTGAGGAACGCCACCCCGGCCAGCATCATCGAGGCGAAGGTGCCGGCGAGGATCAGACCCGCCGCGGCGACCGACGGGCCGCCGTGCTCGACCGCCAGGTCGGCGGCCGTACGCGGGTCGTTGCCCAGCCGTGCCTCCTCGCGGAGCCGGGCGATCATGAGGATGTTGTAGTCGGTGCCGATCGCCACCACGAACAGGTACAGGATCGTCGGCAGCATGAACGACAGGCCCGGCCGGTCGCCGACCCCCTGGAACGCGAAGACCGTGGCGCCCAGCGTGCTGAGGAAGCCGAGGAACACGGCCGCCATCAGGTAGATCGGGGCGACCAGGCTGCGCAGCAGCAGGGCCAGGATGATCGCGATGAGCACACCGGCGACCGGGAAGATCACCTTCAGGTCCCGGGTGTTGGCGTCCCGGACGTCGGCGAACAGCGAACTGATCCCGCCCACGTACGCGGTGGTGCCGTCGGGGGCCCGCGCGTGCACCACGTCCCGCAGCTCACCGCCGGCCAGGTCCAGCGACTGCGGCGCGTACGGGCTGCGGTCCATCAGCAGGTCGATCCGCGCGACGGTGCCGTCCTGGCTGAGGACGGCGAGGCTGCCGTCCTGGCCGGCCGGCATGATGCCGCCGATGCCCGGCGCGTCCTTCAGCGACGCGGCGTACGTGGCGAGCGTGGCCGGGTCGAGCCGCTGGCCGTCGTCGGAGCGGACGTAGACGGACGTCGGGTTGAGCGCGCCCACCGGGAATCCGGACTGGAGGTCGTCCAGGCCGCGCGCCGACTCGGTGTCGGACGGCAGCTGGCCGGTCTGGTCGTAGTCCCACTTCATCCCGAGCACGCCGGCCGCCAGCGCCAGCATCAGCCCGCCGGACAGCAGCGCCACCACGGCCGGTCGCCGCCCGGTGAACCGGCCGAGCCGCTGGAACGCGGTGCCGCGCGGGGTGCGCTGCCACGACTTCGACGGCCAGAAGATCTTCGTGCCGAGCAGCGACACCACCGCCGGGACCAGGGTCAGCGCGGCGAACGCCATGATCACGACGGCGATGGCCAGCGCCGGGCCGAGGCTGGTGAACGCGCCGAACACCGCCAGCAGCAGGGCGCTGAACGCGATCACGATGGCCGCCGCGGCGGAGGCGATCACCTCGCCCACCCGGGCCACGGCCGCCACCAGCGCCTGCTTGGCGTCGTCGCCGGCGCGCAGCCGTTCCCGGTAGCGGAACAGCAGGAACAGGATGTAGTCGGTGCCCACGCCGTACAGGACGATGGTGAGGATGATCTCCAGGGACTGGTCGACCCGGAGGTCGGCCGCCCGGGCCACCCACGAGATCAGGCCGGGGGCGATCGCGCTGACGATGCCCACCGTCACGATCGGCAGCAGCGCGGCCAGCGGGCTGCGGTAGATGACCAGCAGCAGCACGATGATCAGGATGATCGTGGCCAGGCCCACCACCACCAGCGCGGTGTCGAAGGCGTCGGCGTTGTCGGCGTACATGGCGACGTCACCGGTGACCGCGTAGCCCAGGCCGGTGCCGTCCAGGGTGGACTTCGCCGCGTCGCGGATCTTCGGGATGGTGTCGAGCAGCCCCGGGTCGTCGGGTGCGCCCTTCAGGCCGACGGTCACCAGGGCGACGGTCCGGTTCGGCGAGGGGGTGGGCGGCCCGGCGGTGCCGGTCACGTACTGCGCGTCGACCGTGCCGACCGCCTCGGCCAGCCTGCCCACGGTGGCGAGGTCGGCGTCGGCCAGCGGTTGCCCGTCGGCCCGCTTGACCACGATCGTCGCGGTCGCGTCGTTGGCGGTGGGGAAGGACCGCTGGGCCACCTCCATGGCCTGGACCGACTCGTAGTCACGGGGCAGGAAGTCGGCCTGGTCCTGGCTGGTCACGTCGCCGAGCGCGGGCGCGGTCGCCATGATGGCCACGGTGGCCACCAACCAGCCGAGGATCACCTTCCACGGGTTGTGGACGACGAAGCGTCCCAACCGGTCAAACATCGTCTCTCCCTAAGTTCGCGCGGACGCGCAGCTTGTCGTGCGGGTGGTACGGGCGGTCCGCCGGACGCGCCGAGGGCAGGTCGGTCCCGGGGGCGGTCGCCGGATCGTGCGACATCACCGTCTCCTTTCAGTTCGCGGACTCGCGGTTGAACAGTCGCTTCGACCAGAGATATCCGCCCAGCGCAATGACGGCGCTCCAGGCGAGCGCGATCCACCCGTTGTTGCCGATCGGCTCCTCCATCAGCAGACCACGCAGGGTCTCGATGATCGGCGTGAACGGCTGGTACTCGGCGAACCAGCGCAGACCGGCCGGCATGGAGTCGGTGGGGACGAACCCGCTGCCGAGGAAGGGCAGCAGGACGAGCGGCATGGGCAGGTTGCTCGCGGTCTCGACGCTCTTGCTCACCTGGCCGAGCGCGACGGACAACCAGACCAGGGCGAAGGTCACCACCAACAGGAAACCGGCCGTGGCCAGCCACCCGCCCAGCCCGGCGGTGGGCCGGAAGCCGACCAGCAGCGCCACGCCGATCACGACCGCCAGGCTGATCATCGCCTGGATCATGCTGCCGAGAACGTGCCCGGTCAGCACCGAGACGCGGGCGATGTGCATGGTGCGGAACCGGGTGATGATCCCTTCGGTCATGTCCATGGCGATCGAGATCGCGGTCCCCTGGACGGTGGACGCCACGGTCATCAGGATGATCGCGGGCGCCACGTAGTTGGCGTACGCGGCACGCCCGCCGGCCGCGCCGGCCGATGCCGCCCCGCCGAGCCCGGCGCCCAGCGTGCCGCCGAGCACGTAGACGAAGAGCAGCAGGAAGACCACGGGCATCCCGATGAGCATCACGGTCATCGACGGGTACCGCAGCATGCGCTTGAGGTTGCGGCGCAGCATGGTGGCCGAGTCGCGGAGCGGGTGGAACCGGAGGTTCGCCGGCGGCGGGCCGGTGAGGGTGTGGGCGCTCATCGGGTGGTCACCTTCCCGGTGGTGGGGTCGCCGGTGAGGGCGAGGAAGACGTCGTCCAGGTCGGGGGTGTGCACGGAGAGCTCGTCGACCTCGACGGCCTGGTCGTCGAGCCGGCCGATCAGGGTCTTCAGCGAGCGCAGGCTGCCGTCGCTGGGCACCCGCAGGGCGAGCGCGTCGTTGTCGCGCGAGGCGTCACCCAGCACGCGCAGGGCCGCGTCGAGGTCCCGCGGGTCGGCGAACCGCAGGCGGACGTGTCCGCCCGGGATGCGCCGCTTCAGCTCCTCCGCGGTTCCCTCGGCGACCACCCGGCCCCGGTCGAGGACCGCGATCCGGTCGGCCAGCTCGTCGGCCTCCTCCAGGTACTGCGTGGTCAGGAAGATGGTGACGCCGCCGGCCACCAGGTCCCGGACGATCTGCCACATGTCCCGGCGACTGCGCGGGTCCAGTCCGGTGGTCGGCTCGTCGAGGAAGATCACCTGTGGGCTGCCGACCAGGGTCATCGCCAGGTCGAGCCGGCGCCGCATGCCCCCGGAGTAGGTCGCCGCCGGCTTCCCGGCCGCCTCGGTCAGGCCGAACTGCTCGAGCAGTTGGGCGGCGCGCCGCCGGCCCTCGCCCCGGCCGAGGTGGTGCAGATCCGCCATCAGGCGCAGGTTCTCCTCGCCGGTGAGCAGGTTGTCCACCGCGGAGAACTGACCGGTGACGCCGATCGCGGCGCGTACCGCGTCCGGTTCGCGGGCCAGGTCGTGCCCGGCGACCCGGGCGTCGCCGGCGTCGGCCCGGAGCAGCGTGGACAGGATCTTGACGGTGGTGGTCTTCCCGGCGCCGTTCGCGCCGAGCAGCGAGAAGACCGTCCCCCTTGGCACGGTCAGCTGGAGGCCGTCGAGCACGACGTGGTCGCCGAACGATTTCCGTAGCCCGGTCGCGGCGATCGCCGGCTGGGAGAGTGTGCTGGTCATGGTTGCCTTTCTCCGGGTCCCGAGGTGGATCAGGAGCGGTGGATGGTGATGTCGCCGTAGGAGGTGCGGCCGCGTACCTCGACGGTCTGGTCGGCCTGGTCGGGCCCGCTGGTGTTCGCCAGCCGGTTGTGCACGCGTCCGAACCCGGTGTCCACGTCGAGCCAGGCGGCGGTGCCCTCGGCGATGCCGACGTCCAGGTCGCCGGCGGCGGTCGCGAGCACGACCGAACCCCGGACCACCTCGCCGAGGCGGATCCCGCCGTTGGAGGTCTTCACGTCGACGCCGGCGCCGGCCCGCTCGATGTCGATGGCGCCGTTGGCGTTGCGCACCCGCACGTCGCCGGTGACCGCGTCGATCGTGGTGTCGCCGTTGGAGTTCTTGACCTCCGCGGTGCCCTCGATCTCGCCGACCTGGATCTTGCCGGAGCCGGTGGAGATCTCGGCGTTGCCCGCGATGCCGTCGACGTTGACGTGACCGAACCCGGTGTGCAGGCGCAGTGGACCGGTTCGTTCCAGCCAGAGGTTGCCGGTGGTCTTGAGCCGGCACTCGCCGAGCCGGCCGGCACAGCGGATGTCGCCCATCAGCAGGTGCGCGGAGAGTTGGGAACCGCTGGGCAGCTCGACGGTCACGTCGACCGCCCTGGTCTTCTTGGTGAAGTCGAAGACGCGCCGGGGGCCGGTGACCCGGAGCACGCCGTTGGTGTAGTCGACCCGGACCTGCTGGGCGGCCTTCACGTCGGACTCGTCGGTTTCGTCGCTCGGGCGCACCTCGACCACGGTGTCGGTCCGGTCGCTGGCGGCGATCCGCACGTCGGCAACGCCGAGTTCGAGCGTGACGGAGATCGGCTCGGGCGTCTCGAAGTTGGGCATGGTTGTCTCCGCATCATGCGTGGGTGAGTCGTCCCGCAGGTCGGGGACGTGGTGTGCGGGCGGCGTGCGGTGCGGTCAGCGCACCCAGCCGGTGAAGCGCTGCGGGGTCCGTTTCCCGCCCCCGGGCGCCTCGGGACGCTGATCGCGCTCGGTCCGCTGCACGGCGGCGGCGGCCGCCCGGACCAGCCAGGCGTTGACCGAGCGCCCCTCCCTGGCCGCGGCCTCCTCGACCGCGGCCTTGAGCTGCTCGGGCATGCGTACGTTGATCCGGGCGGCGGGGCCCTCCTCGGCGATCAGCAGGTCGCTCTCCGGCGTGCCGTCGACGGTCGCCGCGGCGCCCCGGGCCGCCGGCCCGAGCGACTCGGCGGGTGGCGGGGTCACCACGAAGTCCGGATCGCGTCCGCGCAGGCGCAGCTCCACCGAGCCCGGAGCCAGGTCCCGGGTGATCTCGTCGGCGGCGGCCGACAGTGCCTCCAGCAGCGTCATCCGGATCGCCGACTCGAGCGACCCGGTCAGGCGCTCGACCAGCGCACGGGCCTCCTCACCGCCGGCTTCGGCAAGCGTGGCGAACTCACGCCCGAGGTTGCTCACATACGACGTCAAGTCCATGGTGCCATCTTGGCACACTCATGGCACCACTACAAGGACCATGGCTCAGCAGTGGTGCCATCGTTGGCACCGTCTGGCACGTCGACGCCGAGAAAGGGCAGGTGAGAAGGCCGTCCGGGATCGGCCAGAACCGTCGGGCCCGGTGGGGTGGGGTCCGCCCCGTCCGGGCCGGCGATGAAGCCGTCCAGGGTGACCGCGATGTAGTACACGAGCTTCCGCACGCCAACTCCTTGCCACATGTTCGGGCGGTCACCGGTCGGTGATCGCCCGACGGATCCCAGCGTCGGGCACCAGCGGGGCGGGATCAACGGCGACTCCGGTAACGGCCGATAACCCGCTGGTTATCGGCAGCGGCCACCGGGCCGCGGAACTCGACCGGGTCGCCGGCCGGTTCGCGCGTCGACTACTTCGGCTGCGCGATCTGGATGAGGTTGCCCGAGTCAGTGGGCGCGCATCAGGAACGCGCCACTCGTCGCGGTCGGTGACCGGGCCACGGCGCGGCGCATGCATTCCGGAGGCGCGCCGGGCCCCCGCGAACTGTCCGGCCCGGTCACGCCACCCGGCGGCGCCGGGTCGGCCGGCGGGCCGAGCGGGGCGCGGCCAGCACCTCCACCTCGAAGCCCGCCCGGGCGAACACCTCGACCGCCCGGGCCTCGGCGCCACCCAGCCCGGCGGCCGGGGACGAATCGTCGAGCAGGGCGGTGACCAGGCAGTCGGAGCAGCCGCTCCCCCGGATCCCGCACCCCGCGCAGTCGATGAGCATCTCGCCTCCTGGTGCGCTGCGGCGACCGGGCACGGCGTCACCGTCACCACCCGAGCACCGTCGGTCACCACGACGTTATGCGCGGGGTACGACAGAAACGGACAACGGCGTCGCGGACGGCCGGAATGCGATCAAGCGCCCCGGATCAGGACCGGGCGAGCCGGCGCAGCAGCGAGTCGGCCCCGAGCGGGTACGCGCCGTGCCGGCGTACCCCGTCGGCCACCTCGCGGTCGGAGGAGACCACCACCACCGGGCGGCCCGGCGGCTCGGCCCGCACCAGGCGGCGGATCAGCTCGTCGGCGGTCTCCCCCTTGCGGGAGAAGAGCACCCGCACGCCGCGCGGCGCCGGCGGCAGGCCGTGCACCCGTTCCGCCCCGTCGAAGACCACGGTGACCTCGTCGCCGGTCTGCGCGGCGATCCCGCCCAGCCCGCTGATCAACCGCTTGCGCTGCTGCTCCAGCGACATCTCGCCGAAGCCCCGCTTGGTCACGTTGTAGCCGTCGACCACCAGGTGCGCCCGGGGCAGGGCGAGGAGCTGGTCCAGCCGGGCCGGATCGTCGGTGTCCCGGGCCCGGGCGGCCGCCCCAGCCGCCGGGCCGGCCGGCTGCTCGGCGAAGGCGTCGGCGACGAAGTCGGCGGGGAGCTTGTCCACCGGGTCCAGCGCCAGTTCCCGGCGCAGCCCGACGGCCGCCTGGCCGATCGTCTCCAGCAGCAGCCACAGCCGGGCGTCGTCGACCGAGCGGGCCTCCTTGGCGCTGGCCCGGGCCACCCCGGCCGCCGCCTCCGCCTCGGCCAGCCGGGCCCGCGCCCGACGCAGCTCCGCGTCGGCGTCGGCCGCCGCCCGGGCCGCCCGGCCGCGCTCGGTGGCCAGCATCTCGCCGGCCTTGCGCTCCCGGGCCTGGGTCTCCCGCAGCGACCGGCTCAGCTGCCGGTTCTCCTCGCGGAGCTGGCCGAGTTCCTCGCGGACCCGGGCCAGCTCGTCGCGGAGCTTCTCCGCCTCGACCCGGGCCACCGCCCGGTCGTGCTCGGCCCGGGTGGCCCGCTGCTCGGCCTCGCGGACCAGCTCGGCGACCACCGCGCTGTCGGCCTCGGCGCGGACCGCCGCGCCGCTGGCCTCGATCAGGTCCCGCCAGCCGCGGGGGCGGGCCAGGTAGGCCAGCGCGGCCACCTCGACCGGGTCGGCGGCCGCCGGGGCGGTCCCCTCGACCACTGCCGCGCCCAGGTCGCCGGCGTCGGCGAGGACCCGGGCGGTGACCCGCTGCCGGAACAGCGGGTCGGCGGCGAGCTGCGCGGCGATGGCCGGGGCGCCCAGGCGGGCCCGCCGGTTGGGCGCGAACTTCGCCACCCGGCGCAGCGGCACCGGCACCTCGTCGCCGGGCAGGCCGGGCAGCACCGCGGCGGTGAGCGCGACGATCCGCTGGCGGACCGGCTCGGGCAGGGTCGGCTCGGGCTCGGGCTCGGGCTCGGGCGACGGCGTGTCGGGCTCCGCCGGGTCGTCCGGGTCGGTCCCCGCACCGGCACCGTGGGCAGCGACGACGGGCTCCTCCTGGGGGAGGTTGTCGTCGTACGGCTCGGTGAGGGGCATGTGGCAAGTCTCCCACCGCGACCGGGCCCACCGCCGGGTGAGTGAGCCGATCTCTCATCCTAAACCCCGGGTGGCCCATGGGGCTGCCGGGACGGGAGTGTCGGACCGGGGCGCTACGGTGCCGCCGATGGCACAGCAGGAGTACGTCCAGGAGGCGCTGGCCGGGCTCGACCCGGCCGCCGGCACTGTCGATCCGGCGTTGCCGCTCTACGCGACGACGTTCGTGGTGGTCGACCTGGAGACCACCGGTGGCGCGCCGGACGGCGGCGGGATCACCGAGATCGGCGCGGTCAAGGTGCGCGGCGGCGAACAGTTGGGCGTGCTGGCCACCCTGGTCAACCCGGGCGAGCCGATCCCGCCGTTCATCACCGTGCTGACCGGCATCACCCAGGCGATGCTGCTGCCGGCCCCGCCGATCGAGCAGGTGCTGCCGAGCTTCCTGGAGTTCATCTCCGACGCCGTCCTGGTGGCCCACAACGCCCCCTACGACGTCGGGTTCCTCAAGGCCGCCTGCGCGAAGCACGGCTACCGCTGGCCGAACCCCCGGGTGCTGGACACCGCCGCGCTGGCCCGGCGGGTGCTGACCCGCGACGAGGTGCCCAACCGCAAGCTCGGCACCCTCGCCGCCTACTTCCGCACCGCCACCCAACCCACGCACCGGGCGCTCGACGACGCCAAGGCCACCGTCGACGTGCTGCACGGGCTGATCGCCCGGCTCGGCGGGCACCGGGTCGAGACCATCGGCGACGCCATCGAGTTCTCCCGCGCGGTCACCCCGACCCAGCGGCGCAAGCGGCACCTGGCCGAGGGGCTGCCCAAGGCGCCCGGCGTCTACATCTTCCGGGCCGCCGACGACCGGCCGCTCTACGTCGGCACCTCCGGCGACATCGCCACCCGGGTGCGCAGCTACTTCACCGCCGCCGAGAAGCGGGCCCGGATCTCCGAGATGCTCGCCGCAGCCGTTCGGGTGGAGGCGGTCGAGTGCGCCCACTCGCTGGAGGCCGAGGTCCGCGAGCTGCGGCTGATCGGCGCGCACGCGCCGCCGTACAACCGCCGGTCGAAGTTCCCGGAGCGGGCGGTCTGGCTCAAGCTGACCGACGGGCCGTACCCCCGGCTGTCCGTGGTGCGCGGCATCTCCCCCACCGACGACGCCTACCTCGGCCCATTCAACTCCCGCCGCTCCGCGGAGCTGGCCGCCGCGGGCTTCCACGACGCCGTGCCGCTGCGCCAGTGCACCCACCGGCTCTCGCTGCGCACCGTCACGCCGGCCTGCGCGCTGGCCGAGCTGGGTCGTTGCCCGGCGCCCTGCGAGCACCGGATCACCCCGGAGGAGTACGACGCCCGCGCGGTGGCGCCGTTCCGCACCGCGACCGCCAGCGACCCGCAGCCGGTGGTGGACGCGCTGCTGGCCCGCATCGAGGTGCTCGCCGGGGCCCAGCGCTACGAGGAGGCGGCCGTGGTACGCGCCCGCCTCGCCGCGGTGCTGCGGGCGACGGTGCGGATGCAGCGGCTGGTGGCGCTGACCCGGATCGCCGAGCTGGCCGCCGCCCGGCCCGCCGCCCGGGGCGGCTGGGAGCTGGCCCTGGTCCGGCACGGGCGGCTGGCCGGCGCCGGGGTCTCCCCGCCCGGTGTCCATCCACGACCGACGCTGGCCGCGATCCGGGCCACCGCCGAGACGGTGTCCCCGGGTCACGGCCCGGTCCCGAACGCCTCGGCCGAGGAGACCGAGCGGATCCTGTCCTGGTTGGAGCGACCGGAGACCCGGCTGGTCGAGATGTCCTCCGGATGGGCCTCCCCGGTGGCCGGCGCGGCCCGCTTCCGCGACCTGCTGAGCAAGGCCGAGAGCGCGGCGTCGCACCAACTCTCGACCGAACGCTCATGAGCAAGTGACCGATCGGACTACGTCGACTCACTTAGGCTGTTAGAGAAGTGCAGTCCTGCCCGTTTCGTGGGCCTGCTCCCGGTTGCCGCAACCGCGGCGGCCGTGGAGCCGGGGTGAGGAGGTGTCCCTCGTGGACGTCGACGCCGGACACGGCGCCGCCCTGGGGGGCGCGCTTCCGACCCAGCCGGGCGAGCTGCCCCTGGCCCGGCGGCTGCGGTCGCTGCTGACCTGGCCCACCACCGAGTCCGATCCGGTCGGCCGCCTGATCCGCGCCCACCGGGCCATCCACGCCGGCACCGACCCCGCCGTGCTGCGCCGGGCCTACACCATCGCCGAGAACATGCACCGCGGCCAGTTCCGCAAGAGCGGCGAGCCCTACATCACCCACCCGCTCGCGGTCGCGCAGATCTGCGCCGAGCTCGGCATGGACACCATCACCCTGGTCGCGGCCCTGCTGCACGACACCGTGGAGGACACCCGCTACACCCTCCAGGCGCTCGCCGAGGACTTCGGCCGGGAGGTGGCCCACCTGGTCGACGGGGTGACCAAGTTCGACAAGGCGTTCTACGGCAAGGCGGCCGAGGCCGAGACGATCCGCAAGATGATCATCGCGGCTGGCAAGGACGTCCGGGTGCTGATCATCAAGCTGGCCGACCGGCTGCACAACATGCGCACCCTGGGCGTACGCTCGGCCGCCTCCCGGGAGCGGATCGCCCGGGCCACCCAGGAGGTGCTCGTCCCGCTCTGCGACCGGCTCGGCATCCAGACCTTGAAACGCGAGCTGGACGACGTGGTGCTGCTGCACCTCAAGCCGGAGGAGCACGACCGGATCTCCCGGCACGTGCGGGAGCGCCCCGGCTGGGACGCCTACCTCGAGCAGGTGGTCGCCCGGGCCCGGGTGGCGCTGCGCCGCAACCGGGTCGACGCGGAGGTGACCCCGCGCCCGAGGCACCTCTACTCGATCTGGAAGGACACCGTGGCCGGCGGCCACGACACCCCGTACGACCTGCCCCGGATCGCGGTGGTGGTGGACGGTCCGGCCACCGACTGCTACGCCGCGCTGGGCGCCATCCACGGCGTCTGGCGGCCCGTCCCGGGCCGGTTCAAGGACTTCATCGCCTCGCCGAAGAACAACCTCTACCGCTCGCTGCACACCAGCGTCTGCGGCCCGGAGAACCGCACGGTGGAGGTGCTGATCCGCACCGAGGAGATGCACCGCAAGGCCGAGTACGGCATCGCCGCCGACTTCCGCTTCCCCCGCTCCGGCGGCGGCGCGGCGGCGGCCAAGGCCGAGCAGCTCGACTGGCTGCGCCGGGTGCTCGACTGGGAGCAGGACGCCGCCGACCCGGCGCAGTTCCTCCAGTCGCTGCGCTGCGACCTGGCCGAGACCCAGATCCAGGTGGTCGCCGACGGGCGGCAGGTCGTGCTGCCGGCCGGCGCCACCCCGGTCGACCTGGCCTACGAGCTGGGGGCCGAGCGCGGCGACCACTGCCTGGCGGCGCGGATCAACGGCCGGCTGGCCCCGCTCTCCTCGCAGCTGGCCGAGGGGGACGTGGTGGAGATCTTCACCGAGACCGACGCGGAGGGCGGGGCCGGCAGCGACGCCGCACCGCGCGGCCCGCGCCGGGAGTGGCTCGGGTTCGTGAAGTCGCCGCACGCGCAGATGCAGATCAACCGGTGGTTCGCCGAGCACTCCGAACCGGGCATCACGATCAGCGACAAGGTCCGGCTCGGCCGGGCCACCATCGGGCTCGCGCTGCGCCAGCACAACCGGGGGCTGGCCAGCGACCTGCCGCTGCTGCGGCTCTCCGAGGAACTCGGCTACCCCGACCTGGAGACCATGCTGGTCGCGGTCTTCGACCGGGTGATCGAGCCGGACGCCGTGGTACGCCAGCTCATCGACCTGGTGGACCACCGGCAGTGACCGGGCGGGGCCCGGGGAGCGCGAACCGTCCTCGTGGCCACTAGCCTGGACCCATGATCCCCCGCTCGCGCGCCACCGGACGAGCCGTCGCCTACCAGGTCTTCTACCGGTTGCCGCTGCCGCTGCGGCGCCGCCTGGTCCGGCTGGCCGTGCCGAAGTACATCGTCGGCGCGGTGACCCTGGTCCGCGACGCCGAGGCCGAGGGGGCGGGCCGGTTGCTGCTGCTGCGCCAGCCGCCCGGCAACGGCTGGACCCTCCCGGCCGGGCTGCTGCAACGCGGCGAGGCGCCGGTGGTCGGCGCCGCCCGGGAGCTGTTCGAGGAGTCCGGGATCCGGCTCTCGCCCCGGCAGCTCCAGCCGGCCGTGCCGAACGCCGTGGTGCACGCCAAGGGCTGGGTGGACGTGGTGTTCACCGCCGAGGTGCCGGCGTCGACCACGGAGCTGAAGGTCGACGGCGCGGAGGTCTTCGAGGCGGCCTGGCACCCGCTGGACGACCTGCCCCGGCTGACCTGGCCGACGGCGCGCCTGCTCGCCTACTACGACATCGGCCCGCTGGCCGGCCAGTTCCCACCACCGGTCCCGGACACCACACCGTGAACCACCGCGCGCGGCGGAACCCCGGCGTGAGCGGGTCGGTCGGGCCCCACGCCGGGGCGCCACGCCTCCGGCGCGCAACGACGCGGAGTGCCGGCGTGAGCACGCTCGCCGCCGCGACCGCACGCCGGCGCGGAACCACGCGGAGCGCCGGCGTGACCGGGCCGGCCCGGCCCGACGTCTGCGCCGTGGTGCTCGCCGCCGGCGAGGGCACCCGGCTGCGGCCGCTGACCGAGCGGGTGCCCAAGGCGCTCTGCCCGGTGGGCAACGTACCGCTGCTCGACCGCGCGCTGGCCCGGCTGGCCGGGCTCGGCCTGACCGGGCCGGACCGGGTAGCGGTCAACGCCTGCTACCTCGGCGACCAGGTGGTCGCGCACGTGGGCGACCGGGCCCACGTCTCGGTCGAGCCGGGCGATCCGTTGGGCACCGCCGGCGGCGTCGGCAACCTGCGGGACTGGATCGCCGGGCGCGGGGTGCTGGTCGGCAACGCCGACGCCTACCTGCACGACCCGGCCGCCGCGCCGGGGCCGGACGTCGCCGCGCTGCTGCACGGCTGGGACGGCGAGAGCGTACGCCTGCTCGGTCAGCCCGCCGCGGACCCGGCGGCCCCCGGCACCTTCGACGGCCACGCGTTCACCGGTTTCTCGCTGCTGCCCTGGCGGCTGGTGCGGGACCTGCCGGCGGAGTTCGGCGACCTGGTCCGGGCGGTGTGGCGGCCGGCGGAGGCGGCCGGGGCGCTGACCGTGGTGCCGTACGCCGGCACCTTCTACGACACCGGCACCCCGGCGGACTACCTCGCGGCCAACCTGCACGCCGCCGGAGCCGGGAGCCTGGTCGACCCGACGGCCACGGTGACCGGCCGGTGCCACCGGTCGGTGATCGGCGCCGGGGCGAGCGTGCTCGGCGACGTCGAGCGCGTCGTGGTCTGGCCCGACGCCCGGGTGGCGGCCGGCGAACGACTCCGCGACGCCATCCGCGCCACCCCCGAGCTCACCGTCCCGGCAGCACCCCCGAGCCGGTGACCTGCCGGCCAGGGGCGGGTCGGATCGCCGGGGCCAGACCGGCGGACCGTCATCCGATCACGAGCCACCGCACTAGCATGAGCGACGACGTCGACGAACGGAGAAATGTCCCGTGATCACCGCGATCGTGCTGATCGACTGCGCCACCGACTCGATCCCCGAGGTGGCCGAGGCCCTGGCCGACCTGCCCGGCGTCAGCGAGGTCTACTCGGTGGCCGGCCACGTCGACCTGATCGCCATGGTCCGGGTGCGCGAGTTCGACCAGATCGAGCAGGTCATCGCCGGGCGCATCTCCAAGGTGCCGGGCGTGCTCAACACCGAGTCGCACATCGCCTTCCGGGCGTACTCCCAGCACGATCTGGAGGAGGCGTTCGCGATCGGCCTGGCCAACGCCGACTGAGCCCGGACAGGCGGCGACCGGCCCACCCCCGGGAGGGGATGGGCCGGCCGTCGTCCGACGTCAGCTCTCGCTCGGAACCGGCGTCTCGGTGGTGCCACCCGGGGCCGGCGACTCGGTGGTGCCGCCCGGAGCCGGGGTCTCGGTGGTGCCGCCCGGAGCCGGCGTGCCGCCCGGGCTCGGCGTGCCGGTGGCGGTGGCCTGCGGCACCGGGATGCCCAGCTGCTCGGCCAGCTGCACCAGCTCGTCGTAGTGCGCCTGGAGCGCCGGCAGCGCCGTCTGCGCCAGCTGGACCACCGACTGCTCGGTGCCCTGCGAGATCTCCGTCTGGGTGGCCTGGATGGCCTGGACGTGGCCGGCCAGCTGGCTGGTCACCCAGAGCCGGTCGAACTCCTCGCCGCTGGCGTTGTTCAGCTGGTCGATGACGGCCTGCTGGTCGGTCGTGGGCTCGGCGGGCAGTTGCACACCGAGCTGGGACGCGGTCTGCTGCACCGTCTGGTCCAGCTGGGTGTGATCCGTCTTGAACATCTCGCCCAGGTCCTTCACCCGCTGGTTCTGGCCCTTCTGCTGGGCCAGGTCACCGGTGGTGATCTCGAACAGGTTGACCTGGTGGATCGCCTGCAGATACTGGGTGTCCTGCGTCGACGGCTGCGCCGCCGCCTGGGCCGCCGCGGCGGGTGCCAGCCCCACCAGCACCAGCGCGGCCAGCAGGCCGAGGCGTTTGATACCCAACATGCTTCCCCCCCTTGAGACGTTGGACCGCACGGATACCCGACTGACCGGGGTTATTCCTGCGATCCGCCCGCCGGGACCGGCGCCGTCGTACCCGCTCAGGACGTCACGGTCCGACCGCTCCCCCGGCAGGCGGGGCGGAAACGGACGTGGCGCCCACCGGAGGACTCCGGGGGCGCCACGTCGGGGTGTCTCAGGCGGTCAGCCGCGACGCTCGCCGCTGCCGATCTCCTCCCGCTCCGGTCGGGCCTCGACCGGCGGGTGACCCGGCGACACCGGCGCCTCGGCCGGCTTCTCGATCGGGTAGAAGAAGCCCCGGATGGCCGGGCCGAGCGCGCCGAGCCGGTTCATCTTCTTCGGCACCACCCAGCCGGCGTACTCCAGCTCGCCGTGCGCCTCGCCGTCGTGCCCCTGGGCCGCGCTGAGCGGCTGGTGCACCTCGACGAACCGGCCGTCCGGCAGTCGCCGGATGATGCCGGTCTCGACACCGTGGGCGAGCACCTCGCGGTCGTGCTGCTGCAGACCGAGGCAGAGCCGGTAGGTGACGTAGTAGGCCAGCGGCGGCAGCACCAGCAGACCGATCCGGCCCGCCCAGGTCATCGCGTTCAGGCTGATCTGGAACTTGTCAGCGATCACGTCGTTGGCGCCGGAGAGCGTCAGCACGACGTAGAAGGCCACCGCCATCGCGCCCACCGCGGTCCGGGCCGGCACGTCACGGGGCCGCTGGAGCAGGTTGTGGCTCCGGTAGTCCTTGAGGTGCCGCGCCTCCAGGAACGGGTAGAGCGTGGAGAGGGCCACCAGGATGCCGGGCAGCACCACCGTCGGCCAGAACAGCGGCGGGATCACGTACCCGTCGCCGATCGGGATGGGGATCTCCCACGCCGGCATCAGTCGGGTCGAGCCGTCGAGGAACATCACGTACCAGTCGGGCTGGCTGGCCGCCGAGACCACCCACGCCTCGTACGGGCCGAACAGCCAGATCGGGTTGATCTGGAACAGGCCGCCCATCAGCGCGATCACGCCGAAGACGACCATGAAGAAGCCGCCCTGCTTGAGCGCGTAGCGCGGGAACATCCGCTCGCCGACCACGTTGCCGTTGGTCCGGCCGGGGCCGGGCCACTGGGTGTGCTTCTGCTTGAACACCAGACCCAGGTGGACGCTGATCAGCGCGACCAGCAGACCCGGGATGAGCAGCACGTGGGCGATGAAGAACCGGCTGATGATGATCGTGCCGGGGAACTCCCCGCCGAAGATCGACGAGGTGACCCAGGAGCCGATCACCGGGATGGAGAGCATGATCGCCGAGGCGATCCGCAGACCGGTGCCGGAGAGGCCGTCGTCCGGCAGCGAGTAGCCGGTGAAGCCGGCCAGGAAGCCGACCCAGAACAGCAGCGAGCCGATGATCCAGTTCGTCTCCCGCGGCTTGCGGAACGCGCCGGTGAAGAAGACCCGGAGCATGTGCACCACGATCGCGGCCATGAACAGCAGCGCCGCCCAGTGGTGCATCTGCCGCATGATCAGGCCGCCCCGGACGTCGAACGAGATGTCCAGGCTGGAGGCGTACGCGGCCGACATCGGCGTGCCCCGCAGCGGGGCGTAGCTGCCATTGTAGACCACCTCGGTCATCGCCGGCTCGAAGAAGAAGGTCAGGAAGACCCCGGTGAGCAGCAGGACGATGAACGAGAAGAGCGCGATCTCGCCGAGCAGGAAGGACCAGTGGTCCGGGAAGACCTTGTTCAGCAACCGGCGCAGCGGGGTGGCCGCCTGGAACCGGTCGTCCAGTCCCGCGGCGGTCTTGCCCGGCACCGCCGCCATGTCAAACTTTCGGCGCTTCACGGCCGCTCCCAGAAGTCGGGCCCGACGGTCTCGGTGTAGTCGGACTTCGCCACGAAGTAGCCCTCGGCGTCCACCTCGATCGGCAACTGCGGCAGCCGCCGGCTGGCCGGACCGAAGATGGGCCGGGCATTGTCGGTGATGAGGAACTGCGACTGGTGGCACGGGCAGAGCAGACGGTTGGTCTGCTGCTCGTACAGGCTCGCCGGGCAACCGGCGTGCGTGCAGATCTTGGAGAACGCGGCGTAGTTGCCCCACATGTAGTCGCCGTGGCCCTCGCGCTCGTTGTTGCGGCGCGACTCCTGGGCGTCCGAGTCCCGCAGGTGGATCAGCAGGGTCGGCGAGTCGGCGTGCCGGTTGCTCACGCCGTGCTCGATGCCGGGGAACACGGTGAGCTGGCCGCCGGCGCTGATGTCCGCCGGGCGGACCGGCCGGCCGTCCTCGCGGACCAGCCGGATCTTCTGGCCGCCCTCGGCCGGGGCGAACCCGGTGGTGAACATCTGGTTGTTCTTGTGCGGGTCGGAGATCAGACCGCCGACCAGCGGCGCCGCGACGACCGCGCCGACCGGCGCGAGGCCGGCCAGCAGCGAGATGCCGAGCAGCGGCCGGCGCTTCACGCCCAGCTCGTCGGCCATGTAGAGCATGGTCTGGCCGGTGATGGTGCGGTCGTCCGCGGACACCGCGCCCTCGTGCCGGTCCTGGATCGAGACCTCCTTGGGCAGCAGCTTCTTGCCCCAGGTCAGGATGCCGAAGCCGATGCCGAGCAGGGCCACGCCCAGGGTGACGCCGAGCAGCGGGGTGTACCACTTGTCCCCGCCGCGGCCCGGCGCGTACTCCCACGGCCACCAGATGTAGATGATCAGGAACGCGGTCGCGGCCAGACCGGTGAGCAGGAACATCGCCGCGACGGTACGGGTCAGCCGGCGCTCGGCCTTGCTGCCCGGGACGACCTGCGGCTCGTAGTGGACGATCTCGATGTCGTCCCGCCGCGCGCCCTCCCGCACGATGTCGAAACGGGTCAGCCCGGGGGTGTTCACGTCGAGCGGTTCCCGGCCCTGCTGGGCCTGGTGCTCGGTGTGCGTGCTCATGCCGTCACCTCGCTACGTGCGGTGCCGAGCCGCGGCACCACAGCACTGAAACCAACGATCCGCCCGGTCACGACTTGCCCGCAATCCACAGGCTCGTGAAGACCAGCGCGACGATGCCCACCAGGAAGATCGCCAGGCCCTCGGTGGAGGGGCCGTACCGGCCGAGGTTGAAGCCGCCCGGGTCCTGGTCGTGCTTCAGCGTCTGCTGGATGTAGGCGATGATGTCCGCCTTCTGCTCCGGGGTGATCTGGTTGTCCCCGAAGACCGGCATGTTCTGCGGGCCGCTCAGCATGGCGGCGTAGATCTGCCGGTCGGTGGCCGGACGCAGGCTCGGCGCGTACTTGCCGGAGGAGAGGGCGCCGCCGCCACCGCCGAAGGCGTGGCACTGCGAGCAGTTGATCCGGAACAGCTCGCCACCGGCGGCGATGTTCCCGTCCTCGTGCAGGTTGGCGCCCTCGGGCACGACCGGCCCGCCGCCGAGCTCCTGGATGTACTGGGCCAGCTGGCGGGTCTGCTCGTCGGTGAAGAGCTCCGGCTTGCGCTGCGCCTGGGCCTCCTGCCGGGCCATCGGCATGCGGCCCGTGCCGACCTGGAACTCCACCGAGGCCGCGCCGACGCCGATCAGGCTCGGCCCGCGTCCCTCGACACCCTGCGCGTTGCGACCGTGGCAGGTCACACAGCTCACGTCGAACAGCGCCTTGCCCTCCGCGGCGGCGCCGGTCAGCGGCGGATTGTCCTGCGCCTGCACGCCGGGGGCGAAGACGGTGTAGGCGCCGCCGGCCAGCATCAGCGCGGCCAGCAGCCGGACCGCGGCACCCAGCCGGCGGCGGCCCCTGCTGCGCGCTACGGGCCGCCCGCGCAGCCGCGCGAGCAGACCGCGTCGGCGGTCGTTGTCAGAAGTCATGACCTGTGTCCTTAACCGGTTGGACCTTGTGTCTCAGGGGACGGAGCAGCGACGCGATTCGTGACGCGCCAAGATCACTGAAGCCAGTAGATCATGGCGTAGAGGCCGATCCACACCACGTCGACGAAGTGCCAGTAGTACGACACGACGATCGCGGACGTGGCCTGCGCCGGGGTGAACCGGCCCATGGTGGTGCGGATCATGAAGATGATGAAGGCGACCAGACCGCCGGTCACGTGCAGACCGTGGAAGCCGGTGGTCAGGTAGAACATCGACCCGTAACCGTCTTCGTTGATCTTGATGCCCTCGTGCACCAGCTCGCGGTACTCGTTGAGCTGGCCGAGCACGAAGATCAGGCCCATCACGAAGGTGATCGTGAACCAGCGCCGCAGGGCGTGGACGTCACCCTTCTCGGCGGCGAACACACCGAGCTGGCAGGTCACCGAGGACAACACCAGGATCACCGTGAAGGTGGTCGCGTACGGGATGTTGAGGTGCTCGGTGTGCTCCGCCCACTGCTCCGGCGCCGCCGCGCGGATGGAGAAGTACATCGCGAACAGCGCCGCGAAGAACATGAGTTCGCTGGAGAGCCACACGATCGTCCCGACGCTGACCATGTTGGGTCGGGTCAGGGAGTGGATCCGGCTCTTGTCAATGGCTGGGGCCGCAGTCACGCGGTCATTATTGCCCTTGACCGGGGCCGGCGATCAGCGGGGGGCCAAACCGGTGGCCTCCGTGGCCCGATAGGGGTCGTCCGCTTCGCCTGACCTAGGCTGAAAAGCGTGCTGCACGTCGATCGGATCTCCGCCGCCACCTCGGTCGCCGCCTCGGCGGGAGGTGAGCCGACCCCACCGCCGTTCACCGTGACCTCGGTCTTCACCGAGACCCGGCTGGACAGCTGGCTCGCCGTCGGCCTGGTGCTGGCCGCCGGCATCTACCTCTACGGGGTGCACCGGCTGCGGCTGCGCGGCGACCGCTGGCCGGTCTCCCGGACGGTCTTCTTCCTCGGCCCCGGCCTGGGCGGCATCGCGTTGGTCACGGTCAGCGGCCTGCACGCGTACGACACCGCGCTGCTGTCGGTGCACATGGTGCAGCACATGGTGCTGTCGATGATCTCGCCGATCTTCCTCGCCCTGGGCGCCCCGATGACGCTCGCGCTGCGCACCCTGCCGCAGCGGCCGCGCAAGCGCCTGCTGGCGATCGTGCACAGCCGGATCGCGCGGGTCTACAGCTTCCCGCTGGTGGCGTTCGCGATCTTCGTGGTGAACCCGTTCGCGCTCTACTTCACCGACCTCTACCGGTTCACCCTGGAGCACGCCTGGGCGCACGAGCTGGTGCACGCGCACTTCATCCTGACCGGCTGCGTGTTCTTCTGGCCGCTGCTCGGTCTCGACCCGCTCCCCGGCCGCTGGCCGTACCCGGCGCGGGCGCTGCTGATGCTGCTCTCGGTGCCGTTCCACACCGTGCTCGGGCTCACCATCATGCAGAGCAGCACGCTCTTCGGCGGCGACTGGTACCCGTCGCTCGGGCTCGGCTGGGCCGACCCGTGGGACGACCAGGTGCTCGCCGGCGGCATCCTGTGGGCCGGCGGCGAGTTCGTCAGTGTGACCATGCTCGCCGTGCTGGTCGTGCAGTGGATGAAGCAGGCCGAGCGGGAAGCCCGCCGGATCGACCGCGAGCTGGACCGCCAGGAGGCCCGCCAGCGCGCCGCGGAGTCCGCGGCCTGAGCTGCGCCGACGGTACGCCCCGGGGGCACCCTCGGGCGGGACGTCACGCACCTCACACCGACCGGTACGATCAGCGGGCAGCTACGAGGTGGGAGCCAGTCCAACCATGAGCGATCGTTCGTGCACCATCCTGCTCTACAGCGACGACCCGCAGGTCCGCGACCAGATGCGGCTCGCCGTGGGCACCCGGCCGGCGCCCGGCCTCCAGGTCGAGTTCGTCGAGGCCAGCAACTACGCCGAGTGCGTCCGACTGGTCGACGACTACGAGATCCACCTGCTCCTGCTCGACGGCGAGGCCAGCCCGGGTGGCGGCCTCGGCATCGCCCGGCAGATCAAGGACGACCGCGAGGACGCTCCCCCGACCTGCGTGGTCATCGCCCGCGCCGCCGACCGATGGCTCGCCGCGTACGCCGAGGTCGACGCCACCCTGGTGCATCCGCTCGACCCGGTGACCACCGGCACCACGGTGGCCGAGCTGCTGCGGACGCACGCCCCCGCCTGACGTGCCCGCACCCGGCCCCGCCACGGCGTCGGGCCGACCGGCGCCGGATCCGTCCACCCGCACCCGCTCGCTTCGCTCGGGAGGCCCACCATGGGCGATCGGACCTGGCCGCACCTGCTCAACGCGCTGCTGCGTGGCGAGGAGCTGTCCACCGCCGACACCGCCTGGGCGATGGGCGAGATCATGTCCGGCGCCGCCTCCGCGGCCCAGATCGCCGGCTTCGCGGTCGGCCTGCGGGCCAAGGGCGAGACCTCGGCCGAGCTGGCCGGGCTGGTCGAGGCGATGCTCGGCCGGGCGGTCCAGGTCGAGCTGCCCGACGAGCTGCGGGCCACCGCGCTCGACGTGGTGGGCACCGGCGGTGACCTCGCCCACACGGTCAACATCTCCACGATGACCGCGCTGGTGGTGGCCGGCGCGGGCGTACGGGTGGTCAAGCACGGCAACCGGGCCGCCTCCTCGTCCTGCGGCACCGCCGACCTGCTGGAGTTCCTCGGCGTCCCGCTCGACCTCGGCCCCGAGGGCGTGGCCCGGTGCGTCACCGAGGCCGGCATCGGGTTCTGCTTCGCCGCCCGGTTCCACCCCGGCATGCGGCACGCCGGCCCGGTCCGGCGCGAGCTGGGCGTGCCCACCGCCTTCAACTTCCTCGGCCCGCTCACCAACCCGGCCCGGCCCCGGGGCGGCGCGGTGGGCTGCTTCGACCTGCGGATGGCCCCGGTGATGGCCGGCGTCTTCGCCGCCCGGGGCGACTCGGTGCTGGTCATGCGCGGCGAGGACGGCCTGGACGAGTTCACCACCGCCGCGCCGACCCGGGTCTGGGTGGCCCAGGACGGCACCGTACGAGAGGCCGTGCTCGACGCGGTCGACCTCGGGGTACCCCGGTCCACCCTCGCCGACCTGCGGGGCGGGGACGCCGCCTACAACGCCGAGGTGGCCCGGCGCCTGCTCGCCGGCGAGACCGGCCCGGTCCGCGACGCCGTACTGGTCAACTCGGCGGCCGCGCTGGCCACCCAGGGGCCGCTCGACGGCGACCTGATCGAGGCGCTGCGCGCCGGGATGGCGCGGGCGGCCGAGTCCATCGACTCCGGCGCGGCCGCCGCCGTCCTCGACCGCTGGATCGCCACCGCCCGCTCCCTCTGACCATCCCGCCCGCTCGGTGCCGGCGTACCGGCCCCGCCGGTCGCGGCATGTCGCGGCGACCCCGCGCCGGGTCGGCACGACATGCCGCACCCCGAGCCCCCGACGCCCAGGCCAGACCGCTCGGCCGGCGGGTGACGGGGGACATGTCGGACCCACGTGCCAAACTACAGCCGAGTAGTTTTCCGTTCCCGGCGCGCGCCGCGGTGCCCGTCGGGAGCCCGGAGGGAGAGGAGGCGTCCCCCATGCCGGATCGCGAACTCCACTGCGACACCTGCGCGGGCGTCCAGCTGTTCGAGGCGCCGCCCTGCGTCGACGACCACGGTGCCGACTGCCCCGAGCTGATCTGCACCCGCTGCGGCTCCGCCGTGCTGATCGCCACCTTCGCGTTCCGCGCCGCCCGCCTGGCCGACCGGCACCGTCCGCGCCCGCTCCACCGCCGCGCCGCCTGACGACACGGCGCCCGGCCGCCGCTCCTTGATCCACTCGGTTTCGGCGATATCGCGGTATCCGGGTCGCCACGACCCCCCCCGATATCGGCGATGTGGAGTGGATCAAGCGGGCCATGACCCGGGCCGACGAGTCGGCCGGCGAGATCACCCCGGACGGCGCGAAGCCCGCCACCCCGGAGGGTGGCGGGCTTCGTCAGGATCGTCCGGCGGAGCCGGGTCAGTGCTCGGCGGTGCGCCGGGTACCGGTGTAGTACTCGAAGAGCAGGCCGCAGGCAGCGAAGACGACCGCCACCAGACCGACGCCCAGCAGCCAGAACTGCCAGAACACCAGGCCGAGGCCGGCGATCGAGGCGGACAGCGCGATGCCGAACGGCCAGTAGCTGCCCGGGCTGAAGAAGCCGACCTCGCCCGCGCCGTCGGCGATCTCGGCGTCCGGCCGGTCCTCCGGGCGCAGGTCGATGCGGCGGGAGACGAACCAGAAGAAGCCGCCGCACATCGCGCAGAGCAGGAACGACAGCAGCAGGGCAGTGGTGCCCACCCACTCGACGCCGCCGGACTCACCGGCCGTCCAGGCGCCGTACAGGACGGTCGCGAAGAGCAGGAACCCGGCGATGATCAGGAAGATACGCCACTCGGTCTTCATGCCCGCTCCCTCAGCTTCCCGCGGTTGCCGGAGCGTTGTCCGGGTTGAAGTTGGCCTCGGTGCGCCGCGTCTCGAACGGCCGGGTGGTCGTGGCGTACGGCTCCTCGCCGATGGCCGTCAGCGCCTCCTGCGTCGACTTGCCGTCCTGCTTGGCCGCGAGGAACTGCTCGTACTTCTCCGGCGACACGACCCGCAGCTCGAAGTTCATGAACGCGTGGTAGCTGCCGCAGAGCTCGGCGCAGCGACCCACGTAGGCGCCCTCGGTGTCCAGGCTGGAGACCTCGAACACGTTGCGGATCTTGCCCGGCATGACGTCCCGCTTGAAGAGCATCTCCGGCACCCAGAACGAGTGGATGACGTCGCGGCTGGTCTCCTCGAACCGGATGGACCGGTCGGTCGGCAGCACCAGGATCGGGATGACCTCGCTGGTGCCCAGCGTCGAGGCGACGGTGTTGGCCTCCGGGCCCTGGCCGTCGCGGTAGTTGAACTGCCAGTTCCACTTGAAGGCGACCACCTCGACGGTGACGTCGGGGTTCTTGGTCGTCTTCACCACGTCGGTCTGCACGATCGCCGTGTAGTAGAAGAGCACGGAGACGATCAGGATCGGCGCGATGGTGTAGAGGAACTCCATCGGCATGTTGTAGCGGGTCTGCACCGGCAGCTCGTTGCCCCGCTTGCGGTAGCGGACGACGCACCAGAAGATCAGGCCCCACACGAAGACGCCGACCGCGAGCGCCGCGATGCACGAGGCGATCCACAGGTCGTACATCCGGTGGGACTCCGGCGAGATGCCACCCTGCGGCCAGCCGAAGCCGTCGAACGCCGCGCCGACGTCGCAGCCCGTGAGCAGGACCAGCAGCGCCGCCCCGCCGAGACCGAGCCCGGCGACCCGACCAGCACCACGCCGCCGGCGCCCACCGGCTCCTGGGGAAGCGCTGTGCCGTACGGCCGTCGGCCGTACCTCCGAACTCCTTGCGACCACCTGGTCCTGCCTCCCTAGCGCGCCGCGGTGTCTGTTCTCTTCTGCCGCCCCATCGGGCGGAGCGACAGCACCGGCGGCAAAGGCGTCACCGACGGTCGCAGATTACTCGACCATGACGGGCTGGACCGTGTTGGGGTCACTCTCCGCCCCCATCGGGGGGATCTTGGGCGTAGCGGCGCGATAGCGTGGACAGCCGTGAGCGCATCCCCGGTCTACCTGGACGCGGCGACCGCCGCACCGCTGCACCCGGTCGCCCGGCAGGCGCTGCTGGCCGCGCTCGACGACGGCTGGGCCGACCCGGGCAAGCTCTACGCGCAGGCCCGCCGGGCCCGCCAGCTCCTCGACGCGGCGCGGGCCGCGACCGCCGAGACCCTGGGCGTACGCCCCGACGAGCTCTCCTTCACCGGCAGCGGTACGACCGCCGCGCACGCGGCAGTCCTCGGCGGCCTGGCCGGGCGGCGCCGGGTCGGCCCGATCCTGGTGCACTCGGAGATCGAGCACTCCGCCGTGCTGCACGCGGCCGAGCGGCACACCGCCGCCGGCGGCACCGCGCTCGGGGTGCCGGTGGACCGGCTCGGCCGGCTGGACGTCGCCGCCTGGGAGACGGCGGTCCGCGCCCCGGGGGTCGCGCTGGCCGCGCTGATCGCCGCCAGCCACGAGGTGGGCACCGTCCAGCCGGTCGAAGAGGCGGCCGTCGCCTGCGCGGCGGCGGGGGTGCCGCTCTACGTCGACGCGGCGCAGGCGGTGGGCCGGGTACCGGTGCCGGCCGGCTGGTCGGTGCTGACCGCCAGCGCGCACAAGTGGGGTGGCCCGGCCGGGGTGGGGCTGCTGGTGGTGCGCAAGGGCACCCGCTGGGAGTCCCCCTGGCCGGCCGACGAGCGGGAGTCCGGCCGTACGCCGGGCGCGCTGAACCTGCCGGCGGTGGTGGCGGCGGCGGCCAGCCTGCGCGCGGCGGCGGCCGACGCGGCGGCCGAGGCGGCCCGGCTGGCGCCGCTGGTGGACCGGATCCGGGCCCGGGTGGCGGCGGAGGTGCCGGACGTGGAGGTGGTGGGTGATCCCGATCACCGGCTCCCCCACCTGGTCACCTTCTCCTGCCTGTACGTCGACGGCGAGGCGCTGCTGCACGCGCTGGACCGGCGCGGCTTCGCCGTCTCGTCCGGCTCGTCGTGCACCTCGTCGACGCTACGCCCGTCGCACGTGCTGGAGGCGATGGGCGTGCTCTCGCACGGCAACGTGCGGATCTCGCTGCACCGGGAGACGACCGAGGCGGACGTGGAGCGGTTCCTCGCCGAGCTGCCCGGGATCGTCGCCGACCTGCGAACCGAGGCGGGGGTGGTGGGGCTGTGACCGCGCCGCGGGAGGTACTGGACTGTCGCGGGCAGCGCTGCCCGCTGCCGGTGATCGCGGTCGCCCGGCGGCTGCCCGAGCTGCCGGTGGGCACCGTGGTCCGGGTGCTGGCCGACGACCCGGCGGCGGCGGTGGACATCCCCGCCTGGTGCCGGATGCGGGGACAGGAGTTCCTCGGCAAGGTCACCGGCGAGGACGGCCCCGCCTACGACGTCCGCCGCCAGCACTGACCCCGGGAAGCAGCACACGGTCGCGGCGGGCGTCGGACGCCCGCCACGACCGCGTGGTCGACGACAGCGGCCCGGTCAGGGCAGCAGGTGCGGCCGCACCTCGTCGGCGGCGACGTCGCCGTACGACTCGGCGAGGCGCTTGACGAACAGGTCGCGCCGGACCTGGTACTCCTGGGTGCCGACGGTCTCCAGCACCAGGGTGGCCAGCAGGGAGCCCACCTGGGCGGCCCGCTCCAGGCCGAGCCCCCAGGAGAGCGCGGTGAAGAAGCCGGCGCGGAAGCCGTCGCCGACGCCGGTCGGGTCGACCGCCTGGGTCTCCCGGGCGATCGGCACGTGGATCGGGTCGATGCCGCGGCCGGCGATCTCCACGCCGTGCTTGCCCAGCGTGGTGACCCGGATCTTGACCAGGTCGAGCAGCTGCTCGTCGCTCAGGCCGGCCTTGCTCTGCAGCAGCGACTTCTCGTAGTCGTTGGTCATCAGGTAGTCGGCGCCGTCGATCAGCGCGATGACGTCCTCGCCCGGCATCCGGGCCAGCTGCTGGGACGGGTCGGCGGCGAACGCGAAGCCGCGCTCCCGGCACTCGGCCGAGTGCCGCAGCATCGCCTCCGGGTCGTTGGCGCTGACCAGCACCAGGTCGAGCCCGCCGAGCCGGTCGGCGACCGGGGCCAGTTCGATGTTGCGCGCCTCGCTCATCGCCCCGGCGTAGAAGGAGGCGATCTGGCACATGTCGGTGTCGGTGGTGCAGACGAAGCGGGCGGTGTGCGCCACCTCGCTGATGTGCACCGACTCGCAGTCGACGTTGTGCCGCTCGAGCCACGAGCGGTAGTCGGCGAAGTCCGCCCCGACCGCGCCGAGCAGCACCGGGCGCAGGCCGAGCTGACCCATGCCGAAGGCGATGTTGGCGGCCACCCCGCCCCGGCGCAGCACCAGGTCGTCCACCAGGAAGGAGAGGGACACCTTGTGCAGCTGGTCGGCGATGAGCTGGTCGGCGAAGCGGCCGGGGAAGCTCATCAGGTGGTCGGTGGCGATCGAGCCGGTCACCGCGATCTTCATGTCAACCCTCAGGGTCGGGAGCAGGGCGCGGGTCAGCCTACCGGCCGCCGCAAGACCGGGCGACCGCACGGTTGCACATCGCCGACGGCCAGGTGAACGGCCACGCCGCCGCCAGCAGGCGTACCGGCGCGGGCGGGTGGCCGGGCGGCGGGGCGCACGGTTGAACGGTCACCGCCCGCCCGACGGCCGCCGGGCCGGACACGGCGGCGGCCCGGGACGGCGCGACCCGGACGCGGCTGCGCGGCCGGGGAAAACGGGCCGCGGACGGCGGCGGGGCCGTCCCTGCCGGGACGGCCCCGCCGTCGGTGATCGGTGTCGACTCAGCTGAACGAGTCGCCGCAGGCGCAGGAGCTGCCCGCGTTGGGGTTGTCGATGGTGAAGCCCTGGGCGTCGATCCGGTCGGCGAAGTCGATGGTGGCGCCGGCCAGGTAGGGGGCGCTCATCCGGTCGACGACGACCTCGACACCGTCGTAGTCGGTGACGATGTCACCGTCGAGGGAGCGCTCGTCGAAGAAGAGCTGGTACCGCAGGCCGGAGCAGCCGCCCGGCTGCACCGCGACCCGGAGCCGCAGGTCGTCGCGGCCCTCCTGTTCGATCAGGGCCTTGACCTTCTGCGCCGCGACGTCGGTGAGGACGACGGAAGTAGGGGCCTTGGCCTCGGTCGACTCGGTCTGCGCTGGCGTGGTCACGTGGAATTCTCCCTGCGCGCGTTCGGTGTGGTCGTCCCGACCAACGTCACCCGCCGGTCAGCGATTCCCACTGTGGTCCAGTTTTCGATTGTAGGCCGCTGCGGGCCGGGGCACCCCGCGGCGTGACCTCGGGGCTTCCCCGCGCGGCGCCGGTCACACCCCGGTCACCGACTCCGGTGGCATCCGGTCACCGGCTCCCGCCACCCGGTCACCGGCTCCACTGCCGGGCCAGCCGGGCGCCGAGCTCGCGCAGCCCCTCCGCGGGCCGGCTCAGCGCCGCGGCCAGGCCGCCGCGCTCCTCGCCGCCGAAGTGCTCCACCAGGCTGTACGCGTCGGTCACCCCGGCCGCGGCGGCCTCCCGCCGGCCGGTGCTGACCTGACCGGCGAGCACCACGCACGGCAGGCCGCGGTCCCGGGCCGCGCCGGCCACCCCGGCGACCACCTTGCCGCGCAGCGACTGGTGGTCGAACGAGCCCTCCCCGGTGATCACCAGGTCCACCCCGTCCAGCGCGACGTCCAGGCCGGTGGCCCGGGTGACCAGGCCGATGCCCGACTCGCACCGGCCGCCCAGAGCGAGGATCGCCGCGCCGAGCCCGCCGGCCGCCCCGCCGCCGGGCAGCGTGCCGAGCCGCGGCGGGCCGCCGGGCAGGTCCCGCTCCAGCACGGCGGCGAAGCGCTCCAGCGCGGCGTCGAGCAGCAGCACGTCGGCCCGGTCGGCGCCCTTCTGCGGGCCGAACACGTTGCTGGCCCCGTGCAGCCCGAGCAGCGGGTTGTCCACGTCGGTGGCGGCGACCAGCCGGGCGTCGCGCAGCCGGGGCGCGCCGTCGAGGCGGGCCGTGGCGGCCAGCGCGGCACCCCCGTACGGCAGGGCGAGGCCGGCCTCGTCCAGCGGCGTGACGCCGAGCGCGGTGAGCATCCCCGCGCCGGCGTCGTTGGTGCCGGAACCGCCCAGCCCGATGATCACCGTGCGGGCGCCGGCCTCCACCGCGGCGGCCACCAGCAGCCCGAGCCCGTACGAGGTGGTCGCCTTCGGGTCCCGCTCGTCGGCGGCGAGCAGGTGCAGGCCGCACGCCTGGGCGCTCTCCAGCCAGGCGGTCGACCCGCCGTCGGTGAGCAGGATCTCACCGGCCGCCGGCCGGCCCAGCGGGTCGACGGTCGGCACCGGCACCCGCCGCCCGTCCAGCGCGTCGGCGAGCACGTCGAGGAAGCCGGGACCGCCGTCGGCCAGCGGCCTGATCAGCAGCTCGTCGTCCCCGGCCACCTCGCGCCAGCCGGCGGCCACCGCGGCCGCGACCTCGGGGGCCGGCAGCGTGCCGGCGAACTTGTCCGGACAGAGCAGCACGCGCATGCCGAGCAGTGTGGCAGCCCACACCGGCGCAGGCCGCGCCGAGGCCACGCTGTGGGACCATGGGGGGCGTGACTTCGACCTGGGTAGAACCCTCCAACACCGCCACGGCGCTGCTGCTGCTCGGCCGGGGCAGCGACCCCGCCACCGAGCGTGGCGTCGAGTGTCCGGGCGACCTGCCGGCGCCCAGCGACCCGGACCTGGTGGCCCGGGCGGCGGCGGCGAAGGCGAAGCTGGGCAGCAAGGTGTTCGTGCTGGGCCACCACTACCAGCGCGACGAGGTGATCCAGTTCGCCGACGTGACCGGCGACTCGTTCAAGCTGGCCCGCGAGGCGGCCGCCCGGCCGGAGGCGGAGTACATCGTCTTCTGCGGCGTGCACTTCATGGCCGAGAGCGCCGACATCCTCACCTCGGACGCGCAGAAGGTGGTCCTGCCGGACCTGGCCGCCGGCTGCTCGATGGCCGACATGGCGGTGCTGTCGCAGGTCGAGACGGCCTGGGACGTGCTGACCGACCTGGGCATCGCGGAGCAGACCGTCCCGGTCACGTACATGAACTCCTCGGCGGACATCAAGGGCTTCGTCGGCCGCAACGGCGGCGTGGTCTGCACCTCGTCCAACGCCAGGCGCGCCCTGGACTGGGCCTTCCAGCAGGGCTCGAAGGTGCTCTTCCTGCCCGACCAGCACCTGGGCCGCAACACGGCGGTGCTGGAGATGGGCTTCTCGCTGGACGACTGCGTGCTCTACGACCCGCACAAGCCGAACGGCGGCCTCACCCCGGAGCAGCTGCGGGACGCCAAGATGATCCTGTGGCGCGGGCACTGCTCGGTGCACGGCCGGTTCACCCTCGACAGCGTCAACGACGTCCGGGAGCGGGTGCCCGGGGTCAACGTGCTGGTGCACCCCGAGTGCCGGCACGAGGTGGTCACCGCGGCCGACCACGTCGGCTCGACGGAGTACATCATCAAGACCATCGAGGCGGCCCCGGCCGGCTCGGCCTGGGCGGTCGGCACCGAGCTGAACCTGGTGCGCCGGCTGGCGCTGGCCCACCCGGACAAGCAGATCATGTTCCTCGACCGGGCGGTCTGCTACTGCTCGACGATGAACCGGATCGACCTGCCGCACCTGGTCTGGGCACTGGAGGAGCTGGTCGCCGGGCGGGTGGTCAACCAGATCACCGTCGACCCGGACACCGCGCACCACGCGCGGGTGGCGCTGGACCAGATGCTCGCCCTGCCCGGTGCGGACACCCCGCCGCCGGCACCCGCTGATCACCCTCGGTAGCGACCCTTTTACGGAATTGGGCCGGATCACCGATAAATGCCCCCAGGGGCGAAGTGACCGGGTCCATTTCCATCACTGAGGGCTATGCTGCCGGGGCGACAACGCACGCGGCTCGTTTCGACCCGTCCGCGTTCCGGGTAGCGATGACATCGTGAGCCCCACCATCAACAGCACCGACCGACCGCTGGAGGTTGCGTTGACCGACGACGTCCTGGTCGTACACGGAGGCACTCCGCTGGAAGGGCGGATCCGCGTGCGCGGCGCGAAGAACCTGGTTTCCAAGGCGATGGTCGCCGCACTACTGGGCGACAGTCCGAGCCGCCTGTTCGACGTGCCGAAGATCCGTGACGTCGAGGTCGTCCGCGGCCTGCTCGGCCTGCACGGCGTCAAGGTGACCGACGGCGACGAGGACGGCGAGCTGGTCTTCGACCCGGCGAACGTGGAGAGCGCCAGCACCGACCAGATCAACGTGCACGCGGGCTCCAGCCGGATCCCGATCCTGTTCTGCGGGCCGCTGCTGCACCGCCTCGGCCACGCCTTCATCCCGGACCTGGGCGGCTGCCACATCGGCCCCCGGCCGATCGACTTCCACCTCCAGGCGCTGCGCGAGTTCGGCGCCACGGTCGACAAGACCCCGGAGGGGCTGCACCTGTCCGCGCCGAACGGACTGCACGGCACGAAGTTCGCACTGCCCTACCCGAGCGTCGGCGCCACCGAGCAGGTGCTGCTCACCGCCGTGATGGCCGAGGGCGTCACCGAGCTGCGCAACGCCGCGGTGGAGCCGGAGATCATCGACCTGATCTGCGTCCTGCAGAAGATGGGCGCGATCATCAAGGTGCACACCGACCGGGTGATCGAGATCCAGGGCGTGCCGAAGCTGCACGGCTACACCCACCGGCCGATCCCCGACCGGATCGAGGCGGCCAGCTGGGCCGCGGCCGCGCTGGCCACCCGTGGCCACGTGGAGGTGCTCGGCGCGCAGCAGGCCGACATGATGACCTTCCTGAACATCTTCCGCTCGGTCGGCGGCGAGTACGAGGTGACCGACAGCCGGCCGCCGCGGCTGGGCGACCCGGGCCAGGAGGGCGGCATCCGGTTCTGGCACCCGGGTGGCGAGCTGAAGTCGGTGGCCCTGGAGACCGACGTGCACCCCGGTTTCATGACCGACTGGCAGCAGCCGCTGGTCGTGGCCCTGACCCAGGCGCGCGGGCTGTCCATCGTCCACGAGACGGTCTACGAGCAGCGGCTCGGCTACACCGAGGCGCTGAACTCGATGGGCGCCAACATCCAGGTCTACCGGGACTGCCTGGGCGGCACCCCGTGCCGCTTCGGCCGGCGCAACTTCAAGCACTCCGCGGTGATCGCCGGGCCGAGCAAGCTGCACGCCGCCGATCTGGTCATCCCCGACCTGCGGGCCGGTTTCAGCCACCTGATCGCGGCGCTGGCCGCCGAGGGCACCTCCCGGGTGTACGGCGTCGACCTGATCAACCGGGGCTACGAGGACTTCGAGGCGAAGCTGGCCGACCTGGGCGCGCACGTCGAGCGTCCGTAACCTCCCTCACTGACGACCGCGCCCGGTGCACCGCGATGTGCACCGGGCGCCGTCGGTTGGCTACCCTTTCCGCGTGCCGTCGCTGTTTCGCCGCAAGTCCACCGACCTCGTCGACGAGGCGGTCACCCCGGTGACCCCCGAGGACGAGGCCACGTCCAGCCGTCCCCGGGGTTACACCCCGGCCAAGGGGCGCGAGACGCCGAAGCGGCCGAGCGCCGGCCGCCGGCCGGGCGTGGCCACCAAGCCGATGACCAAGGAAGAGCAGCGGGAGCACCGGCGCAAGCTGCGTGCCGAGGCGGCGGCGGAGTTCCGGCGCGAGGGCGGCCCGCGTGACCGCGGCCCCGAGCGGCAGCTGGCCCGCAACGTGGTCGACTCCCGGCGTACGGTCGGCACCTGGTTCTTCGGCGGCGCGCTGATCGTGCTGATCGGCTCGAACGCGGCCATGCCGCCGGTGATCCGGCTGGTGTCCAACATCCTGTGGGGCGCGCTGGCCCTCGGCGTGGTGATCGACTCCTTCCTCATCTGCCGCAAGATCAGGAAGCTGGTCCGCGAGCGCTTCCCGAACACCGGGCAGCGGATGGGCTCGCTCTACCTCTACGCGGTCATGCGGTCGATCACGTTCCGCCGGATGCGTGCCCCGGAGCCCCGGGTCAACCTCGGCGACCCGGTCTGACCCCGACGGATCCGGCCCCTGCTCCACCGCGGTGAGGGGCCGTTCTCGTTCCCGCCGCCAGCCGCCGCGCTGGGGACCCCGGCAGGGGCCTGCGGTTTGCGGCGCGACACGGCCTGCACCGGCACGGCACGGCCAACCCGCCCCCTCCTCCGCCTGGACCGGGTGCGTCTGTCGTCGCTGGGGCGACAACAGACGCACCCAAACCTCGGCCGCGCACCCGAAGCGTCGACGGGACCACGAACCACGACGTTGGGCGGGCGGGCGGACTGCCGGTGACGCGGCGGCGCCGGAGCGCTACGGGACGCCGAGCAGGCGGAGCAGGGCGGTCGTCCCGGCGGCGGCGAGCACGACCAGCACGAAGGGCGCCCGCCGCCAGGCCAGCAGCACGCCGACCAGCACCCCCGTCGGCCGGGCCCAGCCGGCGAACGCGCCGGCCTCGGTCAGCGTGGCGGTGGCCGCGAGCGCGGCGAGCAGCGCGGCGGCGCCCACCGGTAGCAGCCGGCGGGACCACTCCGGCAGGTCGAGCCGGTCGCGCAGCAGCACCCCGGCGACCCGGAAGCCGTACGTCCCGGCGGCCAGCGCCAGGATCACCACGATCAGCACGACTCCCCTCCCCTGGGTCGGGCCGGGTCGGGTGTCCCGACCCCGCGCCCGGCGTCCGGGATCGGGGCGGGCGTCACCCCGACCTCCCGGACGCCGGTGACGGGACCGGTGACGGAGGCCGGGCTGGAGGTGCCCCCGGCCTCCCGTCCACCGGTCCCGGCTCCACCCCGGCCGACCCGGCGGGTGTCCCGGGTCGGGGCGGGCGTCACCCCTACCTCCCGGTCGCCGGCGCCGGCCCGGACGGCCCGTACGGCCAGCACGGCCGGACCGGCCAGGGCGAGCAGCACCGGCAGGCCGGCCGGCAGCAGCGGGGTGGTGAGCACGGCCAGCACCGCACCGGCCAGCGCCACCCGCCGGATCTCCCGGTCGCGCAGGCTGGGCAGCAGCAGCGCGAGCAGGCCGGCCGGGAAGGCGGCGTCCAGGCCCAGCGCGGCCGGGTCGCCGGCCACCCCGCCGGCCAGCACGCCGAGTACGGTGCCGACGTTCCAGGTGACGAAGAACAACGCCGCGGCCAGCCAGAACGCCCGGTGCCGGGCCGGACCCGCGGGCTGGGCCAGGGCGAACGCGGTGGCCTCGTCGGTCATCAGGTGGCTGCCGAGCAGCCGTTGCCACAGCCGACGGCCGAGGCTGTCGCCGAGGGTCAGGCCGAACGGCAGGTGCCGGGCGTTGAGCAGCAGCCCGGCGAGGACGGCGGCCAGCGGGCTGCCCGCCGCGACCAGCCCGACCGCCATGAACTGCGCCCCGCCGGCGAACACCAGCACGGACATCGCGACGGCGGCCCAGCCGGGCAGCCCGGCGGCGACCGCCACCGCGCCGAACGAGGCGCCCACCGCCACCATCGCCGCCCCGATGGCGGCGACGTCGCGGAGTACCCCGCCGCCGGCTGTTCGTTGTACCGTACGCATGGTCCACCATGATGAACGGAATGCGCGTGGTCGTCAAACCGAACGAACAGACCGACGGAGCGAACATGGCCGCCCTACCGGCACCCCCGCTGGCCACCATCGCCGCCGCGATCCGGCGTGAGCGGGAGCGGGTCGGCATCTCGCTGACCGAGCTGGCCCGGCGGGCCGGGATCGCCAAGTCCACCCTCTCCCAGCTGGAGTCGGGCGTCGGCAACCCGAGCGTGGAGACGCTCTGGGCGCTCGGCGTGGCACTGGACGTGCCGTTCAGCCGGCTGGTCGAGCCGCCGAGCCCGGCGGTCCGGGTGGTCCGGGCCGGCGAGGGCCCCCGGATCCGCTCCGAGCACGCCGACTTCACCGGGACGCTGCTCAGCGCCGGGTCGACGCACGCGAGGCGGGACATCTACGTCCTCGACCTGGAGCCCGGCGCGGTCCGCAAGGCCGAGGCGCACACCCCGCGCAGCATCGAGCACGTGGTGGTCGCCGCCGGGCGGATGCGGGTCGGCCCCGAATCCGACCCGGTGGAGCTGGGCCCGGGCGACTACGCCACCTTCCCCGGCGACGCCCCGCACCGCTACGAGGCGCTGGCCCCGGGCACCTTCGCCGTGCTGGTGATGGAGCACCCCTGACGCTCCCGCCGGTAGAGGCGGGCCACCACGTCCTCGATGTCCGGCTCCAGCACCGAGACGTCGCGCAGCGCGCCCAGCCCGGCGAGCCCGGCCACCACCTCGGCCACCCGCGCCGACTCCAGCGCGAACACCAGCCGGTGCCCGTCGTTCTCCACCCGGTGCAGCGACGCGCCGGGCAGCACCGGCGGCTCGGGTACGGGGGCGTCGAGGTCGGCCACCACCAGCCGGCGGGAGCCGTACCGCTCGTGCAGCGCGGCGATCGACCCGTCGTGCACCACCCGACCGTGGTCGATCACCACCAGCCGCCGGCAGAGCCGTTCGATGTCGGCCAGGTCGTGCGTGGTCAGCACCAGCGTGGTGTCCCCGGCCTGGCCCAGCTCGGCCAGGAAGCCGCGCACCGCCTGCCGGCTGACCACGTCCAGACCGATGGTGGGTTCGTCGAGGAAGAGCACCTCGGGGCCGTGCAGCAGCGCGGCGGTCAGCTCGCCGCGCATCCGCTGGCCGAGGGAGAGCTGGCGGACCGGGACGTCCAGGAACGCGTCCAGGTCGAGCAGGTGCCGGCAGCGGCGCAGCCGGGCGGCGTGCTCGCCGGGCGGCACCCGGTAGACGTGCCGGAGCAGGTCGAAGGAGTCCCGCAGCGGCAGGTCCCACCACAGTTGGGAACGCTGGCCGAAGACCACGCCGACGCGCAGCGCGAGCCGGGTGCGCTGGGCGACCGGGCGCAGCCCGCAGACGCGTACCTCGCCGGCCGAGGGCGTCAGCACCCCGGTGAGCATCTTGAGCGTGGTGGACTTGCCGGCCCCGTTCGGTCCGATGTAGCCGAGCAGCTCCCCGCGCTCGATCCGCAGGTCGATCCCGTCGACGGCGGTGACCAGCCGTTTCTCGCGGCGCAGCCGCCCGGCCCTGACCCGGACGGTGAACTCCTTGCGCAGTGCCCTGGCCTCGATGACGCTCATGACCCCGTACTCCGGTAGTGGCGGACGCCGACGCGCCAGGCGGCGGCGGCGATCGCGGCGGCGACCAGCGCGACGCCCGGCGCGGCCCAGCCGACCCAGCCCGGCAGGCCGAGCGGGTCGGCCCGGCCGAGCAGCGCCAGTGCCGGGTGGTAGCCGACGAAGGCGAAACCCAGGCCGTACGCGAAGAGCGCGCGGAACCATCCGTCGTAGACGGTGATCGGATAGGTGGTGAAGTCCCGCCCACCGTAGGTGACCGAGTTGGCCAGTTCGCCCGAGTCAACCCAGAAGAAGGAGACGGTGGCGGTGGCCACGAAGGCCGAGCCGAAGAAGACCACCGCGGCCAGCGGGGCGAGGACGACCAGCAGCACCCGGGCGGCGGTCCACTGGATCCCGGCGGACCCGACCGCCACCACCAGCACCGCGAGCCCGAAGACCGCCCGGGACACCTTGCGCAGCGGCAGGTCCATCAGCAGCAGTTGCGGCAGCGTGCCCAGCGGGCGGAGCAGCACGGCGTCGAAGAGCCCGGTACGCACGTAGCGGGGCAGCCGTTCGATGTTGCCGACCAGCAGGTCCGCGAGGGCGAACGCGCCGGTGGAGATGCCGACGATGACCATCGTCTCGCGCAGCGTGAAGCCGCCCAGCTCCCGGGTCACGCCGAACACGACCAGCACGGTGACCACGTCGAAGACGGTGAACCCGACGTTGCCCACCAGGTCCACCAGGAACGACGTCCGGTACGCGGTCTGCGCCCGCGCCTGCGCCCCGAGCAGCGCCCGGTACGCGGCCAGCGCGCCGGCGCCGGCGCGCACCGGTCCGCTCGGGGCCGCGTGGTCAGCCACCCTGCACGACCAGCCGGCGTTCGGCCCGGCGCTGCACCAGCCGGCAGG
Organism: Micromonospora desertarenae; assembly: GCF_056150265.1. Classification (NCBI taxonomy): domain Bacteria; kingdom Bacillati; phylum Actinomycetota; class Actinomycetes; order Micromonosporales; family Micromonosporaceae; genus Micromonospora; species Micromonospora desertarenae. The sequence continues at coordinate 367,238 of NZ_JAXCFQ010000001.1, forward strand.
CGGCGAGGATCAGCACCGCCCAGCACAGCTGCACGCCGACCAGGGCGAGCTGGGTGCCGGCCGGGTCCCGCTCGACCAGCACGTCCAGCGGGGTCTGCAACAGGCTCGGGAACGGAGTGCCGAGCCAGAGCAGCAGCTGGAGCCACTCCGGCAGGAAGCGCAGCGGGAAGTAGAGCCCGGTGAGCACTCCCGAGACGAGGGTCCAGATGATGACCGGGCCGCGCGCGTCGTGCAGCCAGAACGCGGTGGCGTTGACCAGGTAGCGGCAGCCGAAGCAGAGCACCACGGCGACGAGCGCGGAGAGCGCGAACAACGGCCAGGTGGCCCATCGCTGCGGGACGTGCACCGGGAAGAAGAGCGGGCCGACCAGCACCGGCGGGATCAGCCGGGCCAGCGCGGCGTAGCCGGCCCGGCCCAGGTCGGCGGCGAGGTAGCTGGTCACCGGGTGTACCGGGCGGAGCAGGTCGGCGGCGACCTCACCGGTGCGGATCCGGTCGGCCAGGTCGGTCCATCCCCAGAGGAGGATGACGGCGAGCAGGCCCTGCCCCACCCAGACGAAGGTGGCGAGCTGGGCCCGGTCGTACCCGGCCACGGTGCCGGCCGCGCCGACCGCGGCGAGCAGGACGTAGCAGCGGAGGAAACCGAACACGCAGTTGGTGACGACGCCGGCCACCGCCGCCTGGCGGTAGGTGGAGTATCGTCGGAAGCCCGATCCGGCTATTGCCCTAAATGTCCGAAACCATAGGATAACGTTTGAGGCGGCAGGCGGTGCCACAGTGGCGGTGAGCGAGCCCACGCCGCTACCCTCCTTTCCGCAGCCAACGCCGTGCCGGAACGGGCGACTTTACCGGTCGACGGGGTGCCCAGCGCGACAATTTCCAACGAGGTGACATCGCCGTGAGCGAGCGGACGCGAGCCGGCCACCGGGACGCGGCCGTGAGCGAGCGGGCGGCCGGCGGCGACCCCGGCATGACCTCGTGTCCCCGTACCGGCGACGGGCCGCCCGGATGAGCCGCGGCTACGCGGACCGGTGGCACGACCCGGCGGAACCGGCCTGGGTCGTCGAGCCGACCACGGAGTGGCACCCCCAGTTCCCCGGCCAGCGCTACCCGGGCGACATCGGCATCCAGCACACACCGCCGCCGGCGCCCCGCGGTCGGGCGGCCGTGGTCGGCCGCGCCGAGGTGCCCCCGCTCGCGCCGACCCGCCCCGACGGGACGTACCTGGGCCGGTCCTGGGAGGACGAACCAGACGGCTGGGACCGGCACCGCGGCCGCGACGGCTGGCGGTACGACGGCGACCCGTACCGCCCGGGGCGCGGCGAGCCCGGGTGGCCCGACGACCGGCGGCCGGCCCCCAACCGGCGGGACGAGCACGCGCGCGCCCCGTACGGCGTCGACGCGGGCCGCACCGCACCCCGTGACCACGACCGGTACGACGACCGCACGCCCCGGCACGAGCCGCCCGGCCGGGGGCGGTCCGGCATCGCGCCCGTCTCCCCCGCCAGTCGGTCCGAACCCGGCTGGCTGGCCGAGCCGGACGAGGACCTGCCGGCGCGCCGGCCGGCCGCGCAGGACCGGTCGGCCAACGGCTACGACCAGCGCCCGGCCGACGGCACCCGCCGGCCCCGCTACCAGTGGGACCGCGCCGCCGACCAGCGCGAGCGGCCCCCGGCCGAGCAGCGTGACCGGTTCACCGGCGAACGCCGGCCCGCCGACCAGCACGAGCGGTTCCCCGCCGAGCGCACCGACCGGTTCCCCGCCGAGCACGAGCGGTTCGCCGCCGAGCGCCGGGACCGCGGACCGGTCGACCGCGCCGCGCCGGCCGGCCGCTGGGAGCGCCCGGAGCGGGGCGCCGACGAGCGGCCGTACGACGACGTCGAGCGCCGGCGGCCGGAGCCGGACGAGCACCGGCGGCCGCGCGAGGCGGCGGCCCGGGCCGAGACGTACCCGGAGCGGCGCCCACGCGAGGAGGCCCGGCCGGAGTTCCACCGCGAGCCACCGGGCCAGCCGCCGTCCCGGCCGGAGGGCGCCCTGCCCTGGCCGGCTCCCGGGCCGGTACGCCCCGGCTACGACCGCAGCCCCGGCCACCACACCGACCCCCGACCCGAGCACCGCCGGCCGGCGGAACCGACCGGCCCGGCCCGCGGCGACCGCTACGACGCCGCGCCGCCGGTCGACGAGCGGCGCGCCATGCCCGCCGCCGGCGCGCCCGCTCGTGACCTGCCGGTCTCCGGCCGGCCGGTCTCCCCCGCCCCGGCGGACCGCGACCTGCCCACTCGGGGCCGACCCGACCCGCGCACGCCCTACACCGACCGGCCGGTCTCCCCCGCCCCGGCGGACCACGACCTGCCCACTCGGCGCCGACCCGACCCGCGCACGCCCTACACCGACCGGCCGATCTCGCCCGCCCCGGCGGACCACGACCTGCCCACTCGGCGCCGACCCGACCCGCGCACGCCCTACACCGACCGGCCGATCTCGCCCGCCCCGCCCGAGCGCGCCCGACCCGGCCACGCCGGACCCGACCCCCGCACCCCCCACACCGACCGACCGGTCTCCCCCGCCACACACGGCGACCGACCCGTCTCGCCCGCCCCGCCCGAGCGCGCGCGACCCGGCCACGCCGGACCCGACCCCCGCACCCCCTACACCGACCGACCCGTCTCCCCCGCCGCACACGGCGACCGACCCGTCTCGCCCGCCCCGCCCGAGCGCGCCCGACCCGGCCACGCCGGACCCGACCCCCGCACGCCCCACACCGACCGACCGGTCTCTCCCGCCGCACACGGCGATCGGCCGGTGTCGCCGCCGCCGTTCGCCGGGCGACCGGCCGCCGGGTCACGTCCGGCTGCCCCGCCGCCGGCGTTCGGCCCGCCGGCCACCGATCGACCGGTGTCGCCGGCTCCGGGCGCCGGACGGGGCCCGACCCCGCCCCCGGCGTCCGGCCGCCCGGTGCCACCGCCGTACCCGGCCGGACCGGCGCAGCCCGCCCGCGGGGACCGGCCGGTCGGCCCACCACCCGCGTTCGACCCGGCGGCTGCCGGCAGCCACGCACGTCCCGCCGCACCGCCGGCGTGGGCCCCGGCGTCGGCGACGCCGGGTAGCGGCCGGCCCGAGACGCCCGCCGCCGAGCACCGGCCGCCGGCTACCCGTCCGCCGTCCACACCAGACCACCGGCCCGTCTCCGGGCCGCCGGCCGCCCGGCTGCGGATGGAGTTCCGGCCGACCCCGGAGGCGCCGACGAGCGCCCCACCGGCGTCGCCGACCGCCCCGGCCAGTCGGAGCGATGTGACGCCCGTCGACCGTCCCGTCTCGGGTGCCGGCACCGCACCGGCCGGGAGCGGGCAGCCCGTGCCTGCGCCGCTGGCCATCACCCCCGACCGGCCGAAGGTCTACGTCCCGCCGCCGCCCAGCGACCCGCCCGCTCCGGCCGTGCCGCCGGAGCCGGCGGCCGGCAACGCTCCGAGCGGACCGGCCGCCTGGTTCGGCACCGCCGAGCCGGCGGCGACCGCCGACACCACCGCGACAGCGCACCCGGCCCCGCCGACCGTCGCGACAGACCCCGCACCGGCCGCACCGACGCCCGAGCCGGTCCAGGGCGAGCCGGTCGAACCGGTCAGGGACGAGCCGGCGGCGCCGGTCGGGGACGAGGTGCCGGACCCGGCCGCCCCCGCCGACCCTCAGCCGGCCGAGCCGGCCCTCCCGCCGCACACCGACCACGCCGTCGCGCCGGTCTCCGCGCCACCCGCCGAGGCGGCGGCGTCCGCGCCGCCCGTCGAGCGAGCTGCCTCCGCGCCACCCGTCGAGGCGGCGGCGGGGCCGCCCGTCGAGGCCGTTGCCTCCGCACCGGCCGAGCGGGCTGCCTCCGCACCGGGGGTCGGCTCCGACGGGGCCGCGCCCGTGTCGGCAGCAGCGCCGGAAGCCCAGGCGACGGGTGACCTGTCCACGCCGCCCGTCAAGGGCCGGGAACCGGACGTACCGGCCGACGGCGTACCGGTCGCCGGGCCGCCGGCCGAGCCCCCGGCCGCCCCCGTGTCCGCACCGCCCGCCGACGGCGGCGCGGTGGCATCCGTGACGACGCCGACGGTCCAGCCCGGCCCGGCCGCACCCGCGCCGGGCGACGGCGAGCAGTTCGGCCATGCCCCGACGGCACCCGACGTGGGGCCGACGGCGGATCTGGCGGCCGTGGCCACCCACAACGGCGCGGTGCGGCCGGTGTCCGCGCCGCCGGTGAGCGACGACCCGGTCGTCCCGACGACCGCGACTGCCCCGGGCGCGACCGCCGCCGACGCCGCGCCACCGGCCGTTGCCGACGCCGCCGCCGTCCCGACCGTTCGCGCCATGCCAGCGGTGTCCGTGGCGCAGCTCGATCCGCCCGGATCGGCGGCACCTGATCCGGCCTCCTCCGGTCAGCCGGCCTCGCACCCCTCGCCGCGGTCCGCCGAGCCGACCACGGCGCCGGTCCCCGTGCCCGATGCCCCGGTCGCCGCGCCTCCGGGCGACGGAACCGCATCCGTGGCCGCCCCGCCCGCCCAGGGTGCCGCCACGCCGCCCGCCGCACCCCTGTCCCGGCGGCCGGACGCACCGGTCTCCGCACCACCGGCCTGGCCCGAATCCGCCCCGCCCGCCGCACCGGTCACCCCATCGGCCACCGCACCCACGTCCGGCCCGCCGGCTGCTCCCGTCTCGGTCCCGCCGGCCGCATCCGCGCCGGCGCAGGCCAGGTCACCCGTATTTGCGCCACCCGCCGCCACCCCGGCCGACGATCCGGTGCCCACCGCGGCCGGCGGTGCCACGTCCGGCCCGGCCGCTGGCTCCGTCCCGGCCCCGCCGGCCGCACCCGCGCCGGCGCGGTCCACGGCGCCCGTGTCCGCGCCACCTGGTTCGCCCGTCTCCGGCCCACCGGCCGCGCCCGCCTCGGCCCCGCCGGCCGTACCCGGGTCCGCGCCACCCGCGACAGCCGTCTCCGCCCCGGCCGACGCGTCGGCGTCCCCGCCGGCCGCCGCGCCCGGGTCCGGCCCACCGGCCGCCCCTGTCTCGGCCCCACCCGGGGCACCGGTCTCCGCGCCACCAACCGCGCCCGTCTCGGCACCGCCGGCCACTCCCGTCTCGGCACCGCCGGCCACTCCCGTCTCGGCTGCGCCGGCCGTCGGGACCGGGCCGGGCGGGCCGGAACCGGCCGCCGAGCGGACGGCCGGGCCGCAGGGCGACCCGGAGCAGGTGCTCGCCAGCTACCGCTGGCGGCTCGACCCGGTCAGCCTCCGCGAGGTGGTGGACGACCCGGAGGAGCTGCGGGCCGTCCGGCGGGGCCTGACCGAGAAGCTGGGCACCACTGTGGACAACCGGTCCCGCGCCCGGCTGCTCAGCCTGCGCGCGGTGGTGTCGCGGGTCCTCGGCGAGCTGGACGACGCGCTCGCCGACGGGCGGCTCGCCCTGACCTACGCGGAGGCCACCGGCGAGCTGCGGCGGATCGCGCTGGCCCAGGCCCGGCTGGCGCACGTGCTGCGCTGGCGGGGCGACCACGCCGAGGCCGACCGGCTCTTCGCGGAGGCGAACTCGCCCGAACTGCCCGACCGGCTGCGCGCGGCCCTGCACGAGCACGCCGGGCGGTCGGCGTACGACCAGGGGCGGTTGATGGAGGCGAGCCAGCACTTCGAGCGGGCGCTGGACCTGCGCGGCGCCGCCGACGCCGACCTGCTGGCCCGGATCCGGACGGCGCTGGACGCGGTCGCCGACCGGGCCACGAAGCACGGCTTCGGGCCGTACCCCCGGACCCGGGACGACCTGCTGGACCGGGTGCGGCCCCCGGTACCGGCCCGCGACGACACGCTCTGGGGCTACGCCGACCCGGACGGCGAGCTGGTGATCCCGGCCCGGTACGCGGAGGCGCAGCCGTTCCGCGAGGGGCTCGCCTGGGTACGCCGACCGGAGACCGACCGCTGGTCGCTGATCGCGCTCACCGGCACGACGGTGATCGAGCCGTCGTACCTCGCGGTGCGCTCCTTCTCCGACGGCCTGGCCTGGGTGCTCCGCGACCGGGGCGCCGGCTGGCTGGCCATCCGCCCCAACGGTGACGTGGCGATCCCGCCGGGCTTCGCCGACGTACGCCCGTTCCGGCGCGGGGTGGCCGCGGTGCGCCGGGAGGGCTGGGGCGCGGTGGACCGCAACGGCCAGATCGTGCTGCCGACCCGGTACCACGGGTTCGCCACGACGCTCTCCGACGGCCGCCAGGTCGACGACTTCACCGACGAGGGGCTGGCCGTGGTGGACCTGGCTGGCCGGCGCGGCGTGGTCGACCGGACCGGGCGGGTGATCGTGCCACCGGCCCACCCGGCGCTGGTCATCCACCCGGTCGCGTTCCTGGTGGGCACCGCCGCCGGGCGGTGGGGCGCGCTGGACCGGCGCGGTGAGCTGCTGATCGACCCGGTGCACCGGGACCGCGACGAGGTGGTCGCGGAGATCGAGCGGCTGCTCACCGACACCAACCCGGTGATCTGACCCGGCGACCCGGCGGTGGGCGCCACCCGCCGCCCGAACTGAGGTCGGCCGGTCAGCCGCTCGCCGGCCGGCCGCCGGCCGGGACTAGGGTCGGAGACATGGAATTCCGACACCTGGGCCGTTCCGGCCTGATGGTCAGCGAGATCTCGTACGGCAACTGGATCACCCACGGCTCGCAGGTCGAGGAGGACGCGGCGTTCGCCTGCGTCCGCGCCGCCCTGGACGCCGGCATCACCACCTTCGACACCGCCGACGTCTACGCCGGCACCCGGGCCGAGGACGTGCTCGGCCGGGCGCTGGAGAACGAGCGGCGCGAGGGCCTGGAGATCTTCACCAAGGTGTACTGGCCCACCGGGCCCGGCCGCAACGACCGCGGCCTGTCCCGCAAGCACATCATGGAGTCGATCAACGGCTCGCTGCGCCGGCTGCGCACCGACTACGTGGACCTCTACCAGGCCCACCGGTACGACTACAGCACGCCGCTGGAGGAGACGATGGAGGCGTTCGCCGACGTCGTGCACTCCGGCAAGGCGCTCTACATCGGCGTCTCCGAGTGGAAGGCGTCGCAGATCCGCGAGGCCCACCGGCTCGCCCGGGAACTGCGCATCCCGCTGGTCTCCAACCAGCCGCAGTACTCGATGCTCTGGCGGGTCATCGAGTCCGAGGTCGTGCCCACCAGCGAGGAACTGGGCGTCGGGCAGATCGTCTGGTCGCCGATCGCGCAGGGCGTGCTCTCCGGCAAGTACCTGCCGGGCCAGCCGCCGCCGGCCGGCTCCCGGGCCACCGACGAGAAGTCCGGCGCGGGCTTCATCGCCAAGTTCCTGACCGACGACGTGCTCACCCAGGTGCAGCGGCTCAAGCCGCTGGCCGAGCAGGCCGGGCTGAGCATGGCCCAGCTCGCCATCGCCTGGGTGCTGCAGAACCCGAACGTCTCCTCGGCGATCGTCGGCGCGTCCCGCCCCGAGCAGGTACACGACAACGTCAAGGCGGCCGGCGTGAAGCTCGACGCCGACCTGCTCAAGGCCATCGACGAGATCATCGACCCGATCGTCGAGCGCGACCCGGCCCGGACCGAGAGCCCGGCGCAGCGGCCGTGACACGTTCCGGCCCGGCCGGCTCCCGTCAGCGGGTGCCGGCGGGGCCGGACCGCCGTCGCACGGGCCACCGTCGCACGGACCGCCGTCGCACGGGCCACCGTCGCACGGACCGCCGTCGCACGGACCGCCGTCGCACGGGCCGACCGAGCCGCCGCCGACCGGGCCGTCGGGGCCCGGGGGCCGCGGTCAGCCCTGCCAGAAGCGGACCAGGTCCAGCCCGGTGGCGTAGAGCCAGGGCGGCAGGCCGAGCAGGTCGCCGACGGCGAAGACCAGGTCGAAGAACCAGCCGCTGATCCGCGGGTTCCACAGCAGCGCGAACAGCAGGATGAAGCCGTACGGGGCGAACAGGTCGTACATCCGGCGCCACTGCGGGTTCAGCCAGGGCTGGATCATGTTGCCGCCGTCCAGGCCCGGCACCGGCAGCAGGTTGAGCACGCTCGCGGTGAGCTGGAGGAAGGCGAGCAGCGCCACGGCGGCCCAGAACTCCACCGGCCCGCCGGCGCCCGCGCCCAGCCGCAGCACCGCCACCAGCACCAGGGTGAACAGCACGTTGGTGGCCGGGCCGGCGAGGCTGACCAGGGTGTGCCGCAGCCGCCCGGGGATCTCGTGCCGGTCGACCCAGACGGCCCCGCCGGGCAGCCCGATCCCGCCGAGCAGCACCACCAGCACCGGCAGCGCGATGGACAGCAGCGGGTGGCTGTACTTCAGCGGGTTCAACGTCAGGTAGCCGCGGTGCGCCACGCCCCGGTCGCCGGCCCGGTAGGCCACCACCGCGTGCGCGTACTCGTGCAGGCAGAGCGAGACCAGCCAGCCGGAGACGACGAAGAGGAAGACGTCGAACCGGACGTTGCCGAACCGCTGCCAGGTCAGCACGCCGCTGGTGACGAAGAGCGCCACCAGGGCGAGGAAGACCGGGCTGGGCCGGAACGCCGCCCGGGGCATGCCGAGCACCAGCGACCCCGGGCGGTCGGAACCCATCACTCCGCCGCGGGCAGCAGGCTCATCCGGTACTCCACCCGGTCGTCCTCGACGAGCGCGACCGAGGTGACGCCGGACGCCGCGAGCTCGCGCCAGGTCTGGCCGATCCAGGATTCGGCATCCGCCTGGCTGCCGAACGACTCCGCCGGCCCCTCGACCGACTCGCCGTTCGTGCCCTCGTACCGCCAGCTCCACGCCATGCCGCGTCTCCCCTCGCCGCTGATGTCCCGTGGGACGAACCCTCGCCAGCGTAGTCGGCCGGGCCGACGCCGGTCGCTCGCTCGTCCCGTGGACCGGGGGCGGGGCTTGATCCAGGCCGACGGAGCCGGCCGGTACCGTGGCCCGGTGCTGACTCAAGGCGTGGTGCTCAGCGAGCGGTACCGGCTGGGCGAACGGGTGGCCACCGGCGGCATGGGAGCGGTCTGGCGGTGCACGGATCTCCTCCTCGAACGCGAGGTGGCGGTGAAGGTGCTGCTGCCGGCGCTGACCGCGGACCCCGAGTTCACCACCCGGTTCCGGGCCGAGGCGCGGATGCTGGCGGCGCTGCGGCACCCCGGCGTGGTGGCGGTGCACGACGTCGGGCGCGCGACCCTCGCCGACGGCAGCGAGGTCGACTACCTGGTGATGGAGTACGTCGCCGGGGAGCCCCTGGGCGGCTGGATCCGGCGGGCCGGCCGGCTCGACGCCGCCTCCACCATGTCGGTGGTGGCGCAGGCCGCCGAGGCGCTGCACGCCGCGCACCTGGCCGGCATCGTGCACCGGGACGTGAAGCCGGGCAACCTGCTGGTGAAGCCCGACGGCCGGGTGGTGCTGGTCGACTTCGGCATCGCCCGCTCGGGCAGCACGGCCGGGATCACCGCCGCCCACACGATGCTCGGCACCGCCACGTACATGTCGCCGGAGCAGGCCACCGGCCAGCCGGTCTCGCCGGTGACCGACGTCTACGCGCTCGGCGCGGTGGCGTACTTCTGCCTCGCCGGGCGTCCGCCGTTCGAGGGCGAGAACCCGTTGCAGGTGGCCCTGCGGCACCAGCAGGACGAGCCCGCGCCGCTGCCGCCGGGCACCCCGCCGGCGGTGGTCGCGCTGGTCGAGCGGGCGATGGCGAAGCGCCCGGCCGACCGGTACCCGAGCGCGGCGGCGCTCGCCGAGGCCGCCGCCGAGACCCGGGACGCCACGCTGGCGTCGATCCCGGTCTCGGCCCGCCCGCCGTGGGCGGTGGCCGGCCCCTCGCCCGCCGTCACCCCGCCGCTGGAGCCGGTCTCCGGCGCCGGGCCGATCGCCCCGGGCGCCGCCGCACCGACGCCACCGCCGGCCGTGGACCGCTCCGGCTCGTTCGGGGGTACGTCCGGCACCGGCGAGCCAGCGGTGGCACCCGCGCCGCCGGGGCAGCTGCCGCCCGCCGGGCCACCGGGCTCGCCGACGGGTGGCGCCGCCGCGCCGATCTCGCCGCCCGGGCCGGTGCCACCGCCGCCCGCCGGACCGACCACCGCGCCGGTGTGGCCGTTCGGACCGGCCGCGGCGCCGGTCTCGCCCTCCGGACCGGCCGCCGCCCCGGTCTCGCCGTCCGGGTCCCACCCCGTCCCGGTGTCGCCGCCCAGCGGCCCGCCGTCCGGCTTCACACCCGGCCGGGCCGCGGCCGGCCGACCGACCCCCCTGCCGCACCAGCCGGGGACCGACGCCTGGGGGCTTCCGCCCACCCGGGAGGACCCGGTCGAGTCGCGGCCGGGCCGGCGCCGGATCGCGCTGGTCGGCGCGGCGGCCACCGTGCTGCTGCTCCTGGTCGGCGTGGTGGCGGCGACGACGCTCTTCGCCGGGGATCCCGGCGACGGGGACCGGCCGGACGCGCTCACCGGCGGTTCGGCCGGCCCGGTCACCGGCGAGCCCGCCCCCGCCCCCACCGACGGCAGCGGCCGGCTGGGTACCGAGCCGACGCCGGACGGCAGCGCGTCCGCCATCCCGCCACCGTCCAGCGCACCCGGGCGGTCCACCCCGCCGCCGTCGGGCGGGCCGGCGCCGACCGGCGATACGACCGCCCAGCCGGGCCCCACGCCGAGCACCAGCAAGCCGGAGAAGCCGAACCCGTACACGCCGGTCCAGGCGTGCGGCAGCGGCTACCAGGTGATCGACTCGGCGTCGCTGACCGTCTCGGGCGTGCGCAAGGGGCGGGTGTACCTGCTCTACCACGCCGGCACCGGCTACAACTGCGTGGTCACCATGAAGGACACCGCGGTCGGCACGAAGACCGCCGCCTCGGCCTACCTGGAGGTGCGGGGCCGCGCCCGTAGCACCGACAGCGGCTCGTTCGCGTACTACGCCGGGCCGGTGAAGGCCAAGGCGGCCGGGGTGTGCGTGAAGTGGGGCGGGTCCACCGGCGGCGCCAGCTACGGCAGCGGCTTCGAGCACTGCGGCTGACCGCCGGCCGGCCGCGGCCCGGCCGGGTGGAACGGCCCGCCGGGAGCGGGCGGCCGGCACGCGGGCCGGCCGGCGGGCGGGCGCCGGGCGGCCTTAAGGTACGGGCATGTCCGTTGACGGGTGGAACACGGTCCTGGTGCTCGGGGGCATCCGGTCCGGCAAGTCGGAGTTCGCCGAGTCCCTGGTCGCCGACGCGCCCACGGTCCGCTACCTGGCCACCGCCGCGGACGCCGCCGCGGACGACGCCGAGTGGGCCGCCCGGCTGGCGGCGCACCGCGCCCGCCGCCCGGAGACCTGGAGCACCGAGGAGACCGCGGCCGACCCGCGCCGGCTGGCCGACGTGATCGCCGCCGCCGAGCCGAACGAGACGCTGCTCGTCGACGACCTCGGCGGCTGGGTGACCGTGCTGCTGGACCCGGCCCACCAGCCGGCCGACGACACCGCCACCATCGCCGAACTGGCCGCCGCGGTGCGCTCCTGCGCGGCGCGGCTGGTGCTGGTCAGCCCCGAGGTCGGGCTCTCGCTGGTGCCGACCACCCCGCTCGGCCGGGCGTTCACCGACGCGCTCGGCGCGGCCAACCGGGCGGTCGCCGACGCCTGTGACGCGGTCGTGCTGGTGGTCGCCGGCCAGCCGGCCTGGCTCAAACCGGCGCAGGCCGCGCGGGCGGCGACCGTACCGGCCCAGGGCGGCCCCGCCCCGGCGCCGGCCGCCCCGGCGGTCAACGGCGCCGTCGTCGCGCCCGAGCCGGCCGCGCTGCCGGAGGTGCTGACCCCGACGCCGCCGCCACCGGCCGCCCCGCCCGCCGAGCCGGCCACGGCGTGGGCGGCGCCCACCATGGCGCTGCCGATGGTGGCCACCGGCCTGGTCATCCAGCCCGGCATGGAGCTGCCCATGCCCGACGAGTACGCCGGCCCGCAGGCGATCGAGCGGCTGGCCACGCTGGACGTGCCCGGCGCCGGGCTCGGCGTGCTGGAGCGGGTGGTCGGGTTCGCCGCCGCCACCCAGGGCACCCCGACCCCGGCCCCGTGGGGCTCGGTGCGGGTGCTGCTGCTGCACGGCGACCACGCCGGCGGGGCGGCCGCCGGCACGGTGGCCGGGGAGTCCGCCCGGCGGGCCCGGCAGGCGCGCGCCGGCGAGGGCCCGCTGGCCCGGATGGCGGCCGAGTGCGGCGCGAGCCTGCAGGTGGTGGCGGCGCCGGCGGCGGCGCCGATGGAGGTCGAGCCGGCGCTCAGCGGCGAACAGGTCGAGGCGGCCCTGCGCGAGGGCTGGCGCCTCGCCGAGCAGGCCGCCGACGCGGGCGTACGGCTACTGGTGCTGGCGGCCTGCGGCGCCGGCACCGAGGCCGCGGCGGCGGCGGTGCTCGCCGCGACCGCCGGCGCGGAACCGCCAGCGGTGCTCGGCCGGGTGCTGACCGACGCGGGTGAGATCGACGACGCGGCCTGGATGAAGCGGTGCGCGGCGGTCCGCGACGCGCTGCACCGCACCCGCCGCTCGCCGCGGGGTGCCAAGGACGTGCTGGCCGAACTGGGTGGCGGGGACATCGCGATCGCCACCGGCGTGCTGCTCGGCGCGACGGCCCGCCGGATCCCGGTGATGCTCGACGGCCCGGTCGGGCTGGCCGCCGGCATGGTGAGCCGCGACCTGGCCGGGCAGGCGCGGCACTGGTGCCTGCTGGCCGACCACGGCGGCGACCCGGCCGCCCGGCTCGCCGCCGACGTGCTGGGCCTGACTCCGCTGCTGGACGTGCGGCTCGACCTGGGTGAGGGGGCGAACGCGCTGGCCGCGCTCCCGCTGCTGCGCTCGGTGCTGGCGCTGGCCGCCGCGCTGCCCACCCGCCCCTCGCTCGCCGGCGGCGGCCCCGAGGAGCCGGAGCCGGTCGAGGAGGAGGACGACCAGCGCGAGTTCGTCGAGCCGGAGCCGGCCGGGCCGGGCCCGACCACCACCGAACCGGACGGCCAGCCGGTGGACCCGTCCGGCCGGCGTGCCGGCTGACCGGCGGCTCGCCGACGGGGCGCGGCTGGCGCTGACCACCTTCAGCACGCTGCCGGTGCGCGCCGGCCGGATCGACCGGTCGGTGGCGGGCACCGCGATGGCGCTGGCCCCGGCGGTGGGGGCGCTGCTCGGCGCGCTCCTCGCCGGGCTGCTGCTGCTCCTGGTCGCGGTGGCGCCGCCGCTGGTCGCCGCCGGGGTGACCGTGGGCGCGGGCGCGCTGCTCACCCGGGGCCTGCACCTGGACGGGCTGGCCGACACCGTGGACGCGCTGGGGTCGTACCGGCGGGGGGCGGCCGCGCTGGAGATCATGAAGAAGCCGGACGTGGGTCCGTTCGGGGTGGCCGCGCTGGTGGTCGTCCTGCTGGTGCAGGCCGCGACGCTCGCGGAGCTGGCCGGGCGGTCCTGGCCGGCGGCGCTGGCCGCGGTGGTGGCGGCGACCGCCGCGGGCCGGCTCGGGGTCGCCGTGGCGTGCCGGCGGGGCGTGCCGGCGGCCCGGCCGGACGGGTTGGGCGCGCTGGTCGCCGGCACCGTCGGGCCGGTCGCGCTGGTCGCCGGGACGGCCGCCGTCGCGCTGGTGGCGGTCGCCGCGGTGCCGGACCGCCCGTGGCAGGGGCCGCTCGCCGTCGTCGCCGCGCTCGCCGTGGCGGTGGCGCTGCTGCGGCACGTGGTACGCCGGCTCGGCGGGATCACCGGCGACGTGCTCGGCGCGACCGTGGAGCTGGTCACCACGCTGGTCTACCTGGGACTCGTGCTGTCCGGCTGAGTCCGGCGCGCCACGGCGGGTAGCGTTCTCCCACGACAGCGCGGGTGCGGCCAACCGGGGGAACGACATGCTGATCACGGACGACTTCCTGCCCGTACCGGTGCCGGAGTCGCTGAGCGCCACCTACCTGGTGCCGATGGCCGGGTTGCCGAGGGTCGGTCCGAAGACCGCGGTGGAGGCGCTGCGGGGCCGGCTGGCCGACCCGGTGTTCGGCCTGGCCCGGCAGATGCTGGACAGCCCGTTGATGAGTGTGGACACCCGGTCGGTGGGCGAGTTCCCCGAGCTGCCGCCGGATCTGCTGACCGCGTTCGGCGCCAGCGAGGCGCAGCTGGACCGGTTGGCCGCGGCCAGCCACCTGGTGGTGGTGCAGGCCGAGTACCGGCCCGGCTGGCCGCCGGCGCACGAGTGGGCGGCGCGGGCGGTGGCCGCCGCGGTCGCCGAGTCGGTGCACGGCGACGTGGTGGACGTCTTCGGGTTGCAGTTCCTCGACCCGGCGACCGCGCTGCGCTCGCTCCCCGACGAGCAGGGCCGGATCCGGCTGGTCGACTGGGTGCTGGTGCCGTACTCCTCGGACGCCGAGGGGCTCTGGTTCACCACCAAGGGGCTGCGCCGGTTCGGGCTGCTGGAGTTGCAGACCCAGGGGGTGCCGGACCACCTCACCCGGGCCTGGGGCGCGGTGATGACCGGCGCCGCGCGGCGGTTGCTGCGGGACTGGACCGACGGGCTGGCCGGCGAGGAGGTGCCCGCGTTCGTGCAGCTGCCGGTGCTGGCCACGGTGACCGGGCACGACATCGCGGTGGCGTACGGCAATCCGGAGCAGCACGGGGCGACCGCGCCGGTGCTGCTCCGGCTGGAGCTGGACCCGGCCACGGACCCGGAGGCCGACTCGTTCCTCAGCCTGCACCCGCCCGCCGGGCACCCGGGGCCGGCCGGGCGCTACTTCGCCGCCGCCTGCGCCACCCTCTTCTCCGGCATCCAGCCGGACGTGCGCTACGCCCGGTCGGGCGACGCGATGAGCCGCGCCGTCGCCACCGCCCGCGCCGGGCTGGGCGACATCCGGGCCCGGTTCGTCACCGGCCAACTGCCGCCGGAGACCCAGCTCGTGGTCAAGTACGGCCTGCCCGGCGAGGACGGCCCGGAGTTCGTCTGGGCCGGGGTGACCTCGTGGGAGTCACCGGAGCGGATCGTCGGCGCCAGCGCCAGCGACGCGCACACCGACCCGACCGTCCGGATCGGCGCCCCCGTGGTGGTGGAGGCCGCCGACGTCGTCGACTGGGCCCTGCTCGACGCCACCGGCGTCATCGAAGGCGGCTGGACCCAAGCCGTCCTGGACGCCGGCGAACCCCCCACCCCCTAACCCCCTCCCCCACTCCCTCCCCCCGCCCCCACCCCCCCGCCATAGGCGTCGATCATGAGGTTGCCGGCGATGTCGATCTCTGTTCGTGCCGCCAACCTCATGATCAACGAGGTGAGGGGCGGGTTACTTGACCGAGGGGTGGATGAATGGGGGGCGGGTGATGCGCATCTGGGCGCGGCGGCCGCGGATGTCGACCTCGACCAGGTCGCCGTCGGCGAGGTTGGCGGCGGTGTCCAGCAGGGCCAGGGCGATGCCCTGCTTCCTCGTCGGCGAGAAGGTGCCGCTGGTGATGGTGCCGACCGAGGTGTCGCCGAGGTGGACCGTCATGCCCGGGCGCGGGATGGCCCGGTCGACCGCCTCCAGGCCGCGCAGCGTACGCCGGGGGCCGGCCGCCTTCTCGGCGCGCAGCGCGTCGCGGCCCCAGAAGGCCGGCTTGTCCCAGCCGACCGCCCAGCCGGACCGGGCCTGCACCGGGGTGATCTCCAGCGACAGGTCCTGCCCGTGCAGCGGGTACCCCATCTCGGTGCGCAGGGTGTCCCGGGCGGCCAGCCCGCAGGCGCGCAGCTCGTACGCCGCACCGGCGGCGAAGAGCGCGTCCCAGACCGCGACGGCGTGCTCGGCCGCCACCACCAGCTCGTAGCCCAGCTCGCCGGTGTAACCGGTGCGGCAGACGGTCAGCGGCACCCCGTCCAGCTCGGCGGCGGAGAAGCTCATGTACTCGTGCCCGGTGGGCAGGCCGAGCGCGCCGAGCAGGTCGGCCGAGCGCGGCCCCTGCACGGCGAGGACCGCGTACGCCTCGTGCTCGTCGGTGACCGTGACCGGCGGCGGCGCGGCGGCGCGCAGCCGGCGCACCACCTCCGCGGTGTTCGCGGCGTTCGGGATGAGGAAGACGTGGTCGTCGGCGTGCAGGTAGGCGATGATGTCGTCCACCACGCCGCCGGTGGCGTCGTCGCAGCAGAGCGTGTACTGGGCCCGGCCCGGGCCGATCCGGCCCAGGTCGTTGCTCAGGCAGGCGTTGACGAACTCCGCCGCGCCGGTGCCGGTCACCCGCGCCTTGCCCAGGTGCGAGACGTCGAAGACGCCGACCGCGGTACGCACCGCGGTGTGCTCCTTGAGCACCCCGCCGCCGGCGTACTCCAGCGGCATCTCCCAGCCGCCGAACGGGGCGAACTTGGCGCCTGCGGCGGTGTGCCGCTCGTGCAGCGGGGAACGGCGCAGCCGGGTCGCGGCGGCGTCGGAGGTCACGTCGGTCATGGGTGGCAACTTACCGGCAGCGCACCGGCTGGTTAGCATCGGCGGGACCCGCCGGAGCCGTCGGCGGGACAGCCCCGACGTCCGGCGGGTACGGTCCGCCGGAGACCTTCATCGCCGGTACGCGACGACGCGGCCGGCCCGGCCCGCCCGGAGTAGCTTCAGTGACATCGCCCAGCACCACCCTGAGCCTGGTCGACACCGACCCCGCCGAGCTTGCCGTCGACGCGATCGTGATCGGCGTGCACAGCCAGACCGGAGAGCAGGACGCCACCAGCGGCCTGGCCGGCACCCTGCTGCTCGCCAGCGGCGCGGAGAGCATCGCCGCCGCCTTCGACGGCAAGCTGACCGAGACGCTGGCGCTGCTCGGCGCGACCGGCGGCCCCGGGGAGGTGGTCAAGCTGGCCACCCTGGGCACGGTGACCGCCCCGGTGATCGCCGCCGTCGGGCTCGGCCCGGAGCCCTCCGGCGCCGCCCCGGCACCGGAGACCCTGCGCCGCGCCGCCGGCGCGGCCGTCCGCGCCCTGGCCGGCGCGTCCCGGGTGGCGCTCGCCCTGCCGGTGCCCGACGACGCCGACGCCGCGACCGCGCTGCGCGCGGTGTCCGAGGGCGCGCTGCTCGGCGGCTACCGGTTCGCCGGCTACAAGACCCGGCCGCAGCCGACCCGCCGCGAGCCGGTGGCCGAGGTGCTGGTCGCCGTGCCGGACGCGGGCGACGCCGCTGCCCAGGCCGAGGTGGCCCGCACCCAGGCGGTCGCCGGCGCGGTCCGGCGCAGCCGGGACTGGGTCAACACCGCCCCGAACGAGCTGCGCCCGCCGGCCTTCGCCGACGCGGTCGCCGCCGCCGCCCGCGAGGCCGGGCTCGAGGTCGAGGTGCTGGACGAGGAGGCGCTGCGCGCCGGCGGCTACGGCGGCATCATCGCCGTCGGCCAGGGCTCGGAGGCCCCGCCGCGACTGGTGAAGCTGACCTACACCCCGGCCGGTGGCGGCAGCGGCAAGCGGGTCGCGCTGGTCGGCAAGGGCATCACCTTCGACACCGGCGGCATCTCGATCAAGCCGGCCCAGGGCATGTGGGAGATGAAGTCCGACATGGCCGGCGCCGCCGCGGTGGGCGCCGCCATGCTGGCGATCGCCGCGCTCAAGCCGTCCGTGGCGGTGACCGGTTACCTGCCGATGGCCGAGAACATGCCGTCCGGCACGTCGTACCGGCCGGGTGACGTGATCACCATGTTCAACGGCAAGAGGGTGGAGGTGCTCAACACCGACGCCGAGGGCCGGATGATCCTGGCCGACGCGATCGCCCGGGCCTGCGCGGACGGCTGCGACTACCTCTTCGAGACCTCCACCCTCACCGGCGGGCAGGTCATCGCGCTGGGCAAGAAGGTCGCCGGCGTGATGGGCAGCCCGGAGCTGTGCGAGCGGGTGAAGGCCGCCGGCGAGGCGACCGGCGAGCCGGCCTGGCCGATGCCGCTGCCGGACGACGTGCGTAAGGGCATGGACTCCGACGTCGCCGACATCTCGCAGGTCAACGCCGGGATGGACCGGGCCGGCCACATGCTCCAGGGCGGGGTGTTCCTGCGCGAGTTCGTCGCCGACGACGTCGCCTGGGCGCACATCGACATCGCCGGGCCGGGCTACCACTCGGGCGAGCCGACCGGCTACTGGACCAAGGGCGGCACCGGCGTCCCGGTCCGCACCCTGGTCCACCTGGTCGACGACATCGCCGCCAACGGCTGACCCACCCCGCCGCGGGCACGACCCGCGCACGTTCACCGAAAGAGTGGCCATTCCGTCCGGGATGGCCACTCTTTCCGTGCGGGAGGCGCCTTCGGTGCACGGCGCGGCGGGGGGTCAGTAGAGGTCGGGGCGGCGCTTGCGGCGTTCGTTGAAGTCGCGCATGCGCTGGGGATAGCCCATCAGGCGGACGTCGTAGACCGGGATCCCCATCCGGTGGGCGAACCGGCGGGCGCCGTCCGGGCCGTCGATCCGGCGGCGGGTCCACTCCCCGTCGTCGGCGATCAGCATCACCGTGGTCTCGGTGACCGTGGTCCGCGGCTCGATGTACGCCTCGACCCCGCGCCTGGTCCGGACAAAGTTCTCAAGGTGGTCCAGATCGGCGCGGTCGGCGGCGCGGTCGAGGCTCGTCGTGCCCGCCTTCTTGCGTCGTCGGAACAGTCCCACCGACCGTCTCCCCACAGTGCGTTCATCGAAGGTCGCGCCAAGCGTACGTGTCACGGACGTGTCGTTGGGCACCTCACTACGCGCCCTGTGCCCGGTGGTGACAAGATGACCGAGGTGGGGTGTGTCCGTGTGACCCCGCCGTGACCCCCGATGCAGCGACGCGACCTGGGAGTTGGACGTGAGCGAGCCGAACGACGCAACCTTCGACATCGTCATCCTCGGAGGTGGCAGCGGCGGCTACGCGGCGGCGCTGCGGGCCGCCCAGCTGAACCTCTCCGTCGCGCTGATCGAGAAGGGCAAGCTCGGCGGCACCTGCCTGCACAACGGCTGCATCCCGACCAAGGCCCTGCTGCACGCCGCCGAGATCGCCGACCAGACCCGCGAGTCGGAGCAGTTCGGCGTCAAGGCCGAGCTGGTCGGGATCGACATGGCGGCGGTCAACTCGTACAAGGACGGCGTCATCGCCCGCCTCTACAAGGGCCTCCAGGGCCTGGTCGGCGGCGCCAAGAACATCACCTTCGTGGCCGGCGCCGGCAAGCTGGTCGGCAAGAACGTCGTCGAGGTCGACGGCAAGCGCTACACCGGCCGCAACGTCGTGCTGGCCTCCGGCTCGTACGCCAAGAGCCTGCCCGGCCTGGAGATCGACGGTGAGCGGATCATCACCAGCGACCACGCGCTCACCCTGGACCGGGTCCCGTCCTCGGCCATCGTGCTCGGCGGCGGCGTGATCGGCGTCGAGTTCGCCAGCGTGTGGAAGTCCTTCGGGGTGGACGTGACCATCATCGAGGCGCTGCCCCGGCTGGTCGCCGCCGAGGACGAGGAGTCGTCGAAGGCGCTGGAGCGGGCCTTCCGGAAGCGGAAGATCAACTTCAAGGTCGGCAAGCCGTTCGAGAAGGTCGAGAAGACCGACAACGGCGTCAAGGTGACCATCGCCGGCGGCGAGACCGTCGAGGCCGAGCTGCTGCTGGTGGCCGTCGGCCGCGGCCCGAACACCGCCAACCTCGGCTACGAGGAGCAGGGCGTCAAGATGGACCGCGGCTACGTGCTGACCGACGAGCGGCTGCGCACCAGCGTGCCGAACGTCTACGCGGTCGGCGACATCGTGCCCGGCCTCCAGCTCGCCCACCGCGGCTTCCAGCAGGGCATCTTCGTCGCCGAGGAGATCGCCGGCCAGAACCCGGCCGTGATCGACGAGGCCGGCATCCCGCGGGTCACCTACTCCGACCCGGAGCTGGCGTCGGTCGGCCTCACCGAGGCGAAGGCCAAGGAGCAGTACGGCGCCGACAAGGTCAAGACCTACAACTACAACCTGGGTGGCAACGGCAAGAGCCAGATCCTCAAGACGGCCGGCTTCGTCAAGCTCGTCCGGGTGGAGGACGGCCCCGTCGTCGGCGTGCACATGGTCGGCGCCCGGGTCGGTGAGCTGGTCGGCGAGGCGCAGCTCATCTACAACTGGGAGGCGTACCCGGCCGAGGTGGCGCAGCTCGTGCACGCCCACCCGACGCAGAACGAGGCCCTGGGCGAGGCGCACCTGGCCCTCGCCGGCAAGCCGCTGCACGCGCACGCCTGATCGAGAACTGATTCCGCGGCGTCCGGCGGCAGACGGGCGAGATCGCACCAGGGGAATGAAGGAGTCTTAAGAGATGCCGGTATCGGTCACCATGCCCCGGCTCGGCGAGAGCGTCACCGAGGGCACCGTCACGCGCTGGCTCAAGCAGGAGGGCGACACCGTCGAGGTCGACGAGCCGCTGCTCGAGGTGTCGACGGACAAGGTCGACACCGAGATCCCGTCCCCCGCGGCGGGTGTGCTGAGCCGGATCGTGGTCGGCGAGGACGAGACCGCCGAGGTCGGCAGCGAGCTGGCCGTGATCTCCGGTGAGGGCGAGGCGGCCGGCGGCGGCGAGGCCGCCCCGCAGCAGGAGCAGCCGGCCGAGCAGGCCGCCGAGGCGGCCGAGCAGCCGCAGGCCGAGGCCGAGCAGCCGGCCGTCGAGGAGCCGGCGCCGGCCCAGGCCGCCCCGGCGCCGTCGGGCGGGGGCACCCCGGTCACCATGCCGGCCCTCGGCGAGAGCGTCACCGAGGGTACGGTCACCCGCTGGCTCAAGCAGGTCGGCGAGACCGTCGAGGTGGACGAGCCGCTGCTGGAGGTCTCCACCGACAAGGTGGACACCGAGATCCCGTCGCCGGTCGCCGGCACCGTCCTGGAGATCAAGGTCGCCGAGGACGAGACCGCCGCGGTCGGCGCCGAACTGGCCGTGATCGGTGCCGCCGGCGCGGCCCAGGCCGAGGCGAAGCCCGAGCCGACGCCGCAGCCCGAGGCGAAGCCGGAGCCCAAGGCCGAGGCCAAGCCGGAGCCGAAGCCCGAGCCCAAGCCGAAGCCCGAGCCCAAGCCGGAGCCGAAGCCCGAGCCCAAGCCGGAGCCCGAGCCGCGGGTGCAGGAGCCGACGCCGGGGATGTCCTACAACGAGCCGGCGGCGGAGGCCGAGACCGCGGCCCAGCCGGCGCAGGCCGAGCAGCGGGCCACTCCCCCGGCCCCCACGGCGACCCCGCAGCGCCCGTCCGCGCCCGCCCAGGGTGGCGGCGAGGAGGCGGCCGGCTACGTGACCCCGCTGGTGCGCAAGCTGGCCAGCGAGCACGGCGTCGACCTGTCCTCGGTCAACGGCACCGGCGTGGGTGGCCGGATCCGCAAGCAGGACGTGCTGGAGGCGGCCGAGCGGGCCAAGGCGGCGAAGGCGGCTCCGGCTCCGGCGCAGCCGGCGGCGGCCCCGGCCAAGCCGGCCGCGAAGCCGACCCCGAGCACGAAGCGGGGCACCACCGAGAAGCTGCCGCGGATCCGCAAGGCCATCGCCACGCGGATGCACGAGTCGCTGCACGAGATGGCGCAGCTCACCACGGTGATCGAGGTGGACGTCACCAAGATCGCCAAGCTGCGGGCCCGGGCCAAGGACTCCTTCCTCCAGCGGCACGGCGTGAAGCTGTCCTTCCTGCCGTTCTTCGCCCTCGCGGCGGTGGAGGCGCTGCAGACGTACCCGATCGTCAACGCCCGGATGGACCTCGAGGGCGGGACGATCACCTACCCGGACGCGGAGCACCTCGGCATCGCCGTGGACACCGAGCGGGGTCTGCTGGTGCCGGTCATCCACAACGCCGGTGACCTGAACCTGGGCGGGATCGCCAAGCGGGTGGCCGACCTGGCCGAGCGCACCCGGACCAACAAGATCAGCCCGGACGAGATCGCCGGGGCGACCTTCACGCTGACCAACACCGGCAGCCGGGGCGCCCTGTTCGACACCCCGATCGTGCCGTCGCCGCAGTCGGCGATGCTCGGCACGGGTGCCGTGGTCAAGCGTCCGGTCGTGGTCAACGACCCGGAGCTGGGCGAGGTCGTCGCGATCCGGTCGATGATCTACCTGGCCCTCTCCTACGACCACCGGCTGATCGACGGTGCCGACGCGGCCCGCTTCCTGACCGCTGTCAAGGAGCGGCTGGAGGCCGGCAACTTCGAGGCCGAGCTCGGCCTGTAGGTCGGCGGTACGACGCGCAGGGCGCCCCGGTCACCGGGGCGCCCTGCGCCGTTTCGCCGGTCGGTCAGGCGGCCCGCAGGGTCTCCTCCGAGACCTGCCAGAGCCGTACCGCGGCCTCCGGGTCCCGGGCGTACGGGGCGTAGCCGGTGCGGGTGCCCGGCTGGTTCGGGCCGGCCTCCTGGCAGTCCTCGAAGTAGCGCCCGCCGACGCCGTCGAGC
Organism: Micromonospora desertarenae; assembly: GCF_056150265.1. Classification (NCBI taxonomy): domain Bacteria; kingdom Bacillati; phylum Actinomycetota; class Actinomycetes; order Micromonosporales; family Micromonosporaceae; genus Micromonospora; species Micromonospora desertarenae. The sequence continues at coordinate 389,508 of NZ_JAXCFQ010000001.1, forward strand.
AGCGGCGAGGTGGCGACCAGCACCGAGGTGGCGGCACCCTGCTCCGGGGTCTTCCAGTGCGCGGCCCCGCCGCCGCTCTGCGCCCGCATCCGGGCCAGTTCCTCGTCGCTGATGTAGCGCTGGAGGTTGGTCCGGATCGCGCCCGGCATCAGCGCGTTGACCAGGATGCCGTCGTCGGCCCAGCGCCGGGTTCCGTCCACGGCGAAGAGCACGTTGGCGGTCTTGGACTGCCCGTACGCCAGCCACGGGTCGTACTGGCGGCGCTCGAAGTGGATGTCCTCGAAGACCACCGGCGAGCGCAGGTGGGCGGCCGAGCTGACCGAGACGACGCGCGCGCCACCGGCCGCGGCCAGCGACCGGTGCAGCCCGGTGGCCAGCGCGAAGTGGCCCAGGTGGTTGGTGGCGAACTGCATCTCCCAGCCCTGCGCGGTGCGCATCTCCGGGGAGGCCATGATCCCGGCGTTGTTGACCAGGATGTGCAGCGGGCCGTCCCAGGTCGACACGAAGGTGGCCACCGACGCCAGGTCGGCCAGGTCGAGCGGGGCGACGAGGACCTTGTCGTTGCCGGTGCTGCTGGTGATCTCCGCGGCGGCCCGCTGGCCGGCCTCGGGGTTGCGTACCGCCAGGGTGACGTCGGCTCCGGCGGCGGCGAGCGCGCGGGCGGTCTCCACACCGATGCCGGAGGCGCCGCCGGTGACGACGGCCCGCCGCCCGGCGAGGTCGATGCCCCGCACCACCTCCAGGGCGGTGCTCTCGGGAGTGAAGGGCGTGCTGACACGTGTGCTGGTGGTCATGATCCGTCCTTGTCCGGCCCGGCGCGCACCCGCGCCCGGCCGCTACGATGAGAAGCGGAGGATCCTCCGTTACGGTCGAGACTAACCGGAGGACCCTCCGTTTGCCAACCGGCCGGCAGGCCGTGGACGACGCCAGGAGGAGCCGTGCCGGAGAACGCCCCCCGACCGTTGCGCGCCGACGCGCGACGCAACCGCGAGCGACTGCTCGACGCCGCGGTACGGGCGTTTTCCCGACCGGGGGCGGAGGTAACCCTGGACGCCGTCGCCAAGGACGCCGGGGTGGGCATCGGCACCCTCTACCGCCACTTCCCCACCCGGGAGGCGCTGGTCGAGGCGGCGTACCGCAACGAGTTGGCCAAGCTCTGCGACTCGGCGGAGGAACTGCTCGGGCAGTTGCCGCCGGACCGGGCCACCCGGGCCTGGATGGACCGGTTCGTCGACTACTTCGCCACCAAACGGGGCATGGCCGACGCGCTGCGCCTGGTGATCGCCGCCGGCAGCAACCCGTACGCGCAGAGCCGCGACCTGCTGATCGCCGCGCTCACCCGGCTGCTCGACGCGGCCACCGCGGCCGGCGCGGTCCGGGCCGACGTCCGCGCGGAGGACGTGCTGGCCGGCCTCAGCGGGGTCTCCCTCGCCGCCGGCGAGCCGGCCCAGCGGGAGCAGGCGAGCCGCCTGCTCGACCTGTTGATGGACGGCCTGCGGTACCGGGCGTCGGGCTGAGCCCATTCCGGCCCCTGTCGGGCGGGCGCGCTGCGACAGTGGGGTGATGGGTGGCATCGGGCGGCGCGGGCGGCTGGGCCCGGCCATCGCGATCGCCCCCGGCGCCCGGGTGGACCGGTTCGAGGTCTTCTTCGACCTGGTCTTCGTCTTCTCGTTCTTCATCATCACCCGGGCCACCGCGATGGACGTCTCCGGCCGCAGCCTGCTGCACGCCATGCTGGTGCTCGCCGTGCTGTGGTGGGTCTGGGTGGTGCACTGCGTGGTGGCCACCCGGGTCCGGCTCGGCGAGGGCTTCGTCCCGGCGCTGATGGTCCTCGCCATGGCGGCCCTGTTCTGCTTCGCGCTCTCCCTGCCCCAGGCGTTCGGCCCGACCCAGGACATGGCCGCCGGGCCGATGGTGGTCGCGCTCAGCTACCTGGTGATCCGCAGCGTGCACCTGCTGCTCTACTGGCACGTCGCCAAGGAGCGACCCGGTGAGCGCCGGCTGCTGCTGAAGTACTCGCCCGAACTGGTGGCCAGCACGCTGCTGCTCGTCGGCGCCGCGCTGATCCCGCCGCTGATCGACGATCCCGGCCTGGCCGGCGGGGTGCGGGACGGCCTCTGGGTGAGCGTGGTCGTGCTCCAGTACGGCATGGGCCTGGTCGCCGGCGCCTGGGGCTGGACGGTGACGTCCGCGGAACACTGGACCGAGCGGTACGACCTCATCCTGATCATCGCCCTGGGCGAGTCGGTGATCTCGGTCGGCGTGGGCAGCAACCTGCTCGGCCAGCCGCCGACCTGGCCGGCCGTCGCGGCGGCCGTGCTCGGCATCTTCTTCACCGCCGCGCTCTGGTGGGCGCACTACGACGTGGTCGGGCCGGCCGCCCGGATCGCGCTGCACGTGGCGAAGGGCCGCGCCCGGGTCGCCATGGCCCGGGACGCCTACGCCTACTTCTACCTGGTGATGATCGCCGGCATCATCCTGTTCGCGCTGGGTGCCGAGGAGATCGTGCACGACATCGCCGACCCCGAGGTGCCGCTGGCCGAGCCGCCGCACGGCCCGGGCGTACCGCTGCTCTTCGGCGGGGTGGCCTGCTATCTCTGCGCGAACATGCTCTTCCAGGCGCGCACCCTGCACACGCTCTCCTGGACCCGGCTCGGCACGGTGCTGCTGCTGATCGCCGCCATCCCGCTCGCCGGAGGGCTGCCCGGGCTCGCCGCGCTCGCCCTGCTGACCGCCATCTGTGTGGGTCTGGTGACGGTCGAGGTGGTGGTGATGGCGGATTCCCGGCGGGCGCTGCGTGACGTGGTCTTCCAGGAGAAGGCCGAACACGAGGCGCACGAGGCCGCCGTCCGCGCCCGCTGGCACGAACACGTCGAGAACGAGCCGTCCACCTGAGCCACGGGTCTGCCGGTAGCAGAAACGGGGCGGTTCGGCTGGCCGCTCGGGGCGGACGGGCGGCAGGGTGGGCGGATGGCGATCTTCTCCCTCCAGGCCCAGCCCACCGACGGCCCGGGCTGGCTCGACCTGGCCCGGCGGGCCGAGGCGGCCGGCTACCACGCGCTGCTCGCCGCCGACCATCCCGGCGCTGTCGGGTCGCCGTTCGTCGCGCTGGCCGCCGCGGCCGCGGTGACCTCCACCATCGGGCTCGGGTCGTACGTGTCGAACGCCGGGATCCGCGAGCCGATGCTGCTCGCCTCGGACGTGGCCACCCTCGACGTGCTCTCCGGCGGTCGGGCCCGGCTCGGCATCGGTGCCGGGCACACCCCGGTCGAGTGGCGCGCGGTCGGCCGCGAGCGCCCCGACGTGGCCGGCCGGGTCCGCCGCTGCGTGGCCGTCGCCGAGGCGGTCCGGGCCCTGCTCGACGGCGAGGAGGTCACCGTCGACACCCCGGAGCTGGCGATGCGGGCGGCCCGGCTGGACAACCCGCGTCCGGTGCAGCGGCGGGTCCCGCTGACCTTCGGCGGGGCGAACTCGACGCTGCTGCGCTGGGCGGGCGCGCACGCCGACGTGGTCGGGCTGGCCGGGCTGGGCCGTACCCTGCCCGACGGGCACCAGCACGAGGTGCGCTGGCGGGCGGCGGAGATCGAGCACCAGCTCGAGTGCGTGGCCGCCGGGGCGGCCGGACGGGCCGAGCCGCCGGTGCTGGAGGCCCTGGTGCAGCAGGTAGCGGTAACCGACGACGCCGAGGCGGCGGCGGCACAGACCGCCGCCGAGACCGGCCTGACCGTCGCCGAACTGCTGGCCACGCCGTTCGTGCTGATCGGCACCGAGGACGAGATCGTCGCGGCGGTCGCCGAGCACCGGCGCCGCTGGGGCGTCACCCGCTTCGTCGTACGCGCCGACGCGCTGGAGCCGCTCACCCCGGTCCTCGCCCGCCTGGCCCACACCGGCTGAGCGACCGGCTCCCCGGCTGCCCGGCGCCCCGGTGGGAGGGTGGCGGTCGAGGGTGATACCGCTGAGTCATATCGATGCTCAGAGGTATCGACACGACCAGGGCGATCGGCGGGCCGGCGCCGCTCGTCGTCGGGCCGCGACCATCGGGCCGGGCGCCGTCAGTCGGGAAGGCGGTCGTAGAAGCGGATCTTCTCGCGGAGGTGGTCGTACTGGCGTTGGAGCAGGCGCATCTGCTCCTCGACCCGCTCGGCGTGGCGCTGGAGCAGCGCTCTCCGCTCGCCGGCGGTGTGGTCGCCCTCGCGGGCGAGTTCGGCGTAGCGGCACATCTCGGCGATCGGCATGCCGGTGTCGCGCAGGCAGCGGAACAGCACCAGCCAGCTGAGGTCCTCGTCGGTGAAGACCCGCCGCCCGCCGGAGGTGCGGCCGACGCCGCTGAGCAGGCCGATCTTCTCGTAGTAGCGGAGGGTGTCGAGGCTGAAGCCGCTGCGCCGGGCGGCTTCGGAGGGGGCGTAGCCGGGCATGGCGGCAGCGTAGCGCTTGACCTGGAGCGCGCTCCAGGTTGAAAGCTGGGCGCATGACGATGACACGGACACTGGGTCGCAGCGGAATCGAGGTCAGCGCGCTCGGCATGGGGTGCTGGGCGATCGGTGGACCACTGTGGGGCGACGGCGGGCAGCCGTTCGGCTGGGGCGAGGTCGACGACGGCGAGTCGGTCCGCACCATCCACGCCGCGCTCGACGCGGGCGTGACGCTCTTCGACACGGCCAGCAACTACGGCGCCGGGCACAGCGAGCGGATCCTCGGCCGGGCGCTCGCCGGCCGCCGCGACCGGGCGGTGATCGCCACCAAGTTCGGCAACCGCGCCGACGAGGCGACCCGGCGGTGGACCGGCACCGACGCCAGCCCCGCCTACTGCGTGCAGAGCCTGGAGGAGTCGCTGCGCCGGCTCGGCACCGACCACGTCGACCTCTACCAACTGCACATCAACGACCTGCCGGCGGCCGCCGCGCTCGACCTGGTCGACACCCTGGAGGGCCTGGTCGCCCAGGGCAAGATCCGGGCGTACGGGTGGAGCACCGACAACCCCGCCTCGGCGGAGGCGTTCGCGCAGGCCGGCCCGCACTGCGCGGCGATCCAGCACGACCAGTCGGTGCTGCTGGACAACGCCGCGACGCTGGCCGTCTGCGAGGCGTACGACCTGGCCAGCCTGAACCGGGGCCCGCTGGCGATGGGGCTGCTCACCGGCTCGACCCGGGCGGTCGGCCGGGACGACGTACGCGGGTTGGCCCCGGAGTGGCTGGTCTGGTTCACCGACGGGCGACCCACGCCGGCCTGGGCGGCCCGGGTCGAGCAGATCCGCGCGGCGCTCACCGCGGACGGCCGTACCCTCGGCCAGGGCGCGCTCGGCTGGCTGCTGGCCCGCAGCCCACGGACGGTGCCGATCCCGGGCTGCCGCACGGCGGCCCAGGCCGAGGAGAACTTCGCGACCCTCGCGCTCGGCCCGCTCCCCCGGGACGCGTACGCGGAGGTCGAGCGGCTGCTGGCCGACCTGCGGCAGCCGTCACCGGTGGGATGAGAGAAGGTCCACCCGGCTCAACGCATCCGGTGCGCCGTCCGTACCCGAAGATATGAGCATGCGGATCCTGATGGCCGGCGCGTCCGGCTTCCTCGGCACCCGCCTGGCCGACCGGCTCGTCGCCGACGGGCACCAGGTCACCCGGCTGGTCCGGCGTCCGCCCCGCGGCGCGGACGAGCGGCAGTGGAACCCGTCGGCGGCGCAGCTCGACCCGGCGGTGGTCGCCGAGTCCGACGCGGTGGTCAACCTGGCCGGCGCCGGGGTCGGCGACCGGCGCTGGAACGACGCGTACCGGCAGCTCATCCGGTCGAGCCGGGTGGACACCACCACCACGCTGGCGATCACCATCGCCGGCCTGCCGGCGGCGGACCGGCCGAAGGCGCTGCTCAACTCGTCGGCGGTCGGCTGGTACGGCGACACCGGCGACCGGGCGGTGGAGGAGGACGCGCCGGCCGGCGAGGGCTTCCTGGCCGACGTCTGCCGGGTCTGGGAGGCCGCCACCCGGCCGGCCGAGGACGCTGGCGTACGGGTGGTGCGGATGCGCATCGGCCTGCCGCTGCACCGCGACGGCGGGATGCTCAAGCCGCAGCTGCTGCCGATGCGGCTGGGCATCTCCGGCAAGCTGGGCAGCGGCCGGCAGTGGTGGCCGTGGATCTCGATGGCCGACTGGCTGTCGGCCACGGTGTTCCTGCTCGAATCCGACAGCGTCGCCGGACCGGTCAACCTGGTCGGTCCGGCCCCGTCGACCAACGCCGAGTTCACCCGGGAACTGGCCCGGCAGCTGCGCCGCCCGGCGTTCATGCCGATCCCGGCGCTGGCGCTGAAGGTGGTGCTCGGCGGCTTCTCCACCGAGGCCCTCTCCAGCTCCCGCGTCCTGCCCGCCGCCCTCACCACCGCCGGCTTCCACCACCACCACCCCGACCTCCCCAGCGCCCTCCACGCCGCCCTCACCGAGTGACCCCACCCGCGGACCGCGGTTGATCATGAAGTTGTTGTCGCGACACGCCGGTGTGGCCGACACCAACTTCATGATCAACGCGCGACCGGGGTGGGGTCAGCAGCCGATGACCCAGTGGTTGGGGGCGGTCTGCTGGAGGGTGGTGGTGTTGAAGGTGTTGTAGAGGCCCATGCGCTGGTTGGAGCCGTTGGCGTAGGCGTAGCCGCCGGAGTGGTAGGCGCGGCCGGCGGTGACGTGCGCGTAGTTGCTGGCGGTGACGCAGGTGGGCGGGGTGGTCGGGGTCGCGGTCGGGGTGGGCGTCGGGCTGGTGGGGGTCGGGTCGGTGCCGCCGCCGTCGAGGCCGAAGAAGACCGCGTCCCGGTGGGTGGAGCAGATGGTGTCCAGGAAGTACGCGGCGGTGCTGCCGCACTGCTCGGCGCCGGAGCCGGGGTCGACCGGCGTGCCGTGCCCCATCCCGGAGACCCGGTAGAGGCGGACCGCGCCGTTGCCGTACACCTCGAGGCTGGTGCCGGCGGGCAGTTGGGCGGTGCTGGTCGGGGTCTGCGACACGCCGAGCACGTTGGTCCACTGGTCCCGGGACTCGGTCGCGTTCGCCACCGCCACCGTGTAGTCGCCGGTGCCGTGCCAGATGGCGACCTTCGGGCGCGACCCGGAGTAGCCGGCATGGGCGTTGCGCACCAGGTCGCCCCACTGCGCCGGGGTCTTGTCCACGCCCGGGCTCATGCAGGAGAACGCGTTCACCATGCCGGTGGCGCAGCGGTACGGGATGCCGGCGATCACCGAACCGCCGGCGAAGACGTCCGGGTAGGCGGCGAGCATGACCGCGCTCATCGCCCCGCCGGCGGAGAGCCCGCTGACGTAGACCCGGTTGGCGGCGGTGCCGTAGCTGCTCCTGGCGTGGTCGACCATCTGCTTGATCGACAGCGCCTCACCCTGGCCCCGGGCGGTGTCCCCGGTCTCGAACCAGTTGAAGCAGCTGTTGGCGTTGTTGGCGGACTTCTGCTCCGGCACGATCAGGGCGAACTTCCACTGGTCGGCGTACTTCTGCCAGCCGGAGTTGGCGAAGTAGCCGGCGGCGTTCTGGGTGCAGCCGTGCAGCAGCACCACGGCCGGCGCGTTCGCCGGCAGGTTGTCCGGACGGTAGGCGTACATGGCGAGGTTGCCGGGGTTCGAGCCGAAGCCGGTCACCTGGGTGAGGCTGGCGGCCTGGGCGGGAGCGGCGACGGCCAGCGCCGCCGCGGCGGCGAGTACGGCCCCGGCGACGGCGCCGGTGAGCCGGGCGAGCAGGGATGGGGAGCAGCGCACGGGGGCCTCCTGACGGGGTTGTGAGCTGAGTCACCCGCGAATTGCCGCGACGTTACGTCGAGGTGTCGACGGTGTGACATGGGGCACGGTCACACATTCACGGTCGTCGAGGTGTGCGTCAGCGGCCGCGGCGGCCGCCCCGAGCCGCCGTTCCGGCTGGTCGGGCCGGCGGGGTGAACGCCGGCCCCGACACCGGGTCGCCGAGCTTTCGGGTCTGACCGGCGTGTCCAGGTCCGGTTGGTAACGTCCGCTGCGTGCCGACCTCCCCGTCCCTGGCGCCCTCGCCCGCCTCGCCGCCGCGCGTCGCCCGCGACCGGCGGGCCGACCTGTACGTGGCGCTGGCCGCGCTGGCGCTCGCCCTCTGGGTGACCAGCGGCCTGTGGCGGGACCCGAACGTCCGCACCATCACCGTCAACTCCAGCGACCAGGCGCTCTTCGAGTGGCTGCTGGCCTTCGGCGGCCACGCGCTGACCCACGGGGAGAACCCGTTCTTCACGTACCTGATCAACGTGCCGGACGGGGTGAACCTCGCGGTCAACACCTCGATCACGGTGTACGCGGCGGTCTTCGCCCCGCTGACCTACCTGATCGGGCCGCCCGCGACGTTCCTGGTGATCCTCACCCTCAACCTGGTCGCCACCGCGCTGGCCTGGTACTGGCTGCTCTCCCGGCACCTGGTGCGCAGCCCGCTCGCCGCCGCCGTCGGCGCGCTGTTCATCGCCTTCTCCCCCGGCATGGTCTCGCACGCCAACGCCCACCTGAACTGGACCGCCGGCTGGCTGGTGCCGCTGCTGGTCTGGCGGGTCTTCGCGCTGCGCCGCCGGGAGCACCTGCTGCGCAACGGGGTGGTGCTCGGCGTGCTGGTCGCTGTCGCCTTCTCCATCGCGGCCGAGGGGCTCTTCTTCACCGCGCTCGCGCTCGGCGTATTCCTCGCCGTCTGGGCGCTGCACCCGGCCCGCCGCGCCGAGGCCCGGGACGCGCTGCCCAGCCTCCTGCGCGGGCTGGCGGTCACCGCCGTGGTGGCCGGGCTGCTGCTGGCGTACCCGCTCTGGCTGCACTTCGCCGGTCCGCAGCGGTTCCACGGCACCGGTTTCGACGCGGTGATCCACTCCGAGGACGTGGTCTCGTTCGGGGCGTACCCGCGCCGGTCGCTGGCCGGCGAGGTGGGGCTGGGCACCCGGCTGGCGCCGAACCCGACCGAGGAGAACTCGTTCTTCGGCGTACCGCTGCTGGTGCTGGCGGTGGCCTGCTTCGTGGCGCTGTGGCGGCGCGCGGACCCGGGTCGCCGGGCCACCCTGTGGGCGATCGGCGTCACCGCGGTGGTCTTCACGCTGCTCTCCTTCGGGCCGGAGGCCAAGGTCGACGGGCGCCGCACCGACCTGCCGATGCCCTTCGACCTGGTCGGGCAGTTGCCGGTGGTGAACGCCGCCCTGCCGGCCCGGCTGGCGCTGGTGGTGACCCCGATGATCGGGCTGCTGCTGGCGTACGCCGTCGACCGGTTGCGCGCGCACCCGCCGCGGCGCCGGGCGACGCGGCTGGCCTGGGGGATCGGCTTCGCCGCGGCGCTGCTGCCGCTGGTACCGACCCCGCTGCTGACCATCGAACGCGAGCCGATCCCGCGGTTCATCACCGCCGGGACCTGGCGGGAGCACGTCTCGCCGGGCGGGGTGCTCACCCCGGTGCCGCTGACCCTCGACGTCTACCCGGACGGCCAGCGCTGGCAGGCGTACGCCCTCGCGCACCGGCAGGGTGAGTTCGCCATCCCGTCGGGGTTCTTCCTGGGCCCGGGCGGGCCGGACGGCCGGGGCCGGATCGGCCCGGTCCCCCGCCCGTTCGGCGCGCTGGTCGACCAGGCCGGCCGGGACGGCCTGGTGCCGATCATCACCGAGGGCTCCATCACCGAGGCGCTGACCGACCTGCGGCACTGGCGGGTCGAGGTGGTGGTGATGCCGGACCGGGTGCACGGGGCCAAGTACGACGTGCACGAGGACGCCGTGCGCCGCACCGTGACCGCGCTGCTCGGCGAGCCGCAGCGGGTGGACGACGTCTGGCTGTGGCGGGTCCCCCCGGCCTGACGCGCCCCGCCGGCCCCGATCGCGCCCCGCCGGCCCTGACCGCGCCCGACCGGCCTGACCGCGCTCCGGGAGAGCGGGGCGGCCGGCCCGTGGTGAGCCGGCTCACCCCAGGTGACCGGCGAGTACGGGTCTACGCTGAAGCCGTGACCACGACGACCCCCGGCCTCACGGCCGTCCGCGCCGGTGTCCTCGACTACCAGGCCGCCTGGGACGAGCAGCGCCGGCTGCACGAGTCGGTGGTGGCCGGCGAGCGCGCCGACACCGTGCTGCTGCTGGAGCACCCGAGCGTCTACACCGCGGGCAAGCGGACCGAGCCGTGGGACCGCCCGATGGACGGCACCCCGGTCATCGACGTCGACCGCGGCGGCAAGATCACCTGGCACGGTCCGGGGCAGCTGGTCGGCTACCCGATCCTGCGCCTGCCCGACCCGGTGGACGTGGTCGCCTACGTCCGCCGCACCGAGCAGCTGCTGATCGAGGTGTGCGCCGAGTTCGGGCTGACCGCCGGCCGGGTCGAGGGCCGCAGCGGGGTGTGGGTGCCCGAGGACGACCGGGGCCCGGCCCGCAAGGTCGCCGCCATCGGCATCCGGGTCGCCCGCGGCGTGACCCTGCACGGCTTCTCCATCAACTGCGACTGCGACCTGGGCTACTTCGACCGGATCGTGCCGTGCGGCATCCGCGACGCCGGGGTCACCTCGCTCACCGCCGAGCTGGGCCGCCCGGTCACCGTGGCCGACGTGCTGCCGGTGGTCGAGCGCCGGCTGCCGACGTTGCTGGCCTGACCGTCCGTGGCCACCCGGATCGACCTGGTCACCCTCGTCGTCGCCGAGTACGACCCGGCGATCGCCTTCTTCACCGAGGTGCTCGGCTTCGAGCTGACGGAGGACTCGCCGTCGCTGACCAACGACGGCCGACCCAAGCGCTGGGTGGTGGTCCGCCCGCCCGGCGGCGGGACCGGGCTGCTGCTCGCCCGCGCCGACGGCGACCGGCAGGAGGCGGCGGTGGGCGACCAGGTCGCCGGCCGGGTCGGCTTCTTCCTCCGGGTCGACGACTTCGACGCCACCTACCGCCGCATGGTCGAGGCGAAGGTGGAGTTCGTCAAACCCCCGCGCACCGAGCCCTACGGCCAGGTAGCCGTCTTCCGCGACCCATCCGGCAACCCCTGGGACCTCCTAGGCCCCTAACCCCCACCCCCCACCCACCCCACCCCCCACCCCACCCCGTCGATCATGAGGTTGACGGCGAAGTCGATCTCCTTCACCGCCGCCAACCTCATGATCAACGACGAGAGGGTGGGCGGGCGGGGTTACGGGGTGAGGCGGTGGAGGTCGCGGGGGAAGGGGGTGACCTGGCGGATGTTGGGGACGGTCAGCAGGCGGGCGACGAAGCGTTCCAGGCCGATGGCGAAGCCGCCGTGCGGCGGCATGCCGTGCCGGAACGCGTCGACGTAGCCGGCGTACGGCTCGACCGGCTCGCCGCGCGCCGCGAGCGCCGCCAGGTAGTCGGCGTGCCGGTGCAGCCGCTGCCCGCCGGTCACCAGCTCCAGCCCCCGGAACAGCAGGTCGAAGCCGTTGGAGTAGGCCGGCCGCGCCGGGTCCGGATGGGTGTAGAAGGGCCGCTTCGCCATCGGGTAGCCGGTGACGAAGAGGAACTCCGAGCCGTGTTCCCGCCGGGCCCACTCCCCCAGCGCCCGCTCGTGCGCCGGGGCGAGGTCCGGCTCGTCGGCCGGCGCGCCGGCGATCTTCAGCGCCTCGGTGAAGTGCACCGCCGGGATCTCCGCCGGCACCTCGGGGGCCTCGACGCCGAGCGTGGCCAGCGCCGCACCGGCGCGCCCCGCCACCGCGTCGAGCATGCCGGCCAGGGTGTGCCGCAGCACGGCCATCACGTCCCGGTGGTCGGTGACGAAGCCCAGCTCGGCGTCGAGCGAGGTGTACTGCGCCAGGTGCCGGACGGTGTCGTGCGGCTCGGCCCGGAACACCGGCCCGACCTCGTAGACCCGCTCGAACACGCCCACCATCAGCTGCTTGTAGAACTGCGGCGACTGGGCCAGGTACGCGGGCCGGCCGAACCAGTCCAGCGCGAACACGTTCGCCCCGCTCTCGGTGGACGAGGCGACCACCTTCGGGGTGTGGATCTCCACGAAGTCGCGGGCGTCGAGCGCGGCGCGGAAGCCGGCCACGGCCGCCGCCGAGACGCGCAGCGCCGCCGACCGGGTCGGGTGGCGCAGCGCGACCGGCGCGTGGTCGAGCTGGGTGGGCAGGCTCGCGGTCAGTTCCGGCCGGAACAGGTCGAACGGGGGCGGCACGGCGGGCGGGCCGAGCGGTCGTACCACCGGCGCGGTGACCTCGACCCCGGCGGGCGCGGTGGCGTTCGCGACCGCCGTGCCGGTGACCTCGACGACTGTCTCCTCGGTCAGCGCCGCCAGTTGGGTGCGCACGGCCGGGTCGGTGACCACCACCTGGGCGAGCCCGGCGGCGTCCCGGACGATCAGGAAGGCCACCGACTTGAGCAGCCGGCGGCGGTGCACCCAGCCGGCGATCCGGACGGACCTGCCGACCTGGGCGGGAAGCTGGGCGGAAAGGATGCGTTGCACGGCGGTTACCTCCTCGATCAATCGCAACGCGATCCCCGGGAGGTGTGGGCGAGCGGGAACCTCGCGGTGCCACCACACCTTCGCCCCCGCGAACGGGAGCCTCGTTCGTCGCCTGGTGACCGGGGCCAGCCGGGCGGGGTCTACTGGGCGCGAGCGCCGTTCTTCCCGCAGCTCGGGAGGGTCTTCGCGGGCCGGCGCCAGACCGCCTCACAGCAACCGGCGGCTCTCTTCGACTGGCGGATCGGCCCGTTACTCGGCTCCGTCACAGCTTTGCCGGGCACGGTAGCAGGCCGGCCGGCCCGGATGTGACGCTTTTCGGGGCGGCCGGGTGTCGACCGTCACAAGCCCCGCGGCGTGACGCCGGTCGCCCGACGTACATCGACGGCGGCCGTCGGGCGTAGGCTCGGATTCGTGACGATCGAGCACTCCGCGCCGACGACCGGCCCGGCCGCGCGTACCGCGACGCCCGCCCCCGAGGGGCGGCGCATGCTGCGGATCGAGGCGCGCAACGCCGAGACGCCGATCGAGCGCAAGCCGCCGTGGATCAAGGTCAAGGCCAAGATGGGCCCGGAGTACACCCAGCTGCGCGGGCTCGTCTCGCGCGAGGGGCTGCACACCGTCTGTCAGGAGGCCGGCTGCCCCAACATCTACGAATGCTGGGAGGACCGGGAGGCCACCTTCCTCATCGGTGGCGACCAGTGCACCCGCCGCTGCGACTTCTGCCAGATCGACACCGGAAAGCCGGCCGAGTTCGACGCCGACGAGCCGCGCCGGGTCGCCGAGTCGGTGGCCGCGATGGGCCTGCGCTACGCCACCGTCACCGGCGTGGCCCGCGACGACCTGCCCGACGGCGGCGCCTGGCTCTACGCCGAGACCGTGCGCCAGATCCACGCGCTCCAGGCCGGCTGCGGCGTGGAGCTGCTGATCCCCGACTTCAACGCCGACCCGGAGCAGCTCGCCGAGGTGTTCGGGTCGCGGCCCGAGGTGCTCGCGCACAACGTCGAGACCGTGCCGCGGATCTTCAAGCGGATCCGCCCGGCGTTCCGCTACGAGCGCTCGCTGGACGTCATCCGGCAGGCCCGCGCCGCCGGCCTGGTCACCAAGAGCAACCTGATCCTGGGCATGGGCGAGGAGCGGGCCGAGGTCTCGCAGGCGCTGCGTGACCTGCACGAGGCCGGCTGCGAGCTGATCACCATCACCCAGTACCTGCGCCCCTCCCCCCGGCACCACCCGGTCACCCGCTGGGTCAAGCCGGAGGAGTTCGTCGAGCTGCGCGAGGAGGCCGAGGAGATCGGCTTCGCCGGGGTGATGAGCGGGCCGCTGGTGCGCTCGTCGTACCGGGCCGGCCGGCTCTACCGGCAGGCGCTGGAGGCCCGCGAGGGCGTCACGGTGGGCACCGCCGGCTGACCCGCCGGCACCGCTGCCCGGCCCGGCGCCGGCCAGGTGCCATGATCGGCCCATGACCACGGGGGTACGCCAGCGGCGCCGCACCGCGCCGCGCGCGCTGCCGGGCGCCCGGTGGACCGGGCTGGCCGGGCTGCTCACCGTGGCGGCGATCGTGGCCGGGGTCGGCTACCGCCTCTGGCTGCTGCTGCACGACGCGCCGCCGACGAACAGCGACGAGGCCACCATGGGCCTGGCCGCGCTGCACATCGCCCAGGGGCGCGAGTTCCCGGTCTGGTTCTACGGCCAGGAGTACATGGGGCCGCTGGAGGCGTACCTGGCCGCGCCGGTGTTCGCGCTGGCCGGGCCCTCCGTGCTCGGGCTGCGGCTGCCCACCCTGGCGCTGTACGCCCTGTTCGTGCTGCTCGCCTGGCGGCTGAGCGTGCGGCTCACCGGGGACCGGTGGTTCGCCCTCCTGGTGGTCGCGCTGCTCGCGCTCGGCTCCGACCGGATCGTGAAGAACCAGCTCATCGCCGGGGGCGGCTACCCCGAGATGAACGTGGCCGGGATGGCGCTCGCCCTGCTCGCGTACGACCTGGCCGCCGGGCGGCCGGGGCGCCGGCTGCCCCGCTGGGCGGCCTGGGGGTTCCTGGCCGGGCTGATGGCCTGGGTGGACCCGCTGGTGCTGCCGTACGTGGCGGCGACCGGCGCGGTGCTGCTCGGGTTCCGCCGGCGTGAGCTGCGCGGCCGGGCCGGCGCGCTGCTCGGGCTCGCCGCCGTGCTCGGCGCCGCGCCGCTGCTCGGGCACAGCCTGCTGACCGGCGGCAACCCGTTCGCCGCCGTACTCGCCGCCGGCGGCGCCGACCAGAGCGCCGGCTGGGCCGACCGGCTGCACGGCGCGCTGGTGCTCGGCCCGCCGCTGGGCATGGGCTTCTGCTCGCCGAGCCACTGCGCCACCTGGCAGCTCTGGTGGGCGGTGGCCCTGCCGGTGCTGCTCGCGGTGGCCGGCGCCACCGCCTGGCGCACCCTGCGCACCGGCGGCACCGGCGTGCATCCGCGGGTGGGGGCGGCGATCCGGCTCGCGCTCGTGCTGGGTGGCGTCGCCACGCTCGCCGTCTACGCCGTCAGCAGCGCCGCCGGGCGGACCCCGGTGGAGAGTTCGCGCTACCTGTCCTGCCTGCTGGTCTCCCTGCCCGCCCTGCTCTGGCCACTCTGGACCGCCGCCCGGGGCGCGAGGTCACGAGCCGCGGCTGAACCGGCCGGCACCGGACCGGACACCCGAACCGCCGGTCGGGATGCCGGGCCGGCCGGTGACGCGCGGAGCGCTGACCCGAGGTCAGGCGTCCGACCGGCGGCACGGCGGTCGGCCGGGCCGGACGCGACAGGCTGGCGGCCGGGCGCGCTCCGGGTCGCGGCGGTCGGCGTGCTCGCGGCGACCGCCGGCACCGCCGTCGTCGCCACGGCCGGCGCGATCGGCACCGCCCCGGCCGTGCGGGCCGCCGAGGCCCGGCACGCCGCGCTCGTGGCCACGCTGCGCGAGCGCGGCGTCCGGCACGTCTACGGCGGCTACTGGACCTGCAACCGGCTCACCTTCGCCAGCGCCGAGGACGTGGTCTGCGCGGTGGTCGACGACGACCTGAGTCCCGGCCACGACCGTTACCTGCCGTACCGGCGGGCGGTGCGGCAGGCGGCGGCTCCCGCCTGGGTCGCGCCCGTCGGCTCGCCGTTGGCCGCCCGCCTCGACCAGCGGACCCGCGCCGAGCCGGACCGCCTGACGCCCGTCACCATCGACGGCTGGCGCATCTACCTCCCGCAACCCTGACCCCCGCCGCCCGCTCGGTCCCGGAACGAGTGGCTGTCCGCGCGGGATGGCCACTCGTTCCGGGACCGTGCGCGAGCCGTCAGGAGGCGGCGGGTTCGGCGAGGAGGCCGAGGCGGTGGGCGAGCGCGGCGGCCTCGACCCGGTTGCTCACGTCGAGCTTGGCGATGATCCGGGACACGTGCACGCTCGCCGTCTTCGGCGAGATGAACAGCTCCTCGGCGATCCGGCTGTTGCTGTGCCCCTCGGCGACCAGCCGCAGCACCTCGCGTTCGCGCAGGGTGAGCAGGTCGGCGCCGGGGCGGCCGCGGGTCGCGCCGCGCAGCCCGACCCGCCGGGCCAGGGTGGCCGCCCGCTCGGCCAGCGGCGGCGCACCGAGCCGGTCGGCGATCGCGGCGACCTCGGCCACCGCTGCCGACACCTCGTCCCGCTCGCCGGCCGCGGCGGCCGCCTCGGCCAGCGAGAGCAGCGCCCGGCCGAGCGGCCAGGGCTGCCCGTCGGCGCGCCACGCGCTCACCGCCGTCCGCCAGGCGGCCAGCGGGTCGTCCCCGGCGGCGACGGTGGCGGCCAGCTCGGCGGCGTGCGCCCGCTCGGCGGGGAACCGGACCGGCACGCTGGCGGCGAGCGCGGTGACCCGGGCGACCAGCGACTCGTCGTCGAGCTGCCGGGCGGTCCGGGCCAGCGCGGTCAGCACCGGCCAGGCGTACCGGGGGCAGCCGGGCAGGTCGGGGTCGACCAGCGCCGCCTCGGCCGCGCGCCGCGCCTCGGTACGGTCGTCGGCGGCCAGCGCCGCCTCCAGGCGCAGCTCCAGCAGCGGCAGCCGCTGGTGCGCGTGCAGGTAGGGGCGGTTCAGGAAGCCCAGCGCCCGGCCGACCGCCTCGTCCGCGCCCGGGTGCCCCTGGGCCAGCCGCTGCCCGGCGCGCAGTTGCAGCCAGTGCAGGCCGGAGACGCCCGGCGGGTCGATCCGGGCCGCCTCGGCGCAGATCTCCTCGGCCTCCGTCCACCGGCCCAGCGCCAGCAGCGCCTCGGCCTGGTTGGACAGCAGGTACGCGCCGGTGGACCGGCTGATCCCGACCCGGCGGGCCTCGGTCACCCCGTCCGCGGCCGCCTGCGCCGACTCGGCGTACCGGCCGAGTTCGAAGAGCACGTCGGAGCGGTAGACCAGCGCGGTGACCAGGCTCTCGGCGTTGCCGGCGGCCCGGGCCAGCTGCTCGGCCCGGTCCACCTCGGCCAGCCCCAGGTCGGCCGAGCCCTGCCGGTGGCAGAGCACCGCCAGCTGCACCGGCAGCATCGTCTGGTCGATCCCCGACTCCTGCGCCGCGGCCAGCATCTCGGCCGCGAGCCGGGTGCCGTCGACCGGGTCGATCCGGGCCAGCTGGGCGGTGATGCCGGCGAGCAGGCGCAGCCGCTCCGGCCCGTCCGGCACCCGCCCGGCCAGCCGGTACGCCTCCCGCAGCTCGGCGGCGCCGTCGGCCTTGCCGAGCATGGCCAGCATCCGGGCGTGCCGGTCGAGCAGGCCGGCGGCACGCAGCGGCTCGGCGTCGGCGTCGACCTCGGCCAGCGCGGCCCGGGCCAGGGTGAGCGCCCGCTTGTAGTCACCGGCGGTGGTGGCGGCGGCCAGCGTCTCCTCCAGCACCGCCAGGTGGTCCATGCCGAGCCGGTCGGCCGCGTCGGGCACCAGTTCCCAGAGCTCCAGCACCCGTTCCAGCAGCCGGCTCTGCTCCGCGTACGCGTACCGCTCGGCGGCGGCGCGGGCCGCGGCGCGGGCGGTCACCAGGGCCCGGGGGTGGTCGTGCGCGGCGTACCAGTGGTGGGCGATCTCGGCCGGCGCGCGGCCGGCGGGGACCAGGTGCGGCTGCGCCTCGATGGCGGCGGCGAACCGGGCGTGCAGCCGGGCGTGCTCGCCGGGGAGCAGTTCGTCGTGCACCGCCTCGCGGACCAGCGCGTGCCGGAACTCGTAGTCGCCGTCCGGGTCGGCCACCACCAGCTGGGCGGCGACGGCGGCGCGCAGCGCGTCCTCCAGCTCCGCCTCGGGCAGGCCGGCGACCTGGGCGATCAGCTGGTGGGCGAAGCGGGTGCCGCCGGCCGCGGCGATCCGCAGCACCCGCTGGGCCGCGTCGGGCAGCCGGTCCACCCGGGCCAGCAGCAGGTCGCGCAGGGTGTCCGGAAGGGCGGCACAGCCGATCGGGTCACCGGCGGCGGCCAGTTCCTCGATGAAGAACGGGTTGCCCTGGGTGCGGTCGTGCACATCCTCGACGGCGCGGGCGGCCGGCTCGGCGCCGAGCAGGTCGGTCAGGATCGCGGCGGTGCCGTCCCGGTCCAGGCGGCCCAGTTCGACCCGCTCGACGCCGCGGGCGCGGTCCAGTTCGGCCAGGAAGGGGCGCAGCGGGTGCCCGCGGTGCAGTTCGTCGGTGCGGTACGTGCAGACCAGCAGCAGCCGGGCGGTGCGGGCGGCCCGGACCAGGAAGCCGATCAGGTCGCGGGTGGACCGGTCGGCCCAGTGCAGGTCCTCGATCACCAGCACCAGCGGCTGCGCCGCGGCGAGCCGGTGGAACAGCCCGGCGACCAGGTCGAACAGGTAGCCGCGGGGAGCGTCGGAGGTCGGTACGGCGGCGGGCACGGCGACCCCGGCCGGGACCCGGGCCAGCTCCGGCAGCAGCCGGGCGAACTCCCCCTCGTACCCGTCGAGGACGCCCGGGCCGTCCTGGCGCAGCACGTCGCGCAGCGCGGCGGCGAACGGCGCGAACGGCAGGCCCGCCTCGCCCAGCTCCAGGCACTGGCCGACGAGCAGCCGCGCCCCGGCGGCGGTGGCCAGCCCGCCGAACTCCTCCAGCAGCCGGGTCTTGCCCACCCCGGCCTCGCCGCCGACCAGCACCGTGGTCGGCTCCCCGGTGCGCGCCCGGGCGAGGGCGTCGCGCAGGGCCGCCAGTTCACTCTGGCGGCCGACGAGGACGGAGCTGGCGGCGCGTACGGTCACGGCTCCGAGCATGCCACGGCCGGCGCCGCCGCCGTCCACGGAGATCAACCCGCCGGCCGGCGGCGCGTCGGCGGCCGGCGCGGCCGGTGCGTCGGGTGTGTCGGGTGCGGCCACGGCGGACCGGTCGGGCGCCGCCGGCGGCACGAGACCGGCCGGCGCGGCGGGCCGGTCCGGCGTGGGGACGACACCGGCCGCCGGTGACTGGTCACCGGCGGCCGGGGTCGCGGGGCCGGCGGCCGGGCGGGCAGCGCCGGCCGCCGGCGGGGCGGGGGCGGTCACCGGCGGGCGTCGTCGGTACGGCCGGCCTGGCGGCGACCCAGCCAGCCGCGTCCGCTGCGCCGGGCCACCGACCGGGCGAGCCGGTCGGCCGCCGCCTCGGCGCGCAGCTCGGCGGCGTGCGTGCGGTGCAGGGAGAGGATGAATTCCGCGTCGTTGCCGAACATGTCGGGCTCCTGTCGTGCGTCTCGGTCATCTGCTGACGTTGACTCTCCGCGCGAAGGTGGCCCCGGGGCATGGGCACGCTGCCTGATCTTCGCCCGCTCCCCCTCCTTACGCCGGCGCTCACCCGGCCGGTCGGCGACGTAAGGTACTCAGCCCACCGAGCACCGGCCGCGGATCAACCCGGCGGTTGCCGACCACTAGACTCTGGGGCATGGCAAAGCCCCAGGAGAAGGTCTCGTTCGGCCAGCGGCTGAAGCAGATCGGGTTGGTGTTCAAGTTCACCGCCAAGCAGGACAGGTGGTTCGCGCCGCTGGCCGCCGCCGCGGTGCTGATCCCGCTCGCGCTCACCGTGGTCGCGGTGATCCTGTGGGGCTGGATCTGGCTGCCGATCGGCATCCTGCTGACGCTGCTCGCGCTGCTGATCGTGCTCAACCTGCGGTCCAACAAGGCCATGATGAACGCCGCCGAGGGCCAGCCGGGCGCGGCGGCCCAGATCATGGAGAGCATGCGGGGCGACTGGCGGGTGACGCCGGCGGTCAGCTCCACCACCCAGATGGACATGGTGCACCTGGTCATCGGCCGTCCCGGCGTGATCCTGCTGGCCGAGGGCAACCCGCAGCGGGTGCGCGGCCTGCTCGGCCAGGAGAAGCGCCGGCTGGCCAAGGTGATCGGCTCGGCGCCGCTCTACGACTACGTGATCGGCCAGGACGAGGGTGAGCTGCCCATCCGCAAGCTGCGGATGACGCTGATGCGGCTGCCGCGCAACCTGAGCGGCAAGGACGTCAACTCGCTGGACAAGCGGCTCAAGGCGCTCACCGCCCGGCCGCAGATGCCCAAGGGCGCCATCCCGAAGAACATGCGGCCGCCGCGGGGCGCCTTCCGCCAGACCCGCGGTCGCTGACCCACGACGTACGCGAGGAGCCGGGCCCGACGGGCCCGGCTCCTCGCGTAAGGGGCCCCTGCTCCCCTCGGTCGTCTGACGCCCGGCCTGGGGGATCGGCCGTTTCCGCCCGGTCCGGGGACGACGAGCACGGCGCTTGCGGGTCAGGCGGCGGTGACCACCGAGCCGGTGAGGCGGTCGTGCAGGCCGCGGCGGTGCTGGTCCATCAGCAGCGCCGGCACCACCAGGGCCAGCAGCAGGCCCCGCAGCAGGGCCCGGGCCAGGCCGATCCGGCCACCGTCGACCCAGGCGACGCAGCGGATCTTCGTGATGTACATGCCGGGGGTCTGCGCGAACAGGCCGAGGAAGAAGCCGTACTCGAGAACGAGCACCAGGACCGGCGCCCAGCCGTCGCGCACCGGGTCGGCGAAGAAGTTCGAGACCAGCAGGCAGAGCACCCAGTCGATGATCAGGGCCCCGAACCGGCGGCCCAGGCTCGGCGGGGTGAAGGCGGAATCCGCGGCGGGCGGCACGGGGCGATCTTGCGACGTGGTCACAGCGCTCAGGGTAGCCAGGCCCGTCGGCCGTTTCTCGGCTGGGACCGGCCGCTCCACCGCGCAAAAACGGACCAACCCCGTCAAGTGTCAATACACTGGCACAGCCGGTTGCTTCCGGCCGGCCGTCCCAGCCCGGTTGACCGGCGCGGATGACGCTCCGCGAGGGACGTAACACGGCAGAAACACTCAAGACACGGCCGGGCAACC
Organism: Micromonospora desertarenae; assembly: GCF_056150265.1. Lineage (NCBI taxonomy): Bacteria > Bacillati > Actinomycetota > Actinomycetes > Micromonosporales > Micromonosporaceae > Micromonospora > Micromonospora desertarenae. The sequence goes on from NZ_JAXCFQ010000001.1 coordinate 410,173, forward strand.
GCGCGGCCATAGCGTCGCCAGCAGCCTAGCTACCCCGTGGACGTGCCAGGAGGACGTGTGTTCGCCAATCCCGAGGAACTCCTGCGATACCTCAAGAACGAGGACGTGAAGTTCGTCGACGTACGTTTCTGTGACCTGCCCGGCGTGATGCAGCACTTCAACCTGCCGGTGGAGTCCGTCGCCGACGACCTCTTCACCGACGGGCTCGCGTTCGACGGCTCGTCGATCCGCGGCTTCCAGGCGATCCACGAGTCGGACATGCTCCTGCTCCCGGACGTCGCCACCGCCTTCATCGACCCGTTCCGGGCGCAGAAGACGCTCGCCCTGAACTTCTTCATCCACGACCCGTTCACCCGCGAGCCCTACAGCCGCGACCCGCGCAACGTGGCGAAGAAGGCCGAGGCCTACCTGGCGGCCAGCGGCATCGCCGACACCGCGTACTTCGGCGCGGAGGCGGAGTTCTACATCTTCGACTCGATCCGCCACGAGACCTCGGCGCACCAGTCGTACTACTACATCGACTCGATCGAGGGCGCCTGGAACACCGGCCGCGACGAGGAGGGTGGCAACCGCGGTTACAAGACCGCGTACAAGGGCGGCTACTTCCCGGTGCCGCCGGTGGACCACTACGCCGACCTGCGGGACAGCATCGTGCGCCGGCTGGTCGACACCGGCTTCACCGTGGAGCGCTCGCACCACGAGGTGGGCACCGCCGGCCAGTCCGAGATCAACTACAGGTTCTCCACCCTGCTGCACGCGGCCGACCAGCTCCAGCTCTTCAAGTACATCGTGAAGAACGAGGCCTGGGCGAACGGCAAGACCGCGACCTTCATGCCGAAGCCGCTCTTCGGCGACAACGGCTCCGGCATGCACACCCACCAGAGCCTCTGGCTGAACGGCGAGCCGCTGTTCTACGACGAGACCGGCTACGCCGGGCTCTCCGACACCGCCCGCTGGTACATCGGCGGCCTGCTGCACCACGCGCCGTCGCTGCTGGCGTTCACCAACCCGACGGTCAACTCGTACCGTCGACTGGTGCCGGGCTTCGAGGCGCCGGTCAACCTGGTCTACTCGCAGCGCAACCGCTCCGCCTGCACCCGCATCCCGGTGACCGGCAGCAACCCGAAGGCCAAGCGCGTCGAGTTCCGGGTGCCGGACCCGTCGGCCAACGTCTACCTCGCCTTCTCGGCGATGATGATGGCCGGCCTGGACGGCATCAAGAGCAAGATCGAGCCGCCGGCGCCGATCGACAAGGACCTGTACGACCTGCCGCCGGAGGAGTGGGGCGACGTCAAGCAGGTGCCGGGCTCGCTGCCCGCCGTGCTCGACTCGCTCGAGGCCGACCACGACTACCTGCTCGACGGCGGCGTCTTCACGCCGGACCTGATCTCGACCTGGATCGAGTGGAAGCGGACCAACGAGGTCGACCCGGTGCGCCTGCGCCCGACCCCGCACGAGTTCGCGCTCTACTTCGACTGCTGAGGCACTCGACCGACACCGGCCGGGCCGGCTCCGCGACGCGCGGGGCCGGCCCGGCCGTTTCCGTAGCCGTCCGGCCCGACCCGCCATCATGTAACGCCCCCCGATATACCTTCGCGTCCGTTATATTGCCGGCATGGACACACCGCTACGGGAGCCCACGTTCCTGATCCTCACCGCGCTCGCGGGCGAGCCGCTGCACGGCTACGGCCTGATCCGCGAGGTGGCCGCCCTCTCCGAGGGCCGCGTCTCGCTGCGCCCCGGCACGCTCTACGGTGCGCTCGACCGGCTGGTCGACGCCGGCCTGGTCGAGGTCGACCGGGAGGAGGTGGTGGACGGCCGGCTGCGCCGCTACTACCGCCTCTCCCCCGCTGGCAGCACCACCCTGGCCACCGAGACCGAGCGGCTGCGCCGCAACGTCGAGGCGGCCACCGCCCGGCTGGGCGGCCGCTCCGGCACCGCCCGGTCGCTCGCCCCGCGTACCGCCGGAGGGCTGGCATGAGCGACCTGGAACGGCGTTACCTGCGGTTGCTGCGCGCGTACCCGGCCGGGTACCGGCGAGCGCGCGGGGCCGAGATCGTCGGCACGTACCTCGACCTCGCCGACCCGGACCGGCGCTGGCCGTCCCTCGCGGACGCCGCGGACCTGCTGCGCGGCGGCCTGCGCCAGCGGCTGCGCGCCGCCGGCGCCGCCGACCTGCTTCCAGGCGTACGCCTGGCCGCCGTCCTCGCGTTCCTCACCGCCACCTCGCTCGCGGCGGCCTGGTCGGTGCTGGAGCTGCGGCCTCCGGCCGACCTCAGCCTGCCCACCGCGAGGCCGTTCGTCTCGCTCGGCATCGGGGCGTGGATCGCCTGGCTGCTCGCCGCGGTCGGGTACGCGCTGGCCCCCGGTCGCTGGACCCGCCGTGCCGTCGCGCTTGCCCTGCTCCTCACCCTCGGCCTCGTTCCCGCCGCCCCGCTGGTCGGCCTGCCCCGCCCGCCGCTGTTCGTCCTGCTGCCGCAGATCGCGTTGGGCCTGGTCGCGCTCGGCCTACCGGACGCGCTGCCGGCGCCGCTGCGGGCGGCGCCACCGGTGGCCGTGGGCGTCGTCGCCCTCGCGGGGACCAACCTGCACCTGCTGTCCCCGCAGCGGTTCGCCGGGAGCTACTACATCTCGACGGCCGTGCCGGTGCTGCCGGTTGCCGCCGTCGCGCTGCTCGCGGTGGCGCTGCTGCTGGCGGCGGGGTTCGCCGTGCGCACCGATCACCGGGGCGTCTGGGCGGCGCTGATCCTGCTCACCCCCATCGGCCTGCTGGCGCTGCAGCCGCTGGCCGGAGTGGTGGACGGGGTCGGCACAACCGTCGCGGTCTGGTCCGAACTCGCCGCGACGGCCGTCGTGATCGGGGTGCTCGGGCCCGCGCTGCTGCCGCTGGCGCTCGCCCTCCGCCGCCCGACCCGTTCCCCCCGCCCCACTTCCCGCTGACCCCCGCCCCCGCCCCCGCCCGCCGGTCAGGAGGAGCTGTCGATCCGCCGACCTCAAGGCCGACCGGGCGGGGGTCCGGAGGCGTGGGCGCGGGGCCCTCGGGCGCGGGTCACGGTCAGGACGACCAGGAGCACGAGGACCAGCGCGGTCATCGCGATCGCGCCCGGGGCCTTGGTGAACCGGGCCAGGGTGGTGCCGTCGGGCAGGGTGAGGAACGCGGCGAGCGCGCAGGGCAGCACGAACCAGGTGGTCCGGGCCACGGCGACGGCGAGCAGCGCGAGGGGCCAGGTGAGGTACCAGGGGTGGACGACCGGGGCCAGGGCGACGGTGGCGGCCAGCGCCAGCCCGGCGGATCGCAGCGCCACCCGGGGGCGGGCCGCCTCGATCCGGGCCACCCGCTGCCGGACGTCGTTCAACCGGCGCAGCGCCCGCCACGCCCGCCACCAGAGCACCACCAGCAGCACGGCGAGCAGCAGCAGCGCCACCGCCCGGACCACCGGCACCGCGCCCGGTTCCCGGCCGACCAGCGCGCCGGCGTAGTCGACGACGAAGCCCACCGCGGTCGGCGGTGAGGTCCACTGCTCCGAGTCGCCGGTGCGGACCAGCCCGCCGACCCAGCCGACGCCGAGCCCGGCGGCCAGCGCGGTGACCGCGAGCGCGGCGAGCACCCCGCCGGCCAGCCAGCCGGCGGCGCGCAGCAGCGCCGCGAGCGTGTAGCGGCCGTGCACCGCGGCCAGCGCCGCGAACGGCAGCACCACCAGCGCGGTGGCCTTCACCGTCACCGCCAGCCCGAGCAGCGCCCCGGCGACCAGCAGCGCCCGCGGCCGCCCGGGCAGCCGGACCAGCACCAGCAGGGCGAGCGTCAGCAGGCCGAGCAGCACCGCGTCGTTGTGCGCGCCGGCCAGCAGGTGCACCCCGACCAGCGGGCAGGCCAACACCAGCCAGGCCGCGCGGCGCACCGGCACCCCGGCGGCCCGGGCCAGCCCCGGCAGGCAGAGCGCGGCCAGCAGCATCCCGGCCAGCGCGACCAGTCGCAGCGCCACCACGGTGCCGACCAGTCCGCCGCCCAGGGTCACCGCGAGCGCGGCGAGCAGCACGAAGAACGGCCCGTACGGGGCCGGGGTGTCCCGCCAGATCGGCGCGACCGCGTCCACCCACGGGCAGCCCGCCCCGGCCACGCCCGTGGCGTACGGGTCGGCGCCGTGCGCGTACGCCCAGCCCTGGCAGGCGTAGGAGTAGACGTCCCGGCTGCCCAGGGGCGGGGTGAGCAGCAGCGGCACCGCCCAGAGCCCGGCGGTGCGGTACGCCCACCCGGTCGACGGGGCGCCCCGGCGCAGCGCCCACCACGCGCCGGCCAGCAGCACCGTGCCGACCAGCCACCCGGCGACGACCAGCGGGCCGCGGTCGCCGCGCCAGGTCGGCGCGGTGGCGGTGCCCGGCAGCGCGCCACCGAGCCAGCCGGTGACGGCCAGCAGCACCGCCCCGGCCAGGCCGGCCCAGCGGGCGAGCCGGGCGGCGCCGGGTGACGGCGCGGCGTCGGGCGACGACGGGGCGGCGGGCGGCGGGGCGGGCGGGGCGCCGGGATCGCTCACCGGCGCACCTTCCCTCAGTCGACGGCGACCGGCCGGCGGGCCGCCCGAGCCGACCGTACCAAGCGAACCGCCACCACGATCACCAACAGCGTCATCAGCGGGGCGCCGACGGTCTTGGTGTACCGGGGCAGGCCGGTGCCGTCGGCCAGCACCAGGAACGCCGAGACCAGCGCCACCACGGTGAACCAGCCGGTCCGGTGCCGCGCGGTGGCCGCGAGCACGGTCAGCGGCCAGATCCAGTACCAGGGGTGGAAGAGCGGGGCCAACGCCACCGTGGCGGCCAGCGCCAGCCCGGCGTGCCAGAGCGGGTCCCGGGTGCGGGCCCGCCACCAGAGCCAGACCAGCACCAGCGCGAGCACCGCCATCCCGATCCCGCGGGTGACCGGGAGCGGGTCGCCGTGCCAGCCGAACGGCGCGGCGAGATAGGCCACGGTCTGCCCCACCGCCGTCGAGGGCGAGGTCCAGGCGATCACCAGGCCGCCCTGCTCCAGCCCGGCGATCCAGCCGAAGTCCAGGCCGGCGGCGAGGGTCACCCCGACCACCGCGGCGACCGCCCCGCCGACCACCCAGCCGCCGTCGCGCAGCAGCGCCCGGATCGAGTACGCCCCGACGATCGCGGCCAGCGCCGCGAACGGCACCACGACCAGCGCTGTCACCTTCACCGCGCCGGCCAGCCCGAGCAGCGCACCGCCGGCGAGCAGCGGGCCGGGCCGACCGGGCCGGGACACCACCACCGCCAACCCGGCCACCAGCAGGCCCACCATCAGCGCGTCGTTGTGCGCCCCGGAGACCAGGTGCACGGCGACCAGCGGGCAGGCCAGCGCCAACCAGAGCGCCCGGCCGACCGGCACCCCGCACCGGCGGGCCAGCACCGGCAGGCAGGCCGCGGTCAGCGCCACCCCGGCGACCGCGATCAGCCGGAACAGCACGATGCTGGCGGTCAGCGACCCGGTCGCCGCCACCACCGCGCCGGAGAGCATCACGAACAGCGGCCCGTACGGGGCCGGGGTGTCCCGCCAGATGTAGGAGATGGTGTCCAGCCACGGGCAGGGCAGCGCCGACACGCCCTGCTCGTACGGGTTGATCCCGGCCGCGTAGCTGGCGCCCTGGCAGGCGTACGCGTAGACGTCCCGGCTGCCCAGCGGCGGCGCGAACAGCAGCGGCAGCAGCCAGAGCCCGACGGTGACCAGGGCCCACCGGGCCGACGGCACCCGGTCGCGCAGCGTCCACCAGGCGTACGCCATCAGCCCGGTGCCGACCAGCCAGGTGGCGATGATCAGCGGTCCGTTGGGGCCCTGCCAGATGCTGACCGGGGTGGGGCGCAGGTCTCCGTCGGGCAGCGCGCCGCCGAGCACGGCGGCGACGGCGAGCAGCGCCGAACCCGCCAGGCCGGTCCAGCGCGCGAGGTGGTGAGGCACGCCCGACATGCTGCCAGTACGGTGGTCGCGGTACGGAGGTGGGCATGCGGCGCTCTCGGGTGGTGGCGGTGGCCGCCGCGTCCGCCGCCGTCCTCGGGGTGGTCTACCTCACCCTGCCGCCGATGGGCTCCGACCTCTCCGCCCAGGTGGCCCGGGCCGACTTCTTCGCCGCGAACGGCCTCGCCCCGGTCGACCTGCGCTGGTACGGCGGCGTGCAGCAGTTCGGCTACAGCCTGCTCGCCCAGCCGGTGATGGCGCTGCTCGGGGTGCGGGTCACCGGCGCGCTGGCGCTGCTCGGGGCGGCGAGCGCGTTCGCCGCGCTGCTGGTCCGCACCCGGGTTCCCCGCCCGCTGCTCGGCAGCCTGGTCGGGGTGCTCACCATCGCCGGCAACCTGGTCTCCGGCCGGGTCACCTACGGCCTCGGGGTCGCGTTCGGGCTCGGCGCGCTGCTCGCGCTCACCCTGCCCGGCCGCGCCGGTCCGGAGACCGGGCCGGCCGCTCCGGACGGCGTCCCCGGCGGGCGGCCCGCGCGGTCGGTCCCGGACGCCGGCCACAGCCGGCGCGCGGCGGGCCGGGTTGGCCGTCCGGCGCTGCCGCGGCTCGGGCTGGCCGCGGCCGGGGCGCTGCTGGCCTCGGCGACCAGCCCGGTGGCCGGCCTCTTCGTCGGCCTGGCCGGGGCGGCGCTGCTGCTCACCCGCCGGTACGCCGACGGCCTGACCCTCGGCGTGGCGGCCGCGCTGCCGCTCGGCGTGACCGCGCTGCTCTTCGGCGACGGCGGCTGGATGAACATCAGCCGCACCGACACCGTCCGGGCGGTGGTGACCAGCCTGCTGGTCGCCGCGCTGGTGGCGTACCGGCCGGTGCGGGCGGGCGCGCTGCTCTCGGCGGCCGGGGTGGCGGCGGCCGCGCTGGTGCACACCCCGGTCGGGCTGAACGCGACCCGGCTGGCGGTGATGTTCGGGCTGCCCGTGCTGGCCGCCACCGCCCGGCCCCCGGCCTGGCTCGCCCGCCGGCTGCCGGGCGCCGCGAACCGGCCCGCCGGACCGGGCGCGAGCCGACCGGCCGGCGGGCCGCAGCGGCGGCGGGGGCGGGTGCTGCCCGCCGGCGCGCTGGCCGCGCTGCTGGTGGCGGTCTGCGTCTGGCAGCCGCCGGTGGTCCCCGCCGACCTGCGCGGCGTCGGCGGCCCGACCACCCGGCCCGGCTACTTCGCCCCGCTGCGGTCGTGGCTGGACGGGCAGCGGCTCACCGGCCGGGTCGAGGTGCCGCCGACCCGCGACTACTGGGAGGCCGCGGCGCTGGGCGAGGTGCCACTGGCCCGGGGCTGGCTGCGGCAGGCCGACATCGACCGCAACCCGCTCTTCTTCACCACCGTGCCCGGCGCGGCCGGCACCGGGGTACCGCTGACCCCGGCGAGCTACCGCGCCTGGCTGGCCGAGAACGCCGTGCAGTACGTCGCGGTCCCCGACGCCCCGCTGTCCTGGGTGGGCCGGGCCGAGGCGGAGCTGGTGACCGGCGGGCTGCCGTACCTGACCCCGGTCTGGTCCGGCCCGCACTGGCGGGTCTGGGCGGTCGCCGACCCGACCCCGATCGTCGGCGCCCCCGCCGAACTGGTCGGCCACGACGGCGCGACGCTGACCTTCCGCGCCCCGGCCGCCGGCACCGTGCCGGTGCGGGTGCGGCACAGCCGCTGGCTGACCGCGTCCGGCGGGGCGACGGTGGCGGCCGACGGCGAGTGGACGGCGGTCACCGTGCCGCGCGCCGGCAGCTACACGCTGGGCAGCTGACCGGTCAGCTCTCCAGCACCCGTTCCATCGCCGCCCGGGAGCGCCGGCCGGTGCGCAGGTACTCGTCGAGGAACTCGCCGGGATCGTCCCGGCCGAGCAGCCGGACCACGCCGGCCAGCTCCACGCCGTGCCGGGGCAGCTGGTCGCCGGCCCGGCCGCGGACCAGCATCAGCGCGTTGCGGACCTGTGCGGCCAGGGTCCAGCCGGCGGCCATCGCCGCGGCGTCCGCCGGGTCGACCAGGCCCGCGTCCCGGGCCGCCGCGAGGGCGTCGAGGGTACGCGTGCCGCGCAGCGCCCGGTTCGCCCCGCCGTGGCGCAGCTGGAGCAGCTGCACCGCCCACTCGACGTCGGCCAACCCGCCCCGGCCCAGCTTGGTGTGGGTGGCCGGGTCGGCACCCCGGGGCAGCCGCTCGTGCTCCACCCGCGCCTTGATCCGGCGGATCTCGACGACCTGCTCGCGGGTCAGCCCGTCGGCCGGGTAGCGGACCGGGTCGACCAGCGCCTCGAACTCGGCGCCCAGGTCCGCGTCGCCGCAGACGAAGCGGGCCCGCAGCAGCGCCTGCGCCTCCCACACCCGGGACCAGCGGGCGTAGTACTGGGCGTAGGCGGCGAGGCTGCGCACCAGGGGCCCCTGCCGGCCCTCCGGGCGCAGGTCCGCGTCCACGCCGAGCGGCGGGTCGGGGGCGGGCAGGGCGAGCAGCCGACGGAGCTCCTCGGCGATGGCGTGCGCGGCCGCGCTGGCCGCGCTCTCGGCGGCGCCCTCCGGCGGGGCGTAGACGAAGAGCACGTCCGCGTCGGAGAGGTAGTTCGACTCGTACCCGCCGAGCCGGCCCATGCCGATCACCGCGAACCGCAGCCCGGGCAGCTCGGGCCGGCTGGCCCGGGCGACGCGCAGCGCCGCGGCCAGCGTGGCGTCGGTGACGTCGGCCAGCGCCGTGCCCACCCTGGCGATGTCGGTCAGCGCCGGCGCGGCGCGACCCGCGCCGTCCGGCCGGGGCGGGGCGGGGGCCAGCGAGCCGGCCCGGCTCAGCACGTCGGCGCAGGCCAGCCGGACCAGTTCCCGGCGGCGCAGTGCGCGGACCGCCCCGGTGGCCTCGACCGGGTCGGCGTGCCGGGCGGCGGCGGCCGCGAACCCCTCGCAGAGCACCTCGCGCGGGCGCGGGGTCAGCTCGCTCTCCTCGGCCAGCAGCCGCAGCGCCTCCGGCTCCCGGGCCAGCAGGTCGGCGGCGTACCGGGAGGAGGAGAGCACCCGGGCCAGCCGGCGGGCGACCGGCCCCTCGTCGCGCAGCAGTCGCAGGTACCAGGGGGTGCTGCCGAGCTTGTCGGAGACCTGCCGGTAGTTGAGCAGGCCGCGGTCCGGTTCGGGGGCGTCGGCGAACTCGCTGAGCAGCACCGGCAGCAGGGTGCGCTGGATGGCGGCGGTGCGGCTCACCCCGCCGGTGAGGGCCTGGAGGTGGCGCAGCGCCCCGGCCGGGTCGGCGAAGCCGAGGATCTCCAACCGGTGCCGGGCCGCCTCCGGGGTCAGCCGCAGCCCGTCGGCGGGCACCCGGGCCACCGACTCCAGCAGCGGCCGGTAGAGCAGCTTGGCGTGCAGCCGGCGTACCTCGGTGGCGTGGGTGACCCACTCGGCGCGGAACTCCTCGACGGCGCTGCGGCCCGGCGTGGCCTGGTAGTCGAGCGCGGCGGCCAGCCAGCGCAGCGCGGCCGGCTCGGTGGGCACGGTGTGGGTGCGGCGCAGGCCCTGCAACTGGAGGCGGTGCTCGACCGTCCGCAGGAACCGGTAGCCGCGCAGCAGCGCCTCGCCGTCGGCCCGGCCCACGTAGCCGCCGGCCACCAGCGCGCGCAGCGCCGGGATGGTGCCGGGCACCCGCAGCGACTCGTCACCGCGGCCGTGCACCAGTTGCAGCAGCTGCACGGCGAACTCGATGTCGCGCAGCCCGCCCGGGCCGCGCTTGATCTCGCGCTCCAGCTCCTTCGGCGGGATGTTGTCGATGATCTTCCGGCGCATGGCGCGGACGTCCTCGACCGCCTCCGGCCGCTCGGCCGCCCGCCACACCAGCGGGGCGAGCTGGTCGATCCACTCCCGCCCCAGCGCCGGGTCGCCGGCGGCCGGCCGGGCCTTGAGCAGCGCCTGGAACTCCCAGGTGCGGGCCCAGCGCCGGTAGTAGGCCAGGTGGCTGGCGAGGGTACGCACCAGCGGCCCCCGGTTGCCCTCCGGGCGCAGCGCGGCGTCGACCGGCCAGGCGACCAGCCCGCAGATGTGGATCAGGCGGGTGGCGACAGTGGTGGCCGCGGGCAGGTCGGCGTCCTCGGCGGCCACGAAGATGACGTCCACGTCGGAGACGTAGTTCAGCTCGTCGCCGCCGCACTTGCCCATCGCCACCACGGCCAGCCGGGGGCGGGGCGCGTCCGCCGGCAGCTCACCGACCGCTATCCGGTACGCCGCCGCGAGGGTGGCGTCGGCCAGCGCGGAAAGCGCCGCCATGGTCTGCTCCAGGCCCCGCCCGCCGGTCAGGTCGGCCGCCGCGATCCGCAGCAGCGCCAGCCGGTACGCCCGGCGCAGCACGGCGATCGGGTTGCCCTCACCGGCGAGGTCGAGCCGCCCCTCGGCGGTCGGCGCGAGCCCGTCCGGCGCGGTGCGCAGCGCCGTCCACTGGTCCGGGTTGGCCACCAGGTGGTCGCCGAGCGCCGAGGAGGCGCCCAGCACCGCGACCAGTCGCCGCCGCAGGCCCGGGTCGTCGCCGAGCGCGGCCAGCAGCGCCGAGCCGGCGCCGATCCCGGCTGCGGATTCCGCCGCGCCGCCGGCCTGGTCCGCGGCCCCGCCGGTGCCCCCGCGCTGTCCGGCGGCGGTCGCGGCCCCGCCGGTGCCGGCGGGTTGTCCGGCGACGGCGGTCGCGGCCCGGTTGCCGGTCGCCCTGTCGCCGGTCGGGTTCGCCCGGTGTTCGGCCTCCACCAGGCGGTGCAGTTGGCGCAGCGCCAGGTCGGGGTCGGCGGCCCGGGACAGCGCCGCCAGCAGCTCCGCCGCCGGCTCGTCGGCCGGTTCCTGGGTGTCCGGCCGCCACAGGCCCAGCCCGTCGAGGCCGAGCAGGTCGGCCGCCCGCGCTCCGCCGTCGTCCTCGCCGATCCCGAAGCCGTAGCGGGCCAGCCGCCCGGCGGCCCTGGTCGGCCGGCTCATCCCTGCCCGAGCAGCGGCAGGCTGCGCCGCGGCCCGCTGTCGTCCAGCTCGCCGAGGGCCAGCGCGGCGAACCGGGCGGCGAACGGCTGCCAGACCTCCTCGACGTCGGCCATCACCCCGTGGCAGGCGGCCACCACCAGCTCCGGGTCGTAGCCCAGCTCGGCCAGCATTGTCGAGTCGCTGGCCCAGTCGGCGATCATCGCGGTGTCGCACTCGATGTGGAACTGCAGCCCCCAGGCCCGGTCGCCGAGGCGGAACGCCTGGTGCGGGTAGCGGGTGGAGGCGGCCAGCAGGGTCGCGCCGCGCGGCAGTTCGGTGATCTCGTCGGCGTGCCACTGGAGCACGTCCGGGATCAGCGGCACGTACCGGAAGAGCGGGTCGGCCTCGGCGGCGTCCCGCCGGCCGACCACGGCCGGGCCGATCTCGGGCCCGGACGGGCTGCGTTCCACCTGGCCGGCGTGCGCGGTGGCCAGCAGTTGCGCGCCCAGGCAGATGGCCAGCGTGGGCACCCGGTGCCGGACGGCCTTGCGGAGCAGCCCCTCCACGGCCGGGAACCAGGGCGCGTCGGGCGATCCGTCCGGCAGCGGGTACGCCTGCTGCTCGCCGCCGAGCACCACCAGCGCCGCGTACCCCTCCAGATCGGCGGGGAGTTCGTCGCCCGCGTGCGGGCGCACCACCCACAGCTCCAGCCCGGCCTCGGTCAGCCACTCGCCCAGCCGGCGCGCGTCGTCGGTCGGGTCGTTCTCGATCACCAGCGCGGTTGCCACGCCGTCGAGGCTAGCCGGTGCGCCGCCGCACCCCGGAACGGCACCACGCCCGCCAGCCGCACACCGTTGCCGTCATCCGGCGCGACGGGCGGGGGCCGGGGTGCGCAGGGCATCCAGCATGCGGGACAGCGCCGCCCAGGTGTCATCGAGGGCGGCCGGATCCGTCGTCCCGGCCAGCCAGAGCGCCGCCTCGTTCATGGCGCCGGAGAGCAGCCGCGCCAGGGGCGCGACCGGCTGCCGGCCGATCGTCCCGGACTCGACCAGCTCGGTCAGCGCCTCGGCCAGGTGCCGGCCGGAGGTCGCCTCGTCCAGCGCGCGCCACTCGTTCCAGCCGAGCACCGCCGGGCCGTCGACCAGCATGATCCGTTGCAGCTGCGGATCGGTGCTCGCGGTGAGGAAGGCCCGGCAACCGGCGGTGAACCGGGACCACGGGTCGTGGTGGGCGTCGGCGGCGCTGGCCACCCGGTCGGCGACCTCCTGCTGCACCTGGGCGAGGACCGCGCGGAACAGGTCGGGCTTGCCGGTGAAGTGGTGGTAGAGCGCGCCCTTGGTGACCCCGGCGGCCTGGACGAGCTCCGCCAGGCCGACGGCCGCGTAGCCCTGGCCGGCGAAGAGCCGCCGCGCGTGGCGGACCAGCGCCGCCCGGGTCTGCGCGCGCTGCCGGGCCCGGATCCCCTGCGTCATCAACCCTCCATTGACATACCGATGGTACGCGAATTACCGTCCCTCACATACCGATGGTATGCGAAAGGGGCTCCGCCATGAACCTGACCAGCTTCTATCCGGTCGTCTGCACCGACCGGCTCACCGAGGCCCGCGACTTCTACCAGAAGCACCTGGGCTTCGAGACGACCTTCGAGGCCGACTGGTACGTCAGCCTGCGCCGCCCCGGCCCGCCGGAGTACGAACTGGCCCTGCTCGACCACCGGCACCCGACCCTGCCGGCGGCGTACCGGTCCCCGGTGCGCGGGCTGCTGCTCAACCTCGAGGTCAGCGACGTCGACGCCGAGTGGGAGCGCCTCGCCGTCCGGGCCGGCCTCCCCGTCGAGTTGGAGCTGCGCAGCGAGGACTTCGGCCAGCGGCACTTCATCCTCGCCGCCCCGGACGGCGTCCTGATCGACGTCATCACCCCCATCCCACCGACCGGGGAGTGGGCGCAGCGGTACGTCGCCGGTTGAGCCCTCCGGCGCGACCGGTGAACGGCTGCCGGAGCTCCTCGACGCCGGCCAGCGGGGGCCGAGGCGGTGGCCCGGTCGGCGGTGGTGCGCCGGGACTACCGGTCCACCGGCCGGAAGGCGCCGGACACCTCGGTGTGCACGACCCAGCCGAGCCGCTGGTACAACGCACGACCCTCGTCGGTGGCGACCAGGATGCCGGTCCGCGCGCCGCGCCGCGCGGCATGGCGGCGCAGCGCCGCCATCACCACGCTGCCCAGCCCGCGCCGCCGGTGGGCCGGGTCGGTCAGCACCTGGTCGACCACGGCGTACCCGCCGGCGACGCCGACGCGACCGGACGCGGCCCGGTCACCGTCGGCGTCGAGCACCGCCGCCACCACCGCGGCGCCGTCGGTGCCGACCTGGAGGCGGTACGGCGCGGCCGGATCGACCGGACCGACCGGGTCGACCGGGTCGACCGCGAGCGGGGCGGTCATCAGGTGACCCGGGACGTCCAGCCGCCACGCGGGCGGCAGCGCGGCGCGGAGCCCGGCGCGGTCGCCGGCCACCTTGATCCAGCTTCCGGGCGCGGTCAGCCGCCCGGCGAGCCGGCCGACCGAGTCGGCGTCCCAGGTGTGCAGCACGTGGCGCACCCGATGGCCGGGCAGCCCGACGTCCACCCGGAAGCCGCCGGGCACCCGCACCGGGGCGGGCGTGCCCCGGCAGAGGGTCCAGCCGCTCCCCCACGCCATCACCAGCTCGGCGATCGACGCGGTGTCGTCCACCCCGACGGCTGTCCGTCCTTCGAGCACGGCCGGTGCCCCCTTCGCCATCGCTTCTTGCATCAGCCTACTTGTTGCAATGTTCTTGCAATAGGGCCGAGGCGTGGTCGTCCCGCCCCACCGCGGCCGAGCGGTACTCGGGCGGGCCGGCCGCCCGCGCGACTAGGCTCTGCCGCTGTGCCCGACCACACCGCGCCCGAGCAGCCGTCCGTCGTCCGCCCACCGGTGCTGCGCCCCGGCGACACGGTGATGCTGGTGTCGCCGTCCGGGCCGACCCGGCCGGAACGGGTGGCCCGCGGCATCGAGCTGCTCACCGGATGGGGGCTGCGGCCGAGGCTGGCGCCGAACGCGTACGCCCGGCAGGGCTACCTGGCCGGCGCGGACGAACTGCGGGCCGCCGACCTGAACGCCGCCTTCGCCGATCCGGAGGTTCGCGGGGTGATCTGCACCCGGGGCGGGTACGGCGCGCAGCGGGTGGTGGACGCGATCGACATGGCAGCGGTACGCCGCGACCCGAAGGTGGTGGCCGGCTTCTCCGACATCACCGCGTTGCAGTTCGCGCTCTGGCGGGGCGCCCGGCTGGCCAGCGTGCACGGCCCCGGCGCGGCCTGGACGGACGACCGCACCCCGCCCCGCTCCGCCGAGTCGCTGCACGCCGCGCTGATGACCACCGAGCCGGTCACGGTGACCGCGGTGCCCGGTGAGGAGACCTATCCGGTGCGGGTGCCCGGCCGGGCCAGCGGCCCGCTGCTCGGCGGGAACCTCTGCCTGATCGTGGCGTCGCTGGGCACCCCGGACATGCCGGACCTGACCGGGGCGGTGCTGCTCGTCGAGGACGTGGGGGAACCGCCGTACAAGGTGGACCGGATGCTCACCCAGCTGCGCCGGGCCGGCGCGCTGGACGGGCTGGCCGGGGTGGCCGTCGGGCAGTTCACCGACTGCGCGGACGGCTGGTCGGTCACCGTCGCCGACGTGCTCGCCGAGCGCCTCGGCGACCTCGGCGTCCCGGTCCTCGGCGGCCTCCCCATCGGCCACGGCACCGGCCAGCTCACCGTCCCCGTCGGCACCGAGGCCACCCTCGACGCCAACTCCGGCACCCTCACCACCACCCCCGCCGTCCGCTAACCCCCACCCCCCTCCCCCCACCCCCACCCCCACCCCACCCGGTTGATCATGAGGTTAGCGGCGCGAAATGTCGGAGTCTTCCCCGATAACCTCATGATCACCGGGGTCAGCTGCGGGGGGAGGGGAGGCGGGGGGAGGGGGAAGGGAAGGGGGAAGGGGGTGGGGGGTGGGTTGGGGGGTTAGGTGGGCTAGGGAGCCGGATTCTAGGGCGGTCCAGATGGTGTGGTCGGGGGCGAGGGTGAGGCCGTGGGGTTCGGCGGCGGGGGTGGGCAGCGGGTAGCTGTCGATGCGGCCGCTCGGGTCGACGTGGCCGACGCGGTTGGCGGCCCACTCGGTGTACCAGCAACCGCCCGCCGGGTCGGCGACGATCGCGTGCGGCCGGGCGGCCCGGTCGGGCAGCGGGAACTCGTCGATCCGGCCGTCCGGGGTGATCCGGCCGAGCTGACCGGCGGCGATCTCGACGAACCAGAGCGCCCCGTCGACCCCGGCGGTGATGCCCACCGGCCCGGCGCCCTCGGTCGGCAGCGGGTGCAGGTCCACCGCCCCGTCCCGGCCGACGCGGGCGATCGCGTTCGCCTGGTTGAGCGTGCACCAGACGGCACCGTCCGGCCCGGCGGCGAGCATCGACGGGAACCCGCCGGTCACCGGGAGCGGGAACTCGGTCAGCTCGCCGTCGGTGCCGACCCGGCCGACCGTGTCGGAGCTCATCCCGGCGTACCAGAGGGCGCCGTCGGGACCGGCGACGATGCCGCACGGGCCGGTGCCCGCCGGCAGGACGACGGCGCTCTGCCGCCCGTCGGTGGTGATCCGACCGATCCGGTCGTCACCGGAGCGGGTGAACCAGAGCGCCCCGTCCGGGCCGGGGGTGATGATCAGCGGCCGGCTGCCGGCCGGCTCCAGCGGATGGACCCGGGCCGTGCCGTCGGGCTCCACCCGGGCGATCGCGCCGGCGTGCACCAGCGTCACCCAGAGCGCGCCGTCCGGCCCCACGGTGATGCCGTACGGGCCGGCGGCCGGATCGGGCAGCGGAATCTCGCGGATCTGCGGCGTTGTCACTGGCGGTCACCTTCCCGTCGGCGGTCGCCCGACCCCCGGATCGGGCCGGGCCTGGCGACCGTCCACCCTTACCGCCGCGGCGTCCCGGAGCAACCGGTTTGTCCCGGCCGGCCGGCCCGGATTGCCAGCTCGCTGACAGCTTCGCCATGGGCCGCCCCCAGTTCGGCTGGTCACTGTCGGTGAGGTCAGCGCACCACGTACCGACGAGTTGGAGGACACCATGGCCATGACGAGGAAGCACCTGATCGCGGGGCTGGCGACGGCCGGCGTGCTCGGCCTCGGGGTCGCCGCCCCGACGGTCGCCTTCGCCGCCGACGGCACCGACCCGGCGCCGAGCGCCAGCGCCACCGACGACCGGCAGCAGCAGCGGGCCGACCGCCAGGCCGAGTTCGCCGAGGCGCTCGCCGGGGAGCTGGGCGTCTCCACCGACAAGGTGACCGCCGCGCTGGAGAAGATCCGCGAGGAGCACAAGCCGGCCGACCGGCCGGAGCGTCCGTCCGCCGAGGACCGGCAGGCGACGCTGAAGGAGCGGCTGGCGCAGGCCGTCGAGGACGGCAAGCTCACCCAGGAGCAGGCCGACGCGATCACCGCGGCGATCGAGGCCGGCGTCCTCCCCGGCGCCCCGGGCGGCCCGGGCGGCCGCGGGCACGGTGGCCCGGCCGGCAAGTGACCTCGGGCTGACGCACCCACGCCCGGCCCGGGCCTGCCCACCGCTCGTCCGGGCCGGGTGACCGGTCCCGCCGTGATGCCTGGGAGTCGTCATGACGACTCCCAGGCATCGTGGTCGGGCGGGGACGACCCGCCCGGACCACGCTCCGGCGGTTCAGCCGGCCGGCGGCGGGCTGAAGACGCCGAGGTGGTTGCCGGCCGGGTCGAGCAGGTGGGCGAAGGCGAGCCCGTTGTCGTTCTCCCGGCGCGGCACCAGCACCTTGCCGCCGGCCGCCTCCGCCCGACGGCAGGTCTCGGCCACGTCGGCCACCTGGACGTAGAAGATGGCGTAGTTCGGGCTGGTGCCGCCGGTGCCCCGGACCGCGCCGCCGATCCCCTCGCTGCCGCCGGCTCCGGTCGTCCGGTACGTGGCGCCGCCGGCGCCCTCCTCGGTGAAGGTCCAGCCGAACAGGTCGCCGTAGAACCGCTCGGCCTCGTCCGGCCGCTCGGTGCCGATCTCGAACCAGGTCACGCCGTTGTTGGTCGTCATGTATCGCCTCCCGTGCCGGGCGCCGGCGTTCTGCCGGCGCCGTCGGGAAGCAGCCTCACCCTCACCCGCGACAGCGTCCTGTCGGTGTTTCCGACGTTGTCCAGCCGCGCGAGCGACCGGCGCGGCCGGCGCGACCGGCGCGGAACAGGCGCCAGCGGGCGGCGAACCCCCCGCGAACGGCCGGCGGACCACGCCGCCCGACGCCGGGTCAGGCCACGGGCCGGCGACCGTCGCCGCCTCCCACCGCTCAGACCAGGCTCAGCCGGCGGACCCGCTCCCGCGGGATGTCGCAGGCGACGTCCAGATCCAGGTCCCGGTCGGGCACCCGCTCGGCGAGGGTGGTCACCGAGACGATCCGGTCGGTGCGGAACGCCCGGATGCCGCCGCGCATCCGGCACCAGGCCAGCAGGTACCAGTGCCGGGCATTGCCGAGGTAGCCGAGCGGCTCCACCTCGCGCAGCGTCCCCGCGCCGGCGCGGTCGGCGTACCGGATGCGCAGCACCCGCCCGGCGGACACCGCGTCGGCGACGGTGGCCGGGACGGGGGTCACCGGCCCGTCGCCGATCAGCCGCACCCGCGCGGCGAGCCGGTGCGCCTCGGCGGCGTCGGCGGCCGGCATCACCGCGAGCAGCTTGCGCAGCGCGGTGCCGGCGGCCGCGGCGAACGGGGTGCCGCGCAACCGGTGCAGCGCCACCGCCATCGCCACCGCCTCGCCGGGGGTCAGGTTCACCGGCGGCAGGGTGCGGGCCCGGTCCACGGCGTAGCCGCCGGTGCGGCCCGGCTCGGCCCAGATCGGCACCCCGGACTGTTGCAGGGCGCCGATGTCGCGCTCGATGGTGCGGACGCTGACCTCGAAGCGCTCGGCCAGCCAGCGGGCGCTGCGCGGCCGCGGCGACACCGCGCGCAACTCCTCGACGATGGCGTAGAGACGGTCCGTGCGGTTCACCCCGCGAACCTAGGTCGCGGGTACGACAGACCGGCTCAGGCGATGCAGGCGCAGACGATCAGCGCGGCGCCGAAGTGGGTGGCGGCGCTGACCCGGGCCGCCGGGTGCGGCTCGTCCGCGCAGATGATCTCGCCGAGCCGGCCCGGGGTGAGCAGGTCCAGCACGAAGAAGGCCAGCGCCATGATGGCCAACCCGACCAGCCCGAAGATCACCGTGGACGCCAACCCCTTGGTGAAGTCGCTGTAGCTGGTCAGGATCGCGGTGAAGACGATACCGGCGATGCCGAGCTGGTTGGCGGCGAGCAACAGCGCGGCGTTGCCGTTGCGGCGCACCCAGATCAGCTCCCGCAGCCGCCCCGGCGTCAGCAGGTCGACCAGCAGGAAACCGGCCGCCATCAGGGCGACCCCGACGACCCCGAACACCACACTCTGCCAGGCTCCGCTGAGCAGATCCTCCAGCACCGACTGCCTCCCGACCGGCTACGCCCGGCGGGGGTGCCGGCGCGGTGATCGAGACGATAGCGGCAGCACGCCACCGCCGGCAGCCCCCGGGCGGGCGGACCGGCTAGAGCGACAGGTAGCGCTGCCGCTCGTACGGGGTGACCTCGCGGCGGTACTGCTCCCACTCGGCGCGCTTGTTGCGCAGGAAGAAGTCGAAGACGTGCTCGCCGAGCACCTCGGCGACCAGCTCCGAGCCGGCCATCACGTCGATCGCCTCGGAGAGGTTCTCCGGCAACGGCTCGTAGCCCATCGCCCGCCGCTCGGCGCTGGTCAGCGACCAGACGTCGTCCTCGGCGCCCGGCGGCAGCTCGTAGCCCTCCTCGATGCCCTTGAGGCCGGCGCCGAGCAGCACCGCGAAGGCCAGGTAGGGGTTGGCCGCCGAGTCCGGCGAGCGGACCTCGACCCGGGCCGAGTTCGGCTTGCCGTACGCGGGCACCCGGACCAGCGCGGACCGGTTCAGGTGACCCCAGCAGACGTACGCCGGGCTCTCGGTGACCCGGTCCGGCAGGGCCTGCGGGAAGAGTCGCTTGTAGGAGTTCACCCACTGGTTGGTGACCGCCGTGTACTCGCGGGCGTGCACCAGCAGCCCGGCGATGAACGCGCGGGCCACCTTGGACAGCTTCATCGGGTCGCCGGCGTCGTGGAAGGCGTTGCGCTCCCCCTCGAACAGCGACAGGTGGGTGTGCATGCCGCTGCCCGGCTGGTCGGTGAAGGGCTTCGGCATGAAGGTGGCCTGCACGCCGGTGGAGAGCGCCACCTCCTTCACCACGTGCCGGAAGGTCATGATGTTGTCGGCGGTGGTCAGCGCGTCGGCGTAGCGCAGGTCGATCTCCTGCTGGCCGGGGGCCACCTCGTGGTGGCTGAACTCCACCGAGATGCCGATCCGCTCCAGCGCCAGCACCGCCTGGCGGCGGAAGTCCCGGGCCACCGCGTGGGTGGTGTGCTCGAAGTAGCCGCCGGTGTCCACCGGCGTGGGCACCGACCCGTCCAGCGGGCCGTTCTCCAGCAGGAAGAACTCGATCTCCGGGTGGGTGTAGAAGGTGAAGCCCTTCTCCGCGGCCTTGGACAGCGCCCGGCGCAGCACGTGCCGCGGGTCGGCCCAGGACGGCCCGCCGTCGGGCAGCAGGATGTCGCAGAACATCCGGGCGCTCTCGCCGCTGACCCCGCCCTCGAACGGGAAGACCTGGAAGGTGGTCGGGTCGGGCATGGCCACCATGTCGGACTCGAAGACCCGGGCGAAGCCCTCGATCGCCGAGCCGTCGAACCCGATGCCCTCCTCGAAGGCCGCCTCCAGCTCGGCGGGGGCCACCGACACGCTCTTCAGGGTGCCGAGCACGTCGGTGAACCAGAGCCGGACGAACCGGATGTCCCGCTCTTCCAGCGTACGGAGGACGAACTCCTGCTGACGGTCCACTTCCACTCCTCGCGACACCTCGTCGGCCACCGGACGGGCCCCGGCCCGGCCTGACCGACCAGTCTCCACCGGCCTCGTTACGCCGACGTTACGCGAAGCTCCCGCCGGTCGTCCCGCCGCGTCCCGCCGCGCGGACCGGCCGTGCCGGCCGGGGCCCGCGAGGCGCCGCGGCGGTGGCCGCCGTCTCGCGCGGCCCGCCGTGTCGGCCCCCTGCCGCTGGGGCAAGATGAGGACATGCCCACCCTGCGTCTCGCCCTGTGCCAGGTCAACCCGACCGTCGGCGACCTCGCCGGCAACGCCGGCCTGGTCCGTAGCTGGACCCGCCAGGCCGCGGACGCCGGCGCCCAGCTCGTCGCGTTCCCGGAGATGATGCTGACCGGCTACCCGGTCGAGGACCTGGTCTTCCGGCGGTCGTTCGTGGCGGCCTCGCAGGCGGCCCTGCGCCGGCTCGCCGCCGACCTGGCCGCGGACGGGCTGGGCGACCTGGCGGTGGTGGTCGGCTACCTGGACGCCGACGGCCCGCCGCAGGTCGCCGGCGACGCCGAACCGGGGCGGGGCGCCCGCAACGCCGCCGCGCTGCTGCACCGGGGCGAGGTGGTCGCCACCTACTTCAAGCACCACCTGCCCAACTACGGGGTGTTCGACGAGGACCGCTACTTCCTGCCCGGCGACATGCTCACCGTGGTCCGGGTCGGTGGGGTGGACGTGGCGCTGACCATCTGCGAGGACCTGTGGCAGGCCGGCGGCCCGTTCGCCGCCGCCCGGCAGGCCGGCGTCGGCCTGGTCGTGAACATCAACGGCTCGCCGTACGAGCTGAACAAGGACGACATCCGGCTGCCGCTGGTCCGCCGCCGGGCCGCCGAGGCGGGCGCGGCCATCGCGTACGTGAACATGATCGGCGGCCAGGACGAGCTGGTCTTCGAGGGCGACTCGATGGTCGTCGGCGCCGACGGCGAGCTGCTCGCCCGGGCCCCGCAGTTCGTCGAGCACCTGCTGGTGCACGACCTGGAGCTGCCGGCGGCGGGCGAGCCGGCCGACGCGGGCGCCGAGCTGGCCGACGGGCTGCGGGTGGTGCGCGCCGCGATCGGCGAGCTGCCGCCGGCGCCCGCCGGGCCGGCGGTGACCGGCGGGCTGATCGCCCCGGTGGCCGACGAGGCCGAGGTGTGGCACGCGCTGGTGCTCGGCCTGCGCGACTACGTCAACAAGAACCGGTTCCCCTCGGTGGTGCTCGGCCTCTCCGGCGGCATCGACTCGGCGGTGGTGGCCGCGCTGGCGGTGGACGCGCTCGGGCCGGACCGGGTGGTCGGGGTGTCGCTGCCCAGCCAGCACTCCTCCGAGCACAGCCGGGAGGACGCGGCGGAGCTGGCCAAGCGCACCGGGCTGGACTACCGGACCGAGCCGATCCAGCCGATGGTGGACACCTTCCTGGCCAACATGTCGCTGTCCGGGGTGACGGTGGAGAACCTCCAGGCCCGGGTGCGCGGGGTGATCCTGATGGCGCTGTCGAACCAGGAGGGCCACCTGGTGCTGACCACCGGCAACAAGAGCGAGCTGGCGGTCGGCTACTCCACCCTCTACGGCGACTCGGTCGGTGGCTTCAACCCGGTCAAGGACGTGTGGAAGACGCTGATCTGGCGGCTGGCGAAGTGGCGCAACGCCGACGCGGCCCGCCGGGGCGAGACCCCGCCGATCCCGGAGAACTCGATCGGCAAGCCGCCGAGCGCCGAGCTGAGCCCGGGCCAGCTGGACAGCGACACGCTGCCCGACTACGACGTGCTCGACCCGATCCTGATCGGCTACGTCGACGGTGACCTGGGCCGGGACGGGCTGGTCGAGTCCGGCCACGATCCGGCGGTGGTCGACAAGGTGCTGCGGATGGTGGATACCGCCGAGTACAAGCGGCGGCAGTCCGCGCCGGGCACGAAGATCTCGATGAAGGCGTTCGGCCGGGACCGGCGGCTGCCGATCACCAACCGGTGGCGGGAGAAGGGCTGAGCCCGCCCGCCGGGTCGGGCCGGAGCCCGGCCCGGGAGTGAAATCCTCCACTGCGCCCTGCCGCCGCCGGGCCGTCCGGTGCGACGATCGCGGCGGAACCCGGGGACCGCGCACGCGGCCTCGAGGAAGGAGAGAGTCATGGTGGAGTCCACCCCGACCGAGGTGACCGCCCTCTACGGCGGCCCGGCCACCCGCCGGATCCGCACCCGCGACCTGATCGCCGCCAAGGAGCGCGGCGAGCGGTGGCCGATGCTCACCTCGTACGACCAGTACACCGCGTCGATCTTCGACCAGGCCGGCATCCCGGTGCTGCTGGTCGGCGACTCGGCGGCGAACAACGTGTTCGGCTACGAGACGACGGTCCCGGTGACCGCCGAGGAACTGCTGCCGCTGGTCCGCGCGGTGGTCCGCGCCACCCGGCACACGCTGGTCGTCGGTGACCTGCCCTTCGGCTCGTACGAGGAGGGCCCGACGCAGGCGCTGCGCACCGCTGTGCGGTTCATGAAGGAGGGTGGCTGCCACGCGGTGAAGCTGGAGGGCGGCCGGCGCTGCGCGGCGCAGATCGCGGCGATCACCGGCGCCGGCATCCCGGTGATGGCACACGTCGGCTTCACCCCGCAGAGCGAGCACGCCCTCGGTGGCTACCGGGTGCAGGGTCGCGGGGACGCCGCCGACGAGGTGATCGCCGACGCGCACGCGGTGGCCGAGGCGGGCGCGTTCGCGGTGGTGCTGGAGATGGTGCCCGGCGAGGTGGCCAAGCGGATCACGCACGAGCTGCGGATCCCCACCGTGGGCATCGGCGCCGGCCCGGACACCGACGCCCAGGTGCTGGTCTGGCAGGACATGGCCGGGCTGCGCGCCGGCAAGGCGCCGCGCTTCGTCAAGCGCTACGCCGACCTGGCCGGCACCCTCGCCGACGCCACCCGGCGCTTCGCCGACGAGGTACGCGGCGGCGACTTCCCCGCCCCGGAGCACACCTTCTAACCGCCCCGCCCCGCCCGCCCCGGCCGCGGAGATCTTGGTAGGGAACGGCCCCTGGAGGGGCGGTTCCCTACCAAGATCCGGTGAGCGCGCGGCAGGGGCGAGATGGCCAACGGGACGCTGGCGCTCGGCTTCGCGTTCGCCGACACCCGACCTGGTCGTCTACCCGGTCTCGACGAGAACGCCCTGGCCGTCGGCCGGCTGCACCCCCACTACCGCCGCATCCCGCTCCCGCCCCCGGCACCCCGGTAGGAACGGGCGTCGGCGACGCCGGGATCAGGGGGATGCGCGCGGTCAGAGGTCGGTGACGCGGATGCCGGCGTGCGCCTTGTAGCGCTTGTTGATGGCGATCAGGTTGGCGGTGAACGCCTCGATCTGGTGGGCGTTGCGCAGCCGGCCGGCGTAGATGCCGCGCATGCCGGGGATCCGCGCGGCGAGCGCCGCGACCACCCCGGCCACCTCCCGGTCCTCGGTGCAGATCAGCACGTCCAGGTCGATCCGGTCGATCTCCGGGTCGGCCAGCAGCGGGGCGCTGACGTGGTTGAACGCCGCGCAGACCCGCGAGTCGGGCAGCAGCCCGGCGGCCTGCTGGACGGCGCTGCCCTCGGGCACCGGCAGCGCGTACGGGCCCTGCTTGTCGAAGCCGAGCGGGTTGACGCAGTCGACCACGATCTTGCCGGCGAGCGGCTCGGCGAGCGCGGCGACGGTGGCCGCGTGCCCGTCCCAGGGCACCGCGATGACGACGATGTCGCTGCCCCGGGCCACCTCGTCGTTGTCGCCGCCGGTGACCGTCGTCCCCGCCGGTACGCCGGGCAGGGCGGCGATCTCCTCGGCGGACCGCGCGGCCCGCTCGGCCGACCGGGAACCGATCAGCACCCGCTGCCCGGCCCGGGCGAACCGGTAGGCGAGCCCTCGCCCCTGGTCGCCGGTCCCGCCGATGATGCCGACGGTCAGCCCGGACACGTCGGGCAGTGCGCTCGCGTCGTATGCCATGCGGTCATCCTCGCAAACCCGGTGTCCCGGCAGCAGCGCCCGGCGCTGTGACAAACCCCGCTGACCCGGCCGGCCCGGGGCGGCCGGCCCGCCTCGGCCGTCGGGTCGGCTGAGGCCGGCGGCCCGCGCGACGGGCGAGCGTGCGGCGGTCCGGCTCGTTGGGCCCGACGCGCGCCGGGCGAGCGTGCGGCGGTCCGGGTCGGTGGGCCCGACGCGCGCCGGGCGAGCGTGCGGCGGTCCGGGTCGGTGGGCCCGACACGCGCCGGTGCCGCGCGGTCAGGCGCGTTCGAAGACGACCGAGCGGGCGACCGGGTCGGCGGTGACCAGCCGGACCCGGATCCGTTCGCCGAGCGGCAGCTCGCCGACGCACCGGGCCCGCACCGGCGGGTCGTCCAGCGCGACGGTGCCGCCCGGCGGCCGGCCCGGTCGGCTCCGGCCGTTCGGCGGCGCGTCGACGTCCAGCACCGCGGCGTCGAAGGTCTCCCCCACCCGGTGCGCCAGCAGCACCGCCTCGGCCAGCTCGATGGCGCCCCGGCTGGCCGCCGAGGCGGTCCGGTCGGTCACCGCCATCGCCTCGGGCAGCCGGGGCAGCGCCGCGCGGACCCACTCCGGCACCGGCCGGCCCGCGTGCAACGCCAGGCAGACCTCCGTGGCGTACCGGTCGGCCAGCCGCCGCAGCGGCGCGGTGACATGGGCGTACGCGGCCGCGACCCCGCCGTGCCGCGGCTGCTCGGGGACCTCGCCGTCGAAGGCGGTGTACGCGGCGCCGCGCATCAGCTCGGCGGCCTGGTCGACGAAGGCGGCTGCCCGGGGTTGCCCGGCGTCCAGCCCGGCCAGCACCTCGCCGGGGCCGGCGCCGTCCGGCCAGTGCACGCCCAGCGGGGCGGCGGCGGCCCGCAGCCGGTGCACCGCCTCGGGCTTCGGCGCGGGCATGGTCCGCAGCAGCCCGACCCGGCCGGCCAGCATGATGTCGGCGGCGGCCATCCCGGTGAGCAGGGAGATCTGCGCGTTGTGCTCCTCCATCGGCACCGGCCCGCGCAGCACCAGCCGCCAACCGTCGCCGTCGGCCTCCACGTCCTGTTCGGGCAGCGGCAGGTTGATCGCGCCCCGGCGCAGCCCGCGGGCGGTGAGCAGCGCGCCGAGTTCGGGCAGCAGGGCGATCGGCTCGGGCAGCCGGCCGGCGTCGGCGTCGGCCTGGACGCCGGCGTAGTCGAGCTTGGCCCGGCTGCGCACCAGTGCCCGTTCCAGCTCGACGGCGACGGTGCCGCCGTCGGCGTCCAGGTCGATCGTCCACACCACGGCGGCCCGGTCGACGTCCGGCAGCAGGCTCGCCGCGCCCTCGCTGAGCGTCTCCGGGTGCAACGGCACGTTGCCGTCGGGCAGGTAGACGGTCTGCCCCCGCCGCCAGGTCTCCTCCTCCAGCGCGCCGCCGGGGCGGACGTGCGCGGCGACGTCGGCGATCGCGTACCGCACCCGGTAGCCGCCGCCGGGCCGGCGGGTGAGGCACATCGCCTGGTCCAGGTCGCGCGACTCGGCCGGGTCCAGGGTCACGAACGGCACGTCGGTGCGGTCGACGGGCGGGCGGGGCGGGGCGGCCGCGGCGGCGTCCGCCTCGCGCTGCGCCGCGACCGGGAACTCCTCGGGGAGTCCCAGCTCGCGGCGCAGCGCGCCGAAGTCGATGCGGGGCGCGAGTACGCGTCGGATGACCACGGGGTCAATCCTGACAGCGCGGCGGTTGATCCGCTTCCCCGGCGCGGGCCGGTCGGCGCCGACCGATCGGCGCGGCGGGCCGGTCAGCGCCGACGGTCAGCGCGGCAGGTCAGCCGGTGGCCTTCCGGGCGGTGGTGCGGGTGCCGCCGGCCGCCCCCGTACGCGTGGCCGCCCGCTTCGCCGGCGCCTTGGCCACGGTGGTCCGCTTCGCCGGGGCCTTCTTGGCGGTGGCCGCCTTGCGGGCGGTGGTCGAGGAGGTCGCCGTGGCCTTCTTCGCGGGCGCCTTGCGGGCCGGGGCGGTCTTCGCCGCGGTCTTGCGGGCGGTGCCGGTCGGGCGGGTCGGCGCCGTCTTCTTGGCGGCCGTCTTCTTGGCGGCCGTCTTCTTCGCGGTGGTCTTCTTCGCGGCGGCCTTCTTCGCCGGCGCCTTCGCCGCCGTGGCGGTCTTCTTCGCCGGCGCCTTCGCCGCCGTGGTGGTCTTCTTCGCCGCGGTGGTGGTCTTCTTGGCGGCGGCGGTGGTCTTCTTCGCCGTCGAGCTGACCTTCCGGGCCGCCGCGGTCGAGGTCTTGGCGGGCGCCTTCTTCGCCGCCGCCGCCGTCTTCTTCGCGGCTCCGGTGGTCCGGGTCGCCGCCTTCCTGGCCGGCGCCTTCGCGGCGGCCTTCCGCGCCGCGGTGGTGGCCTTGGCTCCGGCCTGCCGGGCGGGGGTCGACTTGGCGGTCTTCTTCGCCGGCGCCCGGCCGGCGCCCGCGGTCGCCTTCTTGGCCGCCGTGGTCGCGGCCCGGCGCGCGGGCGTGGTGCGGCTCGCGCCGGTGTTCCGCTCCGCCGCGGCGGTCTTCTTCGCGGTGGTCCGTTTCGCGGCCGGGCGGGTGGCCTTCGGTGTTACGGCCATCTCGGTTCCCTCCTTGGGGACGTGCTCTCGCCCTCGCGGAGCACGCGGTACCTCGACGCGGGCCGTCCCGCGCCGCTCATCTGTCCTCCCCGGCCCAACGGGCGTCCTCGGCGTCCCACGCTTCGTTGCGCTCCCGCACCCGCTGCAGCGCGTTCTCGGCGTCGGTGGCTGAGGCGTACGGTCCGAGAACGTGCTTGGCAGGGCACACGTCGGCATCGGTCTCGACCCGGTGGTGTCGGGTGCACCAGTAGTAGTGCCCACCACTCCCGCTGTCGCTCATGGGATCACTGTGCACCGCGAATCGCCCGGCCGCCACCGGAACACCGCAAATCTCCGCTCGCCTCCACAGTAGACGTGCTACCTCCCGAGCCGGGCCGGAACTGCGCAAACAGGTGCCGGGACGCGGGGCGGGATCGGCTGAACGGCCGGTTCCGGTACGCCCCGGCCACCGCCACCATCGGACCTCATGATCGAGACGGTGACCGACCGAAGCGCCTGCCCGGACTGCGGCGCGGCGACGGTGTCGCTGCCCGGCGCGCTGCCCTGGTGCGCCGGGTGCGAGTGGAACCTCGACGCGTACGAGGTGGACCGGCGGGCGCCGGAGTTCGGCTGGAGGTGGGTGGACCGGTGGACCCACCGGCTCGCCTACCGGACGACGCGACGGCAGTTCGCGCGACTGGTCGGCCGGCAGCCGGAGGCCACCGGCGCGGGCGTCGCGCGGGTCGTCACCGGGGCCGCCTCGCTGGTGCTGCTCGCCGGCGTGGTCGCGCTCGCCGGCACCGGAATCTGGCTGATCGTGGCGTTCCGGTTCCCCAACCCGTCGATCCTGCTCGGCGTCGCGCTGCTCGGGCTCGCCGTCGCGCTGCGCCCCCGGTTCGGCCGGCTGGACGAGGATCTGGAGGTGCTCGACCGGGCCCGGGCACCGGAGCTGTTCCGGCTCGTCGACGAGGTGGCGGCGGCGGTCGGCGCACCCGTGCCCGAGGTGGTCGGCGTGGACGGCGACCTCAACGCGTACGCCGGCCGGGTCGGGCTGCGGCGCCGTGCCGTGCTCTGCCTCGGGTTGCCGTACTGGGGCTCGCTCACCCCGCCGGAGCGGGTGGCGCTGCTCGGCCACGAACTCGGGCACTTCGTCAACAACGATCCCCGCCGGGCGCTGCTCACCCAGCCGGCGTTCACCACGCTCGGCACGGCGGCGAACCTGGTCCGCCCGGTGGACACCGTCGCCGGGGCCGGCATCCTGGAGATGGTCGGGGCGGCGCTGGCCCGGGCGTTCCAGTGGACGCTGGCGCGGCTGCTCTTCGCCGCCCACGTGGCCCTGGTCTGCGTCGCGCTGCGCGACATCCAGCGGGCCGAGTACCTGGCCGACGAGATGGCCGCGCGGGCCGCCGGCACGGCCGCCGCGACCAGCCTGCTGGACGCCACCCTGGCGGCCGACTCCGTCGCGCTCGCCGTACGCCGGGAGGCGCGGGCCGGGCACGGGCCGCAGCGGTGGCGGGCGGCGGTGACCGAGGCGCGGGCGGCGGCGGCCGACCGGCTGGCCCGACGCCGCCAGCTCTCGGTGCGCGACGAGACGTCGCTGTTCGCCTCCCACCCGCCCACCGGGTTGCGGCACCGGATGCTGGCGAGCCGGCCGGCGCACGAGGCGGCGGTGGTGCTCGACGAGGAGCGCTCGGCCCGCATCGACGCCGAACTGGCCCGCGAGTACGAGCGGGTCCGCCGGAACATCAGCTGGTCCGGCTGACCGCCGACCGCCGGGGTTAGGGTCGGCCGATGGGCGTACCGGACTACATCCTGCGGATGCGCAAGCACGTCGGCCACGACCTGCTCTGGCTGCCGAGCGTCAGCGCGGTGGTCCGCAACGCCGCCGGCGAGCTGCTGCTCGGCCAGCGCGCCGACGACGGGCGCTGGTCGGTGGTCAGCGGCTTCGTCGAGCCCGGCGAGCAGCCGGCCACCGCGGTGGTCCGCGAGGTGTACGAGGAGACCGGCCTGGACGTCGAGCCGGTGCGGCTGAGCAGCGTCGTCTCGCACCCGCACAGCTACCCGAACGGCGACCGCTGCGAGTACCTGAACCTCGGCTTCCACTGTCGGCTGCTGGGCGGCACGGCCCGGGTCAACGACGACGAGTCGGTGGCCGTGCGCTGGTTCCCGATGGACGCGCTGCCGGCGCTGGACGCGCACGCCCGTACGGTCGTCGCGCACGCCCTGGCCGACGAGCCCGCCGCCTGGTACCTGCCGCCCGGCGTGGCGTGGACCGGCGACGACTGACCGCCCCTCGGCGCGGCCGGGCCGAGCGGGCGGGCCACAATGTGGCGTGGACAGCGAGGTGCGCCGCTACCTGGCCGACCTGGTCGGGGTGGCCCGTGACGTGCTCGGTGACGACCTGGTCGGCGCGTACGCCGCCGGCTCGGTCGGCCTGGGGGCCTACCAGCCGGGGCGCAGCGACGTCGACGTGGCGCTGGTCTGCGCCGAGCCGCTGGGCCCGGACCGCAAGCGCCGGCTGGTGGCCGGGCTGCGGCACGAGGCGCTGCCCTGCCCGGCGCGCGGCCTGGAACTGGTCGTCTACACCGCGGCCGCCGCCCGGTCCGGCACCCCCGAGCCCGGCTTCGAGGTGGAGCTGAACACCGGGGCGCGGATGGACTTCCGGGTCACCTGGCACCCGGACGAGCGGCCCGCGGCGGACGGGCGGTTCTGGTACGGGCTGGACCGCAGCATCCTGCACGAGTGCGGGCACGCCCTGCTCGGGCCGCCGGCCGCCGAGGCGTTCGGCGACCTGTCCCCGGCGGACCTGCGCCGCCTGCTGGTCGACGCGCTGCGCTGGTGGCTGGCGCTGCCCACCCCGCCCGGCGACGGCCCGGCCCCGGGCGCCGAGGACGCGGTGCTCGGCGCCTGCCGGTCGCTGGCCAAGGTGCGGCACGGCCGGTGGCTGTCGAAGACCGAGGCGGGTCGCCGGCTGATCGCCGACGGCTGGGCGGCCCGGTCGACCGGCGACGGCGACGGCGACCCGGCCGGCCTGATCGAACGGTCGATCGCGGCCCGCGCCGGTGGCCCACCGCCGAGCGGCCCCGAGGCCCGCGCCTTCCAGCGGCGGGTGCTGGCCGAGATCGGCGGCGGCGCGCGGTGACACAGGGGTGAGGGCCCGGCGGCCACCGGCCGCCGGGCCCCCACCGGTCAACCGGTCAGGCGGCCATCCGCTCCACCGGGATCCACAGTTCCGCGTCCGCCTCCTTGCCGTCGGCGGAGAGCCGGGTCCGGGAGATCTCCGGCCCGGGCCGGGTCCGGTACGGGTTGGACGGGAACCACTGGGTGAAGACGTCCCGCCACAGGTACTGCAACGCCTGCGGGAACGCCCCGGAGGTCTCGAAGACCGCCCAGGTGCCGGCCGGCACGGTCAGCGCGTCCAGGTCGGCGGGCGCGTCGGCGCCGGTCACCACCCCGTGCCAGTAGTCCAGCTCGGTGCCCTCGGCACGGCTGCCGGCCAGGTTGTCGCTGACGTTGACGATGCCGCTCGGCTCCTGGTCGGACAGCGACTCGATGCGCCGTACCGTCTCCGGGTCGATGCCCTTGACGAAGGCGACGATGGCGGGGTTCATCCCCTCGTGCACCAGCGGCACCCGCGCCTTGCGGCCCACCAGTGTGAACTCGTCCTTGCGTACGATCCGGTATCGCATGCTGCTGCTCCCTTCCACGACGAGTCGGAAGGACATCCGGGGCTGGGAGCGCAGTGCCGCCCCCGTACGCCGGGCCTCGCCGGGGCCCACGCCGTGCATGGCCTGGAACGCCCGGGCGAAGGCCTCGGTGGAGCCGTAGCCGTAGCGGACCGCGACGTCCAGCAGCGTCCGCTCCCCCGCCAGCACCTCCGCGCCCGCGACGGTGAGCCGCCGGCGCCGGATGTACTCCGACAGCGGCACGCCGGCGAGCGCGGAGAAGAGCCGCCGGAAGTGGTACTCCGACGTCACCGCGATCCGTGCCAGCTCGGCCACCTCGATCCGCTGGTCGAGATGGCGCTCGATGTGCTCCATGGCCTGGTTCAGCCGCTCCAGCACCCCGGTCTCCTTCCCTCTTCCAGCAGCAACGCTAGGCGGGTGACCTGGTGCGAACCCGACATCCGGTGCCCGGATCGATCGGGCACCCGGCGACGGCTGGCGGGGTCAGGGCCAGGTCCTGGCCTGGGCGTCGAAGATCTCCGGCGGACTCTCCACGGGCAGGACGCAGACCAGGTGCCCGCCGGGCACCCGCAGCACCCGGCACTCCTGCCAGCGCGTCACCTCGGTGGCGCCGAGGGCGACCAGCCGCGCCGTCTCGGCCTCGACGTCGTCGGTCTCGAAGTCGAGGTGGAAACGAGGGGCGTCGTCGACAGACTGCACAGCGGTGACGATCCCGGGCAGCGCGTCGTGCAGACCGATGAACTGCGGGTACTGGGGGTTGGCCTCGGCGCGGACGCCGAGTGCGGCGGACCAGAACGCGGTCGCCCGGGCGGTCTCGGCTTCGGGAGCGTCGATGAGGAGGGCGTAGACCCGGCTTCGATGCATACGACGCAAGCGTAGTGACTCGGGCCGTACCTGTCCGTCCTCGTTCCGCCGGGCCGCGGTCACCCCCGCCGGCCTCCGCTCACCCGACGACCTTCCCGAGGAAGGCGGTGACGCTGGCCCGGGTCCGCTCGACCTTCTCGGCCAGCGTGATCGACTCGTCGATCCGCCGTCCGGCGTTCTTCTTCCCGCGCAGGTAGAGCGAGCAGGCCAGGTCGGTGCAGATGTACGCGCCGACGGAGTTCCCCTGCCGCCCGTCCCGGCCGGCCTTGCGGGCGGTCATCAGCGAGACGCCGTCGCCGGTGTGGGTGGTCAGGCAGAACGAGCACATGCTGCGCCGGACACGTCCGGTCTGGGGCGCCACCCGCAGCGCCACCCCGACGAGGCCGGTGCCGGACTCGGCGACCAGGTAGGCCCGCTCCGCCGCGGACCCGTCCCGCCAGCCGAGGAAGTCGAGGTCGCCCCAGGGGCGCTCGGCCAGGTCCTTCGGCACGGCCAGGCGCTTGACCTCCCCCTTCGTGCAGTTGACGAAGCAGGCGCGGATGGCGGGCTCGGTGAGGGGTAGCATAGGGACCAGCCTAACTCTATTAGGCAAGCGCTTAAGACGACTAGGTGTGGAGTGCGGCACATGACGCGTGCGGGGCTGACCGCGGAGCGCCTGACCCTCGCGGCGGCGGAGTTGGCCGACGAGGTCGGCTTCGAGAACGTGACCGTCTCGGCGCTCGCGCGCCATTTCCGGGTCAGGGACGCGAGCCTGTACTCCCACATCAGGAACGCGCAGGACCTGCGGATCAGGGTGGCGTTGCTCGCCCTGGCCGAGCTCGCCGACCGGGTCGCCGCCGCGCTCGCCGGCCGGGCCGGCAAGGACGCGCTGGTGGCCTTCGCCAACGCCTACCGGGACTACGCGAAGCGGCATCCGGGCAGGTACGCCGCGATGCAGCAGGAACTGGACCCGGAGACGGCGGCCGCCAGCGCCGGCCCCCGGCACGCGGAGATGACGCGCGCGATCCTGCGCGGCTACCAGTTGTCCGAGCCCGATCAGACGGACGCGGTACGGATGATGCACAGCACGTTCCACGGATTCGTGAGCCTGGAACGGACGGGAGGCTTCCGACACCATCCGCGCACCGCGGACGCCTCCTGGTCCCGGACCCTGGACGCCCTCGACACCCTCCTGCGCACCTGGCCACGGTGAGCGGGGGCGCACTGCGCCGGCGTCCGGCTTGATAGGCAAGTCGCTACTTGCCTATAGTGGTCCGCATGGGTGACCTGTACCAGGCACTGGCCGATCCGACCCGCCGGCAGATCCTCGACGAGCTGACCGACCGGGACGGCCAGACCCTGTTCGAGATCTGTGGCCGGCTGGCCACCAAGCACCAGGTCACGTCGTCGCGCCAGGCGATCTCCCAGCACCTTGACGTCCTGGAGGCCGCCGGCCTGATCGTCACGCGCCGGCAGGGTCGCTACAAGTTCCACCACATCGATGTCCGGCCGTTGCACGCCATCGCCGAGCGGTGGCTGAGGCCCGAACCCCGACAGGAGACCACATGAAGATCCACCTGACGAGCGTGTACGTCGACGACCAGGACAACGCGCTGCGCTTCTACACCGAGGTGCTGGGCTTCGTGAAGAAGACCGATGTGCCGGTGGGCGAGTACCGCTGGTTGACAGTCGTCTCGCCGGACGAGCCGGACGGGGTCGAACTGCTGCTGGAGCCCGACGCGCACCCGGCCGCCAAGGCGTTCAAGGAGGCGCTGGTCAGCGACGGCATCCCCCTCACGCAGTTCGCGGTGACCGACATCGCCGCCGAGCACGACCGGCTGAAGCGGCTCGGTGTGGTGTTCACCCAGGAGCCCGCCGACATGGGTGCGGTGATCACCGCCGTGTTCGACGACACCTGCGGCAACCTCATCCAGATCGCGCAGCCGAAGTAGTCGGCGCTGGCAGGGGGACGGCGGAGGTCACGAGCCCTGATCGTGGCGGCGGTGACCTGCGTGGTCGGCCGGTCCGGGGTGACCGGCCGACCAGCGGGGCCATTCGGAAGGCCGGCGCCGGCGACCGCGACCCGGCCGGCCACGCGGGCTGGCCGGCGGAACCTGCGGGACCGTCCGGCTCCGCCCCGAACCCGACCGTCCGCGAGCCGGGGAATCCTCGCCGGGCACCGGCCGCCCGTCGCACCCGTGCACCGGGGTCACCGGGTGCTTGTCGGCAGCCGACATCGGGACAACAATCGATGCATGGCTACGAGGACGCACATCCCGCGTCTCGCCTGGGACGCGGCCCGGACCATCGTTTCCACCTCGGCCGACCCGACACAGGCGGTCCGCTTCGCCGACTGGCTCGACGTCCATGCCGGCCAACCGTACGGGCAGTTGGTGATCGACTCCCGCAACCGGCTGCTCGCCCGCCACGGCTTCGAGTCCGCCGCCGTCGAGTCAGGCGTCTGGCGGGTACGCCTCGACGACCTGCTTCATGACCGGCCGGACCTGGTCGAGCCGTTGGCCAAGCTGGTCCGGGACACGGCCGGCGCCACCCCGGGCACCGCTGCCTGACCCCGGCTCCGGCGGTGCGACGGCCGACCGCGACGCCGAGCGACCGTCAGCCGTCGTGGACGCGCAGGGCTACGACCGGTGCCACCGGCCCCTGCGCCCGATCAGGCCGCCGCCGAGCCGACCCACCCCCGTGCCGGTGGTCGAGCGCCCTCGTCGCCGGCCGGTGCGAGGTCGGGTAGACCCGGCGGCTGGAGCCCGGTCGGGGCGGCCGAGGTGAGCGGCGCTTCCCGCCGCGCGATCCATAACCCCCATCGCTAAGATCGATAACTCAGCCGTTATCGGAGGAGGCCCTGGGGTGGAGTTCCGCGACATCGAGATCTTCTTGACGCTCGCGGAGGAGCTGCACTTCGGACGGACGGCCCAGCGGCTGCACATCTCTCAGGCGCGGGTCAGTCAAGCGATCAAGGCGCAGGAACGCCGTATCGGTGCGGCGTTGTTCGACCGGACCAGCCGGGTGGTGACGCTGACGCCGGTCGGCAAACAGCTACGCGACGACCTGCAGGCGGGTTACGACGTGATCCGGGCCGGTCTGGCCAGGGCCACGGAGTCGGCCCGGGGAGTGAGCGGCACCGTGCGGCTGGGGGTGATGGGAGCGGTCGGGCACGAGGTCCGTGACGTGATCGACCTGTTCCGCACCCGCTATCCCGACTGCGACGTGGTGCTGCGCGAGGTCCACTTCAGCGATCCGTTCGCGGCGCTGCGTACCGGCGACCTGGATCTGGCGCTGCTGTGGCGGCCGGTGCGCGAGCCCGGTCTGACCGAGGGGCCGGTCGTGCTCACCGAAGGCCGGGTCCTCGCGGTCGGGACCGGGCACGAGTTGGCCGGTCGGGCATCGGTGTCGATGGAGGACTTCGGCGACCGGATGTTCTTCGATCCCGGACCGGACCTGCCCGGCTACTGGATCGAGGCGATGGTGCCGGCGCAGACCCCCGGCGGGCGTCCGATCCCGCGCGGTCCGTTGGCCGCCACCTTCCACGAGCTGCTCACCATGGTGGCCGCCGGTCGTTGCCTCACCCCGCTGAACGAACACGTCCTGCACTACTACTCGCATCCAGGGGTGGTCTTCCTGCCGGTCCACGACGCGCCACCCACCGAGTGGGCGCTGACCTGGCGCACGGGCGACCTTCCCCCACGTGTGCGTGGCTTCGTCGACACCGCCGCCGAGCTGGGACCACGGGCGTTCGGCCAGACCCGGCAGCCGTAGCGGCGCCGGCGCGGACCAGGGTCGGCACAGACGCGGACCCCATCCGCCGGTCGGGTGGCGGCGGCCGATAACCGGTGGGTTATCGGCTGTTACCGGAGTCGTCGTTGATCCCGCCCTGCCGGTGCCCGACGCTGAGATACGCCAGGCGATCACCGACCGGTGATCGTTCGGACCATGTGGCAAGGAGTTGTCGTGCGTAAGCTCGTGTACTACATCGCGGTCACCCTGGACGGCTTCATCGCCGGCCCCGACGGGGCGGACCCCACCGGGCCCGACGGGTTCTGGCCGATCCCCGACGACTACCTGCGCCACCTCGTCACCGAGTATCCGGAGACGCTGCCCGGCCCGGCCCGGCAGGCGCTCGGCGTCACCGCCGCCGGCGAACGGTTCGACACCGTCCTGGAAGGCCGCCACTCGTACGAGATCGGGCTTAAGGTGGGCGTCACCGACGCGTACCCCCACCTGCGCCACCTGGTCTTCTCCCGTACCTTGGGGCAGAGCCCGGACCCGGCCGTCGAGGTCGTGTCCGGTGACCCGGTCGCCACCGTGCGGGAACTGAAGCGGCACGACGGGCGGGACATCTGGGTGATCGGCGGCGGTGCCCTGGCCGGCGCGCTCTATTCCGAGATCGACCGGTTGATCGTCAAGCTCGCTCCGTTGACCACCGGCGCCGGCATCCCGCTCTTCGGCCACGGTGCCGCCTTCGCGCCGCGCACCTGGCGGCTGACGGATCACACAGTCCTGGACAGCGGCGCGATCTTCCTCACCTACGACCGCGTGGAAGCCGAGCCGGCCGAGGGCTCCTGACGCCTTGAGGTCGGGCGTCGACGCCAGCGGACAACGGGGGCCGGCAGGGGTGACGGGGTCACCCCTGCCGGAGCGGCGTGACCAGAGAGCAGGACATTCTCCAGGTGACGGCGGTCGGCGCGGGCCGGGCTCCGACGGGGCAACGAGAAGTTCTCGCATCCCCTACCGTCACTACCCATGACCCACCCCTACCAGCTGCCCCAGGCGCCACAACCGCCGCAGCGACGGACGCTACGCACCGTGTTGATCGTCGTCGGCGTGGTCCTGGTGCTGTGCTGCGGTGGCGCCGGCATCGGTGGCTTCTTCCTGTACAAGGGGGTCAAGGGCGCGACGGATCCGGCGCGGCAGGCCGCCGAGTCGTTCGTGACCGAGTTGGAAGCCGGCAATGCGGACGCGGCGTACGGGCAGTTGTGCGGCGACACGCGCGACAGGTACCCGAGGGACGTGTTCGCCCAGGGCGTCGCGAGGCAGCCGAAGATCCGTGGCCACAAGGTCAACGGCGTCAACGTGTCGACCGTCAACGGCCGCACGTCGGCGCGGGTGACCATGGCCCTCACGCTGGACAGCGGCTTCACCGACCAGCACATGTTCACGCTCGTGAAGGAGGACGGCGTCTGGAAGGTGTGCGGCCAGCCGTACTGAGCGGACGCGCCAAGGACCTCGCCAACCGCCTGACCGCCTCCGGGTGTCGGCGAGTTGCGAACCACGGCGCTGTGAGTAGGTCCAGGGCTGCTCCGCTCGCCGTCGGATGGCAAGCTCCTGTCTCGTGATCGACGACTTCGCCACGGACCATCCGCACCGCCGGCTCAGATCGGTACCTCCGGCGCTGATCGGCAAGCTCGGTGGGGACGCCGGGAGACATCCGGATCTCGTGGAGGTTCGCCGGTGAGGGCGGTCATCGTCGCGGCCGCGGTCGCGTTCATCATCTCCCTGTTCGGCACGCCGGTGGCGATTCGCGTCTTCACCGCGCTCAAGGCCGGCCAGCCGATCCGATCCATCGGGCTCGCCAGCAACCAGGGCAAGAAGGGCACACCCACGATGGGCGGCGTCGTCTTCATCGTGGCGACCGTCCTCGCCTACGTCGCCGGGCACATCGCCCTGACCACCCTGCCCGAGCGGCAGATCGCGCAGGAGGGGCCGACCATGACGGCCCTGGTGCTGCTCGGGCTGTTCGTCTTCTGCGGCGCGGTCGGCTTCTTCGACGACTTCCTGAAGGTGCGCCAGCGCAACTCCGACGGACTGTCCGCCAAAGGCAAGCTGCTCGGCCAGGCGATCGTCGGCGGCGGGTTCGGCATCGCCGCGCTCTACGTACCGAGCACCAACGGCCAGACCGTGGCCAGCGAGCACATCTCGTTCATCCGCGACATCAGCTGGCTGGACGTCAGCAAGGTCGGCGCGGTCATGGTCTTCGTCTTCGTGATCATGGCGATGTCGAACGGGGTGAACCTCACCGACGGCCTCGACGGCCTGGCCACCGGCGCGTCGATCCTGGTGCTCGGCGCGTACGCGCTGATCGGCTTCTGGCAGTACCGGCACTGGTGCGCCGACGACGCGTACGCCCGCGTGAACGACTACTGCTACCAGGTACGGGATCCCCTGGAGATCGCCATGATCGCGGCGGCGGCGGCCGGCGCCTGCGTGGGCTTCCTGTGGTGGAACACGTCCCCGGCACGGATCTTCATGGGTGACGTGGGCTCGCTCGGGCTCGGCGGCCTGATCGGCGGGCTCGCGGTGGCAACCCGCACCACGCTGCTTGCGATCTTCATCGGCGGCCTCTTCGTCATCATCACCACGACCTGGGTGATCCAGATCGTCTCGTTCCGGACCACCGGCAGACGGGTCTTCCGGATGGTGCCGTTGCACCACCACTTCGAGTTGGCCGGATGGAGCGAGGTCAACATCGTGGTCCGGTTCTGGATCGTGGCCGGCGTCTGCGTCGCGGTCGGCCTGGGCCTGTTCTACTCGGACTTCCTGGCGGTCGTTGGATGACGCCACGCGACGAGGCTGCTCGTGCCACCGACGGTGATCCGTCGGGCGGCCTGGTTCCCATCGGGGGTGCCAGCGCCTGGCAGCAGCATCGAATGGAGCCACGACCTGGTGGGCGACGGACGAGTCGACCTGTACGCCGGATTCTGTGACCGACGCGCGCCGGTAAGGCGCACGCCGGCGGCGGCCATCCATCTCGGCCTACCGTCGCCGGCAGGCTCCAGCGGCCTACCCGCAGACATCGGGCGGGCCACCCTCAAGCGTCTGCGCGGGT
This sequence comes from Micromonospora desertarenae, assembly GCF_056150265.1. Classification (NCBI taxonomy): domain Bacteria; kingdom Bacillati; phylum Actinomycetota; class Actinomycetes; order Micromonosporales; family Micromonosporaceae; genus Micromonospora; species Micromonospora desertarenae. Next base: position 447,938 of record NZ_JAXCFQ010000001.1, read on the forward strand.
CGTCATCCTGCGGGCGACGACCCTTTCTTGGCCTTGCTCCGGGTGGGGTTTACCGAGCCACCCCGGTCACCCGGGGTGCTGGTGGGCTCTTACCCCACCGTTTCACCCTTACCGTCCCCGATGGGGCCGGCGGTCTGTTTTCTGTGGCACTGTCCCGCGGGTCACCCCGGGTTGCCGTTAGCAACCACCCTGCCCTGTGGAGTCCGGACGTTCCTCGGCGGCGGGCCGGAGCCCGCCGACGCGACCGCCCGGTCGACTCGTCCGTCGCGCACTCATCCTAACGACGCGGCGCCGACGCCCATTTCCGCCCCGCGCGGGTGGCAGCGGCGGTAGCACAGGGGCCGGCGGGTCGCCCCGTGTCGACCGCCGGCCCCTGTTGTCGACTCCGTGCGGGGCTCACCAGTTCCACACGAGCGACTCGTTGAAGATCCGCTCGCCCTTCGCCGGCTCCCGCAGCGTCCCGGAGCCCACCGCCTTCCCGTCGCCGTCCACCGCGCGCAGGGTCACCTGCGCGCCGAGCGGCAGGGTCAGCAGCGCCGCGCCGTCGCGTACCTCGGCCGTGGCACGGACCTCGCCACCCGCCACGGCCTCGACCCGGACGGCCGCCGGGCGCGGCACCACCAGCAGCCGGTCGGTGAGGGCGGCACGGCCGTCGACCAGCGCCGGCACGCGGACCGCGGCCAGGTCGTACGCGACACTGGTCCCGGTGGCCACCAGCGGGGCCGGGTTCCGGTCGGGCGCCTCCACCGGCGGTACGTCGGGCCGGGACTCGCCCGGGCCGGCCAGGGCGAGCCGGCCGTGTTCCCCGGAGCCGAGTTGCAGGACCAGCGGCCCGTCGCCGGGCGGGCCGACCAGCACGGCGTCCCGGGAGTCGAGCCGGCCCGCCCAGCGGACCTCGGGCGGCGTGCCGTCCACCAGGCCGCTGCCGTCCACCAGCTCCCGGTAGGCGGTGTCCGCGCCGCGCGCCGCCCGCCAGTCGGCCGTCGGCGAGGGGTCCGGCCGACCGTCGCGTGGGTCCTCCTTCCCCGCCCATCGGGTCTGCACCGCGAGGTGCTGGATGCCGACGGGGCCGGCCTCGCGGAGCTGGCCGTCGCACTCGACCCGCCACCAGCCGCGGGCCAGGCTCGGCTCGACCAGCAGGTGGTCGCCGCCGGGTGCGGTCTGCCAGCGCCGCTGCACGCCGCCCCACAGCTGAGCGGAGCGGGCGTAGGAGACGGTGCACCCGGACGGCGCCAACCCGAGCAGCCACCCGTGCTCGGTGCCGAAGCTGGCGTCCAGCACGGTGAAGGCGGCGGGCTCCACGTTCGCCTGGGCATCGCCCCTGACCAGGTCCCGGGGTGACGCTCCGACCCGGGCATGCAGGGTGACCAGCGCGGCACGGGTGTCCGAGTGGTAGGCCAGGACGATGGTGCGGAAGCCCGCCGTGTCGTCGGCCCAGAGCACCCGCACGGTCGACAACTCCGCGCTCATGAACAGCCGGTCACCGTCCCGGTCGGCGCGCCGGGTCAGCTCGGTGAGGAAGGCCCGGTCGCCGGCCAGGCTTCCCCGGGTGGGTGAGTTGATCAGGCGCCAGGTCCACTCCGAGTCGACCGGGTAGCCGTGGAGGACCGGGGAACCGCCGTCGGGCCGTCCGTCCGGGCCGGCGGCGCTGAAGGCCGCCGGGCCGGCCAGTGCGGCGGCGAGGACCGCGGCCGCCGCCGCCCAGAGGCCCGCGAGGCGCCGCCGCCGGCGCCGCCGGGCGTGCCGCATCAGCCGGCCGTACGGGTCCTCGTCCGGCACCACCGTCCCGGCGATCCGGGCCAGCCCGATGCGGAGATCGTCCACGCTCATGCCCGCTCCCCCATCAGCTCGCCGTTGACCGCCGAACGGCCGGCCGGCGGGTGCAGCACCGCCCGGAGCCGGGTCAGCCCCCGCGCCGCCTGGCTCTTCACCGTCCCCACCGAACACCCCATCGCCGCCGCCACGTCGGCCTCGGAGAGGTCCTCCCAGTAGCGCAGGACCAGCACCGCCCGCATCCGGGCGGGCAGCCGGTCCAGCGCGGTCAGCAGTTCGTCGCGGACGACGACCGCGTCGGTGACGTCCGGGCCGGCCCGGTCCGGCACCACCGAGGTGAGCACCTCCCGCAGGCCGATCCGCCGCCAACGGCTGGTGCGGTCGTTGACCATCGCCCGGCGGACGTACGCCATCGGCTCGTCGACCGTGCGCCAGTGCCGCATCACCTTCAGCAGCGCTTCGTGCACCAGGTCCTGCGCGACCTCCCGGCTGCCGGTCAGCAGGTACGCGGTCCGCAGCAGGTCGCCGTAGCGCACCTCGACGAACTCCCGGAAGTCGGCCTCATCCACGCGCCGCCCCTTCGTCGTGCCCGGTCATGGTGCCGATTCCTCTCCCTGGGTTCGTCTCACCCGGTACGACGCGGCAATGGGCCGGGAGGTTGAGAGGCGTGGCAGCACCGCTCCGTCGGCCGGCCGGAACCCGTACTAGCCTCTGGGGATCATGGATCTCTCCGACGCCGCGCTGCTGCTCGTCGCCGGTCTCGCCGCGGGCACTGTCAACGCGGTGGCCGGCGGGGGCTCGCTCATCACGTTCCCCGCGATGCTCGCGGTCGGACTGGCGCCGGTGCCGGCCAACGTCAGCAACTCGGTGGCCGTGTTCCCCGGCTACGTGGCCAGCGTGGCGGGCAGCCGGGTGGACCTGCCGCGCGGCCGGGCACTGGCCACCCTGGTGCCCACCACGATCGTCGGCACCATCGCCGGGGCGCTGTTGCTGCTGGCCACCCCGGCGCGGGCGTTCGAGCTGGTCGTACCGTTCCTGGTGCTCGGCGCGACAGCGGTGCTGGCCTTCCAGGACCCGCTGCGCCGGCTGGTCGGGCATCCGAGGGACCTGTCGCCGCGCCGCCGTACGGTCGTGGTGCAGGCCATGGTCGCGCTCGGCGCGGTGTACGGCGGCTACTTCGGCGCGGCGCTCGGGGTGATGCTGGTCGCCGGCCTGGCCCTGGTGCTGGACGCCACGCTGGCCCGGGTGAGCGCCATCAAGAACCTGCTCTCCGCCCTGGTCGGGCTGACCACGCTGGTCGTGTTCGCGCTCTTCGGCCCGGTGAACTGGGCGGCCGTCGGGCTGGTCGCGCCGGCCACGCTGGTCGGCGGGTACGCCGGCGCCCGGCTGGTCCGCCGGCTGCCGGCGGTGGTGCTCAAGACGCTGATCGTGAGTTTCGGCACGCTGATCGGGCTCTACCTGCTCTACCGCGCGCTGACCTGACCCGGTCGCCGGACCGGTCGGCACGCCTCGCCCACCGGCTCGACCAGGCCCGCCCCGGACGCCCGGCCCCGGTGCCGACCCGGCGGCCAGCCGCTGCCGGTGGCCGCCCCGGGTACGACCGGGTGGCCGCACCGGCCCGGACGGCGGGACACCGCCGAGTCGTGGTGCCGACTCGGCGGCGTCCCGGCCGGTGCCGCCCGACCGCGGGGCGGTGACCATGCCAGCGAGGGACCTGGCGCACCCGGCCCCCGGGCGCGCGGCTGCCGGGGGCCGGGGCGGGCTCAGGCGACCGGCTCCGGAGCCGCGTCGGCGTCCCGGCGCTCGCCGGGCGTCACCCGCGGGTCGCCCTCGTCGGCGAAGTAGTCGTCCGAGGTGGTGCCGTCGACGCCCTCGCGCACCTTCACCGCCCGCAGGATCAGCGTCAGGATCGCCGCCACCAGCAGGTTGACCAGGACGGCCACGATGCCGACGTAGATCGTCTTGGGGGTGTCGAAGCCGAACTTCTCCAGCGGGAAGGCCGAGCCGGCGAAGTGCTTCCGGGTCGGGCTGGAGATCTGGTAGAGCATCCACATCCCGAGCCCCATGCCGGCCACCCAGCCGGCGATCAGCGCGCCCCGGTGGAACCAGCGGGTGTAGAGGCCGAGCGCCACCGCCGGCAGCGTCTGCAGGATGATCACGCCGCCGATCAGCTGGAGGTCGATGGAGAACTGCGGGTCGAGGAAGACGATGCAGGCCACCGCGCCGATCTTCACCACCAGCGAGGTGATCTTGGAGACGTTCGCCTCCTGGGCCGGGGTGGCGTCCCGGCGCAGGTACTCCTTGTAGATGTTGCGGGTGAACAGGTTCGCCGCCGCGATCGACATGATCGCCGCCGGCACCAGCGCGCCGATCCCGATGGCCGCGTACGCGACACCGGTGAACCAGCTCGGGAACTGCTGGTCGAAGAGCAACGGCACGATGGTGTTGTTGTCCACCGTCCCCTCGCTCGCCCCCGGCAGCGGCTTCACGTCGGCCGCGATGGCCATGTAGCCGAGCAGCGCGATCAGCCCGAGCAGCAGGCTGTACGCCGGCAGCGCGGACATGTTCCGCTTGATCACGTCCCGGTTCCGGCTGGCCAGCACGCCGGTGATGCTGTGCGGGTAGAGGAACAGCGCCAGCGCCGAGCCGAACGCCAGCGTGACGTACTGGAGCTGGTTGTTGGCGTTGAGCAGGATCCCGTCGCCGGGGCTCGGTGAGGCGTCGAACTTCGCGTCCGCGGCGCCGAAGATCTCGCCCCAGCCGCCCAGCTTGTACGGCAGGTACAGCACCGCCACCAGGATCACGATGTAGATCAGGGTGTCCTTGACGAAGGCGATCAGTGCCGGCGCGCGCAGCCCGGACTGGTAGGTGTACGCGGCCAGGATGGCGAACGCCACGATGATCGGCAGGTGCCGGGCCAGGGTGCTCTCGCCGGTCACCCCCATCGCCTTGAGCACCGCCTCGATGCCGACCAGTTGCAGCGCGATGTACGGCATGGTGGCGACGATGCCGGTGATCGCGACCAGCAGCGCCAGCACCGGCGAGTCGAACCGGCTGCGGACGAAGTCGGCCGGGGTGACGAAGCCGTGCCGGTGCGACACCGACCAGAGTCGACAGAGCACCAGGAAGACCAGCGGGTAGATGACGATGGTGTAGGGCACGGCGAAGAAGCCCATCGCGCCCGCGCCGAACACCAGCGCCGGCACCGCCACGAAGGTGTACGCGGTGTAGAGGTCACCGCCGACCAGGAACCAGGTGATCCAGCCGCCGAAGTTGCGCCCGCCCAGGCCCCACTCGTCGAGGTGGGCCATGTCGCGCGGGGCCCGCCACCGGGCGGCCACGAAGCCCATCACGCTGACCAGCAGGAAGAGCAGCGTGAAGATGATGATCTCGGTGAGGTGGTCCCGCCACATCAGCGGTCACCCCGCTTCTTGGTGAGCTGGTAGACCACCGTCGTGGTGGTCACGCCCAGCACGATGTAGGCCAACTGGAGCCAGTAGAACCGCGGGAAACCGAACAGCCGTGGGCCGTCGGCGTTGAACAACGCCGGGATCAGCGGCACCACGATCGGGATGAAGAGCAACCAGTTCCACCTGCTCTTGTCCTTCGCGCGGGACGACCCCGTCAGGGGTGTCTCCGGTGCGGGTGTGGCCGGTTCGGGTGCAGCCATCGGACCCACCTTCCAGTCGTCGCTCGTGATGTGACGGCCGGAGGCTACGACCCTGTGAGCCCCGTCACGTTCGACCGATCCACCCGGCTGCGCCGAACGGCCGCTCGGCTGCGCCGAACGGCGGGCGGCGATGGCCCACCGGTCCACCAACCGCGCCCCGGCGGCCGCCCCCGGCCGGGGTGGCGGCCCGGCGGCGGCCCGGCGGCGGCCCGGCGGCGGCCCGGCGGCGGCCCGGACGAGGGCGGGCCCGGGTGCACCTCGCACCCGGGCCCGCCCACCGGCTCACCGCGTGGCGATCACCGTTCGGCGGCCCAGAGCAGGGCGCGGCCGAGCTGCGCCTGCAGGCCCTTGGGGTGCAGGCGGAACGTCGGGTCGGTGCCGAACAGCACCACCCCGTTGCCGCCGGCAGACACCCCGCTGACGATGCTGGCCTGGTTGGCCGCGGCGCCCTGGCCACCGGCGCCCTCGGTCGCCCACCAGCCGGAGAGCAGCGGGTCCGCGGCGTACGACTGCTCCACCGTGACGCCGGCGCCGAGGCCGGTGAACCAGACCGGCTGGCTGATGAAGGCGTGCGGGATGGCGGCGGCGCTCACCGGTCCGCCGTGGTTGACCACGTTGGCCACCCCGCTGGCCAGGCTCGGCCCGGCGGTGGCGGTCACCGACAGCAGCCCGGCGGCGTTGCTGAAGCCCGCCCCGGGAGTGCCCAGGCCGACCACGCCGCCACCGCGGGCGAGGAAGGCGTCCAGGGCCGCCCGGCTCTCCGCCGGCAGGTTCGCCGGGTTGACGGTGCTGGCCACCAGGAGCACGTCCACGTCGGCGGTCAGCGTGCCGCCGAGCGTGGCGGCGGTCAGGGCACGGGTGGCGAAGCCGAGGTCGGCCAGCGTGTCCCGCTCCTCCACCGTGCCGAGGTAGCCGACGACCACCTCGTCCAGCCGGGTCCCGCTCCACCGGGCCGGCGCCCGTCCGAAGGTCACCCCGTGCTCGCGTACGGCGGCCCGGGCCAGCTTCCGGTTGCCGGGCGTGCCCGGGACGACCACCGAGCCGTCGGCCAGGCGGTACGCCGCGACGCCCCGCGCCAGCAGCGCGTTCACGGTCAGCAGGTCGGCGGCGTCGCGCAGGTCGAGGCGCAGGTCACCGTTGCCGGGCGGCAGGGTCCCCTCGGCCCGCCCGTCGTAGGTCCGCGCCAGCCGCACGTCGGGCAGCTCGTCCCAGAGCGTGTCCACGGTGGCTCCCCAGGTCAGGCCCTGGCTCCACGCGGCCGGGCCGGCGTACAGGTCGTCCACCCGGTCGGTGATGTCGGCGCCCGGCTCCAGCAGCGAGTTGACCAGGCCCCGCTTGGGCTGGTGCAGGTCGACCACGTACGAGCCGGCCGGGTAGCGCCGGCCGTCCGCGGTGAACGGCTGCTTGGCCCGCCACACCCGGCCGCCGCTGCCGATCAGCAGGTCGACGAGGCGCGCCGCGGCCGGTTCGGAGCGCTGGCCGGCCCCGGTGGGGATGACGTACGCGCGGGGGAAGGTGGTGCGGTAGTCGTCCTCCGGGCCCCAGCCCGGCACGTAGCCGTCCGGGATGTCCCGCAGCGGCTCACCGGCCCAGCCGCGCCGGTAGACCTCGGCCTGGTCGTGCAGCACCTCGGCCCGGTGCTCCTGGATGTAGCGCAGCGACGTCCGGATCGCCACCTCGTGCACGTCGGTGTTGATGCCCGAGCGGCGCACCCGCTCCTGCGGCGTCAGGTTGCCGCGCGGGTTCAGCGGTGCCTCGATGGTGTACGGGATGCTGCTCTGGAGCATGGCGAAGGACGGCACGTAGATCGGCGGGAAGTCGTCCCACACCCCGGGCTCGTCGTCCCGGAACGGGATCCGGGCCCGCTGGGTCTCGGCGTACCCGAGGCCGCGCAGGTCCTGCTCGATCGCCAGCGCGTTCGGCAGGCCGTGCTTGATGAACAGGTCGTACTCGTTGTTGACGTTGTGCGGTGGGGTGCTCGGGTGCAGCAGCGTGGGGCTGACGTAGCCGTGCAGGTCGAGCGTGATGATCGGCTTGGTGTCGATGATCAGCTCGCGGATCAGGTTGGTCTCCGGCTGCGCCACGATGGTCAGGTCGCGGTTCAGGTCGTACCCGGCGGAGTTGGCCCGGGTACCGGCCACCCGGCCGTCCGGGTTGGACGTGATGTTGAAGACCAGCCGGTTGCGCCTCAGCAGCTGGGCCGTCTCGGCGCTGGTGTCGGTGGCCAACTGCTCGATGACCCGCAGCGCCGCGTCGGTGCCCTCCCACTCGTTGCCGTGGATGTTGGCGTTGACGAAGAGCGGGGTCTTGTAGCCGGCGAGCAGCGCGCGGTCCCGCTGGGCCCGGGTCGGCTCGTCCTCGATGCGGCGCTTCCAGATCTCCTGCTGCCGGGCCTCGGCGCGGCTCTCCGGGGCGGTCACCGTGACCGCGTACAGGTCGTAACCGCCGGCGGACCTCCCGGCCACCCGGGCGGAGACCCGGTCGCTGGCGGCCTGGAGGGCGTTCAGCTTCGGGGCGATGTCGTCGTAGGGGATGACGCCGATCGGGATCGAGGCGTCCGCCGGGTTGTCCGGCCAGACCGGCAGGACGTTCTGTTGTGGATAGCCCCGGATCTCGCCCAGCTCGGCGGGGGCGGGCGGGACCGCCGGCAGCGCCGAGGCGGCGGCCGGCGCGGTCAGCGCCACCGGGCCGAGCACCGCGACGGTCACCGCGGTCGCGGCGATCCGGCGAAGACGTCTGTTGACCAACAAGGAGCGGTCTCCTGTCACGAGGAGGGAACGCGCGCAGGCGGACGCGACCGCGGGGCCGGAGACCTGCGGAACGGGTGGATGCGGCAGCAGCGCGCGAGGGACGGCGAACCCGGCGTCAGAGGGAGCGTCGACAGGCGGCGCTGGCGACGCGCAGCAGGTCGATGTGACCCCGCTTGGTCAGGTGAACGCTGCGCACGAAACCGATCTTCATCGGCTGCCGGTGGGCTGTCAACAAGTTCCCGGATCGTCCAGGGTGGCCGCCGGCATCCTCCCGGCTGGTGGGAGCTAGTCCGCTCCGGCGAGGTGGGCGGTGTCGTTGACGGTGCGCACGGCGATGCCGCCGTCGGGCCACCGGTCCAGCACCGAGATGCCGGCGGCGTCCAGGAAGAGCCGGTGCAGGAAGGCGTCACCGGCCGCGAGCGCGTCGCGCAGCGCGAGCTTGATCGGCGAGACGTGCGAGACCACCACCACGGTCTCCCCCGGGTACGCCTCGACCAGCGCGTCCAACGCCCGGCGGGTGCGCTCGGCCACCGCCGCGAACGACTCCCCGTCCGGCGGAGCCACCCGGGTGGAGGCGAGCCAGGCGTCCATCTCGCCGGGCCACCCCTCGCGCACCTCGGCGAAGGTCCGCCCCTCCCAGGCGCCGAAGTCGCACTCGATCAGGTCGTCCGCGCGGCGTACCGGCACGCCGCCGAGCGCGGCGGCGATCGCCTCGGCGGTCGCCGTACACCGGGACAGCGGGGAACTGACCACTGCCGCGACCCTCGGCGCCAGCTCGGCCACCCGGGCGCCGGTGGCCCGGGCCTGGGCCCGGCCCCGGTCGGAGAGCGGCACGTCGCCACGACCGGAGTAGCGGCGCTGCTCGGTGTACTCGGTCTCGCCGTGCCGCACCAGGATCAACCGGGTGGCGGTGAAGCTCGGGCGCGGCTCCCAGGAGGCGGGGGCGGTGGCCGGGTCGGTGCCGGTGGTCCGCCCCGACGCGGCGCGGGCGGCCGCCTCGCGGGCCTGCTGCCGGCCCGCCGGCTCGGGGCCGGCCAGCTCGCGCGGGGGCTCCACCACACGTGGCGGCTCGACGGCCGGGGCCACCGGCGCGGCGCCGGCGGCGGCGTCCATCGCGGCGTTGGCCAGGGCGTCGGCGTGCCGGTTGCGCTCCCGCGGGATCCAGCTGAACCGCACCGCCGCGAACCGCTCGACCAGGCCCGCCGCCTGGGCGGCGAGCGGACGCAATCCGGGGTGCTTGATCTGCCAGCGGCCGCACATCTGCTCGACCACCAGCTTGGAGTCCATCCGGGCCTCCACCTCGGCGGCGCCCAGTTCGGCGGCGGCCGCCAGCCCGGCGATCAGCCCCCGGTACTCGGCCACGTTGTTGGTGGCCACCCCGATCGACTCGGAGCGCTCGGCGAGCACCTCGCCGGTGTCGGGGTCGCGGACCACCGCGCCGTAGCCGGCCGGGCCCGGGTTGCCCCTCGATCCACCGTCGGCCTCGACGACCACCACGCGCGGCGCCACGGGCTACAGACCGGACTCGTTGGTACGCACCATGATCCGCCGGCACTCCTCGCAGCGGACCACGTCGTCCGGGTCCGCCTTGCGGATCCGGGCCAGGTCGGCGCCGGAGAGTTCGAGCCGGCAGCCGCCGCACCGGCCGGCGGCGAGCAGCGCCGCGCCGAGCCCGGTGTCCTCGCGGATCTTGTCGTAGAGCTGCACCAGGTCGGCCGGGAGGTCGGCGGCGAGCGGCCGGCGGGCCGACTGCTTGAACTCCTCCTCCTTGCCGATCTCGGCCAGCGCCTCGTCCCGGCGCCGCTCGGTGGCGTCCCGCTGCTCCCGGGTCTCGGCCAGCCGGCGCTCCACGTCGTCGAGCACCGCCTGCGCGGTCTCCCGCTGCTCCATCAGCTCCAGCTCGGCGTCCTCCAGGTCACCCTGCCGGCGGTTGAGCGAGGCCAGCTCGTGCTGGAGCGCCTCCAGCTCGCGGGCCGGGCCGCTGCCGGCGGCGAGCCGCGCCTCGTCCTTGGCCTTGCGGGCCCGCACCTGGTCGATGTCCTTCTCCAGCCGGGCGATGTCCCGGTCCAGGTCGTCGACCGCCACCTGGGCGCGGACGCGCTCGTCCTCCAGCGCCGACAGCTGGCGGGCCAGCGCCTCCAGCTCGGCCCGCTCGGGCAGCGCGCGGCGGCGGTGGGCGAGCTGGGCGAGCGCGGTGTCGATCGCCTGGAGGTCGAGCAGGCGGCGCTGGACCTGGGGGTCAGCCTTCACGGTCGGGGCTCCTTGTCGTCCACCGCGGGTGGGGCGGCGTGTACGGTCCACGGGTCGGTGTCCAGGTCGGACACCAGCGTCTCGACACCCGGCGTCGCCCGCAGCAGGGCGGCCAGGTCGTCCAGCCACGGTCGTTCGGTCGCCCAGTGGGCGGCGTCCAGCAGCGCCGGCCCCTCGGCGGCGAGGTGCTCGCCGGCCGGGTGGTGGCGCAGGTCGGCGGTGAGGAACGCGTCCACCCCGGCGGCGGTCGCGTCGGCCAGGAAGGCGTCGCCCGAACCGCCGCTGACGGCGAGGGTACGCACCATCCGCCCGGGATCGCCCGCGGCGCGCACGCCCCAGGCGGTGACCGGGAGCACGGCGGCGGCGTGCCGGGCCAGCTCGGCCAGGGTCATCGGCTCCGGCAGCTCGCCGATCCGGCCGATCCCCCGCCCGGCGCCGTGCGCCGGTGACCCGGGCGCGGGCGGGTGCAGCGGGCGCAGCCCGGTCAGCCCGAACCGGGCGGCAAGCGCGTCGGAGACGCCCGGAGCGGCCACGTCGGCATTGGTGTGCGCGACGTACAGGGCAACGTCCGACTTGATCAACTGGTGGACGATCCGCCCCTTGTACGTGGTGGGCGCCACCGAGGAGACCCCGCGCAGCAGCAGCGGGTGATGGGCGACGATCATGTCGACGCCCGCGGCGAGCGCCTCGGCGACCGTCTCGGGCACCACGTCGACCACGCACAGCACCCGGCGTACGGGGGCGCAGGGCTCGCCCAGCACCAGCCCGACCCGGTCCCAGTCCTCCGCCCAGACCGGCGGGTAGCGCCGCTCCAGCTCGGCCACCACGTCGGCGACGGTCGGCGGAACTGCGGTTGTGCTCACGGCGGGCCAGCTTACCGGTACCCGGGCGGCCCGGGCGGATGCTCGGGCGCGGCGGTTGGTCAGGCCACTGCCGGGCCGACCCGGCAGAGCCGGTCGCGCACCGCGGCCAGCGGCAGCGCCCACGGGAAGGCGCTCAGGTGCCGCTCCCCGGTTCCGGGCGGGTGCAGCGGGACGACCTGGTCGCCGAAGAGCACCGTCACCCCCCACTCGGCGAGCCGCGCCAGGCCGCTGCGGAACGCCGGGTGGCGGGCCATCGCCGTGTTGGTGAACGGCACCGCGACCAGCGGCACCCCCAGGCCCTGCGCCTCGACCAGCAGGCCGAGCGCGAGGGTGTCGGTGATCCCGGCCGCCCACTTGTTGACCGTGTTGACAGTGGCCGGGCAGACGATCATGGCGTCGGCCGGCGGCAGGACGTCCGGGTCACCCGGGTTCTTGTAGTGGGTCCGCACCGGGTGACCGGTCTGCCGGGCCAGCGCGGCCCGGTCGACGAACTTCGCGCCGTCCGGCGTGGTGATCACGCAGACGTCCCAGCCGTCCTGCTGGGCCAGCTCGACGAGCCGGCCGACGTGGCGCGCCAGCGGCGATCCGCAGGCGATGACGTAGAGCACCTCGCGGCGCTCGGTGTGCTGCCGGCCGGTCATCAGACCGGCTCCGCGCTCATACCCCTACTCCCATGTGCTCAGCCAACTCCGCGATCGGAGAAGGCGGCGCACCACGTGTGCGACGCAGGATGTCGGACATCACCTCGTGGGCGATCGGCCGGCAGCGGATCTCGGACGGCGCCAGCCGGTCGCCGCGCAGCAGCATCTCCCCGGCGTTGGCCACGTCGCCGATCTGGGCGTAGCCGCGGGCGATGTCGAGCAGGTGGTGCGCCCGCCGCTCGGGCAGCAGCGCGTTGAACGCCGGTTCCGGGATGCGCTGGTGCACCTCGACCGCCCGGCCGCCGTCGCCCAGTTCGACGGCCGCCGCCGCCCGGTGCAGCTCGAGGTTGGTCGGCCCGAACGAGGTCCAGTAGTGGTTCTCGTCGCCACCGAGCAGCCGGGCCGCCTCCCCGGCGCCGTTGAGCAGGTCGTCGACGGTGGCCGAGTCGCCGATCCGGGACGCGGCCATGGCACCCTGCAGCAGCAGCATGCCGTAGACGGAGAGCCGTTCCGGGGAGGCGTCGTTGCTCCCGCCGGGGGCGAGCCGGTTGGCGATGGTGACGTTCAGCTCCAGCGCGGGACGGGACCGTCCCATCGCGGCCAGCGCGTTGCAGACCCGGGTGGTGGCGATGCCGGCGAGCAGTTGGTCGTCTGCGCGCTGGGCGACCGCCATGGACCGGTCGGCGGCGAGCCAGGCCAGGTCGCACTCGCCCAGCTTGCGCAGCACCGAGGAGGCGATCTGGTAGACCTGCCCGAGCAGGTGGGCCGCCTCGCGGGCCTGGTCGCCGCCGTAGCCGGCGTCCGCGGCCTGGGCGTCGCGCAGCAGCTTGGGCAGCGCCCGGGTGAGCATCCCGTAGCGGCCGTACTGGTAGGTGAGCCAGGCGTGGTTGACCGCCTTGCGCATGTCGGCCAGCGGCGGCGGGTGCGGCGCCGCGTCGAAGTAGGCGCTCATCGCGTCGTAGCGCTCCAGGGCGGCCCGGATCTCCTGGACCTCGACCTGGTCGATGCAGTTCAACGCGTCGGTACGCCGCTCCGGGTCCTTGCCGAGCAGCAGTTGCACGTCGACCTGGAGGATGTCGGCGATCTCGTAGACGACGGAGAACTTGTCGAGCCGGCGCACCCCGCGCTCGACCTTGTCCACCCAGCTCTTCGACTTGCCCAGCCGGTCCGCGAAGACCTGCTGCGACATCTTGCGCCGCCCGCGCCAGTAGGCCACCCGCCGCCCGATGGGTAACTCGTCCATCCCGTCCCTCCCCTGGTGCGACCCCCGGCCGTGGCCGGCTGACCCCCTCGCGGTTGCGGGCCCGCGGCAGGTCTCAGGTTTTCGCTGGTCGCACACTCTGTGCGTCAGCCGTACAGCCAGTCCTCGTAGTTTTCGTGCAACTTGCATCAGCCGTTCGTCAGCTCAACGATCGTGGGTTACGGCAGTGACGGTGTTCGACATGCGACCTGGGTGCCCGACCGGGCCCGCCGAGGGGAGATGGCACACATGTGGGGGAACGTCGGACCACGCGTCGTCCAACTGTCGCCGTTGGAACGGGTCCGGCTGCGCCGGGTGGCCGTCCGCTACGCACTGCACGGCTGGGAGGTGACCCCGGGCGCCTGCCTGGCGCGGAGCCGGTTCGTCTGCGGCCGCGCCGGCTGCCCCACGGTCGGCTGCCATCCCGCGCTGGAGAACTGGGAGCACGCGGCCAGCGCCGACCCGGCGCGGGTGGCCACCTGGTGGCGCACCCGGCCGCACGGCGTGCTGCTGCCCACCGGCCGGGCGTTCGACGTGCTGGAGGTCGCCGCGCACCTCGGCCGGCGGGTCCTCGACGCGGTGCAGACCCACCCGGCCGGCCTCGGCGTACGCGGGCCGGTGCTGGTGACCCCCACCGGCCGCTGGATGTTCCTGGTCCGCCCCGGCGACCCGTTGCGGCCGGAGCTGGACCACTGCTTCCAGGTGGTCCGGCACGGGCCCGGGTCGTGGATCCCCGCGCCGCCGACCCGGCTGCCCGAGGGCACCGTCCGCTGGGCCGTCGCCCCGGAACAGGCCCGCTGGCGGCTGCCCGACTCCTACCTGGTGCAGAACGCGCTGATCGACGCGCTGCGGGCCACCGGCGTGACGCTGACCTCGGAGCTGCTCCCCGGCCACCTCCCGTTGCCGCGCCGCGGGATGTGAACCCCGCCCGGGCAGCGTCGCCGGCCGGCCCGTCCTCGTTGCACAGGGCGACGGCGCAGACGCCAGGAGCGGGGGTTGCATGTCCACCGACGACACCACGCGCCAGCCGGACGGCACCGAGCCGCCCCGGCACAGCCGCCCGCGGTACCGCTGGGCGGGCACCCGGCCCGCCGGCGCCCGCCCGGGCCGGCCCCGGCCGGCCGGCTCCCGGCCCGCCGGCACCCACCGCCCGGCCCGCTGAGTCGCAGGCGGAGGCGGCGATCGCACCCGGCACCGGTCAGCCGGTCAGCCGGTCAGCGGGAGGCCGGCGGAGTGCAGCAGCCGGCCGTCCTCGGTGACGACCGCGTGCTGGTGCCCGGCGAGCCGGTCCAACCAGCCGATGCCGGCGACGCCCATCGCCACCGCCGCGGTGGCGTACGCGTCGGCGACGCCGAGGTCCGGCCCGACCACGGTGACCGAGCGCAGGCCGCTGGCCGGCACGCCCCGGCGGGGGTCCCGCACGTGCGCGCCGCGCTCGTACCCCCCGGAGGTGGCGACGGCCAGGTCGGTGCCGGTCAGCACCAGGCAGGTGGCCATCGGGTCCCACGGGTGCCGGACGCCGATCCGCCACGGCCGGCCGCTGGCCGAGCGCCCGCGCACCCGCACGTCCCCGCCGGCGTTCAGGCAGTGGTTCGCCGCGCCCGCGGCGAGCAGCCGGTCCGAGGCCACCTGCGCCGCCCAGCCCTTGACGTAGCCGGACGGGTCGAGCCGGCCGGTGGCGTACGCGTCGAAGAAGCCGTCGGTGGCGGCCCACAGGTCCGCGCAGCGCGCCAGCACGTCGCGCAGGTCGGCCGAGCCGTCGACGACCGCCAGCTCGCCCCGGTCCACCCGGCACACCTCGCTGTCCGGCCGGTACGTGCTGAACCGGGCGTCCACCTCGCGCAGCCAGCCGAACACCCCGTCGGCCAGCCCGGTCAGCTCGGCGGTGGGCAGGTCGTCGGCCAGGTCCAGGCTGATCGCCGTACCCATGACCTGCTCGACCCGGCGCAGCCCGGGCCGGGCCGGCGCGGCCGACACCTCAGCCGGCCCGGTCGAGGGCGGCCTGCAACGACCGCCGGTACGACTCGCTGGTGGCGGTGGCCCCGGAGACGGTGTCCAGGTCAGCGCTCTGCTGCTGCACCACCAGCCCGCCGGTGCCGCTGTACCGGTCGTCGACCTGCTCACTGCGCTGGTCGGACTGGGCCGTCTCCGCGGGCAGTTCCAGCGCCACCACGTTGACGATCCGCGACCCGGAGAGGGTGATCTGCACCTGGACGTTGCCGTACTCGTTCTCCACCACCGGCCCGGTCACCGTGCGGGTGCTCGGCTGCGCCGGCCTGCTGCTGGTCCGCGGCGCGGACGGGGTCCGGGTGCCGGCGCCGGGCCGGCTCGCGGGCGGGCGGGCGGTGGTGCGGGTGGGCCGGGGCGAGGCGGTGCCGCCGGCCGGTGTCGGTCGCGCTCCGGCCGTCGCCTCGGGGGGCGCCGAGCCGGCCCCGGGGGCCGCCGGCCGGCCGTCGACCGGCAGGCCCTGGGCGGCCACCTGGGTGGTGCCCGGCCCGCCCTTGAGCACCACCATCGCGGTGGTGCTGGCCGCCAGGCCGGTGATCGCGAGGAGTGCGCGGCGCATGGATGCCTCTCTACAGCTCGAACGTGGCGAGGTGGATCTGCCGGCTTGGCACGCCGGCCTGCCGGAGCACCCGGAGCGACTGCTCGACCAGGCCGGGCGGCCCGCAGAGGTAGACGTCCCGGCGGGCGACGTCGGGCACCAGCCGGCGCAGCCCGTCCGGGCTCATCACCTGCCGGGGGCCGGGGTCGTGGCGGGAGCCGATGACGTACCAGACGGAGACCTGCCGGGCCTGGGCCAGCCAGTCCAGCTCCCGGCCGAGCAGCACGTCGGCCGGGGTCCGGGCCCGGTAGATCAGCGCCGCGCCGGGCGGCAGCTCCTCCAGCATCGCCCGGATCGGGGTGATCCCGCTGCCGCCGGCGATCAGCAGGGCCCGCTCCCGGGTGCGGTGCGCGGCGGTGAAGGTGCCCGACGGCCCCTGCACCCAGACCCGGGTGCCCGGGTCGAGATCGCGCAGGTCGGCGGTGTGCGTGCCGACCACCTTGACGGTCAGCCGCAGCCACCGGCCGTTGGCCGCGGCGGAGACCGAGAACGGGTGGGACTGCCACCAGCAGCCCCGGGTGAGGAACCGCCAGCGGAAGAACTGGCCGCCGAGCAGCTCCATCCGGTCCAGCCGCCGGCCGGTCAGGTAGATCGAGATGGTGTCCGGGCTCTCCGCGACCACGTCGGCGACCTGCAACCGGTGCCGCAGGTTGAACGCCAGCGGGGCGAGCACCCGGCCCCCGAGCAGGGCGGCGACCACCAGCACGTACAGGGCGATCCAGAAGGTGCGCACCGGACCGGGGCGGAACAGCTGCGCGCCGTTGCTGAACTGGTGGCCGAAGCCGAGCAGCAGCACCGGATAGGCGGACAGGTGCAGGGCGTGCCACAGCTCGTACGGCAGGGCGGTGCGGATGGCCCGGATGCTGGTGAAGCCGACCAGCACCATGAGGCCGGCCGCGGCGAACGCGGACACCATGTCCTCGTAGTCGCGCAGCAGCACCCCCGCCTCGGTGAGCACCGAGTTGTCCTCCAGGCCGGCGTAGCCGACCAGGATCAGCGAGGTGTGCGCGAGCACCGCGACCAGCAGGGTGGCGCCGACGTCCCGGTGCCAGCGGGCCAGTTGCTCACCGCCGATCCACCGTTCCAGCACCGGCAGCCGGCTCATCATGAACACCTGCACCAGCAGCAGGTAGCCGGCGACCAGACCGGTGATCCGGCCGGCCGCGGTGAGCGCGGCGGCGGAGTCGCGCAGCGAGCCGGCCGGGGTGTCCAGCCACCAGGGCAGCACGCTGGCCAGCAGGCCGACCGCGAGCAGGGCGGCCAGCAGCCGCCGGCCGCCGGGTCCGCGCCGCGGCGGTACGTCCGCGGCCCGGCTCCCCGTCGTTCGCGACCGCGGGGCTCGCAGACCCGGCTCGCCCCTGGCGCTCACCGGCCGGCCGCCGTGCCGGGACGGGGTCCCGGTACGGCGGCCGGCGGCGTGCGGGCGGGCGTACGTCACGCGTACAGCTTCATCGGGGTGTACTTCTGCCGGGGGAAGATCTTCTCCACCTCCGCGTTGGTGAGCCCGAAGCGACCCTGCGCGACGGCTCCGTAGACGTTGAACATGTTGTTGTATTCGGGTACGTCGCCGGAGTCGAGATCGTTCAATCCGTTCCAGGTGCCGAGCAGCGAGCCGGCCAGCTTCCGTCCGGACAGGATGGTGACCACGCCGCCGTGGCCGTGGTCGGTGCCGCCGCCGTTGGAGGCGACCCGCCGGCCGAACTCGCTGGACACCATGATCGTCACGTCGTCGGCCTGGTCGCCGAGGTCGGTGAAGAACGCGGCCATCGCGTCGGCCAGCTCGGTCAGCCGCCGGTGCAGCTGGCCGCCGGCCCGGGTGCCCTGGTTCTCGTGGGTGTCGTAGCCACCCATCCCGACCGTGGCCACCCGGACGTTGGCGCCGCCCTTGATGAGCTGGGCGAGCTGCTGGAAGGCGCGGCCGACGCCCTCGTAGCGCACGCCCTCGGCCGGCTGGTACGGCTTGGCGGCCAGCTTCTGCGCGGTGGCCAGCGCGCCCAGGCCGGACTGCACGGCCTCCTCGACCGGGTGGTTGATCCCGGTGAACAGCCCCTTGATCGCCTTCTCGGTGGCGGCGCGGAACCGGTCGTCGCCGTTGAGCCGCAGCGAGCCGACGCTGTTCAGCGACAGCGCGCCGTTGGTGCCGACCAGCGAGCGGGGCAGCGTGCTGCCGATGCCGACGCTGCGGAACGCGGTGCCCTTGCCGAGCGCGTCGACCAGGCTGTCCAGCCAGCCCCGGCCACCGGTCTCGCCCGGCAGGCCGCCCAGGTTGCAGGCGTCCGCGGCCTGGAAGTGGCTGCGGGAGAGCCGCTCGTCGGAGACGGCCGGGACGAAGCCGAGCCGGCCGGACTTCAGCCACGGCTCCAGCGACTTGAACGCGCTGGTCAGCTTGAACCCGCGGCCCAGCGCCAGGGAGTCGTCGGCGAGCAGCAGGTCGGGGCGGGCCTTGGCGAGCACCGGATCGTCCGCCGGGGCCACCAGGCTCAGCCCGTCCAGCCCGCCGTAGAGGAAGACGTGGACCAGCGTGCCGGTCTTGGTGGCGGCGAACGACGCCGAGGTGGTGACGAACTGGGCGGTGGCCAGCGCGGTGGCGGTGGCGGCGGCGCCGGCGACGAAGGTGCGCCGGGTCACCCCCCGCCCGTCCTGCTGGGCCTCCTCCAGGTCCTCCAGCCGCCGGTAGCGGTCCCGCTCGGCGGCGTTCTCGGCGGCGACGACGTCGGCCTCCGCGCGCAGCAGCGCCTCGGCCGGGTTGTCGGCCAGCCGCCGCAGGTCGGGGCATTCGGGGTGCAGGGGGTACGAGTACACGGTCTTCTCCATCGAATGCCTCACCGGAGGTGGTGCTGGGGGGACGCGAGGATCGCCCGCGCGACGGCGGCGATGGCCCCGTTGAAGGTGGCGTCGACCCGGGTGCCGGCCGAGACGCCGGCCACGCCGAGGATCAGCGCCCTCTCCCGGGCCGAGAGCTTCTGCTGCACCAGCCGCTTGGCCAGCGCGTCCACGTACGCCCCGGCGGTGGCCGGCGGCTTGGCGACCAGCTTCTCCGGCCGGGTGTAGGTGAACGTGGTGCGGTAGCCGGCCAGCAGGTCGCCGGCCTCGTTCCAGCCGTTGACCATGGTGCCGGCGGAGGTCCACGCGACGTAGACGTCCGGGTAGCCGTCCGGGGTGGGCTGGCCCATCGGGTACTGGCCCAGCTCGCGCAGCTTGTCGTGGATCTGCCGCAGGCCGCGGGCGAACGGGGTGCGCTTGTTGTCGCCGTTGTCGTGCTTCGGCGACGCCTCCGGCGAGACGCCGAGGGTGCGGTAGGTGGCGACCAGGTACTCCATCGGCCGGCGCACCTTCTGCCCCACCGCCGCCCAGAACTCCGAGGAGCTGAACAGCGTCATCAGCACCGGCTTCACCATGCCCTTGTTGGCCGTGTACGTCTTGGCCAGCCGGTCCACCAGGGACTTGGGCGGGGTGTCCGAGACGAACCGGGTGGCCAGGCTCTGCGCCACGTACTTCGCGGTCGACGGGTGCAGCGCGAGGTAGGTCAGGTACGCGTCGATGGCCGCCTCGGCCTTCTTCGGGTCCTTCGAGTTGTTGGCGTGGGTGAAGCCGAGGATCTTCACCTTGCCGACGTAGTGCCGCTCCGGGCGGAAGACGTACTTGCCGTCGTTGACGCCCCGGCCGGTCTGGAGCAGGGCGGCCTGCCGGACGTCCTTCTCGGTGTAGCCGCCGTCCACGCCCACCGTGTACAGCTCGAGGTTCTCCCGGGCCAGGTTCTCGTTGACCGCGTCGGCCCGGGAGTCGTTCTGGTTCAGGTAGAGCAGCAGCGCGGGGTGCTTGTTGGCGGCCAGGAACATCTCCGGGTAGCTGCCCAGCGCGTGCGCCCGGACGACGTCCCGGTCGAACGAGGCCCGGTACACCTCGCCGCCGTCGAAGTCCGCCGCGACGTGCAGGAAGTCGTTCCAGAAGTCGACCATCACCTCGTACAGCTGGCGGTCGGACCAGATCTGCCGGGCGATGGTGGCCTCGACCACCTCCCGCTCCGGCTGGGCGCCCCGCTCGTTGAGCTGGTCGCGCTGGTCGCGCAGCTGCTCGGTGGAGAGCTTGAGGGTGGGCAGCTCGGCGAGCTTCAGCTCGGCCCGGGTCGGGGCGATCCTGTCGGGGTCGAGCTGCGCGCGCAGCCAGGCGTCGATGCCCTGCTCCCTGATGTCGGCGACCAGCTTGGGCGTGGCGCCGAAGGTGGCCCGCCGGGCGAGGTGCAGGACCGGGTCCTTGGCCAGCACCGTCTTGACGGTCACCGGGGTCTCCGCGGCGGCGGCCGCCGGCCCGGAGAAGGTCCGGCCGCCGGCCGGCGCGTTCCGCTTCAGCGCCTCGCCGGCCCGGGAGCCCATGTAGCTCTCGTTCTGCTCGGTGTAGGTGCGCACCGTGCTCGGCTGCTGGCCGCTGGGCCGGGCGGCGGTGCCGTCGGTGACCGCGGTGCCGGTCGCGTCGCCCACCGGCTCGTCGCCGAAGAGGCCGCGCACCTGCGGGGTCATCGCGAGGGCGGCGCCGCCGGCGACCACCGCGGCGGTGCCGCCGAGTGCGGCGAGCGCCTTGCGGCGACCGACCGGGCGACCGCGCTCCTCGTCGTCGTCCAGGTTGGGCAGTCCGCCGCCGCCGGTCTGCTGGCCGAAGCCGCCGTCGGGGCCGGTCGGCTGGCCGAGGCCGTCCGGACCGACCCACTGTGGTCCGCGCGGGGGGTACTCCGGTTGGAGGGAGCGGTGTCCGTGCGGGGTGGACGCGTCCGGCTCGCGGTATCCGGTGCTGGGGTGCTGTCGTGCGTCCCAGCCGCGGTCGTCCCACGGTCGCCGTGGTGGCACATTCTGGTCGGCCATGTACCAATCCCGATTTCTACCGTGCGCCGGCACGGCTGCGACCAGCGAGGGGTCGAGGTGCGGCGACTGTTGCCTGAGGGGGTTGCCCGGCAAGGTAGTGAAGGGGTCGGGCCGCCTCAAGGCGTGCCGTACGGCCCCAGGAGGGCACTTAAGACACCCCTCAGCGGCGCGCCGCCCGGCGGGTCCGGGGCCCGGCCGGTCCCGGAGGCCCGGAGCAGGGCCGACACGTCCCCCGCCGCCCCGGACGTAACGTTTCCGCCGTACGCGACGCTTTTAGCGCCGTTCAACGGCACAGGGAAACTTAAGGTCCGGATAAGCCTGTGCTGAGGTGTCCGGGAGGTGCTCGCCCGGGCGTCGGCTCCCCCCGCGTGACGGCCCCCGCGGTGCCCGCGCGGCGGGCCAAACTGGCAGCAGGAGGGGCGTGAGCCGCCGCCGCAACGGGTATGCCGCCGAACCGCTGAACGCGTGAGGGGAAGGCACATGCTCAGCAAAGAGGATCAGCGCAGGTTCGAGCAGATCACCCGTCACCTCCGGGAGAGCGACCCGGCGTTCTTCGCCCGGCTGGACAACCGGGCCCGGGCCCGCCGCAGCCGCTATCTGATGCTGTTGACCATCGTGCTGTGGGCCTCGCTGCCGGCGGCGACGGTGCTGGGCGGCCGGCTGGCCGGCGCGATCTGCGCGGTGGTGCTGCTGGCCAACGCCGCCGTGATGTGGCGGTACCGGCGCCGCTGGCTATGACCCGCCGAGGGCCCGGTAGGCCCGCCGCAGCCGTTCCACCAGCCCCGGCCCGCCGATGGCGGGCGCCGGCGGGCCGAGCTGGCGCAGCAACAGGTCCGGCCCGGTGGCCAGGCTCGGCGGCCGGTCGGGCAGCGGCACCGGCGGGAGCCAGAACCGGTCCACCGCCTCGGCCAGTGGGGTCGGCGGCAGGCCGGCCACCGCCCGGGCGGCGCCGACCGCCGGCACGTCCGCAGTGCCCGCCGCCGGTCCGGCCGGGGCCGGCGCGGCCACGCCGTCCGGCCTGGACGGTCGATCGCCGGCTGCGGCGTCGTCCGCTCCGCCGGCCGCGGCGCGCAGCGCACGCAGCCGGTCGAGCAGCTCGGCGCGGGCCCGGCCCCGCCAGTGCAGCAGCTGGAACGGATCGGCGTCGAACGCCTCGGCGAGCAGGTAGAAGGTCGCCGCCAGGTGCTTGCACGGCACGGCGAAGTCCGGGCAGCTGCAGCGCTGGTCCAGCTCGTCGATGCCGGCCGGGAAGAGCGGACGGCCGGCGGCGGTGAACAGCTCCTCCAGCTCGGCCGGCAGGTCACCGGCGAGCAGCCGGGCGCTGAAGAACGCCTGGGCGGCCAGGTCGTCCTCGATCCGGGCCCAGAGTGCGGCCGGGAACGGGGCCAGCGCGATGCGCACCTGGTACGGCTGCGCCCGGGAGCCCTGCACCACCGCGCTCACCACGCCGGGGGCGATGTCCAGGCTGACCACCTGGCCGGCCCGCGCGTACGACCGGCCGCGGGTCAGCCGGGTGCCGAGCGCGAACGACTCCAGCACCTCCAGGAAGCGCCGCGACCACCAGGACCGGCCGATGGCGCCCCGGGTGCTGCGGGCGCGCAGGCCGCCGTCGACCCGGCGGGGCCGGCCGTAGTCGGCGAACCGGCCCTGCGCTGTCTCGCTCACGGCACCGCTCCCCACCGCCGGGCGACGCCGTGCGGGGCGGTCACTGCTCCGCTCACTCCACCACCGCCCCGGCCTCCAGGCTGAACAGCTCGCGCAGCTGCGCGGTGGACAGTTCGGTGACCCACTGCTCGCCGGTGCCGACCACCCGCTCGGCCAGGCCGCGCTTGTCGGCGATCAGCGCGGCCACCTTCTCCTCCACCGTCCCGGCGCAGACGAACTTGCGTACCTGCACCCGGCGGCGCTGGCCGATCCGGAACGCCCGGTCGGTGGCCTGGTCCTCCACCGCCGGGTTCCACCACCGGTCGACGTGCACCACGTGGTTGGCGGCGGTCAGGGTGAGCCCGGTGCCGCCGGCCTTGAGCGAGAGCACGAACAGGGCGGGCCCGTCCGGCGACTGGAAGCGGGTGACCATCGCGTCCCGCTCGGCCTTGCCCACCCCACCGTGCAGGAACAGCACCTCCCGGCCGAACCGGGCGGCGAGCTGCCCGCGCAGCATGCCGCCGAACTCGGCGTACTGGGTGAACAGCAGGGCCTTCTCCCCCGCCGCGAGCACCTCGTCGAGGATCTCCTCCAGCCGGGCCAGCTTGCCGGAGCGCCCGGCCAGCGGCGAGCCGTCGCGCAGCAGCTGGGCGGGGTGGTTGCAGACCTGCTTGAGCCGGGTCATGGTGGCCAGCACCAGCCCGCGCCGTTCGATGCCGTCGCTGGACTCGATCCGGGCCATCATGTCGTCGACCACCGCCTGGTAGAGCGAGGCCTGCTCGGCGGTCAGGTTGCAGACCACCTCCATCTCCAGCTTCTCCGGCAGGTCGGAGATGATCGACGAGTCGGTCTTGAGCCGGCGCAGCACGAACGGGCCGGTGATCCGGCGCAGCCGCTCGGCGGCCTCGGCGTCGCCGTGCCGCTCGATGGGTTCGGCGAACCGCTTCTTGAAGGTGGCCGCCGGGCCGAGCAGCCCGGGGTTGACGAACTGCATGATCGACCAGAGGTCGGCGAGCCGGTTCTCCACCGGGGTGCCGGTGACTGCGATCCGGTGCCGGGCCGGCAGCGCGCGTACCGCCTCGGCCTGGCGGGTGGCGGCGTTCTTGATCGCCTGGGCCTCGTCCAGCACCACCCGGTGCCAGTCGATGCCGGCCAGGTCCACGGCGTCGCGGGCGGCCACCGAGTAGGTGGTGAGCACCAGGTCCGCGTCGTGCACGGCCGTGCCGAACCGCGCCCCCCGGGCCCGCTCGGCGCCGTGGTGCACGTGTACGCGCAGCCCGGGCGCGAACCGGGCGGCCTCCCGCTGCCAGTTGCCGACCAGCGACATCGGGCAGACCAGCAGGGTCGGACCGGCCTGCGGCGGGTCCCCGGCGAGCAGCGCGAGCAGTTGCACGGTCTTGCCCAGCCCCATGTCGTCGGCGAGCACCCCGCCCAGCCCGAGGGACTGGAGGAAGGCCAGCCAGGCCAACCCCCGCCGCTGGTACGGCCGCAGCGTGCCGTGGAAGGTCGGCGGCGGGTCGAGCGGGGTGAGCCGCCGCTCCACCGCGCCGGCGAGCAGGTCGCCCAGCGCGCCGTCGGCGGTCACCTCCAGCACCGGCAGCGCGTCGGGCTGCTCGGCGTCGGAGAGGCCGAGCCGGAGCAGGTCGGCCACGGTCAGCTCGCCGGCCGAGCGGAGCAGCCGCAGCCCGGCGGCGAGCCGCTTCGGGTCCAGCTCCACCCAGCGGCCGCGCAGCCGGACCAGCGGGGTCTTCAACGCGGCCAGCGACGCCAACTCGTCAGCGGTCAGCGGCTGGTCGCCGAGGGCCACCTCCCAGCGGTAGTCGACCAGGGCGTCCAGCCCGACCCCGCCGGCGGCGGTGGCCACCGTGCCGGGCGCGGTCCGGCTGCGCGCCTGCAACCGGGCGCCCAGCCGCGACGAGGGGCGCTGCCACCAGGAGGGCAGCAGCACGGCGAAGCCGGCGGCGTGCAGCACCGGGGCGCCCTCGCGGAGGAACCGGTGCGCCCCCTCCACGTCCAGCTCCAGCGCCTCCGGTGTGGCGGTGCGCAACGCGACGTCCAGCTCCGGCCAGAGCCGGCTGGCCCGGCCCAGCTCGGCCAGCAGGGTCTCCTGCGGGCTGTCCAGCCGGCCGGCCAGCCCGCCCACCGCCTGCTCGGCGCGCCAGACCTGCCCGGCCGCGACGTGCAGGCTCGGCTCGTCGGCCGCCTGGAGGCCGAACTCGACGCGCCAGTGGCCCTGCTGCGCCACGGTCGCCGCCGGGTCGGCGGGCACCACGACGACCGGCTCGGTGATCTCGTCGGCGGGCGGCTCGACCAGCCGGAAGCTGGCCCGCACCGAGCCACCGGCGGCGTCGCGCTGCCAGCTCTCCAGCTCGGTGCGGAGGGTGTCCAGGGCGGCCGGGTCGGCGGTGAAGTCCCGGCGCGGGCCGGTGAGCGCGGCCAGCCAGGCCGGCACCGCGCCGTTGCGGCGCACCCCCCGGGCCAGCGAGATCTCCCCGAGCGCCGCCCGGGCGGCCGCGTCGGTGAGCGCGTCGAGGGCCCGCGCGACCAGCTCGCCGGCCGGCAGCTCCGCCGTCTGGGGGCTCACCGGCCGGCGATCGGTGGCTCGCGGACCGTCCGGGGCGCGCGGGCCGGCGGGCGGGCGTACGGCCGGGTCGAGCCGGTCCACCCGGAGCACCGCGCGGGCGGCCGGGGGCAGGGCCAGCGCGAGCGCCCGGGCCCAGGCCGCGTCGGTGCCGGTGAGCAGCGGCCGCCACACCGCCCGGGCCCCGCTGCCGTCGCCGCCGGCGCGGTCGGGGCCGCCGGCCGGATCCGCCGCCCGGGCGGGCGGGTCGGCGAGGCCGGGCAGGACCCGGCCCCGGGTGACCAGGTCGGCGGCGAACTCGGCCAGCTCGGCGAGGTGCCGCAGGGTGGCGCCGGGCGCCGCGGCGGCCAGGTCGAGGCGGCGCAGCAGCGCCCAGGCGGCGTCCGGGGCGTACACCAGGACGGGGACCCGCCAGCCGGCGAGGGTGACCGCCCCGCGGGCCGGCGCCACGGCGGCGGTGCGGACCAGCTCCGGTGAGTCCAGCGGCGACCCGGCCCGGGTGGGCAGGGTGAGCAGTGCGGTGCCGAGGTCGGCGGGGTCGGCGCCCTCGGCCAGCGCGGCGGCCAGCGTGGCGTGGTCGGCGGCGAACGGGTGCGGGCGCTCCCGGGGGGCGCGGCCGGGCCGACGGGGCGCGTCGCCCGGCCGGGTGCTGTCCTCGGCCCAGACGGCGAGGCCGCCGTCCGGACCGTCGCCGGGCAGCCACGACCCGTGGATGACCAGCACTCGCTCCCCCTCGTCGACGCCCGGGCCCAGGATAGGCGGCCGGGGCAGGCTACCGTCGAACGCCATGTACGACCTGTTGGTGATCGGCGGCCTCGGGGTGGACGTGCGGGTGCGGGTGCCCGGGCTGCCGCTGCCGGCCGCCGACTCGGTGACCGTCGACCCGATCGACCTGCGGATCGGCAACACCGGCGCCGGGGTGGCCCTGGCCGCGCACGCGCTCGGCCTGCGGGTGGCGGTACTGGACGTGCTGGGCGCCGACCCGGCCGGGGACGTGGTCCGGGCCGCGCTGGCCCGCACCGGGGTGCACGCGGTGCTGGCCGACGCCCCGGCGGGCACCCGACGGTCGGTGAACCTGGTCGACCCGGCCGGCCGGCGGATGTCGCTCTACGACCCGCGGCCGTGGCGCGGGCCGGCCCCGTTCACCCCGGCCGAGCTGGCCGCGCTGGTGCGGGACGCCGCGCACGTCCACCTGTCGATCATGGATTGGACGCTCGACCTGCTGCCCGCGCTGCGCACCGGGCTCGCGCCGGGCGCCGCGGTCTCCACCGACCTGCACGACTGGGACGGCACCAACCCCTACCACCGCCCCTTCGCCGAGGCCGCCGACCTGGTCTTCGTCAGCGGCGTCCGGCTGGACGGGACCGCCGGTCCGGTCGCCGCCGCGCTGGCGCCGCGCACGGTGGTGGTGACCCGGGGCGCGGCCGGCGCCGAGCTGCACCCGGGGGCCCGGCCGGTGCCCCCCGCCGCGCCGCCGGCGCCGGTGCGGGACACCAACGGCGCGGGGGACGCCTTCGCGGCCGGCCTGATCGCCGCTCGGCTGCGCGGCGCGGCGCTGCCCGACGCGGCGGCGTACGCGGCCCGGGTTGCCGCCGCGGCCTGCACCCACGACGGCATGGAGTACCCGCCCGGCCTGCTGCCGTGCCCCTGACGGCCCGGCCACGCTGCTCCGGCCACGCTGCTCCGGCCACGTGGGCCGGGTCGCGGCCCGGGTCGCCGTCGACGGCGGCCCGGCTCAGAGCGCGCCGGTGCTGCCGTCGGTCAGCTCGCGCAGGACGTCGGCGTGCCCGGCGTGCCGGGCGGTCTCCTCGACCATGTGCACCAGGATCCAGCGCAGCGAGACCTCGCCCAGCTGCGGGTGCGGCACCACGTGGTCGAGCGGGAACCGGGCGGCCACCTCCCGGGAGCGGGCGCAGGCCCGCTCGTAGTCGGCGGCGAGCCGCTCGACGGTGTCCTCCCCGGTCAGCGTGAAGCTGGCCAGCGCCTCCTCCT
Organism: Micromonospora desertarenae; assembly: GCF_056150265.1. NCBI lineage: Bacteria > Bacillati > Actinomycetota > Actinomycetes > Micromonosporales > Micromonosporaceae > Micromonospora > Micromonospora desertarenae. The sequence continues at coordinate 474,803 of NZ_JAXCFQ010000001.1, forward strand.
CGGTGGTCAGGTAGACGTCCCCCGGGCCCGGCGCGAGCAGGCACGGGAACCAGTTCCGCTCCACCAGGGCGAGGTGTTTGAGCAGGCCGGCGAGGGTGGTCGCGGAGGGCACCAGCCGACGCGTGGCGTCGGCGTCGGAGAGGCCGCGCACCTTGCGCAGCAGCACGGCCCGGTGGAAGTCGAGGAAGGATTCCAGCACCGCCCGCTCGTCGCCCGTCCGGGCCAGCACCGGGCCGAGCGTGGGGTCGATCGAGATCTCCGCCATCGGCTGACGGTAGCCCCGCGACCGGCCGGTCCGCTGCCCCGCTATTCGCTGCGGGGGCGCGGTCGCCGGGGGCAGGATGGGCCCATGGCGACAACGGTAGAGATCCCCCTGGCGGGCGGGCCGGCCGACGGCGAGACGGTCACCGTCGAGCTGGACCCGAACGGCCGTCCCCCGCTGACCCACCACCACCTGGGTCCCGAGGGGTTGGCCCAGGCGGAGATCTACGAGTTGGAGACGGTCGGCGGCCGGGCCCGGGACTGGCGCTACTGCTGGCGCGGCCCGGCGGTGTGACGACCGCGACGCGCGGCCGGCGGCCGGCGGCGCTCAGGCGCCGACCCGGGCCAGGTTCCGGGCACGCAGGCTCTCCAGCACCGCGCGCGTGACCTGCGAGGTGCCCCGGGCCTGGTCGCACACCTCGGCCACCCGCCGGGCGGTGGCCTCGGACCGGTGTTCCCGCTCGTCCCAGAGCCGGTCCACCTCGGCCAGCAGCGGCCCCTCCACCTCCCGCTCCACACCGCGCAGCGCCGGCACGCCGAGCCGCTGGGCCAGGTCGAAGACCTTGCCGGCGTACGGCAGGGGCAGGAACGGCGTGCCCACCATGGCCGCGAAGATCAGGAAGTGCAGCCGCATGCCGACGGCCAGGTCGAAGTGGCGCATCAGGCCGAGCACCTGCTGGGGCGAGTAGGTGCCGTGCAGGATCCGGCCCCGCTCGGCGGCGATCATGTGGGACAGCACGCCGTGCGAGTGCCGGATGTCGTCCCGCTCCATCGGCACGAAGAGCACGTACGCGTCGACCCGGTGCACCAGGAAGTCGCCGATCTGGGCCAGCAGCCGGTGGTAGCCGTCCACGTCGAGCCGTTCCGCGGCCCGACCGGGCTCGCGCACGCTCATCCCGATCAGCCGCTTGCCGGCCGGCACCCCCTCCTCGCGCAGCAGGTGCGCCGGGAAGTCCTCCGGCTCCAGCAGGAACGCCGGGTCGGCGGTGACCGTGATCGGGTTGAGCAGGCCGGCCTCCTCCAGCACCATCCGGGACTCCTGGTCCCGGACGGTCACCTGGGTGGCGCTGGCCAGGGTCTCCCGCACCATCCCGGTGTCCACGCCCTCGCTGAGCGGCCCGACCCCGACCGCGTACGTCAGCAGCGGCAGGCCGCGCTCCTGGGCGACCCGGACCACCCGCAGGTAGCGGCGGGCCTCCTTGTCGTAGAGGATGCCGCCCCCGCCGAGGATCAGCAGGTCGAGCTGGGCCAGCACGAGCGCGGAGTCGGTGCGGCTGACCCCCTCCCACGGCACCGCCTCCACGTCCGGGTGGGCCACCCGGGTGTGTGCCGGGTTGCGGGAGAAGACGATGATCCGGGCGTTCGGCTCCTGCTCGCGCAGATCGGCGAGCAGCCCGGTGAGGATCGCCTCGTCGCCGAGGTTGCGACCGCCGTACGAGCCGAGCACACCGATGGTCAGTCCGGCGCCACGCGTCATCCGTCGCTCCTCCCCAGGTGCGTCCAGGGGGGTTTCCCGTTGCGCCCGGGAACAACCCTCGCCCGGTCAGCCCGCCGGGTCGATCGGCTTGGCCATCTGCCGCGGTGACCTGGAAGCCGAGGCTCTCGTGGACGGGACACCAAGGCGGAAACCACGCCGGCCGGGCCGAACCCGGCCGGCCGGGGTGGAGACACCAGACGAACGAGGCTGATACCTCTGAGTCATCAATATGCCGTGGAGGTATCGGGCTTGCGGGACGAGGTGCCCACCCGCGACGACACGCCGACCCGGCACGGCGCGACAGCGCGGCACGAGCGGCACCACATCGCGCGGAACCGGCACCGGGGATCGCGGAGGTGACGGTCCGCGCCGCCGGTAATCGGCTTGCCCGCCGGTCCCGATGTCGACCACGGTGGACCGGTGGAGAGCCTGACGAAGGGCCGGATCGGCTGGGCCGGCCTGCCCGACCACGTGCGCGCGGAGGTCGAGCGGATCCTCGGCGACCGGGTGGTCGAGGCGGTGTCGCAACCGGGCGGCTTCTCCCCCGGCACCGCCGACCGGGTGCGCACCGCCGGCGGCCGGCGCGCGTTCGTCAAGGCGGTGAGCCCGGCGCAGAACGACGTCAGCCCGCGGCTGCACCGCACCGAGGCCCGCAACACGGCGGCCCTGCCCGGACACGCCCCGACGCCACGGCTGCTCGGCCACTACGACGACGGCCACTGGGTCGCGCTGGTGCTCACCGACGTGGACGGCCGGCATCCGGTCACGCCGTGGCGGGCCGACGAGCTGGCCGTCGTGCTGGCCGCCGTGGAGACGCTGGCCGCCGCGCTCACCCCGAACCCGGTGCCACACGCGCCGACCGCCGCCGAGCACCTGGCGTACGACTTCACCGGCTGGCACCGGATCGCCGCCGACCCACCGCCGGGCCTGGACCCGTGGGTGGCGCAACGCCTGCCCGAGCTCTGCGCCGCAGCCGAGCGGGGCCTGGCCGCGCTGGACGGCGACACGCTCTGCCACGCCGACCTGCGCGCCGACAACCTGCTGCTCGACGCGGCCGGCCGGGTGACCGTGGTGGACTGGCCGTGGGCCTGCCGCGGGCCGGCCTGGCTGGACACCGCCCTGCTGCTGGTCAACGTCCGCCTGCACGGCGGGCACGACACCGAGGCGCTGCTGCGCCGGCTGCCGCTCACCGCCGACGTCGATCCGGCCGCCCTGACCGGCGTGTACGCCGGCCTGGCCGGCTTCTTCGCCGACGCCGCCCGCCGGCCGCCGCCGCCCGGGATCCCCACCGTCCGGGCGTTCCAGCAGGCCCAGGCCGACGCCCTGCTGCCCTGGCTGGCCCAGCGGATGCGCTGAACCTGTCGGTGGCCGGCGCTACCGTCCCCCCACCGGGCCGGCCGCGCGGACACCACCGGCGGCGGGGCAGACGGCACACGGCGAGGAGCCGACACGATGAGCGACGACGACATCCCGCGCGCGGCCGGCGCACCGGCCCGCGGCGCGTTGGCCGCGGCGGGCTGGACCCGCCTCTCCCAACTGACCGCGGTGACCGAGCGGGAGCTGCTGGCCCTGCACGGCGTGGGCCCCAAGGCGGTCCGGGTGCTGCGCGCGGCGCTGCGCGAGCGCGGCCTCGGCCTGGCCGGCGATCCACCCGGCACCGATCGCTGACCCGCCCGGCGTCGACCTCGCGGCGGACCTCCACCTGGTCAACCCCGGGCCGACCGACACCGACACCGACGCCAGCCCGGCGGACGGGCCGAACGCGGCGGCGGTCGGCGGCTTCACGGGCTGACCGGCGCGCCTGGCCCGCTGCGCCAGCCGGGCGTGGCGGTGCCGTGCCGCCGCGCCCGGCTCCGCCGGCGGATGTCCTGCCCGCGCTCGGCTCGGCGCCGTCAGCCGGGCGCGCCGGCCGGGTGGGTGAGGAACGGCAGCACGGCGGCCGGCAGCGCCGGTGAGCGGACGATGTCGTAGTGGGTCAGCCCGGGCAGCACCGCCAGCCGGGCCGCCGGCCGGCCGGCGCCGTCCCAGCCGGCGTCCCGGTGGCCGCCGCCGAGCAGCCCGAAGAACTCCGCCATGTGGGTCACCGGGATCGAGTCGGCGTCGGCGAAGACCAGCATCGTCGGCGCGGTCAGCGCGGCCACCTGCGCCGCCCAGTCGTACTCGCGCCGCAGCAGGGCGCCGGACTTCGCCCAGAGCGCCGGCCAGTCCTGCGGCCGGGGCGCGAGCCGCGCGTAGAGCAGGTGCGGCGGGGTGCCGCGCATCCGCTCGCCGACCTGCTCGTCGTGCTCCGCCATCGCGGCCAGCACCTCGGGATACCAGCCCCGCCGGCGGCACGGCGCGGAGACCACCACCAGCCGGCGGACCAGCGCCGGATGCTGGATCGCGGTACGCAGGGCGACCCCGCCGCCGAGCGAGTAGCCCATCAGGTCGGCCTCGGCCAGGCCGAGCCGACCGATCAGCGCGGCGACGTCGTCGGCCATCGACTCGTAGCGCAGCGGGCGGTCGATGTCGGCGGTGTGCCCGTGGCCCTGGAGGTCGACCCCGATCACCCGGCGTCGCTCGGCCAGCGCCGGCAGGATCTCGGCGAACGTCTCCACCGCGCCGTAGCTGCCGTGCAGCAGCACCAGCGGCCGCCCGGTGCCGTGCGACTCGTACCAGAGCCGCAGCCCGTTCACCTCCGCGTAGCTCACGCCGCCCCCGCCGTCGTCGGTCCCGATCCCACACCAGGGAAACGACGGCGACTACCGGTCGAGGTGCGCCAGCACCGCCCGGAGGGTCGCCGGGCCGGCGGGCAGCAGCGGCAGCCGTACCGCCGGGGTCGGGATGCGGCCCTGCGCGTGCAGGACGGCCTTGACCACCGCCGGGTTGGGCTCGGCGAACAATGCCCGTGACAGCGCCGCGAGGCGGTGTCCGAGGGGCCGGGCCCGGGCCACGTCGCCCGCCCGCCACGCGTCGATCAGCGCGGCGAACTCGGCGGTGGCGAGGTGGGCGGAGGCCAGGATGCCGCCGTGCGCGCCGAGGGCGAGCAGCGGCGCGACCACCGCGTCGTCGCCGCCGAGCACCGCGACGTCGGGTGGCAGGTCGGCGAGGAACTCGGAGGTGTCGGCGTCGATCCCGCCGGTTGCGTACTTGACCCCGGCGACGCCGGGCAGCCGGACCAGGCGGCGCAGCGCGTCCGCCGACAACGGCTGCCCGGTCCGGTACGGGACGTGGTAGGCGACCAGCGGCACCGGGCTCACCCGGGCCAGCTCGGCGAAGTGGGCGAGCACCCCCTCCGTACCGGGGCGGACGAACGGCGGCACCAGGCAGAGGGCGGCGGTCACCTCGGGCCGGTCGGCCAGCGCGCGCAGCGCCGCCACGCTGCTCGCGCCGACCAGCAGCGGCGCCGAGCGCTCCCGGCACACCCCGGCGACCACGTCGACCACCTCCCGGCGCTCCCGGTCGGTCAGCGCGCCGGGCTCCCCGGTGGTGCCGAGCGCGACCACCCCGGTGGCCCCGGCGTCCAGCACCTGGTGGGCGAGCGCGGCAAGCGCATCGGGGGCGACCGCCCCGGCGTCGTCGAACGGGGTGATCAGCGGAACGTACAGGCCGGTCAGTGTCATGCCTCCAGCCTGGGCCGGACAATTGTGCAGCACCAGTTCAGATTCCTGAACGGAAACGTAAGCTGAGCTGATGCTCGACGTCCGCCGTCTCCGCCTGCTGCGTGACCTGGCCCGGCTCGGCACCATCGCGGCCGTCGCCGAGGCCCACGCGTACACGCCCTCCGCGGTGTCCCAGCAGCTGGCGGCCCTGCAACGCCAGGCCGGCGTGCGGCTGCTGGAACGCGCCGGGCGGCGGGTCGCGCTCACCGCCACCGGGCAGGCGCTGGTCCGGCACACCGAGGCCGTCCTGGCCGCGCTGGAGGCGGCCGACGCCACCCTGGCCGCCGCGCGGGCGGGCCTGTCCGGCACCGTACGCATCGGCGCCTTCCCCAGCGCGGTACGCACCCTGCTGCCGGCGGCGCTGGTGACGCTGACCCGCGACCACCCGGCGCTCGACCTGATGGTCGCCGAACTGGATCCGGTCGCCGTGCCGGCCGCGCTGCGCGACCGTCGGCTCGACGTGGCACTGCTGCACGACTACGACATCGCGCCGGTCGAACCGGATCCGGCGCTCGAATCCACCCCGCTGCTGGACGAGACGGTGTACCTCGCGGTGCCGGCGGGGGCGGCCCCGGCCGGCGACGGTGACCCGGTGCGCGCCGCACAGGGGGCGGACTGGATCGTCGGCAGCCCCGGCACGCTGTGCCACACCGTGGCCCTGCACGCCTGCCAGCTGGCCGGGTTCCGCCCCACCGTGCGGCACCACGCCGACGACTTCACCGCCGTGCTCGCCCTGGTGGCCGCCGGTCAGGGCGTCGGTCTGGTGCCCGAACTCGCGGTCGGGCAGCCGGTGCCGCGGGTCCGCCTGCTGCCGCTGGCGGTCCGGCGGCGCACCCGGGTGGCGTACCGCAAGGGGGCGGGCGACCACCCGGCGGTCGCCGCCTGCGTACGCGCGCTGCGGGCCGCCACCGGCGACCTGCTGGCGGATCGGCCGGCACAATGACCGGCGGGACGCGACCAGCCGAGCAGCCGGAGGATCGGACGTGGACAGCGCGCCGTGGCGGACCGGGCCGGTGGCGGCCCTCGCCGAGGGCACCGGACCGGAACCGGTCCTGGACTACTACCTGATCCGCGCCCCGGCCGGCGGGATCGACGGGATCGTGGTCGAGGAGTTCGTCCGCGGCCCGGACCACTCGACCGTCGGCCTGGACAGCGCGGGCTGGACGGCCGCGGCCGGCCGCTGGTGGAGCTCCGCCGCGTTCAGCCAGCGCATGCGTGCCGACCCGGAGCTGCGCGCCCGGGTGACGCCGGTGCGCCGGGACACCGCGGCGGCGGTCCATCATCGGCTCGCCGGGGCACCGCTGCCCGCCGAAGCGGTGCTGCGCACCCGGTTCCGCGACCGCCAGCCGTTCGCCACGGCCGCGCCGCTGCGGCTCGGTCCGGCGGGCGCGCCCGACGGGTGCCACGAACGGCGGGTCTACCGGGTCCTGTTCGCCAAGGACCTGCCCGCGGACCGGCTGGCGGACCTGGCGACCCGTTGGGGGCCCGACGGCTGCCGCCCGGCCGGCCGGCAGCGGATCGGCGCGGACCGGTTCAGCTGGCAGCTCCGCCGGGTCGGCCGGGACATCGCCTGGGGTCTCGACCTGACCGTGCTGCTGGCGACCGCCGACGACACCGCCGTCGGGCCGGTGCTGCGCGAGCTGACCACCGCCGTACGCGAGCAGGGGCTCATCCCCGTGACTACCGAACGGTTCGCCTGACCGTCCCCGTACCGAGGAGTGCCCGTGCCGTACGTCTTCCTGCTCGCCGCCATCGCGGCCGAGGTCTTCGCCACCAGCACGCTCAAGGCGACCGAGGGGTTCAGCCGGCTCTGGCCGACGGTCGCCTGCCTGGCCGGCTACCTGGTCTCCTTCGCCGCGCTGTCACAGGCGGTCAAGGACATCCCGGTGGGCGTCGCGTACGCGCTCTGGTCGGCCCTGGGCACCGCGGCGATCGTGGCGATCGGCGCGGCGTTCCTGGGCGAGCCGATCACGCTGGTGAAGGTGGTCGGGGTCGGCCTCATCGTCGCCGGCGTGGTGACCCTCAACGTGGGCGGGGCGACGTCCCACTGACCGGGTGGGCTCGCCCGGCTAGGGGAGATCGAGGAGCTGCGGCGGGACCTCGCAGAGCAGCCCCACCGAATTCATCCGGTCGGTGAGCGGCTCGCCGTCGGCGGTCGGCGCCACGAAGTGCGGCCGGCCGCCGGCGGCGAGGTCGGCGGCGTACCGCTCGCGGGTCTGGACGAGCGTCTCCCAGTCGGCCAGCCACAGCGTGGTCGGGCGGTCGTCGGCGAGCAGGTCGGCGTCCAGTCCGCGTACCTGCGCCACCATGGCGGTCACCGCGGCGTTCTGCTCCCGGATCGAGCGCACCCGCGCGTCGACGGGGGCGCCGGGCGGCGCGGCCTTCGCCGCCACGGTGGCGCGCATCGTCGCGCACGCGCTCTCCGCCACCTCGCTGACCGGCGGATCGTCGATCAGCTCGGGCCGGTCGTGGTTCGCGTACGTCCAGAGACCGGCGCAGAACACGACGACGCCGCAGACCGCGCTCACGACGACCAGGCCGCCGCCGAGGACCCACCACCGCGCCGTGCCCCGCCTCGACCGCGGCGGCCCCGCGGCGGCCTCGGGCGGCGGGAAGACCGGCGGAAGGCTCACGCCTGCATCGTGTCGCTCCCTGCCGACGGCCGGTGTCAGTCGATCGGATCGACCCTGATGCTCACCTGGTCGCCGAGTTCGCGGAATCCGAGCCGGCGAGCGAGCCGGCGGGAGGGCTCGGGGCGGGCGCGCCACTGCGGCAGCAAGTCGTCGCCGAGGGCGTCCGCCACCGCCGCGGCGGCCACCGCGGCGGCGAGCCCTCGGCCCCGGAACCCCGCGCCGGTCAGCACGCCGAAATGGGCGACGGAGCCCGGCCACCGGCGGTAGCCGGCCGCCGCCACCACCCGGGAGCCCTCCCGTACGACGAAGACCGGCGAGGTCACGTCCCGGAGGCCGCTCTCCGCGGCCTCGTCAGCGGCGACCGCCGCGAGGAACGCGGCGAGATCCGGGTGCCCAGGCGGCAGCGGTGCCACGTCGGCCATGCCCGTCGCCGGCCGGAACTCGGGTTCGTCCAGGTAGGCCAGGGTGGCGGGACCGAGCACATCCCGAATTCCGGGGATGCCACGCCACCGCTGCGCAGCGACGGCGGACCGGGCGGACCGGTCGGCGAGCGAGTCGCGCAGGAAGCGGGCGGTGGCGGCGTCCGGCGCGGTGGCGAGGCCGGCGTCCCCCAGCACCACGACGCCCGCCCACCCGGGTGGGCACAGCCGCGAGTCGGCGGCCACCACCACCCGGACGCCGTCGGTGGGGAAGCCGGCCGGCACACCGGCCAGGTGCACCCAGAGGTCCTGCGCGCGACGCAGCAGGGTGGAACGCGCCATCGCCGCATCCTCCCCGGGCGCCGGCCCGCCGGCCACCGACTTTGTCGCACCGTTCACGGCGCGCCGCCCGGCGCTGGCAACATGCCTCCCGTGCGCACCGTCACCAGTGACCGTCTCGTGCTGCGCCCCTGGCGCGACGACGACGCCGACTTCCTGCTGGATCTGGAGTCGCGCTGGGAGGTCGTCCGCTTCCTGGGCGCGCATCCCACCACCATGACCACCCGCGACGACGCCCTCGCCTCGATCGGCCGGCTCGGCATGACCGGTCTCGGCCGTACGACCCGGTACTACGACGCCCCGCACGAACTCTTCGAGAAGCTGCCCGGCTGACCGGCGGGGCCGGGCGCCGCCCACCCGGGTCGGGGCGGGCAACGCTACGGCTTGTCGACCCACTGGACGTTGACCGGGCGCCGGCCGGTGCGGAGGAACCCGTGCCCCGCTCGCCGGGCCTCCTCCTCGGTGAGCTCGAAGGGTTCGGCGTCGTCGGTGGTGAACCACGGGTCGGCGTAGGCGTATTCGGCGTCGCCGGCCGTCTGGCCGGGTGGGGCGCCCGGCGGCACCGGCCCCCAGCTGAGCATGATCTCTTCCTCGTCCTCCCAGACCAGCGCGGAGCTGTCTCCCTGCAGGGTGATGTGCAGGCTCCGCACGCCGTCCTCGCTGACCAGCGTCACGCCGCCGGCCGGTGAGCCGTCGAGGAGGGCGTCGAGGTCGGCCGGGCCGGCCACGACACTCTGGGTGCCGTCGATCCAGGCGTGCAGCGGCGCGTTCACCGACCGGCCGGCGGTGGGGTCGCGCAGCCATTCCGGCAACCCGGTGAGCTGGTTGCCGGCCAGGTCCAACCGGGTGAGCGCGGTCAGGCCGCCGAGCGACTCCGGCAGCGCGGTGAGCTGGTTGCCGGTCAGCTCCAGCCGGGCGAGGGCGGTCAGCTCACCCAGCGACTCCGGCAGCACGGTGAGCCGGTTCTCGGTCAGGTCCAACCGGGTGAGAAAGGTCAGCTCGCCCACCCATCGCGGCAGCTCCGACAGCTGGTTGTGGGACAGGTCGAGCCAGGTGAGAGCGGTGAGCCGGGAGAGCGACTCCGGCAGCGCCCGCAGCTGGTTGCCGGACAGGCCCAGCCACGTGAGGGAGGTCAGGTTGCCGAGCGACTCCGGCACCCCGGTGAGCTGGTTGAAGCCCAGGCCCAGCCGGGTGAGGGCGGTGAGGTCACCCAACCAGTCCGGCAGTTCGGTGAGGTTGTTGCCGACCAGCAGCAGCTCGGTGAGGCCGGTCAGGCCGGCCAGCGACTCTGGCAGGGCCGCCAACGACAGGCGACTCAGATCCAGCGAGGTGGCGCCGCCGCGGCGGGCCGCCTCGATCCGGTCCTCAGCACTATGTTGCGGTTGCCCGGATGACGTCTCCACCACTCGTCAAGGTTCACATGAGCCCGACGGGCGACCGCCACGGGGGTCACCCACAGTGGATCGTCGCCGCCAGTGCCGCCGGCCGGCCGCTCTTCGACAGGTTGCATGCCGCCCTGCCGACGGAGGGGCCGGCTTCCAGCGCAGCGTGCCGGGGTTGAGCGGGTCGGTCATGTCGAGCACGATGTCTGCTCGGTCGAGCGGCCGTGCCTGCACGCGATACAACTCCTGCCCGGGCAGGTACCGGCCGCGGTACCGCTGCTCCACGGCAGCCGCCGAGCCGAACAGTTCGAGATCCCGTTCCAGGGCCCGCCGCACCGTCACCTCGGGCGCGACGTGTAGGTACAGCGCGACGTCCCAGTATTCGCGCAGTTCAGGGCGGAGCAGGAAGACGCCGTCGAAGACGACGATGGCATCCGCCGCGGCCCGCCGGTACGCCGGCGGCACTGGCTCGTCCGCTCGGTAGTCGTACGCGGCGGGACGGTAGCGCCCGTCGCCGCCGGGCCCCAGCGGGCGCAGGACCGAGCCGACGATGATGTCGTGGTCGAACGAGTCCAGGTAGTAGCCCTCGGCCGACAGGGAGCCGCGTTGCCGGCGCACGGCCTCCGGCCGATGGAAGCTGTCCACGCTCAGCCGGATCACTTCCCGCTGCTGGCTCAACAGGTGGGCCAGGTCATCGGAGAAGCGGGTCTTCCCGGCCGCGTCGGGACCGTCGACGGCCACCCGTAGTGGGTGTGCCACGCGGCGCCGCAGGAGGTGGTCCACCAGGCGCAGCAGCACCTGCTCACGTCGGTTCGGGCCCACCCGCCGCATGCTATGCCAGCGGTCCGGGCGGTCGCCGGCACGTCGCTCGCGGGGATAGCCACCCGCCGGGACGCGCCGTCGGTGTTCGTCAAGGCCGTCGACGGCGCTCCGGCCGAGGATGTCTTCGCCGCAGCGGAACTTTTGGGATGGTGTCGTATCAGAGCGCAGCCGTTCGTGGAACTGGTGTGCGGCGGCCGGCCGGACTGCCGCACGCGAGGAGTCGGGAGATGCCCCTCGTCCCGGACCGAGAGGAGACAATCATGACGGAGTACCTGATCACCTTCAACGATGAGTGGGTGCCCGAGCACACGGCGGAGCAGGTACGCGAGAAGAGCAGGGCCGGCCTGGCGGTGATCGAGGAGATGCAGGCCGACGGCGTCCTCATCTTCTCCAACGGTGGGCTCGACCGGTCTACCGCGGTGTGCAGTGTCGAGTCGGTCGACGGCAAGCCCGTCTTCACCGACGGCCCGTACGTCGAGACCAAGGAACACCTCGGCGGCTTCGCCGTGGTGGACGTGCCCGACGACGCGGCGGCGCGATACTGGGCCGGCCGGCTGGCGACCGCGCTCGACTGGCCGCAGGAGGTGCACCGGTTCCGAGGTCCCGGGCAGGCCCGGCGTAACGGCTCTGCGGAGAAGTGAGCGCGGTGCCCCGGTACCTGCTGTCCGTCTACGGACCGGCCGAGCGCACCGAGTCGAGCAGCCATGCCTCCCGGGACGCCATGGTGCAGGCGTTCGCTGGCACCGGCGCCTTCAACGAAAGACTCCAGCGCGACGGTCACCTCGTCTTCGCCGACGGCCTGGCGCCCGCGACGACCGCCACCACCGTCGACGGGCAGGGCGGGAAGCCGGCCCTCACGGACGGGCCGTACCTGGCGACGACGGAGCACCTCGACGCTTTCTGGGTGATCGAGGCGGCCGACCTCGACGTGGCCCTGGCGCTTGCCGCCGAAGGGTCGAGAGCGTGCCACGGCCCGGTCGAGGTGCGTCCCTTCCGGGCCGAGGAACCCCGTCGAGCACCGCTGAGGCCGTGAGCGATCCCACCGTCGAGCAGGTGATCACCCGGGTCCACCGCGAGGAGTGGGCGCGGGTGGTCGCCGGTCTCGCGCGCCGTTTCGGTGACCTCGACGTCGCCGAGGAAGCGACGGCAGAGGCGTTCCTGGCGGCGGCGGAGCGGTGGCCGCGCGAGGGCGTACCGCCCAACCCCGGCGGTTGGCTCGCCACCACCGCGACCCGCAAGGCGATCGATCGGCTCCGTCGCGAATCGCAGCGCGACGCCAAGCACCAGGCGGCCCGGATGGTGTACGACGACACCCCTCCTGAGCCGACCGGTCCGGTCGAGGACGACCGGCTCAGACTGGTCTTCACCTGCTGCCACCCCGCGCTCGCGATGGAGGCCCGGGTGGCGCTCACCCTGCGCCTGCTCGGCGGCCTCACCGTCCCCGAGATCGCCCGCGCCTTCCTGGTGCAGGAGACCACGATGGCGCGACGGATCACCCGCGCCAAGGCGAAGATCAAAGCGGCACACATTCCCTACCGGGTGCCCTCGGCCGACGACGTCCGCGAGCGGCTCGCCGGTGTGCTCGCGGTCGTCTATCTCGTCTTCAACGAGGGCTATCTCGCCAGCGCGGGAAACGACCCGGTGCGCGTCGACCTCACCGACGAGGCGATCCGCCTCGGCCGCCTGCTCCGAACTCTCCTCCCGGACGACGGCGAGGTGGCCGGCCTGCTTGCCCTGATGCTGCTCACCGACGCCCGGCGGCTGGCGCGCGTGTCCCGCACCGGAGAGCTGGTGACTCTCGGCGAGCAGGACCGCGTCGCATGGAACCGCACCCAGATCGCCGAGGGCGCCGCCCTGGTCCGCGAGCGGGTCAAGGCGGTGGCGGCCGGCGGTGACCCACCCGGGCGCTACCAGCTGCAGGCCGCGATCAACGTGGTCCACACGGCTGCCCCGTCCGCCCGGGACACCGACTGGTCCTCGATCGTCGCCCTCTACGGGCGCCTGGTGCGGCTCGACCCCTCACCGATCGTGCGGCTCAACCGGGCGGTCGCGGTCGCCGAGGTCGACGGTCCCGGGGTCGGGCTCGCCGAGATCGACCGGCTCGCCGCCGTCCTCGACGGCTACCACGCCTTCCACGCCGCGCGCGCCGACCTGCTGCGGCGGCTCGGGCGCGGCGGCGAGTCGCGGGCGGCCTACGACCGGGCCATCGGTCTTGCCGGCAACCCCGCCGAGCGGGCCTACCTCACCCGCCGCCGCGACCAGCTCGCCGGCTGATCGGCTCCGACGCGCGCTTGCGCTGTCGCAGCGCACGAGTTCTGCGGTGCGGTGTGCCGTCACCTGCTCCCGTCGGGCCCGTGCGGGGTCACCGCCGGGACCTCAGCACGGTGCGCAGCTGATCAGCGTCGATCTTAGGAAGACGTCGCCGACACGCAGGGTCGCGCGCTCGTCATGGGCGACGACGACCTCGACCTTCTCCACGTCGGCCATCGTCACGGGGAGGACCACCGACGTCACCCGGCTTGTCGCCCGCGCCCGGGCGGCTGACCGCAGCCCGCTGCCCGGCGGCCTCGTGCGCCGCCGACCGCTGACGGGTCGAGCGCCGCCTCGGTCCGCCGGGCCTCGGCACGCGGATCGTGGAGTCCGAGCGGCATGTCGTCGCGGTCGGTGACCTCCGTGGCCCGACTCCGTCAGGGTCGACGACGGAGCCGGGCGTTCACCTCAGTCTCCGGTGTCGGGCCGACCCTGACCGTCGTTCGCGCCCGGTCATCAGCGACCGCGCGCGCAGCGCCGCGTGATGCGGTCCGGGGCAGGGCCACCGTGCCCTCCGCCCCGGCTCGGGCCCGCGGCGGCGGCTCACCGCGGGACGAACGAGAAGTCCCGGTGCGTGCTGCGGTCGACCGGAATGCCGATCGTGACCCGGCGAGCGGTCTCCGCGTGGCTGGTGCCCAACCCTCTGGGCGAGGAGCCGTTCGGAACGAACGGGCACGGGCTGGCCGACGATGACCGGAGCCTGGACGGGCCAGGGGCTGTCGGGTGGGGTCGGGGCGAGCAGTTCCCGGCTCGGCTCCCACTTCAGCGCGAGCCGGTTGCGTTGGGCGATCAGCGGGTCGAGTAGGACGCGGGCGACGAGGGCAGCGGAGTTACGGAGGTAGCCGCACAGAAGGACCGGATCCAGGCACCGGACCGGGATGCGATCGTGGACGGTGACTCTGCTGGTGCGGTCGCAGGACACGCAGCCGACCAGGAGCCAGACGTCGACGAGTTTGCCGTTGGCACTGACCCGGAACGTCCCGTCGCCGGCGAGGCCGGAACGGCAGTGGACGCAGGCGAACGCGAGCAGGGGAAGGCGCGTGCGCCACACGGTCCAGGACAACACGATATGAGGACGCGTAGACATGATCTCTCTTCAGACCTGACGGAAGGCATGGGAAAGGAGTCGACGGCAACGTCGGCGACCGATGCGCGGGGAAGGTGTCAGTTCTAGAGAGCAGGCGGCGTCACGCGGGGTGAAGTCCTCTCGTGATGGGTCGGAGCAGCAGGTCCGGTGACAAGCTAGGGCGGGACGGCTCGGCGAGGCCACCGGTTTTCCTGGCGCCCAGCAGTGAGCGGCGGGTCTCGGGCCGGCGTGACAGCCCCCTGGTTAGCGGCCGAGCGAGCGGTAACGGAGGTGAAGGACGCCGTTTCGGAATCGACGCTCGTCGAGAAGCGCGAAGTCGGCGCGCACGCCAGTAGGCAGCCCCGGCTTGCCGCCTCCGACGGCCGCGGGCCAGACGAACAACTGGCACTCGTCAACCAGTCCAGCCCGCATGGCTTGCGCCGCCAGGTTGGCGCCGCCAATGGTGATGTCACTGCCGGCCGTCACCTTCAGCCGCTGTACGGCGGCCGGGTCGAAACGGCGCTCCAAGCTGGTGGCGGCCGTAGACACCGCGGTGAGAGTCGTGGAGTAGACGACCTTGTTCGCCGCCTGCCAGGCGCTCGCGAAGTCAGCCATGAGGCCGGACTGCGCGGCTAGCGCAGCGTCGGTTTCCCAGACGGCCATC
Source organism: Micromonospora desertarenae (assembly GCF_056150265.1). Taxonomy (NCBI): domain Bacteria; kingdom Bacillati; phylum Actinomycetota; class Actinomycetes; order Micromonosporales; family Micromonosporaceae; genus Micromonospora; species Micromonospora desertarenae. The sequence continues at coordinate 489,817 of NZ_JAXCFQ010000001.1, forward strand.
GACTCGTACAGGCGCCGCCCGTAAAGGAAAGTACCCACCGACCGCAGGAGGTCGGTGGTGAACGCGAATACCTCCTCGTCGGGCGGGAACCAGTCGAAGGCTCCGCTGTCGTCCTCGATATAGCCGTCGAGCGACACATTGGTCACGTAGATCAGCTTTGCCATGCCTCTACCTTTCGGTCCCGATGGGGAGGTCACCTTCGCCCGCTGGCCGGTTGAGCAGCACGTCTGTTCCGGGATCGGGCAGGCGTCTCCCGCCTCTCGCCCGTTCCACGAACGACTCGGCCCGGATCCGACGCCATCCCGAGAAAAAGTTCCACGGGATCCTCGGCTGGCCGGTCGTCGAGCTGCTCGTCCGTAACGAACGCCCATTCCGCGAGCTCGCCGTCCCGGAAGGAGACGGCTGAGAGCTGGTGGGGCGGGAGTGTGCCGCGGGCTCTCGCGCTGCGCTACCTAGCCGCCGGGGATATACCAGTGCGACGAGCTGGGCGTTCCGCCGCACATCGTGCAGGCCATCGCCCGGCACGCCGATGTGACGATCACCCTGAAGGTCAACGCACGCCAGCCTCGACGCCATGCGTCAGGCACTGGCTGTCACGTGCCGCACCGTTAGTTTGGAAGGTGCCTTGATCTGCCGGCACGCGCTCGCGGCGGCACTGGTGATCGGGTGGCCTTCCTCCCGGACAGTCACGGCTCGGAGCTGGTAGGAGCTGCTGTTGACCCTTGTTGACCGACCTCACGGGCACGTAACGGGCATGACCGGCTCTCCGCCACCACCGACACCCTGTTCGTGATCGCCGCGGTTGTGCGGCCTACTGGTACGTCGGCGGCAGATACCGCTCCCGGCCGCTCTGCTCAATCGTCTTCGTGAACCCGGCCGCCTCCAGGATCGCAGCGAACTTAGCCCGTCTGCGTCGACGAATGGAGACCAAAAATAGGGTGACAGACATCAGCGCCGCCCAGGCGACGGCGGCGACAGCCGCGGCGGCGGTGGGGGGCGTCCCTCCTAGCCCGAGCCGCACACCGAGGATCGCGCACAGCACGGTGAGGACGACATAGAGGAGCCACGTTCGCTGCTTGTCGTCGTTCCAGCCCTCGAGGTCGTAGCTGATACGGGCCTTGAACAGATCCAGCACATCGGCAGGCACGGGGGGCAGTGCGCCCCCGGTGGAAGCATCCGGGTACTGCACTCGGTTCCGCTCGGCCCTTTCGCGGGCCTGCGGACGGGAGTCGGGTACGAAGAACAGCTGCGGTCCGTTGCGGTGTCGCTGCCGTGTGTCCGTGTACGCGTAACCGAATTGCTCGGCAACAGCGGCCATAAGGGCGAGTGAGCGCAACGTGGCCACCTGCTCGACCTCCACCGGCTGCCCGCCGGCCATCTTCCGCAACATTTTCCGCACGTGCCGCTGTCCCACCAGCGATCCCCCATCACATCGTTGATCAGACTCGCACAGCCTCTCGCCCGGGAAAGGCCGGAGGTCCATCCACCAGTGCCACGGTCTCGGTTTGAGCTGAGCCACCGTAGCGGGTTCGAGACGTGCCGCAGGGAAGCGGGCCGCCGGCGGCCACCCCTCCCCTCCCAGGTGAGCAGTTGACCTGACCCTGCTCCTATCGGCTACCCGCTGTTCCTGCTCATCGCCGCCGCCGGCCTCTCCCTCGCCGCGCAACTCGCGGTCGCCAAGCCCGGCATCTCCGGATGGCTGCTCTCGGCCGTTCCCGCCCTCGCCTTCATGGCCCTGGTCAAGCTCGTCCTCACCCCGGTCAAGGGCGACACCCCGCCGCCGGCTGCTGCACCGGCCGAACCGCTCCGCGCCCAGGTCACCGAGCCGGCACCGCCGGCCGCCATCACCGCACCCGAACCGACACCTATCGCCGCGCTGCGCGAGAAGGCCGGCTGCCCCGACGTCCGGCTACACGACCTGCGGCACACCGTCGTGTCCTTGCTGATGGGGCTGGGCGTTCCGGCGCACATCGTCCAGGCCATCGCCCGGCACGCCGATGCGAAGATCACTCTGAAGGTCTACTCGCACGCCAACCTAGACGCCATGCGTCAGGCACTCGGCAAGCTCGACGGGCGGCTCTCGTGAACACCGTTGCTGTCATCGGCCGGTTCTCTGATCTTGTGGCCGGCGTTGGTGCTGATGAGGTGGTGGGCGCGGCAGGTTTCGAACCTGCGACCCCTCGCTTGTAAGGCGAGTGCTCTCCCACTGAGCTACGCGCCCGGAACGCCCGTACGGGGCCGGAGGTTGGCAAGCTTACCCTGCCCGCCACCGGCCCGGTCGCACGGCGTGCCCGACCGGGTCAGGCCCCCGCGGCCTCGGCCAGTGCCTTGCGCCACGCCTGCTGGTCGCGCGCCTCGCCCGGGCCGTTGTGTTCGGCGAAGCGGACCACGCCGGCCTTGTCGATCACGAAAGTGCCCCGGTCGGCGAAGCCGGCGGTCTCGTTGAAGACGCCGTACGCCCGGGCGACCGCGCCGTGCGGCCAGAAGTCGGCCAGCAGCGGGAACTGGTAGCCCTCCCGGTCGGCCCAGACCTTGTGGCTGTAGACCGAGTCGACGCTGACGGTCAGCACCTGGATGTCGTCGTTGACGTAGTCGTCGAGGTTGTCCCGCACCTCGGCCAGTTCGCCCTGGCAGGTGCCGGTGAAGGCGAGCGGGTAGAAGACCACCAGCACGGTACGCCGGCCGCGGAAGTCCGCGAGCCGCACCTCCTGGTTGTTCTGGTCCTTCAGCACGAAGTCCGGCGCCTCGGCGCCCACCTCGATCGGCATGCCAGCTCCTGGGTTCGAAGTCGGGGTCGGCGCCCAGCCTGTCACACCCGGCGGCGGCCGGATCGGGCCGCCGGGCGGTGCCGCCGGCAGCCGCTGCCGGACGGGCGGGGTGTGCCTACTTCCGGCTCTTGGCGCCGCGACGCAGCACGAGCCGGGCGCCGCTCCAGTCCCGGCCGGCGTTGACGGTCGAGGTCTGCTGGAGGCCGGCGGTGGGTGCGGACTCGGCGATCTCGCTCGGCTCGACGTGCCCCTCGCGCCCCGCCTTGGGCGTGAGCAGCCACACGACACCGTTGTCGGCCAGCGGGCCGAGGGCGTCGACGAGGAGTTCGAAGAGATCACCGTCGCCGTCGCGGTACCAGACCAGCACCGCGTCGACCACCTCGTCGGTGTCCTCGTCGACCAGCTCTCCACAGCGGTCGGTCAGGGCGTCCCGGAGATCCTGGTCGACGTCGTCGTCGTACCCCATCTCCATGACGACCATCCCCGGCTCGATCCCGAACCGGTCCGCCAGGCTGCGTACCCCGTCGGCGGCCTGACCAGCGGTCGCGCTCACTGTCGCGTGCCTCCTCATCTCATCCCTGCCAGCGACGTCGGCGACGCCGTCAGGCAAAGTCCACACAGTTGTGGCTCCCCGCGCAAGTGGCGCACCGGGTGGAACGGAATTTACCGTGCCAGGAGCGTACGGGCACCCTGGGTAATGGCTTCCTCGGAGACCAGAACCTGACGTGCCGCCGGACCTAATGGTACAAACGAGTCAACTCCGGCAACTCGCCGCGCCGCCCCGACATATCCGGCATCGACCAGAGCGGCGATCACCCCCTCGCCGACCCCGCCGGAGCGGCGGGTCTCGTCCACCACCAGCACCCGGCCGGTCGCGGCCGCCTCCCGGATGATGTCCGCCACCGGCAGCGGCGCCAGCCAGCGCAGGTCCACCACCCGGGTGCCGATCCCCTCGTCCGCGAGCGTCGCGGCCGCGCGCAGCGACATCCGTACGCCGTTACCGAAGGTGATGATCGTGATGTCCTCGGCCGAGCCGACGCCGTAGACCCGGGCCCGCCCGATCGGCACGTGCCCGCTCACCCAGGCGCCCGGCTCGGGATAGCCGGCCAGCCACTCCCCGTCGCCCTCGGCGTAGAGGTCGCGGGTGTGGTAGAGCGCGATCGGCTCCAGGAAGACGCAGACGCTGCCGTCCACCGCCGCGCTGGCCAGGCAGGTCCGCAGCATGGGCGCGGCGTCGTCCGGCCGCGCCGGCACCGCGATCACCAGCCCCGGCACGTCCCGGAGTACGGCCACCGAGTTGTCGTTGTGGAAGTGCCCGCCGAAGCCCTCCTGGTACGCCAGCCCGGCCACCCGCACCACCATCGGATTGCGGAACGCCCCCTGCGAGAAGAACTGCATGGTGGCCGCCTCGCCGCGCAGCTGGTCCTCGGCGTTGTGCAGGTACGCCAGGTACTGGATCTCCGGCACCGGCAGCATCCCGGCCAGCCCGGCGCCCAGCCCGAGCCCGAGCACCGAGGTCTCGTCGAGCAGCGTGTCGAAGACCCGGGCCGCCCCGAACCGGTCCCGCAGCCCCTTGGTCACCCCGTACACCCCGCCCTTGGCGGCCACGTCCTCGCCGAAGACGGCCATCTGCGGGTGGTCGAGCATGCCGTCGGCGAGCGCGGCGTTGATGCTCTGCGCCAGCGTCAGCGGGCCGGCCAGCTCCGGCGGCTTGCCGCCGAACGACTCCGCCCGCGCGGCCGCGCCGGGGCCGCTGGCCCGGGCCGCCGCGTCGGCCACCGCCCGGGCCACCCGGACCGGCCGGCGGGGCGCGAGCGGGGCGACCACCTCGGCCGGGGCGGTCAGCTTCGGCTCGTCGAGCACCTCCTCGGCGATCCGCCGCACCCGCCAACCGATCTCGTCGTACCGGGCCAGCAGCTCCTCGCCGGTGGCCACGCCCGCCGAGACGAGCAGCCGCGCGGTGCCGACGACCGGGTCCCGCTCCAGGTCGGCGGCGATCTCCTCGGCCCCCCGGTACGCGGTCTCGACGTCCGCGCCGGCGTGCCCCATCAGCCGCACGGTGGACAGGTGCAGCACCGCCGGCCGCCGGTGCCGGCGCACCCAGGCGGCCGCCTCCGCCGCCACCTCGTACGCCCGCGGCAGGTCGGTGCCGTCCGCGGCGAAGTAGCGGATCCCCGGCCTGGCCTGCAACGCGGTGGCCACCCAGCCCTTCGGCGAGCGGACGCTGATGCCCAGCCCGTTGTCCTCGCAGACGAAGAGCACGGGGATGCGCAGGCCGGTGTGGTCGTACCAGCCGGCGGTGTTGAACGCGGCGGTGGCGCTGGCGTGGTTGACCGAGGCGTCACCGAAGGAGCAGACCACGATGGCGTCCGGCGGCCAGGGCGCGTGCTCGGCGCCGCCGCCGCTGCCGATCCGCACCCCGGTGCCGGTGCGCCGCCCGGCCAGGTCCAGCCGGCGCAGCCGTTCCACCGCCAGCCCCATCCCCACGGCGCGCGGCAGGTGCGAGGCGATGGTCGAGGTGGTCGGCACGACCGCCAGGTCGGCGCGGCCGAAGACCTTGTGCCGGCCGCCGGCGATCGGCTCGCGCGCCGAGGCGACCATCCCGCGCAGCACGTCCCGCGCCGCCTCGGCGTACCCCCGGGCGAACGGCCGGTCCCCGGCGGGCCCGGCGGCGTCGTCGCCGCTGGGCGCACCACCGGCGCCCTCGTCGCCGGCGGGGTCCTCGGCGGCGGCGGGGGTGTCCGCCACGCTGCCCGCCGGGCCGGTCGCGCCCGGCGCGCCGGCGGGATCGGGACCGGCGGTGGCCTGCGCGGCCCGGACGCAGTAGAACGCGCCGGAGCGGTAGTGCAGCAGCGCCGGATCGGTGGCCCGGACGGCGGCGGCGACCGCGGCGTTGCCCTCGTGGCCGGCCGAGCCGATCGTGTAGTACCCCTCGCCGAAGCTGCGCAGCCAGCGCCCGGCGAGGTCGAGCTGCCGGCTGGTGACCTGCGCGTCGAACAGGTCGAGCGCCTGCGCGCCGGTCAGCGCCGCGCCGTCGGTGACGGGCTCGGCCGGGTCACGCCGCTGCTCCGGCGCGGCCAGCGCGGCCAGGGCCTCCCGGAGCCGGTCGTCGAGATCTTGCGGGGTGGTCACGTCGGACAGCATTACCGACGGAAGGCCGGCTCGCCCAGTCGGACACGAACCGCGCGGGGCGGCTCAGTCGGTGCCGCAGCCCTCCGGGCAGCCGCCGTCGGAGACCTTCCAGACCAGGTCACGAAGGGTGGACAGCTCGTCGGTGGTGAGCCCCGCGAGCAGTCGGGAGTCGGACATCACCTCGTGCACCCGCTGCCGCATCCGGCGCCCGGCGTCGGTCACCACCAGGGTCTTCTGCCGCCGGTCGGCCGGGTCCACCCGGCGCCGCACCAGCCCGGCCTGCTCCAGCTTGTCGACCAGCGCGGTGACGTTGGAGCGGTCGCAGCGCAACTGTTCGGCGAGGTCGCGGGCGGGCAGCGGCCGGTCCGGGTCGAGCTCGTGCAGCGCCCGGGCGACCGCCGGGGTCAGCCCCAGCGCGGCGATCTCGACATCCTGGTAGTGCCGCAGGGCGGACGCCACGTGCATGATCCGCCGCACCGCGTCCCCGGCCACCCCGGAGCGCCGGTCCACGTCGGGCCCGGTGGAGGGAGCGGTGTGCTGCGCCATGCCGCCCATCCTACGTCCGGACGGATAGTTGATCATCTTTGTTGTCGCGCCGCTCAGGCCTCCGACCTCTCGGTTCTCGCCGTCCCCGGCCGCCGGGACGGCGCCTCGGCGGCTGCCCCGGGCCGCTGCCGCGCCGCGGTGACGCGCTCCTGCCGGGGCGATCCGCCGGGCCGGGCGGCCAGGGTGGCGGACGCCCGGCGTGAGCGGTGGGCGGCCACGGCGCCGGCCAGCAGGAGAGCCGCCGTCGTGGCGCCGGCCGTCCCGGGTGACCGGGACAGGTGCAGCCCGCCGAGGACCGCGACGCCCAGCACCGCGGCCAGCAGGGTGCCGGTGGAGACCAGCGCGGAGAGCGCGGCGGCGGCGCCGGTCGGCACGACGGCGGCCAGCCGGGCGACCAGCGGGCTGAACGCGGCGGCGTGCGCGGCGCCACCCACCAGCAGCACCGCGGCCGCGACCGGCCACGGCCAGCCCTCGCGGGACAGCGCGCCGACCGCGAGCACCACCGCCGCCAGCACCGGCGGACCGGCCACCGGGAGGACGTCGCGCCACCGCCGGGGCAGTCGCGGCACGCCCAGGCCGCAGAGGGCGAACCCGGCGGCGTACGGCAGGAAGGCCAGGCCGGCGGCGAGGGCGCTGAACCGCAGCCCGTCCTGCAACCAGAGGGTGAGGTTGAACAGGAAGCCGGCGTAGCAGCCCATCACTGTCGCAGCGGCCAGCAGGCCGGTCGCCACGCCGGGCAGCCGCAGCACTGTCACGTCGAGCAGCGGCGCCCCGCCGCGCCGGGCGAGCCGGTCCTCGTACCGCAGGAAGAGCCCGAGCCCGGCGGCGCCGGCGGCCGCCACGGCCGGCACCGACCAACCCGGCCAGCCCAGGTCCCGGCCGAGCACCAGGGGCACCACCAGGGCGAGCATCGCGGTGGAGAGCAGCAGCACCCCGGGCGGGTCGAGGGCCTCCCGCCGGCGCGGGTGCGTGGGCGCGGCGAGCACCCGCCGGCCGAGCGCCAGCAGCAGCACCCCGACCGGCACGTTGACCAGGAACGCCGCCCGCCAGGCGAGCCCGCCGAGGTCCAGGGTGACCAGCAGGCCGCCGGCGACCTGCCCGGCCGCGACCCCGAGCGCCAGGATCATCGAGTACGCCCCGATGGCCCGGGTCCGGGCCGCCCCGCTGAAGCGGGCCTGGATCAGCGTCAGCACCTGCGGCACCAGCAGGGCCGCGGTGGCGCCCTGGAGCACCCGGGCCGCCACCAGGCTGCCCGGCCCGGGAGCCAGCCCACAGGCGAGCGAGGTGACGGTGAAGCCGGCCAGGCCGAGCAGGAAGACCCGGCCCGGACCGTGCCGGCTGCCCAGCCGCGCGCCGGTGACCACCAGCACGGCGAAGGCCAGCGTGTAGCCGGCCAGCACCAGTTGCGCGAGCGCGGGCGGGCCGGCCAGGTCGGCCCGGATCGTCGGCGCGGCGACCGCGGCGATCGAGGTGTCCATCGAGGCCATCGCCTGCCCGGTCAGCAGGATGACGAGCAGCGCGGCAGGCCGCTTCGGGATCGGCTCGCTCATGCCGCCACGCTGCCGGCCGCCCGGGGTCGGCGTCTTGTCGATCCTTGCGGGCGCCGGCGCTGGCTACCCTGGCCGGCATGCGGACCAGCACCGTGCTGACCAGCCACCCGGAGTTCCGGATCCAGGCGGTGCGCTGCCGCGACGACCACACCCGCTGGTCGGCCCCCGAGCCGAACGGCGCGTACGGGATGGTGCTCACCCGCCGCGGCGGCTTCCGCCGGCACGGGCGCGGCGGCGAGGAGTTCGTGGACCCGACGGTGGGCTACCTGACGGTGCCCGGCGAGGAGGAGCGCTTCGCCCACCCGGCCGGGGGCGACGACTGCACCTCGCTGCACCTGTCGGAGCGGCTCTGGCGGGACCTCTTCGCGGACCGGCCGGCGCCGGCGGTGGTGCACGTCGACGCCCGCCTCGACCTGGCCCACCGGCTGCTGCTGCGGGCCACCACCCGGCCCGACCCGGACTTCGGCGCCGCCGAGCGGCTGGTCCGGCTGGTCGCCGGGGCCACCGGGCCGGCTCCCGGCGGGCCGGAGCGGGACCGGCCGTTGGTGGCCGCGGCCCGGGCGGCGGTACGCGACGGGGCGCCCGAGGCGGCCGGGCTGCTGCCGCTCGCCCGCGCCCTCGGGGTGTCGCCGTACCGGCTGAGCCGCTCGTTCCAGGCGCTGGTCGGGGTGCCGCTGACCCGGTACCGCAACCGGCTGCGCGTCGGGCGGGCACTCGACCTGCTCGGCGAGGGGGCCGACCTGGCGGCCGTCGCGGCGGAGCTGGGCTTCGCCGACCAGGCCCACCTGACCCGGACGGTCCGCGCCCAGCTCGGGCAGACCCCGGGCCGGCTCCGCCACCTGCTCCGCGACGGCTGACCCCACCCGGACTTCCGCATCGCGGCTTCCGCGTGTACTCTTCGTTCAGAACTTATTGAACATTTGGAACGAGGCGACGATGACGGAACTGACCGCCCAGCGCCGGTACGCCGAGGACGCCGCCGTCGTCCTCAGCGGGCTCGGGCTGCCGCCCGCGTACGGCAAGCTGCTGGGCTGGCTGCTGGTCTGCGATCCGCCGTGGCAGACCAGCGGCCAGCTCGCCGAGGGGCTCGGGCTCTCCAAGGGCTCGGTCAGCACCGGCATGCGGCTGCTGGAGACCAGCGGCCTGGCGCGTCGGGTGCCGGTGCCGGGCCACCGCGGCCACGCGTACGAGGTGCGGCCGGACGCGATCATCCGGATCGCCGCGGACGCCACCAAGTTCCGGGCGTTCCGGGAGCTGATGGAGCGCGGCCTGGCCGTCGTCGGCGGCGAGGACGCCCCGGGTACCGAGCGGCTGCGCGTCATGCGCGACTTCTACGCGTTCATCGAACGCGAGGTGCCCAAGCTCGTCGAACGCTTCGAGGCCGAGTACCAGGGGAAGGGAGAGGGCGATGGCTGAGCTTGCCATCGAGACGGAGAAGCTGGTCAAGACGTACGGCCGCAACCGCGGCCTGACCGGGCTGGACCTGCGGGTCGAGCCTGGCGAGGTGTACGGGTTCCTCGGCCCCAACGGAGCCGGCAAGTCCACCACCATCCGGCTGCTGCTCGACCTGATCCGCCCGACCAGCGGCCGGGTCAGCGTGCTCGGCGCGGACCCCCGCCGCGACGGGGTGGCACTGCGCCGCCGGATCGGCTACCTGGCCGGCGACTTCGTGGTCGACGGCCGGCAGACCGCCCGCGAGCTGCTGACCTACCTCGGCAACCTGCGCGGCGGGGTGTCCCGGGCCCGGATCGAGGAGCTGGCCGCCCGGCTCGACCTGGACCTCGGCCGGCGGATCAAGGGGTTGAGCAAGGGCAACCGGCAGAAGGTCGGCGTGGTGCAGGCGTTCATGCACCAGCCCGAGCTGCTCATCCTCGACGAGCCGACCAGCGGGCTGGACCCGTTCCTGCAACAGGAGTTCCTGTCCCTGGTGCGCGAGGCGCGGGCCGACGGGCGGACGGTCTTCATGTCCTCGCACGTGATGAGCGAGGTGCAGCAGACCGCCGACCGGGTGGGCATCATCCGCGAGGGCCGGCTGGTCACCGTCGCCCGGGTCGAGGAGCTGCGCGAGCAGGCCGTCCGCAAGGTCGAGATCCACTTCGACGACCCGGTCAGCGAGGCCGAGTTCCGGGACCTGCCCGGGGTCAGCGAGGTCACCGTCACCGGCACCACCCTGCGCTGCCGGCTCGACGGCCGGGCCGACGCGCTGGTCAAGGCCGCCGCCGGGCACACAGTGGTCGGGCTGCTCTCCGAGGAGCCGGACCTGGAGGAACTCTTCTTCGGCTACTACTCCCGCGAGGAGGGCACCCGTGTTGCTGCGTGACCCGTTCACCAAGGCGCTGCACGACGCGCGCCGGTCGCTGCTCGGCTGGACCGTGGCGATCGTCGCCGTCGGCGCGCTGTACGCCTCGTTCTGGCCGACCGTGCAGACGCCGGAGATGAAGGAGGCGCTGGCGGCGTATCCGGAAGGGGTGCTGGAGGCGTTCAACTACAGCGACCTCACCACCGCCGCCGGCTACCTGGGCAGCGCCGTCTACGGCCTGCTGGTGCCGTTGCTGGTGGCGGTCTTCGCCATCGCCGCCGGCACCCGCGCGGTGGCCGGCGACGAGGAGGCCGGCACCCTCGACCTGGTGCTGGCCCATCCGGTCAGCCGGGCCCGGCTCGCGCTGCTGCGTTTCGCGGCGGTGGCGGCCGGCATCGTCGCGGTGGCCGTCCTGCTCGGCCTGGTCATGGTCGCGCTGAGCGGGCCGGCGCAGTTCGACGGCATCGGCGCCGGCGGCTTCGCGGCGATGACCGTGCACCTCACCCTGTTCGGGCTGACCTTCGCCGCGCTCGCCTTCGCCGTCGGCGCGGCCACCGGGCGGCGGGCCGCGGCGCTCGGCGCGGGTGCCGCGGTGGCCGTGCTCGGCTACCTGGCGAACTCGGTCTTCCCGCAGGTGGAGGGGCTGGCCTGGGCGCGGGAGGTGTCCCCGTTCCACTGGTACCTGGGCGGCTCGCCGCTGGTCGACGGGGTGCAACCGGCCGGCGCGCTGCTGCTGCTCGGCGCCACCGTGCTGCTGGTCGCCGCCGGCACCGCCGCCTTCACCCGGCGGGACGTCGCCGTCTGAGCGACCGGGAAGGGCTCCTTGTTCGGCCGTTGGCGACGACGAGGAGCCCTTCCGGTCATCTGGCGGTCACCCGCGCTCGGGACGCTCCCCAGGTCGGCAAGAACCGGACTCTGGGGAGGAATTCGTGGCACTGTCCCGACGAACGATCCTGTTGAGCGGCGCGGCGGTCGGCGCGGCCGGCGCCGTCGGCCTACCCGCCGCGGCCGGCGCGCAGCCCGCCCCCGGCCCGGCGCCGGCCACCGGCACCCGCCGGCTGGCGTACCCGTTCACCCTCGGCGTGGCGTCCGGCGACCCGGACCACGACGGCTTCGTGCTCTGGACCCGGCTGGCGCCCGAGCCGCTGGCCGAGGACGGCCTCGGCGGGATGCCGGACCGGGTCGTGCCGGTGCGGTGGGAACTGGCCGCCGACGAGCGGTTCCGGCACGTCGTCCGGCGCGGGGTGGCCCGGGCGCGACCCGGGTCGGCGCACAGCGTGCACGTGGAACTGGACGGGCTGCTGCCCGGCCGGGAGTACTTCTACCGGTTCCGGGCCGAGGGCCACCTCTCCCCGGTGGGCCGGACCCGCACCGCGCCGGCCCCGTGGAGCATGCCCGCCGCCCTGGCCATGGGCTTCGCCTCCTGCTCCCAGTACGAGCACGGATACTTCACCGCCTACCGGCGGCTGGCCGAGACCGAGCCGGAGCTGATCCTGCACCTGGGTGACTACCAGTACGAGTACGCGCCGGACACGTACAACGCGCCCGGCGGCAACCCGCGTGACCACGAGGGTCCGGAGACCCGGACGCTGGCCAACTACCGGCAGCGGCACGCCCAGTACAAGACCGACGCCGACCTGCAGGCCGCGCACGCCGTCGCGCCCTGGGTGGTGGTCTTCGACGACCACGAGGTGGAGAACAACTGGGCCGACGAGACGCCCGAGGCGCCGGACCCGGAGTTCGCCGCGCGGCGGGCGGCGGCCTTCCAGGCGTACTACGAGAACATGCCGCTGCGCCGCACCTCGGTGCCGCGCGGCATCGACATGCAGCTCTACCGGCGGGTGCGCTGGGGGCGGCTGGCCACCTTCCACATGCTCGACACCCGCCAGTACCGCGACGACCAGGCCTGCGGGGACGGCTACCGCAACTGCGCCGCGGCCGCCGACCCGGCCCGGTCCATCACCGGGGCCGAGCAGGAGGCCTGGCTGCTGGACGGCTTCCGCCGCTCCGACGCCCGCTGGGACATCCTCGGTCAGCAGGTCTTCTTCGCCCAGCGGGACAACAACTCCGGGCCGCTGACCGTCACCAGCATGGACGCCTGGGACGGCTACGTCGCCTCGCGCGACCGGATCACCCGCGGCTGGCTGGCCGCCGGGGTCCGCAACCCGGTGGTGCTCACCGGGGACGTCCACGCCCACTGGGCCAGCGACCTGAAGCTCGACTACGCCGACCCGACCTCCCGGACCGTCGGCAGCGAGCTGGTCTGCTCCTCGATCACCTCGGGCGGGGACGGGGCCGACTCGGCCACCGGCTCGCACCCCTGGCTGGCGTTCAACCCGCACCTGCGGTTCCAGAACAACCTGCGCGGCTACGTCCGCACCACGATCACTCCCGGCCAGCTCACCGCCGACTTCGACGTGCTGCCGTACGTGAGCCGGCCGGGCGCGCCGGCGCACACCCGGGCCCGGTTCGTCATCGAGGACCGGGTGCCGGGTCTGCACCTGACCGCGGACCACCCGCTGCCGGCCGCCACCGCGCGCCGCTCGGCCGACGCCGTCGACGAGGGCCGCCGCACCGTCGACACGGAAACCACCCGCCCCTGACCACCCGCCGCCCGCCCCGGCTGCACGAACAGTGAACGAGTGGCCATTCCGCGCGGAATGGCCACTCGTTCTCGGTATGTGCTCGCGCGGCGGGTGGTGGGGCGGCGGGGCGGGGCGGGGTCAGCCGGGGAGGAAGGAGAGGCGGACCTTGCGGGACGGGTTGTCGCCGTTGGTGTCGACCAGGCAGAGCGACTGCCAGGTGCCCAGCGCCAGCCGCCCGTCCAGCACGGGCAGCGTCGCGTACGGCGGGAGGAAGGCGGGCAGCACGTGGTCCCGGCCGTGCCCGGCCGAGCCGTGCCGGTGCCGCCAGCGGTCGTCGGCGGGGAGCAGGTCCTCCAGCGCGGCGAGCAGGTCGTCGTCGGAGCCGGAGCCGGTCTCGATGATCGCCAGGCCGGCGGTGGCGTGCGGCACGAAGACGTGCAGCAGGCCGTCGCCCTGACCGGAGACGAACCGCTCGGCCTCGCCGGTGATGTCCCGGACGGTGGGCCGGGAGCCGGTCTGGACGCTGATCACCTCACTGCGCATACGTCGGATTCTGCCGCAGAGTGCGGTCAGTAGCTGCCGCCACCGCCACCGGAGTCGCCGCCCCCGCCGGACCAGCCACCGCCGGAGTCGCCCCCGCCCCACCAGCCACCGCCGGAGTCGCCCCCGCCCCACCAGCCGCCGCCGGAACCCGCGCCGGACCGGTCGCCGGCCGGGTCGTCCCGGCCGTGGTCGCGGTCGCCGTAGTCCGTGCCGACGTCCCCGGTGGGGCCGACGTACAGCGCGCCGGCCGCCGCGTCCTGCGGGCGGTGCCGGCCGCGCGGCCGCCGCGCGTCGCGGATCAGCCCGACCCCGAGCAGCGCCAGCGTGGCGCCGACCGCCGCGATCATGAACGCCGCTGGTGACACCAACCAGCCGGCCACCCCGCCGACCGCCGTGCCGACCACCCCGACGACGGCCATCGCCCCACCGAGCACCACCGGTCGCCATCTCATGCCGGCAGGGTAGGGCGGCCGGACAAGCCCGCCCGACGGGCGCTCGGCGGACTGCCCGCGGGCCCCACGGGCGGCCGGACGAGCCCGCCCGACGGGCGCTCGGCGGACTGCCCGCGGGCCCCACGGGCGGCCGGACAAGCCCGCCCGACGGGTGCTGGGCGCGACGGCCGGCGGGCCTCGCGGAGGGCCGCACGAGGCCGCCCGACGGGCGCGCGGCGCGACGGCCGGCGGGCCACCGGCCCGGCCTGGTCCGGCAGCGGACGGCGGTGTCACCGGGCCCGGATCGGCCCGGATCGGGTCCGAGCCCGCCGATTGCAGAAAGTTACCGGCGGGTACCTGTGTCGAGCGTCGCGTCTCGGGGCGGTGGACGTGACGGCAGGTGGCACAAGGGGGCAGGATGGCGCTAGAGACCTATCCCACACACAACCGAGGGAACGCCTGTGGCTACGGAACGCAAGCGCCCGGTGATCACCGCCGGTCTGCCGAGCCAGCTTCCGGACATCGACCCTGAAGAAACCAGCGAATGGGTCGAGTCGCTCGACGGTGTCATCGACGAGCGCGGGACCAAGCGCGCCCGCTACGTCATGCTGCGCCTGCTGGAGCGGGCCCGCGAGCGTCAGGTCGGGGTGCCGTCCCTGACCACCACGGACTACATCAACACCATCCCGCCGGAGCGCGAGCCGTGGTTCCCGGGGGACGAGCACGTCGAGCGGCGGATCCGGGCGTACGTCCGGTGGAACGCCGCCATGCTGGTGCACCGGGCGCAGCGCCCGGAGATCGGCGTCGGCGGGCACATCTCCACCTTCGCCAGCTCGGCCTCGCTCTACGAGGTGGGCTTCAACCACTTCTTCCGGGGCAAGAACCACCCGGGTGGCGGCGACCACATCTTCTACCAGGGTCACGCCTCCCCCGGCATGTACGCCCGGGCGTACCTCGAGGGCCGGCTCACCGAGCACCAGCTCGACGGGTTCCGCCAGGAGCTGTCCCACCCGGGCGGCGGCCTGCCGTCGTACCCGCACCCGCGGCTGATGCCGGACTTCTGGGAGTTCCCGACGGTCTCCATGGGCCTGGGCGGGCTGAACGCGATCTACCAGGCGCGGTTCAACCGCTACCTGCACCACCGGGGCATCAAGGACACCTCCGACCAGCACGTCTGGGCGTTCCTCGGCGACGGTGAGATGGACGAGCCGGAGACCCTCGGCGCGATCGGGGTGGCCGCCCGCGAGGAGCTGGACAACCTCACCTTCGTGATCAACTGCAACCTCCAGCGGCTGGACGGGCCGGTCCGCGGCAACGGCAAGGTCATGCAGGAGCTGGAGGCGTTCTTCCGGGGCGCCGGCTGGAACGTCATCAAGGTGGTCTGGGGCCGGGAGTGGGACCCGCTGCTCGCCGCGGACACCGACGGCGCGCTGGTCAACCTCATGAACACCACGCCGGACGGCGACTACCAGACCTACAAGGCGGAGTCCGGGGCGTACGTGCGGGAGCACTTCTTCGGCCGTGACCCGCGCACCCGCAAGATGGTCGAGCACCTCAGCGACGACGAGATCTGGAACCTCAAGCGGGGTGGCCACGACTACCGCAAGCTCTACGCGGCCTACAAGGCGGCGATGGAGCACACCGGGCAGCCGACGGTGATCCTGGCCAAGACGATCAAGGGCTGGACGCTCGGCTCGCACTTCGAGGGCCGCAACGCCACGCACCAGATGAAGAAGCTGACGCTGGAGGACCTCAAGACCTTCCGCGACCGGCTCTTCCTGGACATCCCGGACTCGGCGCTGGAGGAGAACCCGTACCTGCCGCCGTACTACACGCCGGGCGAGAAGTCCGACGAGATCGCCTACCTCAAGGAGCGGCGCCAGCAACTCGGCGGGTACCTGCCGTCGCGGCGTACCGAGGGCAAGCGGCTGACCATCCCCGGCCCGGAGCGGTTCTCCGACGTCAAGCGGGGCTCGGGCAAGCAGAAGGTGGCCACCACGATGGCCTTCGTCCGCCTGCTCAAGGACATCATGAAGGACAAGGAGTTCGGCAAGCGCTGGGTGCCGATCATCCCGGACGAGGCCCGCACGTTCGGCATGGACTCGCTCTTCCCGACCCAGAAGATCTACTCGCCGCACGGCCAGCGGTACACCGCCGTCGACCGGGACCTGTTCCTGTCGTACAAGGAGGCCATCGGCGGGCAGATCCTGCACGAGGGGATCAACGAGGCCGGCTCGGTCGCCTCGTTCACCGCCGCCGGCTCGTCGTACGCCACGCACGGCGAGCCGATGATCCCGATGTACATCTTCTACTCGATGTTCGGGTTCCAGCGCACCGCCGACGGGCTCTGGGCAGCCGCCGACCAGATGGCCCGGGGCTTCCTGCTCGGCGCCACCGCCGGCCGCACCACGCTCAACGGCGAGGGGCTCCAGCACGAGGACGGCCACTCGCACCTGATGGCCGCCACCAACCCGGCGGTGGTCGCGTACGACCCGGCGTTCGCGTTCGAGATCGCGCACATCGTGGAGAACGGCCTGCACCGGATGTACGGCGAGGCGCAGGAGAACATCTTCTACTACCTCACCGTCTACAACGAGCCGATCCTCCAGCCGGCCGAGCCGTCCGACGTCGACGTCGAGGGGCTGCTCAAGGGCATCTACCGCTACTCCCCCGCCCCGGAGGTGGGCGGTGACGCCCCGAAGGCCAACCTGCTGGCCTCCGGCACGGGCATGCAGTGGGCGCTGCGGGCGCAGCAGCTGCTCGCCCAGGACTGGGGGGTGGCCGCCGACGTCTGGTCGGTGACCTCCTGGACCGAGCTGCGCCGGGACGCGGTCGAGTGCGAGGAGCACAACCTGCTCAACCCGGGCGCCGAGCAGCGGGTCCCGTACGTCCAGCGGAAGCTGGCCGACGCCGACGGGCCGAAGATCGCGGTCAGCGACTGGATGCGCGCGGTACCGGACCTGATCGCCCGCTGGGTACCGGGGGACTACACCTCGCTCGGCACCGACGGCTTCGGCATGTCGGACACCCGGCACGCGCTGCGCCGGCACTTCCACGTCGACGCGGAGTCGGTGGTGGTGGCGACGCTGCGGCAGCTCGCGCTCCGCGGCGTGGTGCCGGCCACCGTGCCGGCCGAGGCGGCCAAGAAGTACGCCATCGAGGACGTCAACGCCGCCCCGGTCGGCGAGACCGGCGGCGACAGCTAGGCGGCACACGACGAAGGGCCCGGCGCGTTCGCGCCGGGCCCTTCGTCGTCCCCGCGACCCGAGAGCGGGGCAGGCGAGCAGGCGGTGGTCCGGCGTCCCTGGCGGGGACCCGGGCCACCGCCGTCGCGGGCGACGCCAGGACGGGCCCGGTCAGCCGACGGCGGCCAGGTCGGTCAGCCGGGCGAGCGAGTCCTCCAGGTCGGCGCCGACCCGACGCAGGCCGAGCCGGAGCAGGGCGGCCTTGACCGGACCGGCCGGCCAGCGTACGACGATGAGCCGCACGATCGTCCCGCCCTCCTCCTCGTCCGCGGTGAGCTGGACGTAGATCTCGGTGCGCGCCTCCGCCCGGGCACCGGCGCCCTTGGCGCGTTCGCGCCAGCCGATCAGGGTCGGCTCCTGATAGGCGATCACTTCGGCCTCATGCGCCGCGCCACGTCCGGCCTGGACCAGCTGCCGCCGTCCGAAGCCCTCCCCCGAGAGCACCTCGGCCGCGCGGACCCCCGCCAGCCAGGCCGGCAGTTGCTCGGCCCGCTGCACGACGTCCCAGACCGCTTCCATCGGCGCCGCCACGTGCGCACTGCGTTCCACGAGGATCATTTCCGTCTTCCTCCAGTGAGGACATCCCACGATATCGGCACTCTATGCACAAATTCGGACTTACCTGGACGGGTTTGGAAAAGACACGCCGAAAACCATTGCCTGACGAACGACCAGCGCCTATGGCGCATTCGCCGGGCGCGCCCTAGAGTCCCGAACACGTTTCGCGTTCACCGGGAGGGCGCATGCCGACCGAACCGCTGCCCGACTTCCCCGCCGGCTTCCGCTGGGGGGTCTCCACCTCCGCCTACCAGATCGAGGGCGGCGTCGGCGAGGGCGGCCGGGGACCGTCCATCTGGGACACCTTCGCGCACTCCCCCGGCCGGATCGTCGACGGCAGCACCGGCGACGTGGCGTGCGACCACTACCACCGGCACGCCGAGGACGTCGACCTGATGGCCGGCCTCGGCGTCTCCGCGTACCGCTTCTCCATCTCCTGGCCCCGGGTCCAGCCGGGCGGCACCGGCGCGGCCAACCCGGCCGGGCTGGACTTCTACGACCGGCTGGTCGACGACCTGCTGGCCCGCGATATCGACCCGGTCGCCACGCTGTTCCACTGGGACCTGCCGCAGCCGCTGGAGGACGCCGGCGGCTGGCTGAACCGGGACACCGCGCACCGCTTCGCCGAGTACGCCGACCTGACCGCGGCCCGGCTCGGCGACCGGGTCAAGCTCTGGATCACCCTCAACGAGCCGTTCGTCCACATGAGTCTCGGCCACGGCATGGGTGTGCACGCGCCCGGCCGGATGCTGCTCTTCGACGCCTTCCCGGTCGCCCACCACCAGTTGCTCGGCCACGGTCTCGCGGTCGGCGCGCTGCGCGCCCGCGGCACCAGCCCGGTCGCCATCGCCAACAACTACTCGCCGGTGCGGCTGGCCGGCGACACCGACGCCGACCGGGCGGCGGCGGCCGCGTACGAGGCGCTGCACAACCGGCTCTTCACCGACCCGCTGCTCGGCCGCGGCTACCCGGCCGGGCAGGACTTCGACGCCGGCGTGGTCCGCGACGGCGACCTGGCGGTGATCGCCGCGCCGATCGACGTGCTCGGGGTCAACTACTACAACCCCACAGCGGTACGCGCCCCGGAGGAGGGTTCGCCGCTGCCGTTCGACCTGGTGCCGCTGGACGGCTACCCGCGGACCGCCTTCGACTGGCCGGTCGCGCCGGACGGGCTGCGCGAACTGCTCGGCTGGCTGCGCGACACCTACCGCGACGACCTGCCCCCGATCGAGATCACCGAGAGCGGCTGCGCCTACGACGACGCCCCGGACGGCACCGGGCGGGTGCCCGACCCGGAGCGGATCGCCTACCTCGACGGGCACCTGCGCGCGGTCCGGGCCGCCCTCGACGACGGGGTGGACGTCCGGGGCTACTTCGTCTGGTCGCTGCTGGACAACTGGGAGTGGGCCGAGGGCTTCACCAAGCGCTTCGGCCTGGTGCACGTCGACTTCGACACCGGGGTGCGCACCCCGAAGTCCTCGTACGCCTGGTTCCGCGACGTGATCGCGGCCAGCCGCCGGACACCGGCGGCGTGACCACCGTCGACCCGACGCCGGCCTCGCTGCCGGCGGCGCTGGCCGAGCCGACCGTCCCGGTCCGGCGCGGCTGGATCGCGCTGATCTTCGCGGCCAACCTCGGCGTGTGGATGGCCTTCTTCACCCCGATCCAGGTGCTGCTGCCACAGCAGGTGGAGCGGATCGCGCCGGCCGACAAGGAGGCCGCGCTCGCCCTGGTCACCGGCCTCGGCGCGCTCGCCGCGGTGCTCGCCAACCCACTCGCCGGCGCGCTGTCCGACCGGACCTGCCTGCGCGTGGGCGGCCGGGAGTTCGGCCGCCGGCACGTCTGGACCGCGGGCGGGGCGCTGCTCGGCGCGGCGGCCCTGGCGCTGCTGGCCCAGCAGCGCACCGTGCTCGGGGTGGCGCTCGGCTGGGTCGCCGCCCAGGTCTGCTTCAACGCCATGCTGGCCAGCCTCACCGCCGCCGTGCCGGACCGGGTGCCGGTGACCCAGCGCGGCGGGGTCTCCGGCTGGGTGGGCATCCCGCAGGCGCTCGGGCTGGTGCTCGGCGTGGTGCTGGTGACCGCCGTGGTCACCGGCAACGCCGCCGGCTACCTGGCGGTCGCGGCGGCGGTGCTGCTGCTGGCGCTGCCGTTCACCCTGTTCACCACCGACGACCCGCTGCCCCGCGGGCACCGTCCGGCGCTGCGGCCGCGCGCCCTGCTCGCCTCGATGTGGGTCTCGCCCCGGGCCCACCCGGACTTCGGCTGGGCCTGGATCACCCGGTTCCTGGTCCAGCTCGGCAACGCCCTGGGCACCCTGTACCTGCTCTACTTCCTCACCGACCAGGTGCGGCTGGCCGACCCCGAGGGCGGCCTGCTGGTGCTGATCCTGCTCTACACGGCCGGGCTGGCCGCGACCGCGGTGCTGGCCGGCTGGCTCTCCGACCGCTCCGGCCGGCGGAAGGTCTTCGTGATCGCCTCCGGCGGGATCATGGCGGTCGCCGCGCTGCTGCTCGCCGTCGCGCCGGTCTGGCCGATGGCGGTGCTCGCCGCACTGCTGCTCGGCGCCGGCTACGGCGTCTACCTCTCGGTGGACGCCGCCCTGATCACCCAGGTGCTGCCCCGGGCCACCGACCGGGCCAAGGACCTCGGCGTGATCAACATCGCCAACTCCGCCCCGCAGGTGCTCGGTCCGGCGATCTCCGCCCCGCTCGTGGTGCATCTGGGCGGTTATCCGACGCTCTACGCGGTCACCGCGGCGGTCACCGTGCTGGGCAGCGTGCTGGTGGTGAAGATCCGGTCGGTGCCCTGACCCGCACCCCTGGCCGAATCCGGTGGCGGCCCGCCGTAGGCTGGGGGACGTGACGGTACGTGTACGCTTCGCCCCCTCCCCGACCGGTATGTTCCACGTCGGCGGCGCCCGCTCGGCCCTGCAGAACTGGATCTACGCCAAGCAGCAGGGCGGGGTGTTCGTGCTCCGCATCGAGGACACCGACGCGGCGCGGAACAAGCCGGAGTGGACCGAGGGCATCCTCTCCGCGCTCGACTGGATCGGCATCGAGCGGGGCAGCTACGAGGGCCCCTACTTCCAGTCGCAGTACGCCGGTGAGCACCGGGCCGCCGCCGCCCGGCTGTACGAGTCGGGCCGGGCGTACTACTGCGACTGCACCCGGGAGGCGGTGCAGGCCCGCACCGGCTCGCAGTACCAGGGCTACGACGGCTTCTGCCGCGACCGTGGGCTGGGCCCGGGCGAGGGCCGGGCGCTGCGCTTCCGCACGCCCGACGAGGGCGAGACGGTGGTGGTCGACCTGATCCGCGGCGAGCCCACCTTCGAGAACAAGCTGATCGAGGACTTCGTCATCGCCCGCGGCGACGGCTCGCCGGTGTTCCTGCTGGCCAACGTCGTGGACGACATGACCATGGGGATCACCCACGTGATCCGGGCCGAGGAGCACCTGCCGAACACCCCGAAGCAGCAGCTCCTCTGGGACGCCCTCGGGGTCAAGCCGCCGACCTGGGCGCACGTGCCGGTGGTGGTCAACGAGAAGCGGCAGAAGCTGTCCAAGCGGCGCGACAAGGTCGCCCTGGAGGCGTACCGGGACGAGGGCTACCTCGCCGCCGCGATGCGCAACTACCTGATGCTGCTCGGCTGGGCGCCCTCCGGCGACCGGGAGATCGTGCCCTGGTCGGTGATCGAGCAGGAGTTCCGACTGGAGGAGGTCAACCCCTCGCCGGCTTTCTTCGACGAGAAGAAGCTGCGCGCGTTCAACGGCGAGTACATCCGGGCGCTGCCGATCGAGGACTTCGTCGCGGCCTGCCAGCCGTGGCTGACCGGCACCGGCACCATCGCGCCGCCGCCGTGGCAGCCGGCGGAGTTCGACGCCGCCGCGTTCGCCGCGGTGGCCCCGCTGGCGCAGACCCGGATCGCGGTGCTCAGCGAGATCGTGCCGAACGTCGACTTCCTCTTCCTCGCCTCGCCGCTGATCGACGAGGCGGCCTGGGCCAAGGCGATGAAGGAGGGCTCGGCCGAGCTGCTGGAGGCGGCGACCGCGGCCTTCGAGGCGCTGGAGTCCTGGGACGCCGAGTCGCTCAAGGCCGCCCTGGAGGCGGTCGGCGCGGAGCGCGGGCTCAAGCTCGGCAAGGCGCAGGCCCCGGTCCGGGTCGCGGTCACCGGCCGTACGGTCGGGCTGCCGCTGTTCGAGTCGCTGGAGGTGCTCGGCCGCGAGCGCACCCTGACCCGGCTGCGCGCCGCCCGGGTCCGCCTGGTCTGATCCCGGTCGGCCCCCGGTCGCGGGGCGGAGCCGGTCGGCGAGGCGCCCCGCCGGTGGTGGCGTCAGCCCCGGGCCGACCGGCGCCGCAGCAGCAGGCCGGCGACCAGCGCGGCGAGCAGCACGGCCCCGCCGAGCGTCGCCCAGAGCCAGCCGCGACCACCCGACTCCGTACCCTCCTCGGCCGCCGGCACCGCGGCGACGCTGGCGCTGCCGCTCGGCGTCGCCGTCGGCGCGCCGGACGGCGACGCCGGTGGGACGGAGGCGGCCGGGGCGGTGGCCGACGCCGAGGGGTCGGCCGGCGTGCCGGTAATGAGGGTGAACCGGACCTCGCCGGAGACCGGGTGCCCGTCGCTGGAGGCCACCCGGTAGCCGACGATGTAGAGCCCCGCCCGGCCCGGCTTGAACGGCAGGCGTACCCGGTTGCCGGTGAAGGTCGGCGCGCCACCCAGCGCCGCCACGTTGTCCGGCCCGGTGACTGTGATCTTCGTCGTGGCCGGATCCGGCTTGGCCAGGAACCGCAGCTCGATCCGGGCCGGCGCGGTCGCCACCCGGGCGCCGTCGCGCGGATCGCTGCCGGTCAGCGAGTTGTGCGCGGCCGCCGGCGTCGCCGGCAGCAGGGACACGCCGAGCGCCACGCCGAACACCGCTGGCCAGGTACGCGCCACACGTGCGACCCTGCCCCCCATGAGCCCCTCCGCAAAGGTACGATCCGCCCGCTGATCAACGGCTGCCGCACATTAGTCGAGCCGAGATCGCAGATAGTTCCAAATACTGTTCCACCAGCTGCAACCGAGCGACGTTCCGCGGAGTCTCTGAGGTGGGTCCCGGCCTGTGGCCACGGTCACCTCCGTCCACCAACCACGCACGTGACCTGCAGCGAAGCCATCCATCGAACGGGGCGAGGAGGCGGCGATGGTCCGACGGATGAGGCGACTGGTCGCGGTACTGGTGGGCGGGCTGGCGGCGACGCTGGTCGCGGTGGCCGCGGCGGGGCCGGCGACGGCCGCCCCGAAGCCCCCGCCCGGGGTGGACATCACCGGGGACGGGCTGGCCGAGCCGCTGCGGCTGCGCGCCGAGTCCCACCCGCAGCACGTGGTCGCCGTCATCGACCAGGTCAGCTTCCTGCCCGGCATCGGGCAGAAGACCGGCCCGAAGGCGGCCGACCTCGGTCCGAAGTACACGGTCGTGGTGTTCGCCGGCGACACGCCGAAGCAGACGTACGACCTCTATCCCAAGGCCAAGGGCGGACCGCGGGTGTTCCGGCCGGCCAAGCAGCCGGACAACCGCAAGACCAGCGCGGGCTGGTTCCTCGGCCGGCTGTCCATGTCCGAGACGCTGCGCACCGCCGGGGTGCCGCTGGAGCGGGAGTTCGACACGGTCAGCGGCGGCGTCGGCGGCGGCGAGCGGGTGATCCCGGAGGACGCCCTCGACCCGGCCCGCGACATCGACGAGGCGCTCGGCGAGATGCAGCGCCTGCTGCTGCTCAACGGCGCGGTGGTGCTGGTGATCACCCTCGGTCTGGCCGGGATCGCGCTGCTGATCCGCCGCCGCACCAGCTGACCGCGGCGCGGGCCCGGCCCGCCAGCCGCGACCGCGCCGGGTCAGATTTCGAGCACCACCTTGCCCCGGACGTGCCCGGCCTGCACCAGCCGGTGCGCGGCCGCGGCCTCGGCCAGCGGGAACGTGCGTGCCACGTGGACGGTGAGCCGCCCGGCGTCGACCAGCCCGGCGAGCAGGCTCAGGTCCGCCGTCGACGGCTTGACGAACAGGTAGCTGCCGCCCAGCCGGGTGACGTGGTCCGGGTCGGCCGTGGAGACCAGCCGGGCCGGCCGGTCCATCAGCTGGGCCGAGACCTCCAGCGCGTCGCCGCCGAACAGGTCGAGCGCCACGTCCACCCCGTCGGGCGCGACCGCCCGGACCCGGTCCAGCAGGCCGTCGCCGTGGCTGACCGGCTCCGCGCCCAGCGACCGGACGAAGTCGTGGTTGGCGTCGCCCGCCGTGCCGATCACCCGCTGCGCGCCGAGGGCCCGGGCGAGCTGCACCGCCAGGTGGCCGACCCCGCCGGCCGCGCCGTGCACCAGCACGGTGTCGCCGCTACCGGTACGCACCGACCGGAGGGCCTGGTAGGCGGTGAGCCCGGCGAGCGGCAGCCCGCCCGCCTCGGCCCAGGACGCCCGCACCGGCTTGTCGGCCAGCGTCCGCTCCGGGGCCGGCACCAGTTCGGCGTACGTGCCGTGTTGGATGTCGTCGCGCCGGACGTACCCGACGACCTCGTCGCCGACCGCGAAGCCGGTCACCGCGGGGCCCACCGCGGCCACCACGCCGGCCGCGTCCCACCCGGGCACCAGCGGGAAGTGGCTGGGGAACGCGCCGGCCAGGTACCCCTCGCGCACCTTCCAGTCGACCGGGTTCACCCCGGCGGCGCGTACCCGCACCAGGACCGTGTCCGGGCCGACCGGCGGCTCCGGAAGCTCGCGCACGGCGAGCAGGTCGGCCGGCCCGTACGCGTCGATGGCGATCGCCCTCACGACCACCACGCTAACCGGCGGACGGCGCCCGCGAGGTCAGCACCAACGGTGCGGGGGCCGCTCCCGCCGGATCGCGCGTCGCGGCGGGCGGACCGGCCCGTGCCGGTGCGCGCCCGCCCAGCCGGGCAGGTCGCTGCGGCAACCCCCGGAGCCGGCCGGCTCCACCTCGCCCGGCAGGGCCGGCTCGGCCGCCCGCTGCCGGGGCACCGGCGGATCCTCGTCGGCCCGCTCGGCCTGGCGGCCCGGCTCGGCCGGCCCGCCGACCAGCCGGCGGTGGTGCTTGGCGACCGGCTGCTGCTCGTGGTGACCCGGCCGGCAGGGCTCGCCCTGGGCGCAGCCGTGGTCGGCCTCCCCGTGCGCCATCCCGGTCTCCTCACGCTCGCCGGCGCCCGCCGGTGCTGGCCCCGACGTGCCCTGCCACCGTACTGGCCGGGACCGACGAGCCGTGCAGCGCATACCCGGGTCAGCGGCGGGCCCGGCGCGGGAAGATCGTCTCCCAGAGCGGGAAGGCGACCAGCCAGATCACGATGGCGAGGGTGAGCTTGCCGATCCAGTTCGCCAGCTCGCGGGTCCGTTCCGCGTCGTCCACCCAGAGGATCGCGGCGCCGAGCAGCCCACAGGCGATCGCCCAGCCGACCAGGCCCTTGCCCCACTCCCGCCACTCGTACCGGGTCCGGGCCCAGCCGGCACGGGGCGGCTTCGCCGGCGGCGGGCCGCCGGCGAACCGGTGCGCGAACCGCTGGTCGGCCCAGCGGACCATCGAGTGGCCGAAGGCGACCGAGAAGCCGAGATAGGCGGCGGCCAGCCCGTGGGTGACGTCGGCGGTCGCGCCGCGCCGGAGGTCGACGGCGGTCGCCGCGAGCAGCACCAGGTCCACCAGCGGTACGCAGACCAGCAGCGCCGCGCCGAGCCGTGGCCGGCGCAGCGGATAGCGGGCCAGCAGCCCGGCGCCGAGCACCAGCCAGAACCCGATCTCACACGCGACGATGACCGCCACCAGCATCTCTGACCCTCCCGTTTCCTTCCGGTCACCAGCCTGGCCCGGCCGGCGGCCGGCGACCTCGACGGCGGAGAGGAGATCCGGCTCCATCCTTCGACGGACCCGCACCGCGGCCCTTCGACGGATCCGACCGGACGCCGGCCGGCGGGCCACGCCGCCGGGTCCAGCGGTCCGCGGCGGGCGTACCACCTTCGGTGGACGGGGGCCGGCGCGGCCTCCTCCACCGGTCGGAGCCCGAGCGGCCACGGCTGTGGTGGGATCGGTGCCATGCGACCGCCAGCGTGGCTCGGGCCCGGCACCCTCGGCCGCGACCTCGAGCTGGGCGGCGGATCGCTGGTCGGCGGCCTGGTCGTGCACGGCCTGGGCACGCAGCCGCAGCTGCCCTGGGCCCCGGACGTGCCGAAGGCGCTGTTCCTGCTGCCGCTGGTGGCGGTCTGCGCGGCGGTCGGGCTGCGCCGGGTCGCCAGCCGGGGCAGCCTGGCGCTCGGCACCGTGGCGGTGCTGGCCGACCTGGCGCTGGGTAGCTCGCTGGCGACCGTCCTGGTCTACACCCAGGTGGTCTACGACGCGTGCGTGTTCGGTTCCGCCCGGACCTGGCGCTGGCTGCTGCGGGTCACCGTCGGGCTGACTGTCCTCGGCGCGGTGCTCGGGGTGGTGCTGCTGGGAAACTGGCGCGGGGTGGGCGTCGGGGTGCCGGTGGTGCTGCTCGGGCTGCTGCCGGTGCTCACCGGGATCAGCGTCCGGCAGTACCGGGACCAGGCGGCGACCGAGCGCGCCCGCGCCGAACAGACAGCACGGCTCGTCGAGCTGGACCGGCGGCAGGCGGTGAGCGCGGAACGCGCCCGGATGGCCCGCGAGCTGCACGACGTGGTCGCCAACCACCTGAGCGCGGTGGCCATCCACGCCACCGCCGCGCTCTCCGTGGCCGGGCTGGACCGGGACCAGGTCGACCGGGCGCTGCGGGTGATCCGGGAGAACAGCGTGCAGGGGCTGGCCGAGATGCGCCAGATGATCGGGCTGCTCCGGGAGCCGGCGGAGGGCGGACCGGCCACGGACGCGACGGACGAGGCGACCCGGGCCCGGTTGAGCGAGGTGGACGCGCTGGTCAGCCGGGTTCGCGCCGCCGGGCTGACGGTCCGGGTGCAGCGGCACGGAACGCCCCGCGCGCTGCCGGTCGGGGTGGACCTGGCGGCGTACCGGATCGTCCAGGAGTCGCTGACCAACGCCCTCAAGCACGGTGCCGGCCGGGCCGAGCTGGTGGTCGCGTACGAGCCGGCGAAGGTGGTGGTGACCGTGACGAACCCGGTGCGCGCCGGCGGTGACTCGCTGGCCGGCGCGGGTGCCGGGTTGGTCGGGATGCGGGAGCGGGCGGTGCTGCTGCACGGCCGGTTCACCGCCGGCCCGGAGGACGGCGACTGGCGGGTCCGGGCGGAGCTGCCCACGGAGGCGACGCCGTGACCGGCCGTGCCGACGGCGTTCGGACGGGAGGGTGACGTGACCGAGGTGATCCGGGTGCTGCTCGCCGACGACCAGGCGGCGGTCCGGGCCGGGCTGGCGTTGATCCTGGCCGGGGCGCCGGGCGTCGAGGTGGTGGCCGAGGCGGACGACGGCGCCGAGGCCGTCCGGCTCTGCCGGGAACTCCGCCCGGACGTCGCGGTGCTGGACGTGCGGATGCCGCGGCTGGACGGCATCTCGGCCACCCGGGAGATCGTCGCCGACCGGCTCGCCGACGTGCTCGTGCTCACCACCTTCGACCTCGACGAGTACGTCTTCGGGGCGCTCCGGGCCGGGGCCGCGGGCTTCCTGCTCAAGAACACCGACGCCGAGGGGCTGGTGGCGGCGGTGCGGACGGTCGCCCGGGGCGAGGGGTTCATCGCCCCCGCGGTGACCCGGCGACTGATCACGGCGTTCGCGGCGACCGCTCCGGCCGCCTCCGCCGCCACCCGGGCGGCGGTGGCGGCACTGACCCCGCGGGAGCGGGACGTGCTGGCCTGCCTCGGGCTCGGCCTGTCCAACCAGCAGATCGCCGACCGGCTGTCGATGGCGGAGAGCACCACCAAGACGCACGTCAGCCGGATCCTCGCGAAGCTCGACCTGCGCAGCCGGGTGCAGGCCGCCATCCTGGCCCAGGAGCTGGGCCTGCCCGCTCCCCCGGCGGCCTGACCGCCGGGGCGGCGGGAAGCGCCTGGTCAGCGCATGTCAGGCTGGAGCCGTGGACGAGCCGGGCGAGATCGAGCTGTCGGCCACGCTGCGCCGGATCGAACGGGCGGCGGGGGCGCTGGCCACCGCCAGCGTGGCCCGGATGGACGAGACCCTGCCCTGGTTCCGCACCCTCCCGGCCGACCAGCGCTCCTGGGTGATGCTGGTGGCCCAGGCCGGCGCCCGCTCGCTGGTGCAGTGGCTGCGCGACGGCGGCGGCACCGCGGACAGCACCCAGGAGGTCTCCGACGAGGTCTTCGCCGCCGCGCCGCAGGCGCTGGCCCGGTCGATCAGCCTCCAGCAGACGGTCGCGCTGATCAAGGTGACCATCGACGTGGTCGAGGAGCAGGTCGCCCACCTGGCCGCGGAGGGCGAGGAGCAGCAGCTGCGCGAGGCCGTGCTGCGGTTCTCCCGGGAGATCGCCTTCGCCGCCGCCCGGGTCTACGCCCGGGCCGCCGAGTCCCGCGGCGCCTGGGACGCCCGGTTGCAGGCCCTGCTGGTGGACGCGCTGCTGCGCGGTGACTCGCCGGACGTGCTGGCCAGCCGGGCCGCCGCGCTGGGCTGGTCGGACGCGCCGCCGGTGGCGGTAGCGGTCGGCCGCTCCCCCGGCGGCGAGGTCTCCGCCGTCCTGCACACCGTCTACCGGCAGGCCCGGCGGATCGGCGCCGAGGTGATCGGCGGCGTGCACGGCGACCGGCTGGTGATCGTGCTCGGCGGCGCCGCCGACCCGCTCGCCGCCACCGGGAAGCTGCTCAGCGCGTTCGGGGACGGGCCGGTGGTGGTCGGCCCGGCGGTGCCCAGCCTGGACGAGGCCACCGAGTCGGCCCGGGCGGCGCTGGCCGGTTTCCGCGCCGCGCCGGCGTGGCCCACCGCGCCCCGGCCGGTGCCGGCGGGCGACCTGCTGCCGGAGCGGGCGCTGGCCGGGGACGCCGAGGCGCGCCGCCGGCTGCGCCACGACGTGTACGCGACCCTGGTCCGCGCCGGCGGCGAGCTGCTGGAGACGCTGGACGCCTTCTTCGCCGCCGGCGGGACGCTGGAGAGCGCCGCGCGGGCCCTCTTCGTGCACCCGAACACGGTCCGCTACCGGCTGCGGCGGATCGCCGAGGTCACCGGCTTCTCCCCGCTCGCGCCGCGGGACGCGTTCGCCCTGCGGGTGGCGTTGACCGTGGGCCGGCTCGACCCAGTGGTCCCGGTGGTCCCGAGTCAGACAATGGGTCCAGGCGTCGGTAAAACCGCACAGCCGGGCGATGACCACCGCCGATTTTTGTAGGATCCCTCCAAAGGTCCTAGTGTGGTTTGGTGGCGGTCGGCACAGCGCTACCCACGCGTATCCGGGAGAGTCTGTAGACGTGCTCGCCGTACTCTCTCCCGGCCAGGGTTCGCAGAAACCCGGCTTCCTGACTCCCTGGCTCGACCTGCCCGGTGCCGAGGCGCGGCTGCGCTGGTGGTCGGCGCTGGCCGGGGTCGACCTGGTGCACCTGGGCACCGCCGCCGACGCCGACGAGATCAAGGACACCGCCCGCACCCAGCCGCTGCTGGTCGCGGCGGCGCTGCTGGCCGGCGAGCACCTGCCGATGCACGACGTCGCGCTGACCGCCGGGCACAGCGTCGGCGAACTGGGCGCGGCGGCGCTGGCCGGGGTGCTCCCGGCGGAGGCGGCGATCACCCTGGCCGGGGTGCGCGGCCGCGAGATGGCCGCCGCCTGCGCGCTGGAGCCCACCGGGATGGCCGCCGTGCTGGGCGGCGACCCGGACGAGGTGCTCGCCGCGATCGAGGCGCACGGCCTGCACGCCGCCAACCGCAACGGCGCCGGCCAGGTCGTCGCCGCCGGTGCGGTGGAGAACCTGGACAAGTTCGCCGCCGAGCCGCCGGCCCGGACCCGGATCGTCCGGCTCCAGGTGGCCGGCGCGTTCCACACCCCCTACATGGCGCCGGCCGAGTCGGCGCTGGCCGCGGTGGCCGCCGGGATCACCCCGGCCGACCCGAACCGGATCCTGCTGTCCAACCTCGACGGGGCCGCTGTCAACCACGGCCGGGAGCTGGTGCAGCGGCTGGTCCGGCAGGTCACCGCGCCGGTCCGCTGGGACCTGTGCATGCGGACGCTGGCCGACCTCGGGGTGACCGGGGTGATCGAGCTGCCCCCGGCCGGCACGCTGGCCGGGCTGGTCAAGCGGGAACTCAAGGCCGCCGGCGCACCGGAGATCGTCACCGTGAACACCCCGGACGACCTGCCCGCCGCCCGGGACCTGATCGCCCGGCACGGGATGGCGCCGAGCCACGAACCGACCATCTCGTTCCGGGTGGTGGTGGCCCCCTCCGCCGGCACCTTCGCGCCCGCCGGGGGGCTCGCCGAGGGCGCGTCGGTCCGGGCCGGTCAGGTCATCGGCCAGGTCGCCACCCGGCAGGGGCCGGTCGAGGTGACCGCCCACGACAGCGGCCTGCTCACCGAGTGGCTCGCCCACCACGACGACCCGGTCGCCCCGGGCCAACCGCTCGCCCGCATCGGAGGACAGCACTGATGGCTGCCGGAAGCCGCATCGTCGCCCTGGGCCACTACCAGCCCTCCCGGGTGGTGACCAACGACGAGATCGCCCAGCTCGTGGAGACCAGCGACGAGTGGATCCGGGACCGGGTCGGCATCGTCACCCGGCGGGTCGCCGACGGCGAGACGGTGGCCGACATGGCCGCGGCCGCGGCCGGCAAGGCACTGGCCAACTCCGGGCTGACCGCCGCCGACATCGACCTGGTGGTGGTGGCCACCTGCACGTCGGTGGACCGCAGCCCGAACGTGGCCTGCCGGGTCGCCGCGAAGCTCGGCATCACCGCGCCCGGGGCGTACGACATCAACACGGCCTGCTCCGGCTTCGCGTACGCGCTGGGCACGGTCGACCACGCCATCCGGGCCGGCGCCTCGCGCAACGCCCTCGTCATCGGCGCCGAGAAGCTCTCCGACTTCACCGACTGGACGGACCGCTCCACCTGCATCATCTTCGGCGACGGCGCGGGGGCCGCGGTGGTCACCGCCGGCGCCGAGGGCGAACCGGCCGGGGTTGGCCCGGTGGTCTGGGGCTCGGTGCC
The DNA here is from genome assembly GCF_056150265.1 of Micromonospora desertarenae. Classification (NCBI taxonomy): domain Bacteria; kingdom Bacillati; phylum Actinomycetota; class Actinomycetes; order Micromonosporales; family Micromonosporaceae; genus Micromonospora; species Micromonospora desertarenae. The sequence goes on from NZ_JAXCFQ010000001.1 coordinate 520,547, forward strand.
GGAGAAGAGCGACGCGGTCCGCATCGAGGGCTGGCGGCCGTACATCCAGCAGGAGGGGCAGGCGGTGTTCCGCTGGGCCACCACCGAGCTGGCGCCGCTGGCCCTGCGGGCCTGCGAACGCGCCGGGGTGGACCCGGCCGAGCTGGCCGCGTTCGTGCCGCACCAGGCCAACGCCCGGATCATCGACGGCATCGCCAAGCGGCTGAACATCCCCGACGCGATCATCGCCAAGGACATCGTCGAGTCCGGCAACACCTCGGCGGCGAGCGTGCCGCTGGCCCTGTCCAAGCTGGTCGAGCGGCGCGAGGTGCCCTCCGGCGCCCCGGTGCTGCTGTTCGGCTTCGGCGGCGGCCTGACCTACGCCGGTCAGGTCGTCCGCTGCCCCTGAAGACCCCTCCGGCGCGCCAGCGCCGGAGTGACGGCCGGCGCCGCCGCCGTCGAGTGAATCCCCCGATGAGAGGAACCAACCGCAATGACCCGTGACGAGATCACCGCCGGCCTCGCCGAGATCCTCGAGGAGGTTGCCGGGGTGAACCCGGACGACGTGGCCGAGGGGAAGTCCTTCACCGACGACCTGGACGTCGACTCGCTCTCCATGGTGGAGGTCGTGGTGGCGGCCGAGGAGAAGTTCGGCGTCAAGATCCCGGACAACGAGGTGCAGAACCTGAAGACCGTCGGGGACGCCGTCAGCTACATCGAGGCGCAGTCCTGATCATGAGTCGTCCCGACGTCGTCGTCACCGGGCTCGGCGCGACGACCCCGCTCGGCGGGGACGTCGCGTCGACCTGGGACGCCATGGTCGCCGGCCGCTCCGGGGTGGGTGCGCTCACCCAGGAGTGGGCGGCACAACTGCCGGTCCGGATCGCCGCGCAGCTCGCGGTGGAGCCGTCCGAGGTGCTGGAGCGGGTCAAGCTGCGCCGGCTGGACCGGTCCGAGGCGATCGCCATCATCGCGGCGAAGCAGGCCTGGGCGGACGCCGGCCTGGCCGACTCCGGGCTGGACCCGGAGCGGCTGGCGGTCAGCGTCGGCTCCGGCATCGGCGGCGCCACCACCCTGCTCGCCCAGGACGACATCCTCGAGTCGTCCGGGCCGCGCCGGGTCTCCCCGCACACCGTGCCGATGCTGATGCCGAACGGTCCGGCCGCCTGGGTCGGGCTGGAACTCGGCGCCAAGGCCGGCGTGCACTCGGTGGCCAGCGCCTGCGCGACCGGTGCGGAGGCGATCGCGCTGGGGCTGGACATCATCCGCGCCGGCCGCGCCGACGTGGTGGTGGCCGGCGGCACCGAGGCGGTCATCCACCCGCTGCCGATCGCCGGGTTCGCCTCGATGCGGGCCATGTCGACCCGCAACGACGAGCCGGAGCGGGCCTCCCGTCCGTGGGACAAGGGCCGGGACGGCTTCGTGCTCGGTGAGGGCGCCGGGGTGGTGGTGCTGGAGCGGGCCGACCACGCCGCCGCCCGGGGCGCCCGGGTGTACGCGCGCCTCGCCGGGGCCGGGATCACCTCCGACGCGTACGACATCGTGCAGCCGCACGCCGAGGGCGAGGGCGCGATCCGGGCGATCGCGAAGGCCATCGCCGACGCGGACGTGGCCAAGCGCGACATCGTGCACGTCAACGCCCACGCCACCTCGACACCGGTCGGCGACATGCTGGAGATCGGCGCGCTGCACCAGGCGCTCGGCGACCACCCGGTGCTGGCGGCGACCAAGTCGATGACCGGTCACCTGCTCGGCGCGGCCGGGGCGCTGGAGTCGATCGCCACCATCCTGGCCATCCGGGACGGTGTCGTTCCTCCGACCATCAACCTCGAAGACCCGGACGACGGCCTCACCATGGAGGTGGCCGCCCACAAGGCGCGCCACATGGAGATCCCCGCGGCGTTGAACAACGCGTTCGGTTTCGGGGGCCACAACGTGGCTCTCGTCTTCGCGCGGGCCTGACCCACCGCCTGGGAGGCTGATGTGACCAGCACCGCCGTCGGCGCCGACACCTCGACAGTGGACCACCGCGACCCCGAGGTGCGGCTGCGGGCGCTCTTCGACGCCGGCTCGCTGCGCCTGCTGGCGCCCCGGGACGGCTCGGGCGTGCTCTGGGCGCGGGGCGAGATCGAGGGCACGCCGGCCGTCGCGTACGCCACCGACGCCACGCGGATGGGGGGCGCGATGGGCACCGACGGGTGCCGGCACATCGTCGACGCGATCGACACGGCGGTGCGGGAGCGGGTCCCGGTGCTCGGCCTCTGGCACTCCGGCGGGGCCCGGCTGGCCGAGGGCGTGGTCGCGCTGGACGCGGTCGGTCAGGTCTTCGCCGCCATGGTCCGGGCGTCGGGCCGGGTGCCGCAGATCTCCGTGGTGCTCGGTCCGGCGGCCGGCGGCGCCGCGTACGGGCCCGCGCTGACCGACATCGTGGTGATGAGCGGCGCGGGCCGGATCTTCGTGACCGGTCCCGAGGTGGTCCGCAGCGTCACCGGCGAGCAGGTCGACATGGAGCGCCTCGGCGGCCCCGAGCCGCACGGCCGGCGCTCCGGCGTGGTGCACGTGACGTGCGCCGACGACGAGGCCGCGCTGGCCGAGTCGCGCCGGCTCGCCGCGCTGCTGGGCCGCCAGGGCCGGCTCTGCCCGGACGACGTGCCGGCCGAGGGCGGGGAGGGCCACGACCTGGCCGCGAGGATGCCGGCCGAGGCCAACCGGGCGTACGACGTCAAGCCGGTGGTCCGGGCGCTGCTCGACGCCCCCGGCGTGGAACTGCACGCCAAGTGGGCGCCGAACATCGTCACCACGCTCGGCCGGTTCGCCGGCCGGACGGTCGGCGTGATCGCCAACAACCCGCTGCGCCTCGGCGGTTGCCTGGACGCCTCCAGTGCCGAGAAGGCGGCCCGGTTCGTGCGGATGTGCGACTCGCTCGGGGTGCCGCTGATCGTGCTCGTCGACGTCCCCGGCTACCTGCCCGGCCTCGGCCAGGAGTGGGACGGCGTGGTCCGGCGCGGCGCGAAGCTGCTGCACGCCTTCGCCGAGGCGGTGGTACCGCGGGTGACCCTGGTGACCCGCAAGGCGTACGGCGGGGCGTACATCGCGATGAACTCCCGCTCGCTCGGCGCGACAGCGGTCTTCGCCTGGCCCAACGCGGAGGTCGCGGTGATGGGCGCCAGCGCGGCGGTGAACATCCTGCACCGCAAGAAGCTGGCCGCCGCCCCCGCCGAGGAGCGGGAGGCGCTGCGTGCCCAGCTGATCGAGGAGCAGGTCCGGGTGGCCGGCGGGGTCAACCGGGCGCTGGAGATCGGCGTGGTGGACGACGTGATCAAGCCGGCGGAGACCCGGCGCCGGATCGCCGAGGCGCTCGCCGCGGCGCCGGCCGCCCGGGGCGCGCACGGCAACATCCCGCTGTAGCGGCGCTCCGACCGCCGCCCGTACCGTACGGGTCCGCGCTCGCGTCGGTCAGCCCTGGTTGCGCGGGTGGCGCTTCGCGGTGCGCTCGTTGCCCCGGCGGTAGTTGCCGGTCCACCGCGCCATCACCAGTTGCGGGTCGTCCTCGACCTCGGCGAGGAACTGGGCCGCCCGACCGCCCCGCAGGGTGCCGGCCGCCCGCCCGTTGTGGGTGATCACCACCGTGCCGTCGGCCCGCTCCACGTACCCGAAACCCTGTGCCGTTCCCATGCCGGCGAGGTTGTCACCCCGGACCCACCACCGCTAACGGTTTTCCGGGTTGACTCTCCAGCGGCTGGAGACAGGAGGCTGACCGGCGTGGACGACCGCACCGAACTGTTCACCATCGGGCAGCTCGCCCGCCGGACCGGCCTGTCGGTCCGGACCATCCGCTTCTGGTCCGACCTCGACCTGCTGCCGCCGACCGGCCGTTCGCCGGGCGGCTACCGGCTCTACGACGCGGCCGCCGTGGCCCGGCTGGAGCTGCTGCGCACCCTGCGCGAGCTGGGGATCGGCCTGGACGACGCGCGCCGGATCGTGGACCGGCAGAGCACCGTCCGGGACGTGGCGCGGGCGCACGCCCGGGCGCTGGACGCGGAGATCCGGACATTGCGGCTGCGCCGGGCGGTGTTGCGGTCGGTCACCCGACGTGGCAGTACGACCGAGGAGTTGAGACTCGTGAACGACCTGGCCCGGCTCTCCGCACGGGAGCGGCAGCAGATCATCGACGACTTCGTGGCCGAGGTGTTCGCCGGCGTCGACGGCCCGGCGGCCGGGCTGGCGCAGGCCATGCGGGCGCTGCCCGCGGACCTGCCGGACGAGCCCAGCGACGAGGAGGTGGACGCCTGGCTGGAGCTGGCCGAGCTGGTGGCCGACCCGGACTTCCGTCGCCGGGTACGCCAGATGGCGGTGGCCGGTGCCGGCGACGCGACGCCGCCCCCGCCGGAGCCGATGACGAAGCTGGAGCTGGCGCGCGCGGCGCTGGCCGCCGGCACCGACCCCGCCTCGCCGGAGGGCCGGGCGGTGCTGGACGAGATGGTGGACCCGACGCTCACCCCGCGGCAGCGCCGGGCGTTGGCCGACTCGATCGCCGCGTTCACCGACCGGCGGGTGGAGCGGTACTGGCAGCTGATCGGCGTGCTCAACCGCCGGCCGCCGTTCGAGCCCGCGGTGCCGGCCGTGGAGTGGCTGGTCGCCGCCCTGCGCGCGGCCGGCTGAACCGGCGCCGTACCGGGGGCCGGCCGGCCCCCGGTACGGCGTGCCGGTCGTCCCGCCACGGCGGGACGCGAACGGGATTGACGCCGGGTGCCCGTGCCGCTTTGATGAGGCCCGCTGAAGATCGTCAACGGGGGATGGACACCATGCACCGACGTACCCGCGCCGCCCTGCTGGCCGCGCTCACCCTCGGCCCGCTCGCCGGCTGCGCCGAGGACAAGGACCAGCCGGCGGCCGGCGGCTCGCCGTCGGCGTCACCGAGCACCACCGCATCACCGGTGGTCCCCGGGCCGCCCTGGCACGACGAGGTCGCCGCCGCACCCGCCGGCGTCCCGGTGGGCGGCAAGGGCACGCCCTGCGCGCTCCCGGTCACCTTCTCGCTGCCGGCGGGGTGGAAGGTCAAGGCCGTGAAGCCCTCGGCCGAGGGCGGCGACCTGGGTGTCGGTAACGCCACCCTGCTGTGCGAGCTCGACTCCCGGCCGGCCGGCGAACTGGGGTTCCTGCGGGTGTGGCGGGTCGACGGGGTCGCCGGCGGTGCCGAGGAGCACCTGAAGCACTTCGTCGGCGCGTACTCGCCGAAGGCGACGGGGGTGGAGTACCGGCGTCTCCGGGCCGGCACGCTGGACGCCGTCGAGGCGAGCTACACCGAGGACGGTGACCCGGACCGGGCCATCGCCCTGGCGTCCCTCTACGGCCCGATCGTGCTGAGCCTGGACGCGCCGGATCCGGCGGACCTGCTGCCGGCGTACCAGCTGGTCAAGCAGTCGGCCCGGATCAACCGGGACTGACCCCGCTCAGGCGGCGCAGGTGGTGGCGGGCAGGCCGGGCACCTTGACCGGGGACCGGCCGGACGGCTGCGCCTTGCCGGCCAGCACCCCGGCGAGCGCGGTCATCGACGCCCGGCTGGACGAGTAGGTGGCCAGCAGCGTCGGCGACTTCGCGCTCCCCAGCACGTACGGGGTGTCCATCGCCACCGTGACGGCGGCGTCGGCGCGCAGGTCGCCGGCGCCGTCGCCGTAGCCGACCAGGTGCACCACCGTCCCGCCGCGGGGCACCACCTTCACCCCGGCCGCGGTCAGCGCCTCGGTCAGCGCCGCCCGGGTGTGGTCGCGGCCGCCGGAGGAGGTGACCGTCACCGGGCCGCGGACGCCGCCGCCGCAGGTGCCGCGCAGCACCGTCACGGCCGCCGCGGCCAGCCGCTGGGCCGCCTCGCGGTGGGCCGGGGCGGCCAGCGTGGACAGCTCGGGGGCCGGCCGGTCGGCCAGCTTGAACTTCATGGTCAGCACCCGGGTTACCGCGTCGACCAGGCGGGCCCGGGGCAGCGAGCCGTCGCGCAGGGCGGCGAGCAGCCCGTCGTACGCCTGGCCGACGTTCGGCGGCATCAGGATCAGGTCGTTGCCGGCCTTGAGCGCCCGTACCGCGGCCTCCCCCGGCGACCAGCGCTTGGCCGGGGCCATGTTCATCCCGTCGGTGATCACCACGCCCTGGAAGCCGAGCTGGCCGCGGAGCACCTCGGTGAGCAGCTTGTGCGAGAAGGTGGCCGGGGTACCCGGGTCGACCGACCGTACGTCCAGGTGGGCGGACATCACGGCCATCGCCCCCGCGTCGATGCCGGCGGTGAACGGCGGCCACGCCCCGGCGGCGAGCGCCGCCCGGGACTGCTTGAGCACCGGCAGGTCCTTGTGGGAGTCGGTGGCGCTGTGGCCGTGCCCCGGGAAGTGCTTGACGGTGGCCGCCACGCCCGCGCCCTGCAGGCCGCGTACCGCGCCGCCGACCTGCGCCGCGGCCCGCTGCGGGTCGGCACCGAACGACCGGGAGCCGATCACCGTGCTGCGGGTGGCGAGCACGTCGGCGACCGGGGCGAAGTCCAGGTTGACGCCCATCGCGGCGAGTTCGGTGCCGGCGGCCTTCCAGGCGGCCTCGGTCAGCGCCGGGTCGCCGGCCGCGCCGGCGGCCAGCGCGCTGGGCAGCAGGGTGACCCCGTCGGTGATCCGGGTGACCACGCCGTACTCCTGGTCGGTGCCGATCAGGAACGGGGCCGCCCCGGTGGGCAGCTTGCCGGCGGCCGCGCGCAGCCCGGTGGTCAGCTCGCGGACCTGCCGCGGGTTGTCGACGTTGGTGGTCTCCTGGTTGCCGCTGGTCGGGTCGTCGGCGCTGAAGCCGACCAGGATCAGCCCGCCGAGCCGGTACTTCGCGACCATCTCGGCCGGGGTGTCCACCCCGGCCAGCGCCCGGTTGCCGGCCGCCGAGCCGGGCGAGACCTTGGTCGCCGCGTCCCCGTACGCGTAGGGCATCAGCACCTGGCCGACCAGGTCCTCGTCGGTGAGCGTGCCGACCAGGGCGGCCGCCCGGGCGGCGGGGTCCCCGGCGGGGACGGCGGTCGGCGTCGCCGCCGGCGCGGAGCCGCTCGCCGCCGGGGTGGGGCGGGGGCGGTCCGGCTTGTCGGCGCAGCCGGAGAGGAGCAGTGCGGTCAGTGCGGCGAGCGCGACGCCGGCACGTCGCGGAGATATCGACACGCGAGCCATCCCACCAGTTCGACGCTTATCGGGGCAACCCGACCCTACGCGCGCCGGTCCGCCGGGCGTCGCCGCGCCGGGGCGCGGAGCCCCGGCGCACGCGGGGGTCAGCCGACCCGGGTGAGCAGGGTCACCGGCGCGCCGTCCCCGGCGTACCGGTAGGGCTCCAGTTCGGCGTCCCAGGCGGTGCCGAGGGCCTTGTCCAGCGCGTGCGCCAGCGCCTCCGGCGCCCGGGCGCCGGCCATGATGCTGCGCAGCCGGTCCTCGCCGAGCTGGATGTCACCGGCCGCCCCGACCGTGGCCCGGAACAGCCCCCGGCCCGGTACGTACATGAAGCGTTCGCCGTCGGCGCCGGGGCTCGGCTCCTCGGTGACCTCGAAACGGATCATGGGCCACTGCCGGAGGGCAGCAGCCAGTTCGGCGCCCGTCCCCGGACGACCGGTCCACCCGCACTCGGCCCGGCGGGCGCCGGGATCGACGGGCTGAGCCGTCCACTGCAGGTCGACCGGCGCGGCAAGGACGCGCGCGATCGCCCACTCGACGTGTGAGCACACGGCGAGCGGGGTCGAGTGGACGTATACGACGCCACGCGTTGGCACGGTGACCTCCCGGAGTGCGAGGTGCGTCTTCCCCTACGACCTCGCCGATCCGAGTGGCTACTGGAACACATGATGACTGGTGTGACGGATGGTGCGCCAGGGAATCGGAAAATTCGCCGCCGGAATAGCCGGACGGGTGACCGCGGTTGAGCCTCTCGAACGCGATGACCAGCCAGGGATCGTGGTCGTGTACAGTTCCATCGGCGGCCTGTGCCGCGCACATCTTCCGCGGGCCGACGCCCCTTCCGGGCATCACCCGCACAGCCCCCGGACGTTCCGTCCTCCCGTACGTCTTGCAAGGAGTACCTCCGTGGCGAGCAACACCTCTAAGACCGCGCGCGCGTCCGTCCGGGCCGGCCAGGCTGGCCAGGGTGGCGCCCTCAGCGTGCTGGGCGAGTTCAAGTACGTCATCCCGCTCAACGGCGGCAAGCACGCCTACGTGCGGAACCTGACCAACGGCAAGACCGCGCACCTGCGCACCGACTCCGAGGCCTTCATCGAGGAGATCCGGGTGCTGGCCGCCGCCGGCCACGCCGCCAAGATCCGGGCCGAGCTGAACACCCTCAACGCCGCCCACCCGGGCGACGGCTGGGACGCCACCGAGAAGCGCCTCGTCGAGGCCGGCGTCTTCGAGGCCTGAGCCTCCCCAAGCACCACCCGGAAACGCCCGTCGGCACCCCCGACGGGCGTTTCCGCGTCCTCCCCCTCCCCCACCCCTTCCGGTGATCATGAGGTTGGCGGCGGTTTCCGAGATCGACTTCGCCGTCAACCTCATGATCAACGGGTCAGGGGGTGGGGTTGAGGAGGGTTACCTGGGCGGTGGAGAGGTCGTAGAGGGCGCCGACTACGTCCACCCGGCCCGCTGCCACGGGGGTGGCCAGGAGGTCGTCGGCGCGGAGTGCGGTCACGGTGCGGAGCACGTGGCGGCGGATCGCCATGGGGTGCGCGCCGGGGTCGTCGACGCCCACCTCCCGCACCGCGGGGGCGATCTGGTCGACCAGGTGGGCCAGCGAGCCGCCGGGCCGCCGCCCCTCGCGCACCGCGGCCAGCGCCGAGGCGACCGCCCCGCACCGCTCGTGGCCGAGCACCATCACCAGCGGTACGCCCAGTTCGTCGACGACGTACTCGATCGAGCCGAGCACCGCGCGGTCCAGCACGTGCCCGCCGGTGCGGATCACACAGATCGAGCCGAAGGTCTGGTCGAAGATCGCCTCCAGCGGCACCCGCGAGTCGATGCAGCCCAGCACCACCGCGTACGGCTGCTGGTCGCCGGAGGCGCTGGCCGCCGCGGCGGTCACGTCGTGGCCGTGGATCGGCTGGCCGCTGACGAACCGCCGGTTGCCGGCCATCAGCTCGGCCAGCGCGGCGCGCGGCGTCCCGCCGGCCGGGCGGCCCTCCGGCGAGGCACCACCGGCACGCGCCGTCCCGCCGGCCGGGCGGCCCTCCGGCGAGGCACCACCGGCACGCGCCGTCCCGCCGGCCGGACGGCCGTCCCAGGAGGCACCACCGGCACCACCGGCACCGCCGGTACCGGTCGGGGTTGTCCGCGGGGACCGCATGTCCCCCAGCTTGCTCGGGCCGGCCGCCCGACGGCGCCCGGTCGCGAATCTTCTTTCCGCGCGGTTGGCGTGGTGTCATGGCGGGTAGCCGGTGTTACCACCGGGTATCCCCGGTGTTGCGGAGCTGTGCGGCCCGGGGAGGTGGCGATGCCGGAGCAGTTGGACCTACGTCTACCCGACGACGTACGCCTGCACGTGGAGTGCACCGGCCCGGCCGACGCCGAGGTCACCGTGGTGCTGCTGCACGGCTGGACGCTGGACGGGCGCAGCTGGCACCGCCAGCTCGCCGCGCTGCGCGAGGCGGCCGGCGAGGCGGTGCGGGTGGTCACCTACGACGCCCGCGGGCACGGCCGCTCCAGCTGCATGGCGCTGCCCACCGCCACCCTGGCCCAGCTCGGCGACGACCTGGCGGCGGTGCTGGACGAGGTGGCGCCGACCGGCCCGGTGGTGCTGGTCGGGCACTCGATGGGCGGCATGACGGTGATGGAGTACGCCCACCGGCACCCCGAGCACTTCGCCGCCCGGGTCGCCGGGCTGGTCTTCGTCGCCACCACCGCCGAGGGGCACACGCACACCGCCTACGGCCTGTCGCCCCGGATCGCCCGGTTGATCCGGTTGGCCGAGACCACCGGAGCCGGCGTACTGGCCCGCTGCGGGTCCTGGCGGCCGCCGCGGGCGTTGCTGCGCGCGTTGCGCCCCAGCATCCGCTGGATGCTCTTCGGCGACCGCTGCGATGCGTCCGACATCCGCCTGGTCACCTCCGCGGTGGCCCGCGCCTCGCTGCGCTCGATCGGCGGCTTCCGGGCCTCCATCGGGGCGCAGCACCGGCTGGAGACGCTGGCCGCGCTCGCCCACCTGCCGGCCGCCGCGCTGGTCGGCGACCGGGACCGGCTCACCCCGCCGCCGTGCGCCGAGTCGATCGCCGCGGCGCTGCCCGCCACCGAGCTGACCGTCTGCCCCGGCGCCGGGCACATGCTGATGATGGAACGGCCGGAGGAGGTCAACGCGGCCCTGCTCGGCGTGGTCCGCCAGGTCACCGCCCGGCCGGCCGCCCCGACCGGCTGAGTCCGGCCGGCGGGTCGCCCCGCCCGGCCGTCGGGAACGGGTCACCGGGGTCACTGATCGCGTACGCCTCGGCCGCCGGTCGCGACGCTGCCGTACCCTCACCCGGTCAGCCCCGGCGCGCGGCCGCTCGCCCCGTCGCGGCCGCCCACCGCCGTCCGAGGAGTCCGAGCGTTGACCGACCAGACCACCCTGGAACAGGAGATCGCCGCCGAACAGCGGCATCTCGACCGGGTGTACGCCCGACTGGCGGAACTGCGCCGGTCCGCGGTCCGCGCCGAACGGGAGGGCTACCGGCTCGCCCGGGTGGGCAACTTCGGCGCGCTGGTGGAACGGGACGCGATGGTCTTCCACGCCGCCCAGCGCCGGCACGTGCTGGACGCCGAGCACGAGGGGCTGGTCTTCGGCCGGCTCGACCTGCGCGACCGCCAGGTGCTGCACGTCGGGCGGCTCGGCATCCGCGACGAGAACGCCGCCACCCTGGTGGTCGACTGGCGGGCCCCGGCCGCCGCCGCGTTCTACCAGGCCACCCCGGCGCAGCCGCTGAACGTGGTGCGCCGCCGCATGATCCAGTCGTCGGGCGAGCGGGTCACCCGGATCGAGGACGACCTGCTCGATCCGGCCGCCGCGCCGGCCGACATGGCGGTGGTCGGCGACGGGGCGCTGCTCGCCACCCTCTCCAAGGCCACCGGCCGGGGTATGCGCGACATCGTCGCCACCATCCAGCGGGAGCAGGACGAGGCGATCCGCTCCCCCGGCTCCGGCGTGACGATCGTGTCGGGCGGCCCGGGCACCGGCAAGACGGCGGTGGCCCTGCACCGCGCCGCGTACCTGCTCTACTCCGACCGCAGCCGGTACGCCGGCGGCGGGATCCTGGTGGTCGGCCCGTCCACGGTCTTCGTCGAGTACATCGCCTCGGTGCTGCCGTCGCTCGGCGAGGACACCGCCACCCTGCGCTCGCTGGGCAGCCTCTTCCCCGGGATGACCGCCACCCGCACCGACCCGCCCGAGGTGGCGGCGGTGAAGGGCTCGCTGCGGATGCGCCGGGTGCTGGAGCGCGCGGTCCGGGACGCGGTGCCGGACCAACCGGCCGAGCTGCGGCTGCTCTACCGGGGCGAGCTGCTCCGGCTGGAGCGGGCCGAGCTGGACGCCATCCGGGACCGCGCGCTGCCCCGGGGCGCCCGCCGCAACGAGGTGCGCCGGGCCGGCTTCGACGGCGTCTTCGCCGCGCTCTGGGCACAGGCCCGCCGGCTGAACATCGGCCGGCTGCCGGAGCAGCGCGCGTTCGAGGACGAACTGGCCGACCGCCCGGAGTTCCGGGAGTTCCTCAAGGCCTGGTGGCCCCGGCTGCACCCGCGGCACGTACTCGGCTGGCTGGCCGACCCGCAGCGGCTGCGCCGGTACGCCGGCGGCATCCTCTCCGGCCGGGAGATCCGGCTGCTCACCGCCGCGTACCGGACGCTGGACGGCGAGGGGCTGACGATCGCCGACGTCGCGCTGCTGGACGAGCTGGACGCGCTGCTCGGCCAGCCGGTGCGCCCGGCCCGGCCGAAGCGGGACCCGTTCCAGCTGGCCGGCGGGGTGCGCGAGCTGAGCACCTTCGCCGACCGGCAGCGGGCGGCCCGCGAGGCGGCCCGGCAGCGCCCGGAGGACTACCGGGAGTACGCCCACGTGGTGGTCGACGAGTCGCAGGACGTCTCGCCGATGCAGTGGCGCATGATCGGCCGGCGGGGCCGGCTGGCGTCCTGGACGGTGGTCGGCGATCCGGCGCAGACCGCGTGGACCGGCGACCCGCAGGAGCTGACCCGGGCCCGGGACCAGGCGCTGGGCCGGCGCAAGCGGCACCAGTTCACGCTCACCACCAACTACCGCAACTCGGCGGAGATCTTCGCGGTGGCCGCTGCCGAGATCCGCCGGCTCTATCCCGAGCTGCCGCTGCCCACCGCCGTCCGCTCCACCGGGGTCGACCCGGTCGAGCTGGTGGTGCCGGCGGCCGAGCTGGAGACCGCCGTGGTGGAGGCGGCCTCCGCGCTGCTCGCCGAGGTGGAGGGGACGGTCGGCGTGATCACCCCGGTGCCGCGCCGGGACGAGGTCGCCGGCTGGCTGGGCGGCCTGGGCGCCCCCCGGCTCCAGGTGGTCACCAGCCTGGAGGCCAAGGGCATGGAGTACGACGGGGTGGTGCTGGTCGGGCCGAGCGAGATCCGGGCCGATCCGGGCTCGGGCGTACGCACCCTCTACGTGGCGCTCTCCCGGGCCACCCAGCGGCTGACCACCATCGACCCGACCGGCTGAGCCCGAGGCGCCGGTCGCCCGGCCGGGTCCGCGTGGCCCCGACAGTTGCATACATAGCTATGTGAGCATATATTTGACCGGGTCCGGACGGGCGGCGGAGGGTGTTCGCGTGGGCGCAGGTCATGACCACCACCACGGGGCGGTGAACGCGGCCCACCATCACCGGGGGCGGCTCTGGGGCGCCTTCGGCCTGCTCACCGCACTGATGGTGGTGGAGGCGGTGGCCGCCTTCCGCACCGGCTCGCTGGCCCTGCTCTCCGACGCCGGGCACATGTTCACCGACGTGCTCGGCATCGGGATGGCCCTCGCCGCGATCACCGCCACCCGGCGGGCGACCGGCGACCCGCAGCGCACCTTCGGGCTCTACCGGCTGGAGGTGCTGGCCGCGCTGGCCAACGCCGTGCTGCTCTCCGGCGTCGCGGTCTACGTGGTGGTCGAGGCGGTACGCCGGTTCGGCGACCCGCCCGAGGTGCTGGCCGGCCCGATGCTGGTGGTGGCCGTCCTCGGCCTGCTCGCCAACGTGGCCGCCTTCGCGCTGCTGCGCTCCGGTGCCCGGGAGAGCATCAACGTACGGGGGGCCTACCTGGAGGTGCTCGGCGACCTGCTCGGGTCGCTCGGCGTGATCGGGGCGGCGCTGCTGATCGCGGTCACCGACTGGTGGTGGGCCGACCCGCTGGTGGCGGTCGGCATCGGCCTGTTCATCCTGCCCCGCACCTGGCGGCTCGGGCGGGCCGCGCTGCGCATCCTGGTGCAGGCCGCCCCGGAGCACCTCCAGGTCACCGCGGTGCACGACCGGCTGGCCGCGGTGCCCGGCGTGGCCGGCGTACACGACCTGCACGTCTGGACGCTCACGTCGGGCATGGAGGTGGCCTCGGCGCACCTGACCATGACTCCCGGCGCGGACGTCGGCCGGGTCCTCGCCGCGGCCCGCGCCGCCCTGCACGAGGACTTCCGGATCGAGCACGCGACGTTGCAGATCGAGCCGGGAGCGGCCCCCGGGGTCTGCGGGTCGGTTGAGTGGTAATGGAGCACAACCTTAAATCTGGGTGTGTATTGTGCCTCTATGCCGGATTTTCCCGTGACCACGCAGGCACCGTCAGTCACATCCGCTGCAATGGTCACGGTGGCACCGGTAGGCTCTGTTCCGGCCTCCGCCAGGCGGCACGCACCGGTGCCGGCGGCGGCCGCCGCCTAATCGCCCGACAAGGCGAGCCGGGGAACCATGTTCCTGGGGTGCATCCGCGTCAGCGGTAGGGATCTTCCGTCCCGAACCCGTCAGCTAACCCGGTCGGCGGCTGACGGAAGGACATCTGCATGCCAGTAGTGGCACCTGTACGACGTACCGTCGCCCGGATGGCGGCACTGATCGTCACCACTCTCGCCGTCGGCGTCGCCATCACGCCGGTCACCGCCGCACCGGCCGGCGCCGCACCACCCACCGCCGGCCTGCTCGCCGCCGCTCCCGGGCAGGACTCCGAGGGCGGCACCCCCGCCCTGCGGGCCCAGCTGGAGGCGGCCAGCAAGGGCTACCTGGACGCCAAGGCGGCGCTGGACAAGTCGGTCAAGCGGCAGAAGGACCTGGGCGTCCAGCTCCAGGCCACCGAGCGTGAGCTGGCCGAGCGCACCAGCAAGGTCGGCGAGATCGCCGGCGTGGCGTACCGCGCCGGGCGGCTCGGGGCGGCCTCGGCGCTGCTCAACAGCAACTCCCCGGAGGGCTTCATGGACCGGGCCGCCGCGCTCGACGCGGTCGCGGCCAACGAGGACCGGGCGCTGCGCGACCTCCAGGAGACCCGCGACGAGGCCAACCGGACCAAGCTCGCCCTGGACGGCGAGATCCGCGAGCAGCGCAAGCAGGTCACCCTGATGGCCAAGCGCAAGGAGCAGGCCGAACGGGCGCTGACCGTGGCCAACGCGAAAACCTCCGGCGACACCTCCAACCGGGGCACCTCCACCGCGACGGCCAAGCCGGCCCCGCGCAACTCCGACGGCTCCTGGCCGTCCGAGTCGTGCAGCGTCAACGACCCGACGCCGGCCAACGGCTGCATCACCCCGCGCACCCTGCACGCGCTGAACCAGGCCAAGGCGGCCGGCTTCACCCGGTACGTCTCCTGCTACCGCTCCGGCGGTTCCGGCGAGCACCCGAAGGGCCGGGCCTGCGACTTCGCGGCACAGAAGAGCGGCTTCGGCGGGGACGCCACCGGCGGGGACAAGACGTACGGCAACAACCTGGCCGCGTTCTTCATCAAGAACGCCGACCGGCTCGCCGTGCTCTACGTGATCTGGTACCGGCAGATCTGGCTGCCCAGCAGCGGGTGGAAGTCGTACAGCGGGGCGGGCGGCGACCCGTCCAGCGACCACACCAACCACGTGCACCTGTCGGTGTACTGACGCCCGGCCCCGGTGACCCGCCCCCGCGGCGGGTCACCGGGTACGCCGGACGGACGGGCCGCCACGCCCGGCGCTACGCCCCGGGACGTAGGCCGGGTGTCGTCAGCGGCCCGACGACCGCCGCCCGCCACGGCGGCACCATCGTCCGGTATGAGCCGACTCTCGCCTCCCGCCCGCAAGGCCCTGCTCACCCTGCACCTGGTCACCTCGCTCGGCTGGCTCGGCGTCGACCTCGTCCTGCTCGCGCTCGGCGTCGCCGTGCTGCGCGGCGCGGACCCGGCCGCCGTCTACCCGATCTCCGCGCTGGTCGGCACCGTGCTCTTCGCCCCGCTGAGCGTGGCCGTCTGGCTGGTCGGCGTGGCCAGCGCCCTGCTCACCCCGTGGGGCCTGCTGCGGCACCGCTGGGTGCTGGTCAAGTTCCTGCTCACCACCGTGATGACCGGGCTGGTGCTGTTCCAGCTCAGCCCGACGCTGCGGCACGCCGGGGAGGCCGGGGCGGCGTTCCCGGTGCGGGACCGGATCGACCTGGTGGTCGCCCCCTCGGTCTCCACCACCCTGCTCATCGTGGCGACCGTGCTCTCCACGTACAAACCGTGGGGCCGGCTGCGGCGGGCCACCGGCAGGCCCGCGCGGCGCCCGACCACGGCGGCGGTCCGCTGAGCCCGCGCGGGTCGCGGCGGGCGTCCGCCGACCGGCGGAGGTGGGGGACGCTCAGCCGGGGGCCGGCGGGTCGGCCGCGCCGCGGTCGAGCACCGCGCCGAGCCGGGCGGCCAGCCCCAGGTGGGCCGAGCGGGCCTGGCGGAAGGCGTAGCCGAACAGCGGCGCCGGCGCGGTCAGCGTGATCTCCACGTCGATCCGCACCCCGTCCGGCTCGGCCCGCAGCCGGGTGCGGTTGCGCACAGTGGTGGCGGGCCACTGCCGCGCGACGGTGACGATCTCGTCGGTGGCGGCGACCAGCACGTCCGCCCGGTAGGTGACCGGGAAGCGCAGCGGCCCGGCGGCCAGCCGGTCGGTGATCGCGTAGCTGGCCTGGGCGCCGGGCCGGGTCCGCACCCGCCGGACCCGGACGATCAACGGGTGCAGCTCCGCCTGCCGGGTCGGATCGGCCAGCAGCGCCGCCGCCTCCGCCACCGGGCAGCGGGCCTGGACGGTGTAACTGAAGGAATCCCGCTTGAGCACACCGTCTCCCCACCGTCACTGGTCGGACGATCGTCGCCCACCGCGGGCACGCCTGGCAACGCCCGGCGACACGCCAGCCGGACCGGGGGACGGCGGCCCGCCGCCCGGATACGGTCAGCTGATGAGGGATCACCGACCGTGTCGGCGACGGAGCGCGGAGCAGGGATGAACGAACACGTGATGGTCTTCGCGCCGACGCCGCGGCTGACGGTGACCGTGGACCAGCCGAGCGACCAGCCGGAGCTGCACCTGCACCCGGGCGGGCAGGGCGTCTGGCAGGCCCGCATGGTGATGTCGCTCGGCGTGGACGTGGTGCTCTGCACCGCGCTGGGCGGCGAGATCGGCCAGGTGCTGGAGCCGCTGCTGGTCAGCGAGGGCGTCGACCTCAAGGTGGTGGTCCGCGAGTCGGGCAGCGGCGGCTACGTGCACGACCGCCGCGACGGCGCCCGCCGGGAGATCGTGGACGTGCCCGGGCAGCCGCTGAGCCGCCACGAGCTGGACGAGCTCTACAACCTGGCGCTCGGCGAGGGGCTGCGCGCGCCGGTGAGCGTGCTGAGCGGGCCGAACGAACCGTCGCTGGTGCCGGCCGAGCTGTACCGGCGCTTCGCGGCCGACCTCGGCGCCAACGGCGCCCGGGTGGTGGTCGACCTGTCCGGCGAGCATCTCGCCGCGGTGCTGGACAGCGGCGTGTTCTTCCTCAAGGTCAGCCACGAGGAGCTGATCGCCGACGGGCGGGCCGCCGGCGCGGACGAGGAACAGCTCACCCGGGCGATGTACGACCTGCACGCCGGCGGCGCCGAGAACGTCGTGGTGAGCCGCGCCGAGCAGCCCGCGCTCGCCCTGGTCGACGGCGAGGTGTTCGAGGTGGAGATGCCCCGGCTGCAGGCCGCCGACCCGCGCGGCGCGGGAGACTCGATGACCGCCGGGGTGGCCGCCGTGGTGGCCCGGGGCGGCGACGTGCGGACCGCGATCCGTACCGGGGCTGCGGCCGGCGCGCTGAACGTCACCCGGCACGGCCTGGGCACCGGCCGGCTGGACTCGATCACCGGCCTGGTCGACCGGGTGCGGCTGGTGCCGGCCGGCAGCCGCCCGCAGGAGCGGACCACCCCGGACGAGCTGGCCGAGCGGGCGGCCGAGCGATGACGCTGCGGGTGCTGGTGACCAACGACGACGGGATCGCCGCGCCCGGCATCCAGGCGCTGGCCCGGGCGGCGGTGGACCGGGGGCTGGACGTGGTGGTCGCCGCCCCGCTGGAGGAGGCGAGCGGCACCAGCGCCTCGATGACAGCGGTGGAACGCGAGGGCCACGTGGTGGTCCAGGACCATCCGCTGCCGGAGCTGCCGGGGGTGCCCGCCTTCGGGGTCGGCGGCTCGCCCGGGTTCATCGCGCTGATCGCCGTGCACGGCGCGTTCGGCCCGCCGCCGTCGGTGGTGCTCTCCGGGATCAACCGGGGTGCCAACGCCGGCCGCGCGGTGCTGCACTCCGGCACCGTCGGCGCCGCCTTCACCGCCGCCGCGAACGGCTGCCGGGCGATGGCCGTCTCGCTGGACGTGCTCTCGGCCGGCGAGGCGACCGCCGCCAGTGGCGGCGCCGCGGTGGCCGCCGCCGCCCGGGTACGCGACGCCGAGCGGCACTGGGCGACCGCCGCCCTGGTCGCCCTCGACCTGCTCCCCCGGCTGACCGCCGGGCCGGTGGAGAGCGTGCTCAACGTGAACGCGCCGGACCTGCCGCCCGGCCGGCTGCGCGGGGTGCGCCGCGGCGCGCTGGCCAGCTTCGGTCAGGTGCAGATGACGGTGGCCGAGTCCGGGCACGGGTACGTGCGGACCTCGCTGGAGGAGCCGGGACAGTCGGTGCAGCCCGGCACGGACCTGGCGCTGCTCGCCGAGGGGTACGCCTCGGTGACGGCGATCCGCGCGGTCACCGAGGTGAGCGACATCGACCTCTCCGGCCTCGACGCGGCGGCCGAACCGGGCGGCTGAACGTCGCCGGCTCGCACTCCCGGATGCCCGGGCGCGGCGGGCCGGTCGGCCGCGTGGTCAGGCGCCGGGGAGGACCTCCGGGGCGGGAGCGCCGGCGTAGTAGGGCTCGGGGGCGCCGAAGAGACCGAGCAGGCCGGTGACCCAGAGCTGGCGGTGCACGAACCGGCTGGGCTCGGTGACGACCAGCTTGACGCCGCTGACCTCGGCGGTCTGGAAGCCGGCGACCATGGCGCTGATGCCGACCGAGTCGATGAAGGTGACCAGGCGCATGTTGAGCTCGATGCGGGTCGGCCGGCCCTTGGCCAGCACCTCGGCGATCGCCTCGCGCACCTCGTACGCGGTGTCGACGTCGATCTCGCCACGCGGGGCGATCTCGATGACACCACCGGACAGAACCGACTTCACGATCGACAGGCTCACGCGAGCACCTCCACTCGCCCGTCCGACGGGCGCCTCATCAGTACGCGGGCCGCGACCGAGAGTATTCCTCTCACGGCCTCGGTCGCCACCCCTCGGGATGAGCAATTCGCGGATCCGGGCATACCAAATCGCCCTTATCCGGACTTTTCGTATTCTATTTCCCCAACGATCGGCGGACGCCCACGCGTCGCCGTCCCAGGGTAACGGGCCGGCACCACCGCCGCCGAACTCCTCCGTGCCGGGCGCGCCCCCGTGCTTGCGGCCCCGCCGTTGCCCCCCGCGCCTAGCATCGGCGGGGAGGTAGCCGACTGCGACGGAGGAGACGATCGATGCTCAGGAGACTTGCCGCGCTGGCCGGGGTCGGCGCGCTGCTCGCCCTCGTCCTGGCCTGCGGGTTCGGTGGCGGCGGCGATGACGACGACGACGATGACGACTTCGCCCGCGGCCCGGCGGCGGTCGTGGTGCTGCGCTGACCACTGACCCGCGCCGGGCGTGACCGCCGGCAGCGGCCCGCCGCGTCCCCGCTCCCCGCGGTCCGCGTCGGGCCGCCCGGCCCGTCTCGGCGCAGTTCTTGCGGGCTGCGACGGCGCCCGTCCTCGCGGGCCGGGTCGGCGCCGGTCCTCGCGGGCCGCGTCGGGCCGCCCGGCCGGCCGCGGCGGCGGTGTCCCGTCGGGGCCGCCCGGCCGGCCGCGGCGGCGGTGTCCCGCCGGACGGCGGCGGGACGCCGGGCGCGCCGCCGGCGCCGGGCCGCGCGCCGGGTTTGCGCCGGCCACGGTCGGGGCACTGGCGATGGAGGCGAACCGTAACGCGCCGGACAGACGCCGGAGTCCGAAGTGGCCGGCCGACTTCGGCACCCCGAGGAGGTAACCACGATGTTCGGAACCAACCTGCTGGACCGCCGCAGCAAGCCCGAGCGCATCGCTGACCAGGCCTGGCAGCAGCTCGTCTCGGCGGTCAGCTCCGCCGGGGACAGCGTCCGCGACACCGCCCGGTCGGCCCGGCGGGGCGGCTCCGGGCTGACCGACGGGGCCGGCGACCTGGTGGGCTCCGCGGCGGACGAGGCCCGCCGCCGCGCCAGCCTGGCCTTCGACGCGCTCGCCGGCCGCCGGCCGGCGCTGCCCTGGACGCTGCTGATCGCGGCCGCGCTGGCCGGCGCGGCCATCGGCTGGGCCGCCGGCACCGCCGCCCGGGCGGCGGGCAGCCGCGACCGGGCCGCCGACGACATCGAGTTCGTCGACGTGGACCGGCCGAACTCCCCCGTCGGCCTGGACGGCTGACCCCCCCGGCACGGACCCTCCCGGGCCCCGGTCGACCACGGGTCGACCGGGGCCCGTCACGTCTCGGAATCCGGCCCCCGCCGCCCACCCCGGCCCACCCGGGCCCGCTCCCGTTCCCTCGAACAGAGCAGGAGTGGCCATCCCGCACGGAATGGCCACTCCTTCGGTGAACGTGCGTGGGCTGCGGCGGGGCGGGTCAGAAGGCGGTGATGTCGGTCGGGGCGCGCTCGGCGCGGCTGAGCGCCCGCAGCACCGCCGGCTGCCCGTGCCGGCGTACGGCGAGCCGGGCCAGCAGGGAGAGCACCGGGTCGATCACCTCGGCGGGCAGCTCCGGGGTGGGTACGCCAACGCTGACCGCGAGGTCGTCGGAGTGCACCGCGATCTCCATCAGCCGGGTGGTGAGGTAGTCGTCCAGGGTGAGCGACCACGGCCCCCGGGCCAGGTGCACCACCCGGTCCGCCGGCTGTGCCGGCAGCGCCTCGGCCAGCTCGCCCAGCGTGGTGGCGGCCCGGTCGACCAGGGCCGCCGGCCCGTCCGCCGCCGCCTCGTCGCCGGCCCGGCGGATGCCGACGTTGATCTCGTCGTCCAGCGAGGTCCCGATCCACCGGGCGGGTGCATAGTGGTCGAGCAGCCCGACCGGATCGCCGGGCGGGACCGGCTCGGCCAGCACCGTCGAGACCTGGAACAGCTGGCCGGCGAGATGGCCGGCCAGCCCGCCGACAGCGAACTCGGCCAGCGCGCTGGGCTCGTCCCACCGGGCCGCCACGGCCGGATCGGCGAGCAGGTCGAGCGCCGAGCGCGCGGCGGTCAGGTAGGCCGTCCTGATCGGACTCACGGGTGATCCCCTTCCCTCGTTCCGGCCACCGAGCCTAGGCGCGTCCCGAGGACTCCGCCGGTCCGGGCGACCCGGCCAGAGCCCGGGCCGCCGGGGCGCCGGACCCCTCAGGCCGCCCCGGCGGACCGGAGTCCGCGCCGCACCACCGGCGGCGGGCGCTCCGGGCCGCCCGCCGCCGGGGTCAGCGGCTGGTGCAGGTGATCGCGAGCGGTGGGCCGTTGGCGCCGGTCCAGCTGCCGAGGAAGCCGACGGTGGTGCTGGCGCCCCCGCCGAGTCCGCCGTTCCAGCCGGCGTCGCGGACCGTGACCGCCGGGCCGGTCTGGGTGTGCGTACCGCCCCAGAGCTGGGTGATCCGCTGGCCGTCGGGGAAGGCCCAGTCCACCGTCCAGCCGGTGATCGGTGTGGGGCGGGTGTTGCGGACCACCACCTCGCCCTGGAAGCCGCCCGGCCAGGAGCCGGTCACCCGGTAGCTGGCCGAACACCCGCCGGGCGGCGGGGTCACGGTCGCCGTCGGCGTCGGGCCGGTCGGGGTGGGCGTCGGGTCCGTCGGGGTGGGCGTCGGGTCGGTCGGGGTCGGGGTGGGGTCGCCGCCGAGCCGGTCGGCGACCAGGATGCCGCGGCCGTTGGTGCCGAGATAGACCCGGCCGTACACCCGGGGGTCGCCGGTGAGCGCGTCGCCGGCGTTGCCGTACTGGTGCTGGTCGTCGTTGATCCGGACCCAGCTCGCGCCGGTGTCGTCGGAGCGGAAGACGCCGTGCTGGCCGTCGACCGTGCCGAAGAGGTAGAGCGCCGGGTACGTCCGCCCGGGCGCGGCCTTGCCGAAGCCGACGTTGCCGGCGGCGCTCACGCTGCCCAGCCTGGCGAAGCTGGCCCCGCCGTCGGTGGACCGCCACAGCCCGCCCTCGCCGGCCAGCCACAGCTCGCCCGCCTTGCCGGGCAGCGCCTTCACCTTGGCGGTGGCGGGCAGGCCGGTGGCGGCCGAGGCGGTGAAGCTCGCCCCGCCGTCGGTGCTGACGTAGAGCCTGCCGCCGCTGAAGCCGTAGAACCGGTTCGGGTCGACCCGGTCGGACTCGACCGTCGCGTTGGCCGGGATGCCGGTCGACGCGGTCCACGAGGTGCCGAAGCCCACGCTGTGCACCACCGGCTGGCCGGCATCGCCCGGGGCCCAGACGAACCGGCTGCCGTCGGCGGCCGCGGCGACCGTGCCGCCGTTGTTGATCCCGGCCGGCTCGGTGCCCTGGAACCAGTTCGCCCCACCGTCGGTGGAGAACGCCACGTGGCTGTCGTTCGGGCGGTCCGCGTCGGTGAAGTTGCCGGCCCGCACCATCACCGCCGGCTTCGTCTCGGCGTAGTCGAGGCTGGTGGTGCTGGTGAAGGTGGGCTGGGTGAACATCATCGGCGGCACCGCGTCCAGGTCGCTGTGCCGGAAGCCGCCGATGTCGCCGAGCGCGCTGACCAGCGGCGCCCCGGACGGCGGGCTGACCAGGTCGAGCACCGCTGTCTCCTCCAGGCCCTTCACCATCGGCCGGATGGTGAACTGCCCGCCGGTGTCCCAGCGGGTGAGGTCGGTGCTGCCGTAGATGGTGGCGCCGGTGCCGTACAGGAAGCGGTTGCTGTCGTGCGGATCGATCTCCACCGACTCGTTCATCCAGCCGAGCTTCGGGGACTCCTCCGGCGGGGCGGGGTTGCTGCCGAAGGTCAGCCAGGGCACCGAGCTGACGTCCATGGTGTAGCGCTTGGTGCGGTTCGGGTAGCTGCTGAACTCCCAGATCCGGCTCCAGGTGGCGCCGCCGTCGGTGCTGCGCCAGAAGATCGCGTCCGGCCACCAGGAGATCTGGGTGGCCACCATCAGGGTGTTCGGCCGCTGCCGGTCGATGGTCAGCCCGCTGTAGCCGAAGTAGGCGTCCGCGCTGTCCGACGGGACCGGGCTGATCCGGGTCCACCCGCCGGTGGCACGGGAGAACTTCCAGACGTCGCCCTTGCCGCCGTCGTACGGGCCGCCGGTGTCGCTGGTCGCGATGTAGAGGAAGCCACCCACCGGGTCGACGACGCCCTTGTGCGCCAGGTAGCCGGTCGGCTGGCCGGGGATCCGCTCCCAGCTCGCGCCGCCGTTCGTGCTCCGGTAGACCGGGTTCTCCTTGTCCGCCACGCCGACGTAGATGGTCTGCGTGGCGGTGCCGGGCGTACCCGTGCTCTTGTCGAAGCTGACCCAGGTCAGGCCCTGGTTCTGGCCGTTGTAGCCGTTCGGATCGCTGGGGTCGGCCCGGTAGTTGCCGACGTTGGGGAAGTTCGCCACCCTCGCCCAGGTCGCCCCGAAGTCGGTGCTGCGCCACAGGCCGTTGCCGCCCTCGGCGGCGTAGTAGAGGGTGCCGTTCCGGTTGGGGTCGACGGCGAGCCGCTCGCCCATGCCCCGGCCGGGCATGTTCCCGCCGTTCTTGAACGGCAGTTCGGTGACCTGCCAGGTGGCGCCCTTGTCGGCCGAGCGCAGGATGGCACCGTTGTTCGGGTCCCAGTCGTTGGTGTACATGCCGACCGCCGCGTACACCCGGTTGGTCTGCACCGGATCGGTGGCGACGCTGACCACGCCGTTCCAGCCCCACCTGTCGGCACCGATCCAGTCCAGCAGCGGGGTCCACGACCGGCTGCCCTGCTCCCAGCGGTAGAGCCCGCCGATGTCGGTGCGCGCGTAGATCAGGTTCTTCTCGGTGGGGTTGAAGACGATCCCGGGGACGAAGCCGCCGCCGTCGATCCGGACGTTCTTCCAGTCGTACGCCTCGGCGGCCGGCGCGGAGCCGGCGGCGGTGAACGGCACCGCCACCACGGCCGCGGTGGCGGCCAGCGCGGACACCACCGCGCCGACGAAACTTCTCCGCATCTGCGGTCCTCTCCAGGGGGACGCCCGGAGACGCGCGGGTGGCGCGCCCGGGGACGAGCGACGTGCGCAACGGCGGAGCTGCCCCTGCTCCGCTGCCCGGCACGACGGCTCCCGCACCCGAGGAACGCGCTCACCCTAACCGATCTACCGGGCCGGATGGAAGCGCTCCCACAGCGCGGATCCGGATAACCCCGGTCGGGTGAGGGAGCCTCATCCCCGGCGGCGGCAGGATCGGGGACGGCGTGACGTACGCAGGCCCGCCATCTCGGGGAGGAGTGAACATGGCCATCACCACGATCACCCGTACCGACCAGGACATCCAGTCGGCCGTCCTCGACGAGTTGACCTGGGAGCCCCGGGTGCAGCCGCACGAGATCGGCGTGACCGTCTCGGAGGGCGTGGTCACCCTCACCGGCCGGGTGGACAGCTACGCCAAGAAGTGGGCGGCCGAGCGGGCGGCGCACCGGGTGACCCGGGTCCGCGCGGTCGCCAACGACCTGGCCGTGCAACTGAGCACCGGCGCCGAGCGGGCCGACCCGGACCTCGCCGCCGCGGCCGGCCACGCGCTGGAGTGGGACGCCTTCGTGCCGCTCGAGCAGCTCGACGTCACCGTCTCCAACGGCTGGGTGACCCTGCACGGCGAGGTGGAGTGGGAGTACCAGCGACGGGCCGCCGAACGGGCGGTCGCCCGGCTCACCGGCGTACGCGGGGTGAGCAACGGGATCACCGTCCGCCCCGACGTACGGCCGGACGGGCACCTGCTCGCCGAGCGGATCGTCGACGCGCTGGCCCGCAACCGGGCCACCGAGGCGGAGCGGATCACGGTGCGGGTGCACGGCGACACGGTGCTGCTCGGCGGCCTGGTCCACTCCATGCCCGAACGCGCCGAGGTGGAGCGGATCGTCTGGTCCGCGCCCGGCATCCGGGAGGTGCAGAACCACATCGCGGTCGCTCCCGTACTCGGCTGAGCCGCCGGGGGTCCCGGCCGGGCGCCGAACCACCCGTCGCGGGTGAGCCGCGCTCACCCCGTCCGGGACCAGGCTGGGAGCCATGACTGAGCCGAACGGGCTGATCCGACCCGGGCGCGCCGTGCCCGGGTCCGCCGGCGATCGGGGGGTCCGATGACCACGCCACTTCAGGTCACCGCCCGGTTGCGCACCCCCGTGACCGAGCACGACCACGTCCGCGGACCGGTGGACGCACCGGTGACCATCGTCGAGTACGCCGACTTCCAGTGCCGGTTCTGCGGCGCCGCCTACCGGAACCTGACCGAGCTGCTCCGCCAGCGGGCGGACACGGTCCGGCTGGTGTACCGGCACTTCCCGATCGCCAACATGCACCCGTACGCGGAGAGCGCCGCCGAGGCCACCGAGGCGGCCGACCGGCGCGGCCGGTTCTGGGCCATGCACGACTGGCTCTACGAGCACCAGGACCAGCTCGACCCGGTCCACCTCTCGCTCGGCATCGAGCAGCTCGGCCTGCCGATCGACGAGGTGCGCGCCGAGGTGGACCGGCAGGCGCACGGTGACCGGGTGCGGCGGGACTTCGTCAGCGGCATCCGCAGCGGCGTCAACGCCACGCCCACCCTCTTCATCAACGAGGTCCGCCACGACGACGCCTACGACCTGGCCGACCTCCTCACCGCGGTGGACGCCGCCGCCAATCCCTGAGCCTCTCCCCTCCTGTCGATCGAGAGCCCTGCGTCGACCGTGACGCAAGTCTCTCGATCGTCTGTGCGGGCGGGGTCAGATGAGGCGGAGTTCGCGGGCCCGCCGGACCGCCTCGCGCCGGCGGGTCGCGTCGAGCTTGCGGTAGATGTTGCGGACGTGGGTCTTCACCGTGTTGACCGACAGGGACAGCTCGCTGGCGATCTCCACGTTGGACAGGATGCTCTGCAGGTAGCGCAGGATGGTCAGCTCCCGCTCGGTCAGCGGCTCGTCCAGCGCCGTCGCGGCCGGCTCGGCCGCCGCCCGCCCGGTCGGCTCGTCGGCGCCCCGGACCAGGTCGCTGACCGTCGGCCAGTGCGCGGTGCCGGCGTCGAGGTGCGCGGCGAGCAGATCGCGCACCCCCGGCTCGGCGCGGGTGAAGACCCGCCGGTAGCCGTCCGGCCCGGCCAGGTCGAGCGCCGCCTCCAGCAGCCGGCCGGCCCGCCGCTCGTCCCCCGCCCGGCGGGCCAGCACCGCGTCGAGCACCGCGGCGTCGAGGCGTACCGGCAGCGGCCAGTCGGCCGCCTCCGGGGCCTGCCAGTCCGGCAGCAGGTGCCCGGCGCCGCGTGGATCGTCGGCGCGCAGCTCGACCCGGGCCAGCGCCACCGCCAGCACCGGGTCGGCCTGCTCGCGTACCCGGCCGGCGAGCAGTTCGCGGGCGGTGTCCAGGTCACCCCGACCGCTGCGCAGGTCGGCCTCGGCGGCCAGCAGCCAGTGCGTCGGCTGGACGGCCCGGGGCCGGTCGGCCAGCCGCTCCCGGGCCTCGGCCAGCAACCGCAGCCCGGCGCCCGGGTCGCCGGCGTCGCGCCGCAGGTATGCCCGGCACAGCGCCGCCAGCGCCGCCACCGTCGGCTCACCGGTGGTCGCCGGCGCGGCCAGCCCCAGGTTCGCCTCCGCCTCCTCCGGCTGGTCGCGGTGCAACGCCACCAGCGCCAGCGCCAGGTACCCGTGGCCGCAGTCCAGCCGGCAGGCCCAACCCTGGCAGGGCGGCAGGGCCAGCGCCGCCCGGGCGGCGTCCTCGGCCGCCCGCAGCTCGCCCCGGGCCGCCCGCAGCAGCGCGGAGCGGCTGGCACAGACCAGCTCGGTACGCGGCCGGCCCGCCTCCCGCGCCGCCGCCAGCGCCCGACCGAAGCCGGCGGCGGCGGCCCGCAGGTCCCCCTCGGCCAGGTCGACCAGGCCGACCGCGGTCTCCGCGACCGCCCGCACGTCGGCGTCCTCACTCGCGTCGCCGCGGGGCGCGGCGCCGGGCATCCCGGCGTGCGTCCGGGTGGCGAGCAGCCGGGCCGCTGCGGCGCGTACCTCCCGGTGGTCGCCGGCCAGCCGGGCCAGGGCGAGTTCCAGCGCGGCGACCAGGCGCAGGAACCGCTCCCGGCGCGGGGCGGGCAGCGTCGGGGCGTGCTCGGCGGCGAGCCGCAACCGCTCGGCGGCGGCCGTCCGGTCCCCGGCGTGCGCCCGCTCCGCGGCGCCGGCCAGCGCCAGCTCCGGGTCCCGGGCCACCGCCTCGGTCGGTGGGACGACGGGCGCCGGCCCGCCCGGGGCGTCCCGGTCGTACGGGGCCAGCTCCGGCCAGCGGGTGACGAACAGGTCGCTGGCCGTGCCCCACTCGCCGGCGGCCAGCGCGTGCCGCAGCCCGTCGGCCGGCCGGCCGTTGTCGGCGTACCAGCCGGCCGCCCGCCGGTGCAGGTCGCGCAGCTCGTCGGCGGGCAGCCGGGCCAGCTCGGCGTGCAGCAGGTCGGCCAGCAGCGGATGGCAGCGGTACCAGGGCGGGCGGCTGTCGTCGCGGCGCAGCGGCCCGCCGGCACCGGCCAGGGCGGCCAGCGTCGGCTCGGTGTCGGCGCGGCCGGTGAGCGCGTCGGCCAGCCCGGCGCAGACGGCGTCCGCCACGGCGGTGCGCCGCAGCACGTCCTGTGCCTCGGGGTCCAGCCCGGCGAGCACCTCCTCGCGCAGGTAGCCGGCGACGTCCGGCTGGTCGCCGCCGAACTGCTCCACCCAGCGCGCCGGGTCCGGCTGGCCGCGCAGGGCCAGCGCGGCGAACCGGAGCGCGGCCGGCCAGCCCCCGGTCCGCTCCCGCAGCCGGCGCACCCCGGCCGCCGGCAGCACCACCCCGTGCGCGGTGAGCAGGTCGGCCACCTCGTCACCGGTGAAGGCCAACTCGTCCGGGCCGAGCTCGGTCAGCTCCCCGGCCAGTCGCCACCGGTGCACCGCCAGCGGCAGCCCGGCCCGCGCGCCGACCACCAGCCGCAGCCGCTGGCCGGCGTGGCGGAGCAGGAACTCCAGCCCGGTCAGCGCGGCCGGGTCGGTGATCCGGTGCAGGTCGTCCACCACCAGCAGCACCGGCCGGTCCCGGGCGGCGAGCGCCGCGGCCAGCAGTTCCAGCTGGTCCGGGCGGGGCGGCCGGTCGGGCACCGGAGGCTCGGGCGCGTCCCCGGCCGGGCCGGTGGCCGCCCGCAGCGCCGCCGCCAGGTAGGACCAGAACCGGTCCCCGTCGTCGCCGGCCTCCACCGACAGCCAGGCGGCCCGGAGCGGTTCGCCGTCCGGCGCGCCGTCCCCGGCCGCGCCGAAGTCCCCCGGCGCGGCGCCGGCCGGCAGCGCCTCCCGCGCCCCCTCGGCCGCCGCGGTCACCGGGCCACCCTCCGCCCGGTCCGGCCCGGCGTCACCGGCCGCCCGGCACCACGAGGCGAGCAGGGTGCTCTTGCCCCAGCCGGCCGGCGCGGAGACCAGGGTGACCGGGCCGCCGGTCCCGGCGTCCAGGGCGTCCAGCAGCCGGGGACGCAGCAGCACCGGATCGGGCAGCGCGGGCGGACGCAGCCGGGACGCCAGCAGGGGTGTGCCGGCCGGGGCTCGCACCGCCGCCGCGACCACGGTTCGGCTCTGCTGCTCCGGCATCCGGCCCCACCCCCACGGACGCGTCCACTCCCCCAGGTCCTGCGGCGGCCGGTTACCCGGCCGGGACCGGTTCACCCCTTCCGGGGGAGCCGGCTTCACCCGTCCCCGGCCCACCCTGGGGATACGCGGGCGGCCGGCCGCGCGTGACCGGCCGCCCGCCGGTGCGTTCCGGCCGTCGCCCGGCACCGAGGCCGCCGGGCGTGGCCGGCGCGGGAGCGGTGACCGGTGGGACAGGGGGTGCGGGACAGGTGGGACCGATCGCACGGCTGGCCGGCGGCGGGATAGCGCTCGGCGCGGCGGCGGCCGGCGCGGCGGCGGTACGCGCGCTGACCGCGCCGCGCCCGGTCGGCTGGCCGGACGGCGGCGACGGGCGGCGGGCGCGCTGGCAGGTGGTGACCGTGGACCGCCCACCCGGCCAGGTGCTCCCCGAGGGGCGCTGGCCGGAGCCGCTGCGCCGGCTCGGCGACGCGGTGCAGGTGCGGGTCCGCCCCGCCCCCGGCGACCGGGGCACCGAACTCGCCGCCCGGCCCCGCCCCGGTGCCGGGCCGCCGCCGGGGCTCGCCGTCCACCTGGTCGGCGACGACCCGGGGCGGCTGGTCCGGCGGGCGCTGCGGCAGGCCAAGCAGCTCGCCGAGACCGGCGAGGTGCTCCGCCCCGACCGCGACGCGCTGGACCGGCCGGCGGTGACGCCGGAATGAGGGCGCTGTGCTGGATGGGCGCCGGCGAGCTGGCGGTACGGCAGGTGCCCGACCCGGAGCTGCGCAACGGCCACGACGCCATCGTCCGGGTCCGGCGCAGCGCCGCCTGCGGCGCCGACCTGTCGCTGCTCGCCGGGCGCGGGCCGGCGGTCGGCGAGGTGCTCGGCCACGAGTTCGTCGGCGAGGTGGTCGAGGTCGGTCCCGAGGTGCGCCGGCACCGGGTCGGCGACCGGGTGGTGGTCTGCTCCTCTGTCTCCTGCGGCAGCTGCTGGTACTGCCGCCGCGAGCTGCACTCCTGCTGCGACAACGGCAGCACCGACCCGGAGGCGGGCGAGGCGGCCTGGGGGCACCCGGTCGCGGGCTGCTTCGGCCAGCCCCGGGCGCAGGGCGGGTTCGCCGGCAGCCACGCCGAGTACGTCCGGGTGCCGTACGCCGACGTCGGGGCGTTCGCCGTACCGGAGCCGGTCAGCGACGACCGGGCGCTGTTCGCCTCGGACGCCGCGCCGGCCGGCTGGATGGGCGCCGACCTGGGCGGGGTCCGCCCCGGCGACGTGGTGGCGGTCTGGGGTGCCGGCGCGGTCGGCCAGGTCGCCGCGCGGGCGGCGCGGCTGCTCGGCGCGGAGCGGGTGGTGGTGGTCGACCGGCACCCCGACCGGCTGCGCGCCGCCGAGCGGCACGCCGGCGCCGAGACGCTCGACTACCGCCGTGTCGACGTCGCCGCCGAGCTGCGCGACCGCAGTGGCGGCCGGGGGCCGGACGTGTGCGTCGACGCGGGCGGCGCGGCCGACGGGGCCCGGTCGCTGGGCGACCGCCTCACCGGCGCGCCGCCCCGGCCGGCGGCGGTCCGCGAGGCGGTGCACGCCTGCCGCAAGGGCGGCAGCGTGGTCGTGCTCGGGGCGCACCCCGCCGTCGTCGACCGGTTCCCGCTCGGCATGGTCACCGCCAAGGGGCTGACCGTGCGCGGCGCCCGCCAGCACGGGCCGCGCTACATCCCGATGCTGCTGGACCGGATGGCCCGCGACGAGCTGCGCACCGAGTACCTGGCCACCCACCACCTCCCCCTGGACCGCGCCCCCGAGGCCTACACCCTGCTCCGCACCCGCGCCGAAGGCTGCCTCCGCCCCGTCCTCCACCCCACCCCCTAACCCACCCACCCCCCTCCCCCACCCACCCCACCCACCCACCCCACCCCCTCCGCCCACCCCGTTGATCATGAGGTTAATACCGGCAAAAGGGGCGGGCGGCGCCGCTAACTTCATGATCAACCGAGAGTTGGCGGGTGGGTTGGCGGGTGGGCCGGCGGGGTGGGCGGGGGGGTGGGGTGGGTGGGAGGATCGGGGGGTGGGTGAGGGGCGGGAATTCGATCTGGTGCTGGTCGGGGCTACCGGGTTCACCGGGGGGCTGACCGCCGAGTATCTGGCGCGGCATGCGCCGGAAGGGCTGCGGTGGGCGCTGGGCGGGCGCAACCCGGGGAAGCTGGCGGCGGTCCGCGAGCGGCTCGCCGCCGTCGACCCGGCGCTGGCCACGCTGCCGCTGCTCACCGCCGACGTCACCGACCCGGAGTCGCTGCGCGCGGTGGCGGAGCGCGCCCGGGTGGTGGCCAGCACGGTCGGCCCGTACGTGCACCACGGCGAACCGCTCGTCGCCGCCTGCGCCCGGGCCGGCACCGACTACCTGGACATCACCGGCGAACCCGAGTTCGTCGACACCGTGTACCTGCGCCACCACGCCGAGGCGGTCCGCGCCGGAGCCCGGCTGGTGCACGCCTGCGGGTTCGACTCCGTCCCGCACGACCTGGGCGTCTGGTTCACCGTCAAGCACCTGCCGGCGGACACCCCGATCACCGTGGACGGCTACGTCCGGGCCGGTGGCCGGTTCTCCGCCGGCACGTACCACTCGGCGCTCACCGCGTTCTCCCGTACCGCGCAGGCGTCCCGGGCGGCCCGGGAGCGGCGCGCGGTCGAGCCGCGCCCGGCCGACCGCCGGGTCCGCGCCGTGCCCGGCCGGCTCGGCCGCTCCCCCGAGCTGCGGGTCTGGGCCGTGCCGCTGCCCACCATCGACCCGCAGGTGGTCCGCCGCTCGGCCGCGGCCCGGCCGGAGTACGGCCCGGACTTCCGCTACCGGCACTTCGCCGCGGTGCGGCGGCTGCCCACGGTGCTCGCCGGCGCGGCCGGGCTGGCCGCCGTGGTCGCCCTGGTGAAGCTGCCGCCGACCCGGCGCTGGCTGTTCGGCCGGCTCGCCTCCGGGCAGGGACCGACGCCGCAGCAGCGGGCGAAGTCCTGGTTCCGGGTCCGGTTCGTGGGCACCGGCGGCGGTCGCCGGGTGGTGACCGAGGTGGCCGGCGGCGACCCGGGCTACGACGAGACCGCCAAGATGCTCGCCGAGTCGGCGCTCTGCCTGGCGCTGGACGATCTGCCGCCGGCCGCCGGCCAGCTCACCCCGGTCGCCGCGATGGGCGACGCGCTGCTGGACCGGCTGACCCGGGCCGGGCTGACCTTCCGGGTGCTGGACGGCCCGACGGCGGCTTGACCCTCGACCTGGTTGAGACGACAGGATCATCGGCCGTGGAGAGCGACCTGCGCAGCATCGGCGAGCTGGCCCGGGCCAGCGGGCTGACGGTGAGCGCGCTGCGGTTCTACGACTCGGCCGGGGTGCTGGTCCCCGCGCTGGTCGACCCGGTCACCGGCTACCGCTGGTACACCGACGACCAGGTGGCGCCGGCCCGGCTGGTGGCCGGGCTGCGCCGGGTCGGCATGCCGGTGGCCGAGATCGCGCGGGCGGTCCGCGCCGAACCGGCCGCGGTGCACCGGCTGCTGGACGCGCACCTGCGCCGGCTGGAGGACGGGCTCGCCGACGCCCGCCGCGAACTCGCCCGGATCCGCACCCTTGTCGATCCCGCGGAGCAGCCGATGTTCACCCGCCTCGTGCTGGCCCGCGCCGACCTGGCCCGCGCCATCGACGCCGTCCGCTTCGCCGTCGGCGACGACCCCGCGCTGCCGGCGCTGGCCGGCGTGCTGTTCGACGTCGAGCCGGACGGAATCCGGCTGGTCGCCACCGACCGGCACCGGCTGGCCGTGGCCCGGGTCGGTGGCCGGCCGGACGGCCCGCCGGTGCCGGCGCTCGCCCCGACCGGCTTCGTCGACGGGGTCCGGGCCCTGCTCGACACCGGCGAGGGGAGCACCGCCGAGGCGTGGCTGACGGTGGCCGGCGACACCATCTCGGTCTCGGTGGCCGGGCGCGCCGTCGAGGGCACCGCCCTGGCGTACCAGTTCCCGGACTACGCCCGGCTGCTGCGCCCGCTCGTCGGCGGGTCCCCGGCGCACCGGCTGACCGTCGACGTGGCCGCCCTGCGCGCCGCGCTGACCAGCCCGGACGCCCCGGTCGTGGCGTGCGGGCACGACGGTGTCGAGCGGGCCGTGACGGTGCTCGGCCCGGACGACCGGGGCGGGGTGCGGCTGCTCGGCGCCGACGAGCTGACCGACGACCCGGACGCGTTCCGGGTCGGGGTCAACGGCGGCTACCTGCTCGACGCGCTGGACGCCGCCGGTCGGGCGCAGCTGGTGCTGGAGCTGGACGACCCGGTCGCCCCGCTGGCCGTCCGCCGGCCGGACGACGCCGACTCGTTCTCCGTCCTGATGCCGGTGCGGCTCTGACCGTCTCCGGTCCCGCCCGGGGCGCGCGGGGCCGCGACGGTAGCATCTGGAGGTCCACCTGACGTCCGGACGGAGGCGTACGGAGCAGCATGCTCGACATGGAGTTGATCCGGAAGGATCGGGACGCGGTGGCGACCGCGCTGGCCAAGCGGCTGGACCCGGCCGAGGTGACCCGCGCGCTGGACGAGCTCCAGCAGCTCGACCAGCAGCGCCGCGGCCTGATCACGGAGATCGACGGCGAGCGCCAGCGCCGCAAGGCCGAAGCCCGCGCGTACGCGGAGGCGAAGCGGGCCGGCCGCGAGCCGGAGGTCGCCGCACCCGAGGCCGGCCGCAAGCAGCTCGCCGAGCTGGAGGCCGAACTCGACGAGGTGCAGGCCCGGCTGCGCGACCGGATGAGCGAGCTGCCCAACCTGCCCGCCGACGACGTCGTCCCCGGCGGCAAGGAGGCCAACCGGGTCGTCCGCACCTTCGGCGAGCCGCCGGCCATCGAGCAGGTCCGCGACCACGTGGAGCTGAGCCGGGCGCTCGGCCTGGTGGACCACGAGCGCGGCGTCAAGCTCGGCGGTTCCGGCTTCTGGATGTACACCGGCCTGGGCGCGCGGCTGGAGTGGGCGCTGCTCAACTGGCTGATCGAGCAGAACATCACCGCCGGCTACGAGTTCCTGCTCCCGCCGCACCTGCTGCTGGACAGCGCCGGCTTCGCCGCCGGCCAGTTCCCCAAGTTCTACGACGACGTCTACCACCTGGACCGGCAGTCCGCCCCGCGCGGGCAGTTCCTGCTGCCCACCGCGGAGACGGCGATCCTCGGCGCGTACCAGGACGAGATCCTGGAGACCGCGAAGCTGCCGCTGAAGGCGTTCGCCTACACCCCGTGCTACCGGCGCGAGGCGGCCGGCTCGCACTCGGACGAGCGCGGCACCGTGCGCGGCCACCAGTTCAACAAGGTGGAGATCTTCCAGTTCACCCTCCCGGAGCAGGCCGACGACGCGCTGGCGGCGATGGTCGGCCACGTGGAGAGCCTGGTCGAGAAGCTGGGCCTGCACTACCAGACCAGCCTGCTGGCGGCCGGCGACGCGAGCGCCTCGATGAAGAAGACCCTCGACATCGAGGTGTGGATGCCGAGCACCGGCAAGTACAAGGAGGTGTCGTCGGTCTCCTGGGCCGGCGACTACCAGGCCCGCCGGGCGGCCATCCGCTACCGGGAGCCGGGCGGCAAGCAGACCCGCTTCGTGCACACCCTCAACGGGTCCGCGCTGGCCACCAGCCGGCTCTTCCCGGCCATCCTGGAGCAGTTCCAGCAGGCCGACGGGTCGGTGCTGGTCCCCGAGGTGCTCCGCGACCGGCTCGGCACCGACCGGCTCACCCCGGTCCGCTGACTCCGGCCAGCGAGACCGCCACGCCCGCCGGGACGGCCGGTACCGACGCCGCCGCTGGGGTGCGCACCCCTGCCTCCAGGCGTGATACCGCACAGTCATATCGATGACTGTGCGGTATCACCCTCCGGCCGACAATCGCCGACCGGCGCTACCGGCGCCACGGCGGTCGGGGTCGCGGGCGCCGGACCAGCCGGGGCCGGCGCCACGCCGGCCGGTGCATCCCGGTGCCGGGCCGCCGCGCGGGCGGCGAGCCGGAACAGCAGCAGCGCGGCCAGCACCGCGGCGAGCCAGGCCGGTCCGATCGCGTCGAGCGCGGTGACCAGCGCCCGCTGCACCCGACCGGCAGCCGCCACCACGGGATCGGCCAGCGCGTCCCGGCGGCCGGTGGCGAGGCGCGCCTCGTACCAGCCGTACCAGGCGACGTAGCCGCCGGCGAGCAGCAGCACCAGGCCGCTGAGCCGGGGCACCACCGCGCCGGCGGCGCGCAGCCGGGCCACCAGGTGGCCGCGCAGCAGCGCCACGCCGAGCGCGGCCACCGCGACCACCAGGCCCATCCCGAGGGCGTACGCGACGAAGAGCGCCAGCCCGCGCGGCGTGGACCCGGCCTGGAGGCTGGTCACCACGGTGGCCAGGAACGGCGCGCTGGCGCAGCCCAGCGACGCCACCGCGTACGCCATGCCGAACAGCGTCATGGAGACCCAGGAGCGGGTCAGCCGGGGCGCCCGGGCCAGTGGGCGGAGGGTGGGCAGTCCCCGGCCCGCGAGCAGCCAGCAGCCGAGCGCCACCAGCAGCAGCCCCAACGCGACGGTGAGCCAGGGCAGCCGGGGGCGCAGCCAGCCGGCGAGCGGCGCCAGCGCCAGCCCGAACGCGCCGAAGACCAGCACGTACCCCAGGGTCAGCCCGGCGGCCGCGGTGAGCGCGCGGCCGACCGCGCCCCGGCTGTCCGGGGCGCCGGCCACCAGCAGCGACAGGTACGCCGGCAGCAGCGCGAAGCCGCACGGGTTGACCGCGCCGAGCATGCCGGCGGTCAGCGCCAGCAGCAGCGGGGTAGCCATCAGCCGGCCAGCGCGGCGACCCGCCGGGTGAGGTCCTCGCCGTCGAGGAAGCCCTGGTGCACCACCCGACCACTCCGGTCGATGATCACGAAGGTGCTCTGCTCGACCACCTCGAACCGGCGCCACAGCGCGCCCGCCCGGTCGTCCAGTTGCGGCGTCCCGGCCAGCTCGAACTCGGTGACGAAGTCCTTCATGGCCCGCTGCTCGCCGAGCCCGGCCACCCCGACGACGGGCACCGTCTCCCGGTACTTCGGGGCCACCTCGGCGACCGTCCACGCCTGACTGGCGCAGGTGGCGCACCACGGCGCCCAGAACCAGAGCACCACCGGCCGGCCGGCCAGCGCGGCGCCGGAGAACGCCGCCCCGTCCAGGGTCCGCGCGGTGAAGGCCAGGGTGTCCGGCACCGGCGCCGCCGCTGCCGACCCGGTGGGCGGCGGCGCGCTCGGGCCGGAGGGCGACGGCGCGGTCCCGCCGGTGCCGGCGGCCGGCTCGGCCGGATCCGCCCCGGCCGCGCAGGACGCCACACCCACCAGGGCGGCGAGCAGCAGGGCGAGCGGGCCGGCCGCCCGACGCCGGGTGCGGCGGCGGGACCGCCCGGACCTGACCGATCGGCACGGCGTCCGCATCCCGTCTCCCTTCGCAGCTGGCTACTCGGCCCTGGCCAGCCGCAGGGCCAGCTCGGGGCAGACCTTGACCGCCTTCAACGCGCCCTGGCGCAGCCAGGTCGGCACGGGGGTGGACGGGAAGGCGGGGTATCCGTTGGCGTCCAGCCGGATGAAGTCGGGCACCACGTGGGCGCAGAGCCCGTGCCCGTCGCAGCGGGACCAGTCCAGGGTGAGCTTCTGCGGGTTGGGATCGGGCGCGCCGGGCAGCCCCATCACGCCCTTGACCCGGCGGCCGCAGCCGTCGCCGGTGGTGTGCAACCGCAGGTCCTCGGCGAAGACCTCCATCGCGGAGAGGGCGAACCGGGCCGTACCGTCGGGGTGGCTGCACGCGCCGCGGCCCTTCACGTCGCCGGCGGCGGCCCGCACCACCTCCACCGGCGCGCTGCCGGAGACCGCCAGGTCGACCGCGCGGGCCAGGTCGGGCAGGCCCATCCGGCACGGGCCGCACTGCCCGGCGGACTCGCCGGCCAGGTAGCGGACCACCTGGGCGGCCTCGCCGAGCGGGCAGGTGTCCGGGCCGAGCGGGACGACGATGCCGGCGCCGAGGGTGCCGCCGACCGCGGCCAGCCCCGTGCGGGAGATCTCCGCCCGGTCGGCGGCCTCCTGGGTGATCCACTTGCCGTGGTAGCCGCCCATCAGGATGCCGGGGCCGTCCGGCACCTCGCACAGGTCGAGGATCTCCCGCAGCGGGGTGCCGGCGGCGCACTCCACCACCGCCGGGCGCTTCGCCGCGCCGGTGACGGTGAGCAGCACGGTGCCCGGCTCGTCGTCGGTGCCGAGCGCCGCGTACTCGTACGGGCCGAGCCGGGCCGCGACGGCCAGTTGGGCGTACGTCTCGGCGTTGGAGAGCAGGGTGGGCAGCCCGCCGACGCCGGAGTCGCTGGAGCGCTTCTTGGTGCCGGGCGGGATGTGCGGCAGGCCGTTGATCCCGTTGACCAGCGCGCCGCCCTCGCCGGAGATGAACCGGTGCGGCACGGTGACGACGGTGGTCGGCACGGGCATCCGCCGCTCCTGCAACGCCTCGGTCAGCGACTCCTTGCCCACCCCGTCATCGGCGATGCCGATCACGATCTCGTCGGCGTCCAGCGCGTACGCGGCCAGCGCGGCGCCGTCGAGGATGAGGTGCGGGGCCCGGGTCAGCAGCACCTTGTCCTTCCAGCTGGCCGGCTCGCCCTCGGTGGCGTTGACCACCACCACGGCGGTGAGGTCCTGCCGCTCGCAGGACTCCAGCACGGCGCGGAGCTTCCTGGCGAACGGGAAGCCGGCGCCGCCCTTGCCCTTGAGCTGGATGCCCTCGGCGAGCCGCAGCAGGTTGGCCGGTTCCATCGGCCCGATCGGCCCGTGCACCTCCTCGTGGGCGAGCAGGTCGAGGCGGCCGAACTCGGCGAAGCCGGCGGTGAGCCGGGGCTCGCCGACGCAGGCCACCGCGGGCACGGTGGTGCGCGTCATCGCGCCTCACCCCGCAGCCCGGCCCAGTACGCCCCGTCCACCGCGTCGGCGTTGGCCCGGCGCCGGCGGCGACTCTCCTTGGCCTCCCGGCGGGCCCGCCGGGAGGCGAGGTCGACCAGGGTCGGGGTGTCGTCGGCCGGCACCTCCTCCGGGACGTACCGGGCCGGCGGCCGCCAGTAGTCCGGCTCCTCCGGCACGTCGTCCTCGACGCTGTGCCGCCCGCCGCCGCTGCGCGGCGCCGCGGAGATCGGCCCACCCGAGATCGGCCCACCGGAGATCGGGCCGGCCGACACCGGGCCGGCGGAGATCGGGCCGGCGGAGATCGGGCCGGCGGAGATCGGCTCGGTGGCCTCCCAGCGGCGCGGGCTGTCCCACGGCTCCTCCGGCTCGTTGGAGCGGGGCGGCACCGAGTACCGGGTGCCCGCCTCGGCGTCGACCCGGGACCGGCGGCTGACCCGTCCGCTCTCCTCGTCGCCCCGGCGGCGGCGGCCGGTCGGCGCCAGCTCCTCGTCGTCCCGGACCCGCCGGCCGGTCGGCGCCAGGTCCTCCGCGGTGCGCCGGCGGCGGCCGGTCGGGGTCAGCTCCTCGTCCCGGCGGCGGCCGGCCCGGGCCGGTTCCCCGGCCCGGCGGGACCGCCGCTCGGCGGGCGCCGGCTCCTCGCCGCGACGGCGGGTCGCCCGCCGCTGCGGCTCCTCCTCCCGGCGGCGCCGGGCGGTCGGCTCCAGCTCGTCCTCGCGGCGGCGGGCCACCGCTTCGCGCTCCCCGGTGCGGCGACGGCGGGCGACCGGCGCCAGGTCCTCGTCGCGGCGGCGGGCCGGGCGGACCGGTTCGCGCAACGACCCCGGCTCGGGCACCACCGGCACGGTGAACCGCTCCGGGTCCCGCCGCTTGGCGCCCGGCGCGGCCCAGGTGCCGGCCAGGGTGGTCTCCGCCCAGCTGCTGTCCCGGCCGGCGCCGTCGGCGCGACGGCGGGACAGGCCACCGAGCAGCGCCCGGCCCCTGCCGTCCTCGGCCGGTCGGGCGGCCAGGGCCTGGTTCATCGCGGCGGCCTGGTGCTGCTCCCGGCTGCGCCGCCCGAACGTCACCGAGAGCCGCACCAGCAGTGCCAGCACGACCAGCAGCACGCAGGCGAGGTAGCTGAGCACCACCCAGGACTTCGCCGGCCGGCCGGCGTTGAGCCCGTGCAGGATGGCGAACGGCCAGGAGAGGTACGCCGTCGAGTGCAGCGCCCGCCACAGCCACTTCGGACCGACCCCGGCGAACCGGGCCCGGACGATGCCGGTCCAGAGCACACTCACCATGAGCAGCCCGGCCACCGTGCCGAGACCGACGTAGAGCCCGCCGCCGCCGACGAACGGCACGATCGCGTCGGTGCTCGCCGCCCGGCCGGTGGCCACCTTGGTCAGCACGTGGAAGAAGAGCCCGGCGAC
Organism: Micromonospora desertarenae; assembly: GCF_056150265.1. Classification (NCBI taxonomy): domain Bacteria; kingdom Bacillati; phylum Actinomycetota; class Actinomycetes; order Micromonosporales; family Micromonosporaceae; genus Micromonospora; species Micromonospora desertarenae. Next base: position 559,084 of record NZ_JAXCFQ010000001.1, read on the forward strand.
GCCGAGGATGCCGGTGGCCCGGTGCGCGGACTGGAGCAGCACCCGGTGCCGGATCAGCAGCACCAGCCGGTCGGTGGCGAGCAGCCCGAGCATCACGGTGAGGCTCAGCGCCACCAGGGCGATCACGCCGGCGAAGAACTCGGTGAAGAAGAAGCCGTAGGCGTACGCCGTCTGGCCGGCCCCGGTGAGCATCGTCCCCGCCCACAGCGCGGCGATCGCGGACACGGTCAGCACGGCCGTCGCGGACCGGGACCGGGTGCGCACGCCCCGGCTGGTGCTGGTGGTCCGGACGGTGGCCGGTTTCTGGTTCTGCTTGACCCGGGCCATCTGCTCCTCGATCGTCTCGCGGCGGCGCACCGCCGGCCGACCTGCTCCCCCATCGAGTACGGAGCGACGGCGTGGTCGGATCACCGACCCGGGAAAAAATTCCGGCCCGGTTGTCGAACCGTCCGGCCACCGGCCGCGTGTAGCGACGGCCACCCTCGACGGCCCGCGAAGAATAGTGACGAATTTCCATGCGTTGACAGCCGCTGCAACGCGCTTGTAATCTTTCCGAAATATTTCACCCCTGGTTGCAAGATTCGGGCAGCCGAGGGATTCCGCTCCCCCGCACCACCACCCCGTCCCCCGCACCCCGTCAGGAGTTCCGATGCATCGACGTCGATGGCACTCGGCGCTGCTCGCCCTCGGTGTGATCGCGAGCGTGCTCGTCCCCACCACCGTGACGGCACCCCCGGCCGTCGCCGCACCGGCCGGCACCAAGAAGGTGATCGTCCAACTCTTCGAGTGGAACTGGACCTCGGTGGCCAACGAGTGCCGGACCACGCTGGGCCCCAAGGGCTACGGCTGGGTCCAGGTCTCCCCGCCGCAGGAACACGTCCGCGGCGCCCAGTGGTGGCTGGCGTACCAGCCGGTCAGCTACCGGATCGAGTCCCGCAAGGGCACCCGCGCCCAGTTCAAGGCCATGGTGGACGCCTGCCACGCGGCCGGCGTCAAGGTGATCGTGGACGCGGTCGTCAACCACATGTCCGGGCAGGACAACGGCGGCACCGGCTGGGCCGGCTCGTCGTACGGGCACTACGACTACCCGGGCATCTACCAGTACCAGGACTTCCACCACTGCGGCCGCAACGGCGGCGACGACATCGCCAACTACGGCGACCGGTGGGAGGTGCAGAACTGCGAACTGGTCAACCTGGCCGACCTGAGGACCGAGTCGGACTACGTCCGGGGTCGGCTCGCCGGCTACCTCAACGACCTGCTCTCGCTCGGCGTCGACGGCTTCCGGATGGACGCCAGCAAGCACATGCCGGCCGCCGACATCGCCGCGCTGCGCAGCCGCCTCTCCCGGCCGGTCTACCTGGTGCAGGAGGTCATCCACGGCGCCGGCGAGCCGATCCAGCCGGGCGAGTACACCGGCAACGGCGACGTGCACGAGTTCCGCTACGGCAAGGACCTGGCCCGGGTGTTCCGCTCCGAGCGGCTCGCCTACCTGCGCAACTTCGGGGAGGGCTGGGGCCACCTGCCCAGCGGCGTGTCGGCGGTCTTCGTGGACAACCACGACACCCAGCGCGACGTCGGCGGGGTGCTGACCTACCGCGACCGGGGAACTTACGCGCTGGCCAACGCGTTCATGCTGGCCTGGCCGTACGGTTCGCCGACGGTGATGTCCAGCTACACCTTCAGCCAGCGCGACCAGGGCCCGCAGCAGGACGGCTCCGGCCGGACGCTCGACGTGACCTGCTACTCCGGCTGGGAGTGCGAGCACCGCTGGCCGGTCATCGCCAACATGGTCGGCTTCCGCAACGCCACCGAGGGCGCCGGGGTCGCCAACTGGTACGACAACGGCAACAACCACATCGCGTTCAGCCGAGCCGGCAAGGGCTACCTCACGGTCAACGACGAGGACCACGCGATCACCGGCCGCTCGTACCACGCCGGGCTGCCCGCCGGCCGGTACTGCGACGTCATCCACGGCACGTTCAGCAACGGCTCGTGCAGCGGGCCGGTGGTCACCGTGGACGGCAACGGCTGGTTCGCCGCCGACATCCCCGCCCATGACGCGGTCGCCATCCACGTCGGCGCCCGCCTGAGCTGACCCCCCACCTCCTCCAGGGACCCCCGTCCGGCCGATTTACCGGCCGGACGGGGGTCCTGCCATTACAGTCTCTTTGTGCCGTTTGACCGAATAACCACGTACCGCTGGATCCGCCGGGTGGCCACCGCCGTCGGCGTGTCCGCGCTGCTGGCGACGGCCGGCGCGACCGGCTGGGCGCTCACCCCGGAGCCGGTGCCGCCGCCGGTCGAGCAGGCGGCCCCCGCCGAACCGGACCCCACCGCCCCGGCGCCGAGCCCGACGCCCGAGGAGACCGTGCCGGTCGCCGCGCCCGCGCCGGACGACCTGCCGGTGGTCGACTACGACCCGGCGCCCCGCGGCTTCCCCGCCGACCCGGCCGCGGCGGACCCCACCCCGCTCACCGAGGGGCTGCACCCGACCCGCCGGATCGCCGCGTACGACGCGCCGGGCGGCCGGCCGCTGGCCTTCCTGGCCCCGACCATCCGCGGCGTCGAGCTGACCATGCCGATCGCCCAACGCCGCGCCGGCTGGACGGCGGTGCTGCTCCCGTCGGCCAACCGCCGGCTCGCCTGGCTGCCGCCCGGCGGCTTCACCACCGTCGAGCTGCGCGACCAGCTCGTGGTCGAGCGCCGGGCGCACCGGCTCACCTGGTACCGGGCCGGCCGGGCGGTGCGGTCCTGGGAGGTCAGCCTGGGGCAGCGGGGGCAGGAGACGCCGCTGGGCCGGACGTTCATCCTGGGCCGCACCCCACCGCCCCAGCACGTGTACGGCGGGGTGGACATCTTCGCCCTCGGCGCGGTGCCGGACGACCCGAACTCGGTGCCGGCCAGCCTGCGCGGGGCGCACATCGGCCTGCACAGCTGGTACCACGACGGCGAACTGGGCCGGAACACCACGAACGGCTGCATCCGGCTGACCCGCAGCGGCCAGCGGGAACTGCTGGCGGAGGTGCGGACCGGCAGCGCGGTGGTGGTGGTCGACCAACTGCCCGCCCCGCCGCCGACCGCCTGACCCGCCCGAGCGCGCCGGGAATCGCCGGCGGCCGGGCGGGTAACCGCAGGTCCGGACGCCACGACACCGGGAGGGACGCCATGGCCAGCGCGCCGCAGGGACCGGTCGACACCGTCGTACTCATCCACGGGCTCTGGATGACCTCGCGCAGTTGGGAGCGGTGGGCCACCCGGTTCGCCGGGCGCGGGCTGCGGGTGCTGACCCCGTCCTGGCCGGGCATGGAGGGCGAGGTCGAGCAGTTGCGGGAGGATCCCGCCCCGATCGCCCGGCAGCGCCTCGCCGAGATCGTCGACCACTACGACCGGATCATCCGGGAGCTGCCCACCGCACCGGTCATCATGGGGCACTCGTTCGGCGGCCTGATCACCCAGTTGCTGGTCGACCGGGGCCTCGGCGCGGCGGCGGTGGGCGTGCACCCGGCCGCGGTGAAGGGGGTGCTCAAGTTGCCGTTGAGCACCCTGCGCTCGGCTTTCTCTATCCTGCACAATCCGGCCAACCGGAACCGGGCGGTGCCGTTCACGCCCGACGACTTCCACTACGCCTTCGGCAACACCCTCAGCCGGGAGGACTCCGACCGCGCCTGGCAGCGGTACGCGGTGCCGGGCGCCGGGCGGGTGCTCTTCGAGGGGGCGTTCGCCAACCTCGACCCGAACTCCCCGGCCGAGGTGGACACCCGCCGCTCCGACCGGGCGCCGCTGCTGCTGATCGCCGGCGGGGTCGACCACGTGGTGCCGGCCACCGTGGTCCGCTCCAACGCGGCGCTGTACCAGAAGTCGCGGGCGCTGACCGCGTACCACGAGTTCCCCGGCCGCTCGCACTTCACGGTGGGGCAGCCCGGCTGGGAGCAGGTCGCCGACTACGCGCTGGACTGGGCGCTGCGGGCCGCGGCGCTGCCGCGTGAGCAGACCGTGGCCAGCGAGACCCCCCGCCCCTGACCACGGGGTCGCGGTGGAACGGCCCGGCACCGACCTACCGGGCGGGTGACGCCGGCCGCAGGCCGCGCAACGCGGCGTCCACCACCTGGTCGGCGTACTCGGCGGTGAGCGGGCCGGTGCGCTGGAGCCACCGGTTCAGGATCGGGCCGAACAGCAGGTCGACGGCGACGTCGAGGTCGACGTCCTCGGCCAGTTGCCCGGCGCGGCGGGCGGCGCGCAGGCGCTCCTTCTTCAGCTCGCGCAGCGGCCCGTCCAGCCGCTCCTGGTAGGCGGCGGCCAGGGCGGGATCGTGTACGACCTCCGTGTGCAGGGCCCGCATCGGCTGGTCGTAGCGGGGGTCGTTCAGTTCCTCGACGGTGGCCCGCAGCACCGCCTTCAGGTCGGCCGCCAGGTCGCCGGTGTCGGGTAGGGCCGCTAGGGCCGCCTCGCCAACGTCCTGCCCGTCGGTGGTCAAGGTCAGGAACGCGTCGAAGAGCAGGGCACCCCTGGACGGCCACCACCGGTAGATCGTCTGCTTGCCCACGCCGGCGGCGGAGGCGATGCCCTCGATGCTGAGCTTCGCGTAACCCAGCTCGCTGACCAGGTCGAGGGCGGCGGTGAGGATGGCCCGCCGCGCCGCCTGGCTGCGACGGCTGGAATCGGGAGCGACCTTCTGCGTGGGCACGGACCGAATCTAGCAGCAAGAGAGACGAGACGGTCCGTCTTGACATCCCGGCACGGCCGGGTATTGTCATCCTCGCAACCGAGACGAGACGGTTCGTCTCGCAACGAAGGGAGTCCCTCCATGGAGGCCTCAGGCACCGCCCCATCCCGGGTCTGGTTCATCACCGGCGCGAGCCGTGGCCTCGGCCGCGCGTTCACCGAAGCGGCGCTCGCCGCCGGTGACCGCGTCGTCGGCGCGGCCCGGGACGTCTCACCACTGGACGACCTCGCCGCCCGGCACCCCGACCGCCTGCTCGCCCTGCGCCTCGACGTCACCGACCGTCCGGCGGTCGTCGACGCCGTCGCCGAGGCGGTGCGGCACTTCGGCCGGCTCGACATCGTCGTCAACAACGCCGGGGCCCTGTTCGCCGGCATGGTGGAGGAATTCACCGAGGAGCAGGCCCGCGCCCAGATGGAGCTGAACTTCTTCGGCGCGCTCTGGGTCAGCCAGGCCGTCCTGCCGCACCTGCGCGCCCAGGGCGGCGGCCACCTCGTCCAGATCTCCAGCATCGGCGCGCTCGGCGGCTTCCCCAGCACCGGGCTCTACAGCGCCAGCAAGTTCGCCCTGGAGGGCATGAGCGAAGCCCTCGCCGCCGAAGCGGCCGCCTTCGGCGTCAAGGTCACCATCGTCCAACCCGGCGGCTACTGGACCGACCTCTACACCAGCAGCACCGCCACCACCCCCAACCCCGCCTACGACCCGCTGCGCGAGGAACTGGCCAAGCAGTGGGCCGAAGGATCGGTCGACAGCGAACCCCGGCTGGCCGCCGAGGCGCTGATGAAGCTGGTCGCCAGCGACAACCCCCCGCTGCGGCTGCTGCTCGGCAGCATGGTCTACGACGTCGCCGTCGACATCACCCAGCGACGCCTGGCGACCTGGGCCGAGTGGGAAGAGGTCAGCCGCGCCGCCGAGAAGGCGGTCCCGGACCCGCGCGCCGAGCTGAGCTGACCGGTGGCCGCTCCGCCGCCGAGTCGGTGGCCTGCCCGGTCACCGGCCCGGCGCGGGCCGAGCGACCGCCGGGTCCGGCGGCCGGGGGGCGAGCCGCGGCGGCGCGCCGATGGGCGGCGGCGGGCGGACCGGCTCGGCGCGCGTGATCGTGGTTCGGCCGCCCCGGTCCCGTTTCTGGCATGGGGACGGGATGCGGGGGTATCACGGAAACATGAGGGCGAGCTTCCGGCTTGGCCGGATCGCGGGCGTACCCGTCGGGGTCAACTGGAGCGTCCTGGTCATCTTCGCGCTGATCGCCTGGGGGCTGTCGGCCAACCAGTTCCCCCGGGCCTACCCCGGCGAGCCGGTGGCCGCGTACGTGCTGGCCGGACTGGCCGCCGCGGTGGTCTTCTTCCTCGGCCTGCTCGCCCACGAGGTGTCCCACGCGATCGTGGCCAAGCGCAACGGGCTGGCCGTCGAGGGGATTACGCTCTGGCTCTTCGGCGGCGTGGCCGAGCTGAAGGGCGAGGCCAAGGACCCCGGCGCGGAGCTGCGCATCTCCGGGGTCGGCCCGCTGGTCAGCCTGGTGATCGGGCTCTTCTTCGGGGCCATCGCCGTGCTGCTCGCCCTGGTCGGTGAGGACGGGCTGCTGCTCGGCGCGATGTCCTGGCTGGCCGGCATCAACGTGCTGCTGGCCGTGTTCAACGTGCTGCCGGCCGCGCCGCTGGACGGTGGGCGGGTGCTGCGGGCGGCGGTCTGGAAGTGGACCGGGGACCGGACGAAGGCGTCGGTGGTGGCCGCCCGGGCCGGCTGGGTGCTCGGCGCGCTGCTGATCGGCCTGGGGCTGTGGCAGTTCCTGGCCGGCGTCGGCTTCGGCGGGCTCTGGCTGGCCCTGATCGGCTGGTTCCTGATCGGCGCGGCCGGCATGGAGGAGCGGCAGGCCCGGCTGGGCAGCGCGCTGCGCGGGATCCGGGTGGCCGACGTGATGACCCCGCAGCCGCAGACCGCGTCGGGGCAGATGACGGTGGCCGACTTCGTGGACCACTACCTCTTCGCGTACCGGCACTCGGCGCTGCCGCTGACCGAGGAGGGCCGGCCGGTCGGGCTGGTCACCCTGGACCGGGTCCGCGGCATCCCGGCCGACCGGCGGACCGGCACCACGCTGGCCGAGGTCTCCTGCCGGGCCGACGAGCTGGTGCTCGCCTCCCCCGACGAGCAGCTCAACGACCTGCTCCCCCGGCTCAGCGAGTGCGCCGACGGCCGGGCCCTGGTGGTCACCGAGGGTCGCCTGGTGGGCATCGTCTCCCCCAGCGACATCAGCCGCGCCGTCCAGCGCGGCAGCATGCGCGACGACCTCGCCCGCCGCTGACCTCGTGATCGCCTGTCGCTGAGCCGGCCCGACCTGCCCCCGATCAGACGATCACGGGGACCGGTCAGCGGGGGAAGTACGCGTCCAACGGGTCGGTGTGGAACGTGGCCCGGGGGTCGAGGCGACGCAGGAGAGCGGTGAAGTCGGCGTACCGGGGGTAGGCGGCGGCCACCGCGGCCGGGGCCAGCTCGAACACCTTGCCCCAGTGCGGGCGCGGCGCGAACGGGGCGAGCCGCTCCTCCACCGCGGCCACCACCGGCAGCACCGCCGCCGCGTCGGCGATCCAGGTGAAGTGCACGGCGAGGCTGTCCCGGCCCTGGTTCGGGCTGAGCCACAGCTCGTCGGCGGCCACCGTACGCAGCTCGCAGACCTGGAGCACCGGAGCGATCAGGTGGGCGACCTCGTCCAGCGCGGCCAGCGCCTCGGCCGCCGCCGCGCGCGGCAGGTGGTACTCCGACTGCAACTCCTCCCCGCTGCTCGGGGTGAAGCCGAGCCGGAAGTGCGGCAGCCGCTCGTGCCACGGGCCGGGCTCGCCGAGCTGGGCCGTGCAGTTCTCCGCCGGCATGCCGGGCACCGGGTGCCGGGGCCGGTCGGCCGCCGTCGTACCCAGCCAGTCCGCCGGGGGCGGCGGCTGGTCCGCGCGCTGCTTGCGCCAGACCTCCCGCAGCCGCGGCGTCCGCCAGTCGGTGAAGACGCTGACGCTGTACGCCGAGTCGAGCGCCGCGTCCAGTGCCTCCCGGGGCAGGTCGAGCCGGACGTACTGGCGCAGGTCGAAGGTGGGCACCACGTCCAGGGTGAGCCGGGTGACCACGCCGAGCGCGCCCAGCCCGACCACCATGCCGGCGAAGTCCTCGCTCGACCGGTCCACGGTCAGCAGGTCGCCGTCGGCGGTGACCAGTTCCAGCCCGGCGACCGCGGTGGCCAGGTTGCCGATCGTCGGGCCGGAGCCGTGGGTGCCGGTGGCGACCGCGCCGGCCACCGAGATGTGCGGCAGCGAGGCGAGATTGGCCAGCGCGTACCCCTGCCTGTGCAGGAGGGCGGCGAGGTCACCGTAGCGCGTCGCCGCCGGCACGGTCACGGTCCGCCGCTCCGGGTCCAGCCGTACGTCGGGCGGCAGGCCGGCCAGCGAGACCAGGTCGCCGGTGGTGTCGCCGAGGCGGTTGAAGGAGTGGCCGGTGCCGACCACCCGGACCCGTTCGCTGCCGGCCACCAGCCGGCGCAGCTCGTCCACCGACTCCGGCCGGTGGTACCGGCGGGCGGCGTAGCGCACGTTGCCCGCCCAGTTCCGGCGCGGCACCCCCGGTCCCGTCACGCGGTCGGCCTCCGTTCGGTGGACTGGTCGCCGGCCAACGCGCCGCTCAGCGTGGCCAGGGCCGCGTCGACCTGCGAGGTGCTGTAGCCGCGCCCGGCGACCGGGAGACCCTCGGCCCGGGCCCGCTCGATCTCCGAGCGGGCGGCCTGCCGCTCCAGCGTGCCGCCCCAGACCAGGGCGTCCTGGCCGCGCCGGATCAGCGCGTCGACCCGGTCCGGTTGGTAGCCGCGCAGCCCGACGGTGAAGTCCGGGGCGCCGAAGGCGGCCTGGCGCAGCCCGAGCACGTCGACGAAGCGGTCCCCGCCGTACCGCGACAGGGCCGCCGCGATCTCCGCGGGCCGCTCCCGGACCCGGTCGAGATCGAGCAGTTCCACCGCGGCCCGCCCGTCACGCGGGTGGTGCCCGGTGGCCGGCAGGCCGAGCGCGGTCCCCGCCGCCGGCACCAGCAGCAGCCGGGGCGAGGTGGGCCGGCCCTGCGCGGCCGGCGGCTGGTCCAGGGCCAGCGCGTCGATCTCGTGCCAGCGGATCAGCCGGCGCAGCTTCGGCAGCCGTACGGTCAGCCCGTCGGCACCGATGGCGAACCGGAACGGGCGCAGCAGCCCGGCCAGCACCACGCCGCCGAGCAGCACGCCGCCCCCGCCGACGATCCGGTGCAGCACGGCACCGTCGCGCGCGAAGAGCAGCAGCGCCGCACCCCCCAGTACGCAGACCAGGGGCAGCACCAACGCCCCCCGGTTGCGGTGCAGTTCCACGTCGTACCCCCGTTCGTGGCCGTGGTTTCCGGTCTGCATCATGCGCCGACCGGGCACGCGCCAGCACCGGTCGATCGGCCAGCGGTTACCACCGCCGCCGTCGGGGAACCCTACGCCGATGAGCACCTACCGTGATCCCGCCCCACGCGGCGACGTCTTCCCGTCCGAGGAGGAGATCGACCCGACCGGCAGCGGCGTCGAGCCGGCCAGCGGGCCGGCCGGGGCGTACCGCCGGGTGGTGGCGACCAGCCCGGGGCCGAAGCCGACCCCCGCGCCGCCGCCGGCGCCCACGCCGGTGCCGACGCCCGGGCCGCCGCCCCGGACCGGCGCGCGTTCGATCGTCACCCGGCACCTGGACGGTTCCGTCGAGGTGGTCACCGACCTGGACGGCGACGGCGTCGCGGACGTGCTCCAGGTCGACCTGGACGGCGACGGGGTGCCGGACGTGACCTATCTCGACCGGGACCGCGACGGCCGGCTGGACACCGTGCTGCGCGACCCGGGCCGCTGACCGGGCCGGGCGAGCCGCGCCGCGCCCGGCCGGGCGCGGCGCGTCGCTGCTCGCCGGCCCGACCGGACGGGACGGCTCAGACCTGCGGCATCACCTCGGCGGCGACCAGTTCCAGGTGGTCCAGGTCGGCCAGGTCGAGCACCTGGAGGTAGATCCGCTGGCTGCCGGCCGCCGCGTACCGGCCGATCTTGTCGACCACCTCGGCGGGGGTGCCGGCGAGGCCGTTGGCGCGCAGCTCGTCGGGCTCCCGGCCGATCGCCGCGGCCCGGCGGGCCACCTCGGCGTCGTCCCGGCCGCAGCACAGCACCAGGGCGTTGGACCAGCGCAGCTCGGCCGGGTCCCGGCCCACCTCGGCGCAGGCCGCGCGTACCCGCTCGAACTGGGCGGCGGTGTCCTCGGCCGAGACGAACGGCAGGTTGAACTCGTCGGCGTACCGGGCGGCCAGCCGCGGGGTGCGCTTCGGGCCCATGCCGCCGAGCAGGATCGGCGGGCGCGGCTGCTGCACCGGCTTCGGCAGCGCCGGCGAGTCGGTGACCGGGTAGTACCGGCCGGCGAAGTCGAAGGTCTTGCCCGGCGGGGTCGCCCAGAGCCCGGTGATGACCGCGAGCTGCTCCTCCAGCCGGTCGAACCGCTCGCCGACCGAGGGGAACGGGATGCCGTACGCGGTGTGTTCCTCGGCGAACCAGCCGGTGCCGATGCCCAGCTCGACCCGGCCGCCGCTCATCTGGTCCACCTGGGCGACGGTGATCGCCAGCGGGCCGGGCAGCCGGAAGGTGGCGGCGGTCATCAGCGTGCCGAGCCGGATCCGCCGGGTGTCGCGGGCCAGGCCGGCGAGGGTGGTCCAGGCGTCCGTCGGGCCGGGTTCCCCGCTCACCGAGCCCATCTTCAGGTAGTGGTCGGAGCGGAAGAAGGCGGCGTAGCCGGTTTCCTCCGCGCAGCGGGCCACGGCGAGCAGGTCGTCGTAGGTCGCGCCCTGCTGGGGTTCGGTGAAGATCCGCAATTCCATGTCCCGAGCATAGGTAGCCCGCCCGGACGCCGCCGGAAAGGCTCATATGCCTTGACAGTCATATGAACAGCAAGGAATATTCGGTGGGTGTCCGTCGACGCCTTCACCGTCCTCGCCGAGCCGACCCGGCGCCGCATCCTCGACCGGCTCCGCCGGGCCGAGTCCAGCGTCGGCGAGCTGGTGGACACCCTCGGGGTCAGCCAGCCGGCCGTCTCCAAGCACCTGCGGGTGCTCCGCGACGCGGGCTTCGTCACCTGCCGCACCGCCGCCCGGCAGCGCATCTACCGGATCGACGTGCGCCCGTTCCAGGCCGTCGACGACTGGCTCGCCCCGTACCGGCAACTCTGGGAGACCCACCTGGACGCCCTGGAACGACACCTCGACCGTCAGGAGCAGTGATGCCACGCGACAGCTTCCGCCCCAGCCCACCCGCCGAGGTCCGCGCCGAGCCGGCCGACGGCGGCACGACTCTGGTCTTCGTCCGCGACCTGCGCCACCCGCCGGAGGCGGTGTGGGCGGCGCTGACCGATCCGGCCCGGCTGCGCGAGTGGGCCCCGTTCCTCGCCGACCGCGACCTCGGCGCCCCCGGCGCCGCCGTGCTCACCATGGTCGACGGCGACACCACCGAGGACCTGCCGGCGACGGTACGCCGGGCCGAGCCGCCCCACCTGCTGGAGTACACCTGGGGCGACGACCTGCTGCGCTGGGAGCTGGCGCCGAGCGTCACCGGCACCCGGCTGACCCTGCGGCACACGGTCACCGAGCGCGGGATCGCGCCGATGGTCGCGGCCGGCTGGCACCTCTGCCTGGACGTGGCCGAGCACCTGCTCGACGGCGACCCGGTCGGCCCGATCCGGGGCACCGAGGCGAAGGAGTTCGGCTGGGCCGAGTTGCGCGACGCGTACGCCACCCGGCTCGACTGAGGGTCGGCGGCGCCGGCCGGGGCCGGACCGGCGCCGCCGGCTCAGCTCAGACGTACGGCCGGGTCGCGTACGCGGCGCGCAGCGCGGCCAGGCCGTCGGCCTTGGGCGACAACGTGCCCCAGCCGGAGTTGAAGTAGTTGGTCCGGACGATCCGCGGCCCGCGCTCGGCGTTGAGCGCGGCGATGGCCGCCGGCACGGTGGCGATCCACTTCGCCTGGTCCGGGATCTCCGCCACCCGGACCCCCCACTCGGCGATGATCACCGGGCGGGAGAGCGCGACCGGGCCGAGGTCGGCGACCGCCCAGTCCTTGGTGCGGCGGAACCGGGCGAGCGCGGTGTGCTCGGGCGCGGTGGCGTAGACGTTCCACTGGAGGAAGTCGAGCTTCGCCATCAGCGCCTCCGGGTGGGTGCGCTGGAAGCAGGCCCGGTCGAAGCCGCCCACACCGACCGAGAAGGTGGTGCCGGCGGGCAGCGGGCGGGCCCTGAACCAGTTCACGATGTAGGTCATCGCCTGCACCGCTCGGGCGTCCGACTCCGCCCAGGTGTACGCCCTGCCCGCCTCGGTGGTGCCGAACTCGTGGTCGGTGTCCAGCTCGGAGGCGAGCTGGATGTTCACCCCGAAGCCCAGGGTCCGGTACTGCGCCAGCGCTCGGGCGAAGAGCCCGTCGCACTGCCCGGCGAGCACCTGGCCGTAGCCGTACGCCCTGGGCCAGGTGGTGCCCGGACGCTGCTGGATGGTCATCGCCGGCGCCGGGACGGTGTAGCTGACCCCGTCCACGGTGAAGGTCTGCGGTCCGTCGGCCGCGCCGTAGTGCTTCAACTCCAGCACCATGTTGATCGCGACGGCCGCCCGGCCCAGGTTGGTCAGCCACGGCCGGTTGTAGCCGGGGAACGTGTAGCCGTCGGCGAAGCTGCGGTACTGGGTGAGCGAGCGGAAGTTGCCGCCCGCCATGTCCGCCGTCGGGTCGGCCCCGCCGGACAGGTAGTAGCCGCCCAGCACCGGCGCGGCGACGGAGTAGGTGGCGGTCGTGGTGACGGTGCGCCCGGCCGAGTCCCGCACCGTCACGGTCACCCGGGGCATCACGCCACCGCCCGGTAGACGGCCACCGAACCGTTGTCGGAGACCCGGGTCCAGGTGCGGCCGGAGTCGTCGGCGACGGTCACGGTGAGCGGATCCAGGACGGCGGTGACCCGGGCCGGGGCGCTGCTGTTGCCCAGTGCGTCGGTGACCACGACGGTGACGGTCAGCGGTCGGGTGTCGGCGTCGGAGTAGGCGACGGTCAGGGTCATCTGGTCGCCCGGCGAGTAGGTCGACGCGTTCAGGGTTGCGGTCGCGGTGGGAGCGGCCATGCCGGCCCCTCCTCTCTTGCTCGGTGTCGGCGGGCGGGCACCGGCTCGGACGCCCGGGCGGTGCCGGCGGGGTCGGTGGCGACACCGCCGTCGCCACCGGGCCGGAGGAATGCGCTGTGGCCCGCCGTCCGCACGCCTCTGACCTGCTACAACAGTGCTGCGCGAGGGGCACCGGCGTCCTGTCAGCTATCGGACACCACGCCGGTTCGGCCGGTCCTCCGCCGGCCGGTCGGGACGGAGGCGGCACCGCGTCGCCGTCCCGGGTCGTGTCGCGCACGGCCGCGATACCGCTGAGTCATCAATATGCCGCTGAGTCATCACGCTCTCCGGGGCGACCTCCGACGGGCCCCCTGCCGGCGGCAGGGGGCCCGGTGCGGCGCGGCCGATTCGCGGTGCGACGTCCAGAGGTGTCCGGTGACTACCAGGGCTCGGGGATGTTCAGCGGCAGGCAGCGGCGGGTGCCGGGCACCGGCTGGTAGCAGGCGGACGCCTCGAAGTTGTTGCTCAGGTCGAACCGGCCGAACGACGTGCTGCCGCCGTTGGCGCAGGTCCCGCCGCTGGTGGTCAATCCCCCGGTGACGCTGCCCGTGGCGCAGCCGACCGAGGTGGCGGTCTTCTGCACCGTGTTCAGCGCGGAGCGCAGGTCGCCGGACTGGTGCGCGCCGTAGCCGGTCAGCCGCACGCCGGGGCGGGTCACCGTGTACTGGAACGAGGTCGAGGTGTAGTACGACCAGCTTGCGCCGGTGCCGACCGTCCGCAGTTCCGGGTCGGTCGCCGAGCCGGGGATGTACAGGTAGAAGCCCTTGTCCTGGGTGGTCGTGCCGGGGACCATCCGGTAGACGATCACCAGCAGCCCCTGGCTGAAGCTGCCCGTGCTGTACGTCAGGTACGAGCCGTTGCCGCAGGTGGTCCGGTCGGCGACGTACCCGACGCCGTAGGCGTAGAGCATCACCCGGGCGCACCGCGCGTCGTCGGCGGTGTCCTCAATGGTCCCGGCGGTGCTGCTGGTGCCCGAGTTGTCGGTGGCGTAGCCGGTCAGCCGTACGCCGGGCAGCGTGCCCGCGTACTGGTAGGCGGTGGGCTGGTAGTAGCTCCACGAGGCCGACCAGCCGCTGCCGGAGGGCAGCGCGAGGGCGGGCGACGCGGGCAGCAGGGCGGTGACGATCGCGGTGACCAGGGCCGCGACCAGCATCGTGCCGGTCGCGCGCCGTCGACGGTGACTTCTCATCGATCCTCCGATCCAGCGGTACGCGGAACGCGTGCGCCAAGGTTGACGGAGGAGCCGGCGGTGCGGGCGGGCTCAGTCCGGCACTGGACAGCCGGATCGACGTCAGCCAGCAGCCGCCGTCCATGAGAGGAACGACCGCCGTCCACCGAGGAGGTCAGTCGGCCGCCGTGCCCCGTACGGCCCAGGCCCGGGCGGTGAGCCGGATCGACCCGTCCGGCCCGGTCGGCACCCGGGCCGCCAGTTCCTCGCGCAGCGCGGCGCGGTGCCGCTCGGGCTGCGCCATCAGGTAGGCCGGAGCCGCGCCCTGACCGCCGAGGAACGGCGCCCAGTACTCGTCGAAGTCGGCGAACACCGTGTCCACCTCGATGGGCCGGACCGACACCGCCGTCAGCCCGGCATCCGCCCAGAGCGTCCGCAGCGGCTCCGGGGCGCAGATTGGGAACCGGCGGGCCTCGTCCAGGTCGGCCAGCGCCGGGTCGAGCCGGATGGCGGCGTCCCAGAAGTGCCGCATCATCGCCATGCCCTCGGCGTAGTCCCAGACGTACGCGGCGGCCACGCCGCCCGGCCGGAGCACCCGGGCGAACTCGGCCGCGGCGCGCGCCGGGTCCGGCACGAAGTTGAGCGCCAGCCCGCTGACCACCACGTCGACGCTGCGGTCCGGCAACGGCAGCGCCTGGGCGTCGCCGACCTGGAAGGCCGCCCGCCGGTCGTCCACCAGCGACCGGGCGTGGCTGACGAACCCGTGGGAGGCGTCGACGCCGACGACCTGCCCCGGCGCCGCCCGCGCGAGGACCGTCGAGGTCAGCGCGCCGGTGCCGCAGCCGACGTCGAGCCAGCGCCGGCCGGCTGGCACGGCCAGCCAGCCGACGAACTCCTCGGCGACCCGGCGGCTCCACCGGCCCACGTACGCCTCGTATGCCTGGCCGTCGGCCCAGACCTCGCGCGCCATGCCGGCACCATACGCCCCCTCCGCCGTTACGCGCCCCGGCCGCCGCCTGCGGCTGCGGGCGGACGGCGGCGAGCGGCGGGCGCGGGCGGGCAGCGGCGGGCGGCGCGGCTTCGTAGCATCGTCGGGTGGCTGTGTCGCCGTCGCGCCCCGCGACCCCTCGGCTCGTGCCCGACGAGGATTTCGCCGGCTGCACCGCCGGCCAGTTCCTGGCGGTGGCGAAGGCCCTCACGATGATCCTGACCCTGCCGCAGTCGGCCGCCGCGCAGGTCGACGCGCTCGTCGTCCCCACCGGGCAGGGCGAGGACTGGCGGCTCACCCACGCCATTCGGCACTGGGAGGCCAACCCCCGGGTCCGCCACCTCCTGGTCGCGAACGGCAACCCGGCGGAACAGACGTACGTCGAGCTCACCCTTGACCACCTGCGCGGCCTCGGCCTCCGTCGCACCGACGGGGTCCACCTCCAGGCCGAGCCGGCCCCCAACACCGGCCTGCAGGCCGCGTGGATCGTCGACCGGGTCCGGGGGTACGGCATCACCAGCCTGGCGCTCGTCGTCTCCCCGTACCACCTGGCCCGCGTCTACCTCACGGTCCTCGAGGCCCTCACCGGCGGCGGGCTTCGCCTCCCGCTGATTCCGCTGCCGGTGGCCGTGCCCCCGGACCGGCCCGTCCCGGAGACCGGGGCGACCGGCTACGACCTGGTGCCGGGTGAGGTCCGACGCATCCTCGCCTACACCGACGAGGGATGGGTGGCCACCCCCGAGGAACTACGGCAGTACCTGCGGTGGCTGTGGACCGAGCACCCGACCCTCCTCGGCGCAGCCCTTGGATCGGCGTCCGGGCGTCGGCTCGGGCCCTGATCGTTCGAGCTGGCGGGCCTGGTCGGTCACGGCGGCCAGCAGGGCGGTCAGGGCCGGAGCCGGCGGACTGTCCCGGGTGACCACGACCAGGCGGCGGCCGAGGGTGGCTTCGGCGACGTCGCGGACGGCCAGCGCGGGGTCGTCGGCCGGCAGGGTCAGCAGGGGCATCAACGCGACGGCCGCCGCGACGCGGACGAGTTCGAGTTGTACGTCGGCGTCGCTGGAGCGGTGCCGCAGGTCGGGCTCGTACCCGCCGAGGGAGCGGCAGGTCCCGACCACCATGGCGTGATGGCCGGTCCCCTCGTCGGAGGCGGCCCAGACCTCGGATCGCAGCATGGCGATCGGGACCGGTCCGCCAGACCTGGCCAGCGGGTGGGTCGCGGGGAGGACCACCTTCAGCGGCTCCTCGTGCAGGACCGCGAAGCGCAGCCCGGCGGGCCGGGGCCGGGGATGACCGTCGTACTCGTCGCCGATCATCAGGTCGACCGAGCCCAGCCGCAGGCCCGGTAGTGCCTGCTCCAGTTCGAGCTCGGAGATCTCCGCGCGGACCTGCGGGTGCTCGACCGTCAACCGGGCGACGGCCGGCACCAGCAGGCGGCGAGCGGCAGACTGCAGGCCGCCGGCCCGCACGGTGCCCCGCACCTCACCGCTCAACGCGGCCAGGTCGGCCTCCGCCGCCTCGGCCGCCGACAACAGCACCCGCGCGTGCCGGGCCAAGAGCTGCCCGGCGTCGGTCAGCCGCACGCCCCGCCCGGCCTTCTCGAACAACCGGGTGCCGACCTCCCGTTCCAGGAGAGCTAGCTGCTGGGACACCGCGGAGGGGCTGTAGCCGAGCGCCCCGGCGACCGCGGCCAGGGTGCCCCGCTCCTCGAACTCCCGAAGGAAGCGGAGGCGGCGAAGATCCAGCGCGACCATGCAAAAATGCTAACGAGTCGGCTCCACGTATCGTCACTAGACCTGATGAATCGGGTAGCCGATGCTGAATCGCATGGGTGCGGCTCTGTGTCTTCTCTCCGCGGCGTGCTTCGGCGCCATGGCGATCTTCGGAAAGCTCGCCTACCAGGCGGGCGTATCGCCCGGGACGTTGCTCCTGGTGCGCTTCAGCCTGGCCGCCGCGCTGCTGGGGATGGTCCTGCTCGCCCGCCAGGACCTACGGCGAGAAGCACCGGGACCACCCGGCGAGCCGGCCGACCGCCCAGCGGCCGCACGCCGCCGGCTGCTGGCCACCGCCGTCGGCCTGGGCGCCGTCGGGTACGCCACGCAGGCCAGTCTGTTCTTCTCGGCCCTGCAGCTGATGGACGCGTCGCTGTTGTCCCTGATCCTCTACACCTACCCCGTCCTGGTCACCGTGGCGGCGGTGCTGCTGGGCCGGGACCGACTGACACCCGGGCGCGGCGCCGCCCTGGTGGCCGCGTCCTGCGGAACGCTGCTCGTCCTCCTCGGCGCCGGCGGCGTGAGCTTCCATCCCCGCGGGGCGCTGCTGGCCTTCGGTGCCGCGATCACCTACACCGGCTACATCCTGGTCGCCGACACCGTCGTGCACCGGCTGCCGCCGGTGGTGCTGTCCGCGCTGGTGATGGCCGGCGCCGCCGGCACCCTCGGTGCGCGTGCGCTGCTCACCGGCGGGGTCGACCTCGACTTCAGGCTGCCCGGATGGTTCTGGCTGGCCTGCATCGCCGTCGTCTCCACCGTCCTGGCGATGCTCACGTTCTTCGCCGGTCTGAAGCGGACCGGCCCGTCGACCGCCGCCATCCTGTCCACCTTCGAACCGGTGGTCACCACCGGACTGGCCGCGTTGACCCTCGGCGAATCCCTGAGCGCTGTTCAACTCGTCGGCGGGGTGCTGGTGCTGTCGTCGGTCGCGGTCCTGCAGGTCCGACCGGCTCGGAACCAGGATCGGGACGCCGCTGGCCCAAGCGCGCCCGTACAGCTCGCGGACCAGCCGTGGCGGGTTCGCCGGTAGCCAGGCGAGTCTGCCTGGCTACCGGCGCGCAAGCCGGAGCGGGGACCGGGTCGCACCTATCGGAGCGGGTGACGAAACGGCGTTGCCAGGGGGTCTCGACGGCACCGGCGGCGTAGTGCTGCCGGACATAGGCGACCGCCTGGTCGTTGGGCACCCCGTCGAGCACCGCGAGGCAGGCGAGGGCCGTGCCGGTGCGTCCCTTCCCACCGCCACAGGCGATCTCTACGCGTTCGTCTCCGGCGCGAGCCCAGGCCTCGCGCAACGCGTCGGCGGTCGCCGCGCGGTCGGACGGCAGCCGGAAGTCGGGCCAGCGCAGCCACCGGTGCTCCCATGCCACCGGGGCTGGCTCGCGGCCGAGGAGGTAGAGCGCGAAGGTGGGTTGCACGCCCGGCGGCAGCGGGCGCCGGAGCGCACGGCCGCGGACAAGTCGGCCGGAGGGCAGTCGGAGCACACCCGGCGCGGTGGGGTCCCAGGAAGTGGTCATCTGTGGTCAGGGCCGCCGCGCCCGTGCGGGCGGGCGGGGGGCCCGTCCTCCTTCCGGTTCGGTGGGCAGGTTTGCGGTCGGCGGTCGAGCTACCGGTCACCGGCAAGGGTGGCGACCGGCGCATCGGCGGCGCTGTCCCGCCGGGTGACATCGGTGTGGCGGCCGGCGAGGAAGCGCGGGGCCCACCAGTTCGCCTCGCCGAGCAGTCGCATGAGGGACGGCAGGACAACCGCGCGGATGATGGTGGCGTCGATCAGGATCGCGGCGGCGAGCCCCACGCCGAGTTGTTTGAACTCGACGATGGACAGGGTGGCGAAGATGCAGAAGACGGCCACCATGATGATCGCGGCGCTGCTGACCGTCGACGCTGACGAGACGATGCCCTGCTCGATCGCCCGCCGGGTCGGTACGCCGCGCTGGACCGCCTCGCGGATGCGGCTCACCACGAACACGTGGTAGTCCATCGAGAGCCCGAAGAGGATGACGAACAGCATCAGCGGCAGCCAGGACACGACAGCGCCGTTGGAGGTGAACCCGAGCAGGTCTTCCGCCCAGTTGTGCTGGAACACCAGCACCAGCAGTCCGTACGAGGCGGCCACGGAGATCGTGTTGAGCAGGATCGACACCAACGCCACCACCACCGATCGGAACGTGGCGAGCATGACCAGAAACGTCATGCCGAACACGAACGCGACGACCGGTGGCAGCGCCGCCGCCGTGCGGTCCCGGAAGTCGGCATCGCTCGCGGTACGGCCAGCCACCGCCCACTCCGTGTCCGGGACCGTGCCGACCGTGGCCGGCAGCAGTTCGCCGCGCAGCCGGCGCAGCGACTGCGTCGCCTCGCTGCTGTCGCTGGCGCCCGCCACGCGGATGGTGGCCAGGAAGACGGTGCCGTCGGCGGACCTGCGCACGGTCGGGGGGCGGTCCTGGGCGAACCGGCCGTCCCCCTTGATCCGCTCGGCAAGATCGGCGAGTTTCCGCTCCACCTCCGGTCCGCCGGTGACGCCGGTACGGACCGCGACCAGATGGCTGGTGCCCAGCTCGTTGCTCGGAAACACCTGCGCCAGGCGGTCGTAGGTGCCCAGGATCGGGATCGAGCGGGGCAGGTCGGTGGTGGTCGGCCGCTTGAGGTTCATGTCCAGCGCCGGCACGGCGAGGAGCACCAGCGCCCCGGCGGAGAGCACGAACGTCACCAGCGGCGCGCGCAGCGCCGGGCGCAGGACCGCCGACCAGAACGGGCTACGCTCCGCCCGCTGGATCCGCTGGCCGAGGAAGGGCACCCGCGGCCGGTCCACCCAACGCCCGAGGACGACCAGGATCGCCGGCAGGACGGTCAGCGAGCCGACCACCGCCACCCCGACGACCAGGATCGAGCCGGTCGCCATCGAGCTGAACGTGTTGTCGCCGACCAGGAACAGGCTGGCCATGGCGACCATGACGGCGACGCCGGAGACCAGCACCGCGTGCCCCGAGGTGGCGGCTGCGATCTCGACCGCGCTGCGATTGTCCCGCCCGCGAGCGCGTTCCTCCCGCTCGCGGCGAAGGTAGAACAGCGAGTAGTCGACCCCGACGGCCATGCCGATCAGCAGGATGATGCTGCTGACCAGTTCACCGGCCGGGAAGATGTGCGAGGCGAACTGGGCCAGCCCCATGGCACCCGCGACGGCCGACAACGCCAGCACCACGGGCACCCCGGCGGCGATCAACGCGCCGAAGCTGAACAGCAGGATCACCAGCGCGACCGGCACGCTGATCAGCTCGGCCTTGACGAAATCCGCCGCCAGCGTCTCGGTCAGCGCCTTCGCCAGGGACGCCGATCCCACCTGTTCCACCCGCAGGTCGGGATGCCGCTGCTGCGCCTGCCTGGTGGCCTCCAGCAGCGGTCCGACCCGCGCGTCGGCGTCGTTCGCCGAACCGGTCAGCTCGACCTCGACCAGCACCGCGTCGCGACCCGGCGAGGTGACCGGGTCAGCCACCGTCGCCACCTCGGGCAGCGCGCGCATCCGCGCCGACAGGTCGGCCGCCACACCCTGCGCACGCTGGAGATCGAGATCCCCGGTTCGGGCCGTGATCAGGACGCTCTCCGCCGCCGGGGCCTCCGGGAAGGCGCCGGCCTGCTCGATGCGGTCCGCGCGGGCCAGTTCCCCGTGCAGGCTGTCCTGCGTGGTGGCCTCCACCGTACCGACCAGGTTGCCACCGACCACGCTGGCGAGCACGAAACACAACCAGGCGGTGATCGCGAGCCACGGATGGTTGGCGCTCCACCGGCCAGCCCGCGTGGTGAACGGCGCCCGGGCAGCCTGCCGCCGGCGACGCCCGGTCGGGGCGGGGTCCACCACACCCGGCGTCATCGGCCCTGCTCCGACCGGGGTGCGGTGCCGTGAACGATGCCGGGTGCACGGGCCGGGATCGGATTCCGCGTCGCGACGGCCAGGCCGGCGGCGGGGGCACCGAGCCGCTCCGTCAGGTCGGTCGCCAACCCGACCGGACCGCCCGGGGGCGGATCAGGCTCCTGGGCCAACCGGCCGGCGTGCATCGGTAGCTGCCACAAACGGATCATGCCGAAGACGCTATGAACCCCCCGCGGCCCGGACCATGGGGTCCACCGCCGACCTCAGCAGGCCGACCTCAACCACCGGGGTGCGGAAAACCGCACCCCGCCGAACGCCCGAAGCGACTGTCGTGTCCCGACCGGTTGGCGTCGTGGTCGCCGAGAACCGGGACCGGCTGGTGACGTCGCCGCGGCGGTAGCTGATGTTCCTGGCGGCGCTCTCACGCCCGGTGGTTCAGGCCACGAGCAGGCGGAGACCGAGTTCCGCCGCGTCGAGGGCGACCAGGTCGCGGTTGCGTTCGGCCCACCGGCCCGAGGAGAGGTCTTCGCGCAGCGTCCTGACCGCACGCTGCTCGGCCTGCGGCCCGACCCTGGTCCAAACCGAGACCGCGCGGCGTACGTGTTCGTCCAGGTACGCCTCGGGCCGGCGCCAGTGCGCCTCGAAGAAGCCGTCAGCGCAGTCCCACGGGACGAGCACCGGCTCCGCGCGCCCTCCGATCGCGCGGGTCAGGTCGGCCAGGGACGGCCAGCCGACGAGGAGGTCTGCGAACTCGGGCAGGTAGTCGCGGGTGAGCCAGAACCGCTGACGCCAGCCGGTGTCGTCGGCGTCGTACGTGAACACCACCACGCGGCGGGCCACCCGCCGCATCTCACGCAGCCCGGCGACCGGGTCCGGCCAGTGGTGGACGGTGCTGACCGCCATCGCGGCGTCGAAGGACTGGTCCTCGAACGGCAGGTTCTCCGCGGCGGCGGCCACGCACGGCGCCGCGCCCACGGGACGCTGCGCCCGCATGACCGCCGACGGTTCCACCGCCGTGACGTCCCGGTCGGGTGGTTCGTAGGAGCCGGTGCCTGCCCCGACGTTCAGCACGGTGCGTGCGTCCCCCAGCGCATCCCAGATGCGCTCGGCGATCCGTGGCTCGGTCCGCCGCGTCGCCGGGTAGGCGGATCCGATGGCGTCGTACAGTTGCGCGCCGAACATTCTCAGTTGCTCCTCCGGGGTCGTCCTGATTCCCATCGCTCGCGCCTCCAGCTCCCTGTCGATGGCCGTCACCATGGCGGCAGCGCGGTCGCGCTGGTCCATCAGCAGGCCGCGCAGCCGGCACAGGTGCGCGACCGCGTCGGTGGCCGGGTCGTCGACCAGATCCGCGATCTCCCGCAGGCCGAAGCCGAGCCGCCGGTAGGCGAGCACCTCCCGGAGCCGCTCCACGTCGCCGGCGGAGTAGGCCCGGTGCCCGGCCGCGGTCCGCGTGGACGGCGCCAGGAGGCCGATCTCGTCGTAGTGGTGCAGTGTGCGGACGCTGACGCCGGCCAACTTCGCCACACGCCCCACTGTCAGGTGCTCCTCCACGCCACCGACTATGTGGCATGACGCCGCGTGAGGAGCAAGCGCTTGGCCGCCGGCATGACCGGATCTCCGGTCAGCGGTATGAACGGGTGGTGTTCACCCCGTGACGAGTTCGGTCAGTGCGGCGCTGGTCGCTTCGTCGGCCGGTAGGAATGCTTCGAGTCGCAGTTCGGCGACGGTGACGTCGGTGGCGGTACCGAAGTGGGTGAGTGTGGTGATGAGCCGGAGTTCCCGGTTGTCCGGCTCGCTCGTGCGCAGTTGTAGCGGCACCGCGAAGCCGAGGTGGTGCGGCGCGAGGTGGCGTGGACGCGGAGGTGCCAGGTCGGCGAGTTCGGCGGCGAGGTGGCGGAGCCGGTCGCTCGGGTTGCGCAGGCTCTCGGCCTCGACGCGGGTGATGATGTGCCATGCCCACTCGTCGAGGTTGACGATGCGCGGCGCGAGACCTCGTGGATGCAGCAGGATCCTGGGCACGCTCGCCGGTGGGGCGAGCAGGTCCGGGTCGACTCCCCGGGTGATCGTGTGGAACCCGGCGTTGGCCGAGATGAGGTCGCCGTGCCGATCGACGATCACCGCCGGATACGGCAGGTGCCCCTGAAGGACGCGCTCGAGGGCCGTCCGGATCGGCGCCAACTGGGGGTCGTCCAGGTCGGTCTGTGGGTACGCGGGGGCGAAACCAGCGGCGAGGAGCAGTTCGTTGCGTTCGCGGATCGGCACCTCCAGCGACTCGGCCAGCCGGATGATCATCGACCGGCCAGGGGTCGAGCGTCCGCTCTCGATGAAGCTGACGTGCCGTTGGGTGGTGCCCGCACGCACCGCCAGTTCGAGTTGGCTGATGCGTCGGCGGGTGCGCCACGTGCGCAGCCCCGCCGCGAGTCCACCGCTCGCCGATTCGGTGATCATGCCTCCTGTATACGGGGTGCAGCGCCGTCGGACGATTCCCTGCGGGGAATTGTGGCGGCGCGCCGGCCGCAGCACAGTCGTGGTCGCAACGATCATCCACGACCGAAGGATCATCATGGCTGACATCGACCTGAAGGACCTCACGGACCGCTACGTCGCCGTGTGGAATGAACCCGACCCGGAACGACGCCGCACCGCCATCGGCGACCTGTGGTCCCCCGACGCGATCCACGTCCTACAACCCCCTCAGGAGATGCGACAGACCGCGGAGGGGCTGGGGTTCGATCGCCTGACTCTGGAGGCGCGCGGGCATGACGCGCTGGAACTGCGGGTGACGCGCGCCTATGAACGGTTCGTCGCTCCGGGCACCTTCGTGTTCCGGTCCCGCGGCGACGCCGACCGGCTCCACGACGTGGTCAAGTTCCGGTGGGAGATGGTGCCTCGGGCCGGCGGCGACGCGGCCGGTGGCGGGCTGGAGATCCTCATCCTCGGTGCGGACGGTCGCATCGGCAACGACTACCAGTTCATCGAGGGCTGACCACGATGACGGCGGTGCTGCCCCGTCCCGATCGTGACGCCGTTCGTCCGGGTCGTCGGTAAGCGCTGAGCGGCGGTCGTACGCGGTGGGCGGCGGGACCCGAACGCCGCGACCGAGGGGCCGTGAGATCACGAGGCCGGCTGCGGCGCGACACGGCGTCGTCACGGTGGCGAGCCGGAGCGGTCACTCATATCCCATGGCTGGGATGACCGTGCCGAGGGCTGCTTCGATGAACTCGCGGGTCTCGCCGTCGAATTGGTCGCTGCGGTGCGTCAGCTTGTGCGACTGGAACGTCGACGGGGTGGCGAAGTCGTCGACGTCGAGCCGTTCGAACAGGGCGCGGCGCTGCCCGGGCCAGTCGGCCGCGAGGTCTTCTGCTTTCACCTCGACGTATCGCCTGCCCGTCAGGTCGGCCGCGTTCTTCCAGGTGAGCCATCGGTGGTAGACCGGCTTGAGGTAGGCGAGGGCCCCGTCGACGGTGGGCGGGGCCCACGGCTGGGCCAGGTGGGATGCGAGCACCGAGACCGGGTGACGCTTGATGTGCACGATGGTCGCCTCGGGGACCAGTTCCCAGAGGAAGTCCATGCACAGCAGGTTGAACGGTGTCTTCTCGCACCAGGTCGGCTTGCCCGCGTCGGCGGCTGCTCCGCCGAACATGGTGTCGATCAGGCCCCGCAGGATTCCGAGCAGTTCGCCCCGGTCGCTGAAGTACCTGGGAAGTACCCGCCGGCGGCTCAGCGGCTTGAACGGCCCGGCCGGCCGGTCGGCGTTCCCGAAGCCTTCCGCGGGCGCGGGTTCGTCGTATGCGCACGCGATCAACCGCGGCCAGAGCTGCTGCACCGCGTCCCGGTAGCGCCGCTCGCCGACCAGCTCGGGAACGGTCTTGCCGCGATCGTCGCGCCGGCCGGGCACTCGTACGGTGAGGAAGTCGCTCAGCCGGTGCAGGGCGTCCTCACCGACCGTGGGGTCGTATCGATCGGTGAGCGCGTCGGCCAGATCCCGCAGGCCACCCGGGTCGACGAGAAACCTCGTCTCCATCGGAATCCGATGGATCAGTGGATGTTCGCCGATGATGTCGGCGATCCGCGACGTTCCCGAACGGCCCGTACCCGCTACGAAGATCGGTGAGGGGGAAGGCATGGCGAGCAGCCAAACCCTCGGCCCGGCGCACGTGCAAGCCATTTATCCCCGTCACCGGCCGCTCCGGGCCCGCCCGCCCCCCGCGCCGTGCCTGCCCGACGGCCGCCTCCACCAAGCGAGCGACGCACGATAGAACCCGCCGATGTGGTTGATTTACGCATTGGCCCGGCGGAGGCGTTCGGCTGCCTGTGCCCGCAGCGCTTCGGCGCCCGCCGGGGTGCCACCGCACAGTGCCAGCTCCCGTGCGTTGTACGCAGCCATCCACAAGCTGGCCGCCCAGGCGATCTCCAGCTCCTCGGCCGTGAACAGGCGCCGCCGAACGTCCTGATAAGCCACCAGGAACGCCTCGGAGCTGTCGATCGGCGCCAGCGTGGGCGGTCCGGCACTGGCGAACGACCCGCCCGCCGCTCCCACCAGCGCCGCCTCCGGCTGCCACGCCAGGCTGTCCCAGTCGTGCACCGCCCACACCTGCCGACCCCGCCACCGCAGGTTCTGCGCCTCGAAGTCGGCGTGGCCGAGCACGCACGGCAATCCGGCGGCCAGCAGCCGCTCCCGGGCCCGCTCGGCCGTCTCGACGATGTGCTCGGACACCACACTCTGGTCCCGGCTGTCGAGGAGGTCGATGGCCGGCCACAGCCCGGGATCGGTGTGGTCCCAGCGCACCCAGGGCGGATTCGGCAGCGGCGGCGCGACGGGCACACCGGCAAGTTCGGCCATCAGCCGGGCGAACACCTCCGCGCAGCGCAGAGCGATGTCCGGGGAGTCCCCGTGCAACACCTCGCCTCCGGGCCGGAATTCCTCGGCGTGCACGGCCAGTTCACCGACACCGACCACCGGTGTGAGCGGCCGGGCACACGGAAACCCGCGCTCGGCCAGCCGGGCCTGCGCCGCGACGCACGACGAGGCCCGGCCGCCGTCGGCGCGCGCCTTGACCACGACGTCCCGGCCACCGACCAACCGCAGACCGAACACCATCGAGACCTGTCGCGACTGGAACAGCACGCCGGCGGGATCGCCGCCCAGTTGGTCGAGACACCAAGCCGGCAACCAGTCCGGCAGCTCGTCCAACGACACACTCAGGACTGTGCCATAGTCACCGAACGCACCGGCGAGATCGTCTGCTGGACGAGCACTAACCTGATCCGCTCTCGGTTTCGCCACCGTTCGCGCCGCGCCATATCCGTCGGCGATTTGGCCGTACGGGAGATTGTCCAGCCACCGTCCTCCGCTCGACTGGTCTAGTCTTCCGAGACCGGCTGACGGAAGGCATCGCGCGATGCGGAAACTGGTCTACGGCATGAACCTGTCCCGGGACGGCTACATTTCCGCGCCCGGCGACGACCTCGGCTGGGGCGAGCCGAACGATGAGCTTTTCCAGTGGTGGCTCGATCAAGAGCGGGTGATCAGCCTGTTTCTGTACGGGCGCCGACTGTGGGAGACCATGAGCGCCTACTGGCCGACCGGCGACCGGCAGCCGGGTGCCACCCCGGCGCAGATCGAGTTCGCGCGGAACTGGCGGGACACGCCGAAGGTGGTGTTCTCCTCGACGATCGACAAGGTCGACTGGAACACTCGCCTGGTTTCCGGCGACGCGGTCGCCGAGATCACCCGGCTCAAGGCCGAGGACGGCGGGCCGATGAGGGTCGGTGGCGCAACGCTCGCCGGGGCGGTCATGCGGGCCGGGCTGATCGACGAGTACGAGATCGTGACCCATCCGGTCCTCGTGGGCGGCGGCAAACCGTTCTTCAGTGCGCTGGACGGCTGGGTGGACCTGAACCTGGTGGAGACGCGGACCTTCCCCGGCGGCGTGATCCTGACCAGGTACGAGACGAAGCGCTGAGCGCGATTCCTTCCCGAGGGGCCTGTCCGTGGGAGCGGCGGCATGCCCCGGAGCACGGTCGAGCTCGGCCGCACCCCGAGCAAGCGACCGTGCGGTGAACCAGCCGCAGGCGAGGTGCTGGGGCGGATCGCCGTCGGCCGCCCGACCAGGGACGGCCCGGATCGGTCAACGGCGCACCCGATAGCGCAGGTGAAGCACCCGGTTGCCCTGAATCACCACGTCGGGATCCTCCAACAGGTGCTGCTCGTGGACCGACCCGAAGTAGCGCTTGCCGGAGCCGAACACGACGGGTACGACGTCCATACGCACCTCGTCGACCAGGCCCCCGGCAAGCACCTGGCCGCCGACGTCGCCAGCGGCGACCTCGACCACGCGGTCACCCGCGAGCTCCTGCGCCGTGGCCACGGCTGCCTCGACGCCGTTGACGAAGTGGAACGGCGCCTCGGGGTCCCAGCCCTCGGGCGGCGGCCGGTGCGTCACGACGACCACGTGGTCGATCCCGCCCGGAGGCTTCCCGTCCCAGCCGTCCGTCATGTCGAAGACGTGGCGGCCGACGATCGTGACTCCGATCTGGTCCCAGTACGGCCGGGTGTAGTCGTAGGACGTCTGCGACACCGTCAGCTCGCCGCTGGAGTCCAACGGCACGTCACCGCTGGACAACCAGTCGAACAGCGGTCCGGGCTGGTCGTTCTCGTCCGCGATGAAGCCGTCCACCGACACCGAGCTGTACATGACCACTGTGCCCATGGGGCGCTCCTCTGCTCTGGGATGCCCCCATTTTGGCGTGTCGTGAGCTGTCGCTCTTGTAAGAAATCAATCGGCCGGCAGCGGCCAGCTGTCCAGCACGTGGTCGGGATGCTCGCGCAGGAACCGCCGCCGGACTTCGACGTACCGGGTCGGCGTGAGCCCGGTGAACGCCCGGAACTCGTGGCCGAAGTGGGCCTGGTCGAAGTAGCCCGCGCGACCGGCGAGATCGCCCCAGTCGATCGGTCCGGCGGGGTTGATCGAGAACACGGTGGCGGTGAAGCGGTGGGTGCGGGCCAGCCGCTTCGGCGTGACGCCGATGAGCTGCTTGAATCGCTGCGCCAGATGGGTGCTGCTGACACCGGCTGCCACCCTCAGGTCGCCGATCGCCACCGCCCCGCTGGTCGCCGCGATGACGCGGCTCGTGTGGCGGACCAGTCCCAGGCCGGCGGTAGCGCACAGCCGTCGGGTCAGCTCCTCCTCGAGCAGCGTGAGCATCTCGTGCGGTCCGTCCGCCGTGGCCAGCCGGTCCCGCAGCTCAGCGGTGGCGGGCCGGCCCCAAACCTGCTCTACCGTCACCGGCCGGTCACACAACTCGGCCGCGGGCATCGGCAGGAACGGCGCCAGCCCCCACGGCTTGAAGTGCACGCCGACGGACCGGGTCCGGAGTGGGTAGCCGAACTCCAACGCGCGGGTGGGCATGGTGACCACGCAGCCGTCGGCGTACTCCGCCGTCTCGATGTCGGTGCCGGCGCGGATGCGGAACGGCGCCCCGAGGTTGACGATGAGCAACGCCGCCGGCATCGGCGGCAGCGTCAGCCGGGCGTACGGCGGCGCACCCTCCAGGTAGTAGAGGTCGTCGATCAGCCCGTCCAGCGGCGGTCGCGGCACTCTGGACACGTACTCCACGTCCACATAATCACTGTCCCGGGCGAGGCTTGGTGACAGCGCTGGCCGCGTATTCGGAGAAGATTTCACCGAGGACGCGTTGCGCGTTCGCGAACTCTGCTGCGTCCTCGGGATCTTGGGAGGTGGAGGAGCAGGTGGCGAGGGTTTTCCAGAGGGCCCAGCCACGTCCGCGCGCCCAGGTCGCATCATCCACCGACAGTTGCTCGCGGAACGCCTGCCGGCCGTCGGCGGTCAGCAACGTCCAGGCGATCGCCAGATCGCAGGCCGGGTCACCGACGCCGCAGGTCCCGAAGTCGATGACGGCCGCCAACCGGCCGTCAGCAAGGAGCAGGTTGCCCTGGGCGAGGTCTCCATGGAACCAGCGGTCGACACCGTCCCAGCAGGCGTCGAGTGCCCCCGCCCAGATCTCGCGCACCAGTTCGGCGTCGACGTGGTCGGTCAACTCCGCGAGCGCACGCTCGACTTCCCTGTCGTAGGTGCGCAGGGTGCCGCCCCGGAACCAGTTGTGGACACCCGGCTGCGGGCCGCCAGTGGCGTCGACGCTCCGCAAGGCCGCCAGGAACTCGGCCAGGTCGACCGCGAACCGCACCGGGTCCGCGATGCGGTCCGCGCTCGCCGGCTCGCCGTCGAGCCACCGGTAGATCGACCACGGATAGGGGTAGCCCGCATCCGGCTCGCCTTTCGCCAGCGGGGCGGGGATGGGCAGCGGCAGCCGAGCGGCGAGGGCCGGGAGCCACCGATGTTCCTTGTCGACCGCCAAGGCGTACTCGGCAGCGCTGGGCAGCCGCACCAGCATCTCGGGGCCGAGGTGGAAGGTCCAGTTGTCCCAGCCGCCGTTGGCTACCGGCTCGATCGGGAGGTCGGCCAGGTGCGGGAACTGGTCGGCGATGAGCCGATGCACCTGTTCCGCGTCGACGGTGATGCGCTGCGGCAGGGGACCGAGATCAGGAACGTCACTCACCGAGCCGTCCTCGTCTGGCGTGGAAGTTGAGCGTGATGTGGTGCGCGAGCGAGAGCAGCCGCCCGGACCGAGGGCGTCGGTGCGGACCTTCACGCGGTCCGGCCGGGTCGTCGGCAGCATGGTTGGGCAGGAAAACGGTTGGTGGGGCGGGCGGGACTCGAACCCGCGACCGAGGATTATGAGATCAAAGTGCCCGCCCTGCCTATCTGGGGGAATAGGGGCCCAGCAGCCAAAACACCTTCCGACACCTCACACCGCTCCCCCAGCCTCCGTCACCCTCTTGCGGACTGCGGACTGCCCGTCTGTGGGGCAAACTGCTCCACCGCTGCAGGCTACAGAGGCTCGCCGGCCAACTGCCCTTGCAACTCCTCGAAGAGCATTGAACGCAGGCGGTCGAGCTGCCGCTGCTCAGGCAGGACCGCACCGTCTCGCTGCAGGACAATGTCCTGGAAGCCGCCCATCCCTTGTCGGTAGAGGCCGAGGATGTCCCGCACTACCCGCTGCCGGCCGTCGCGATCTGCGCCCGCCTCGACCAGCCGCCGGCCGAATCTCGCCAAGGCGCTGCTCCACTCGGGCTCATCGACCCGCAGCACATGAGCGACCTCTAGTAGGAGGTCGTGCAGCCTATCCGTGTTGTCCTCCACGGCAGCAGCTTCCCATAGCCGCTCAATGGCGGGACGCGCCCCTGCCTTGATCAAGACTGACGTCGGCCGGCGTACGTCGGTCCTGCTGACCTGCGCGAGTCGTCGACCGGTGTAGCCCTCCCCCGGCCCGTGTCGGCCGAGTTGGCTGTACTGATAGCTGTACAGCCAGGCGGCCCGCCAGCCTTCCGGGCAGCCCAGCATCGCGGGTGCCGACTAGCCTGACCGCCGTGACGACGATCGAGCAGCTTGAACGGAACGTTTGGCCGGACCCCGGCCCGGACGCCACGTCTCTGGTGAGGCGTTGCACGACGCTACGACGCAAGCCGTTGGCTGAGTTCACGGTCGAAGACCTGCGCATCATGCTCGGGCAACAGATTGGCGTGCCTGCTCTGCTGCCTCTCGCGGTACAAGTCCTGCTCCGCGATCCGTTGGCCGAGGGCCACTACTACCCGGGTGACCTGCTCACCAACGTGCTGCGGCTACCGGACTCGGCGTGGTCGAGCCTACGAGCGGAACGGAAGCGGCTGCAGTCTGTTCTGGCTGAGCTCGTTGCCGGTCCCCCGTTCTCCGACCCTGACCTAAAGCCTCGCGACCCGGACCGGCGTCTTGGCGACGCCATCGTGCGGTTTCTTGATCGATGAGAGCGATCTCCTCGTGGGGCAGTCGTAGCCCGTCCAGCTTCCGGGGAGGGTGACCAGGTGGAGCGTCTACCGGACGAACGACCTGGTCGCCCTCCCCGGAAGCTGGTAGCCCTCGTGGTGCCCGGCGAGGTGAGCCGCGGGCGGCATCTCGGAGGAGGGTCAGGGTTCGCGGCGGAGCCCCGAGGTCTTCAAAGATCCTGCGTCTGTCAGCGTGGCCGGCCGGCCGGCCCGGCCGATGCCGGCGGAGGTCGCCAGCAGGCCGGGGCCGGGCCGGCGCGGCGCGCTTGCGGGCCGCCTTGATCTAATAGAGCGGAATTCGGCAACACGTGGACCGCGCGGCGTGGACCGCGCGGTGTTTTCCGTCCCGGCAGATGCTTGAGATCGGAATCCCAGTACCTGCTTGACGAGATCACGTGGTCTATTCTCCAGCGCGTGCTTTTCGTTGGTGTT
Source organism: Micromonospora desertarenae (assembly GCF_056150265.1). NCBI lineage: Bacteria > Bacillati > Actinomycetota > Actinomycetes > Micromonosporales > Micromonosporaceae > Micromonospora > Micromonospora desertarenae. Next base: position 590,107 of record NZ_JAXCFQ010000001.1, read on the forward strand.
TGCGGACGTTTCGCAGCGTCTTCAGCGCCTTCTTGGCAGCGGTACTTACGTGCCCGCCGGTTCGCACCGTGGCGTGGTCCTCGACGGCGAGGCGCGTCAGCAGCTTCTCGGCTCTTTCGTCGCCGGTGGCGCCGAGCGCTCGTGCTGCCCAGAACCGCACTTCGGGATCGTCGTGTGAGGTCGCCTGGATCAGACGGTCGAAAGTTTTGATTGCAGGGCGCGCCAGCGCGGCCGACAGGTAGCCGGCACGTACGGGCCGGCGGGGCGACTCCAGCGCAGCCCACAAGCGCTCGATCGCCTCGTCGTCACCGATGTCGGCCAGGGCGTAGGCGGCAGCTGCTCTGACGTGCTCGGCTGGGTCGTCGAGCACCTGCGCGAGAGGCGTGATCGCGGTGGGGTCACGTATCTCTCCCAGAGCTTCACAGGCGCTCTCGCGGGCGAGAGCATCCGGGTGGCGAAGTAGGTCGATCAACAGCGGGGCGGCCGTCTGAAGGCGCAGGATGCCGCAGCCGGTCGCCGCCCACCTCTGGCATCCATACTCCTCGTCGGCAAGCGCAGCAAGGAGCGCTTCGGCCAGCGACTCATCACCGAACAACGCAAGGAGATTCAACGCGCGGGAGTAGATCTCGGGGTCGAAGTTGGGGTACCCGGTCACGATCTCCCTGAGGACCTGCTTCGCGGCCACGTCCCCTTTCTCGGCTCCAGCCACGAGCGCACGCAGTGCCTCCAGCCGAACCTCACGGTCAGGGTCAGTCAGCTCACGGAATTGGTCACGCACAGGAGACAACCTAGATCCGGCAGTCAGCCCGTGTCATGAAGCCCTCGCAGCGCTTAGAGGACGACTTGGACCAGGTGGCGGATCGCCTCGACCGGGCGGCGGCTCGTGCTGCTGCGGACTCAGTGCGGACTGAGGGCGTAGGTCCGGACCTTCACGCGATCCGCCCGGGTCGTCGTCAGCATGGCCGACCAGGGAAAACGGCTGGTGGGGCGGGCGGGACTCGAACCCGCGACCGAGGGATTATGAGTCCCCTGCTCTAACCGGCTGAGCTACCGCCCCGGCACCGCGCCGGATCCTATCCCGGCCGGTCGATCACCGGCCAGCACGAACCGGCACCCTCGCTCATCGGCGTCGCCGGCGCAGCAGCACGATGGGCAACGCGAGGATAACAGTGAGCAGCCAACCCACCACGACGACGCCCCACAGCCAGCCCTCGCCCTCGGCCGTCTCGGTGATGAACATGCCGAGGGTGAGCAGGGCGTTCAGCCCGCCGACCGCCAGCGCGGCCAGGCCGCTGAGCACCATCAGCGGGAGCTCCCACCAGGACCGCTGGACCGGCTCCCGGCGGGGCGCCGGCTCGGCCGCGCGGGGCTGCGGGATGCGCTCCGGGTCGCGCGCCGGCATGACCACCTGCCGGTCCGCCGGCACCTGCGAGTCGATCACCCGGATCGCGCCGGGGTGCAGCTCGAACATGGTGGGTTCGATCCGCATCGAGATGGCGTCCGCGCCGATCAGCTGCCGCGCGCCGTCCGGCCAGGCGAGCAGCACCGCGCAGTCGGCGTAGGTGACGGTGAGCGGGCCGCCCGGCCCGACGTAGCTGACCCCGTCGACGCCGACGCGCAGTTCGCCGTCGCCCTCCCGCTCCCGGTACGCGGTGCCGTCGACGATCCGCTCCGAGCAGGTGGGCGCCTCGACGAAGCCGGCCCAGTCGGCGGTGTTGCCCTCCGGCACCATCAGCAGCGCCGACCCGGCCACCTCCCGGGCCACCGCGTGCAGGTCGGCGACGGTGACCGCCTTCAGCTCGGCCCGGTGCTCGTCGATGGTGAGGTTGCGCTCTCCGGTGAGCACGTTGCAGGCGTACGCCGGCAGCCGGGCGGCGTCCACCTCGGCGGTGCCGAGCAGGTCCTCGCGCTTGGCCACGCAGGAGTCCAGGTCGCTCTGCTCGATCCGGCCGACCCGGAGCTTGGCCAGCGTGTCGATGAAGCCGCCGAGCACCGCGTCCTGCTTCTCCGGCAGCGCGTCGGCGAGCGCGCGCAGGCAGGCGTACCCGTCGCCGCGCGGGTCGTAGCCGGCGGTGGTGGTGTAGGAGAGGCCGCCCTCCTGCCGCAGCGACCGGAACAGCTCGCGCTCCAGCACGTCGGCGAAGAGGCTCGCGGCGGTCGAGCGCCGCACCACCGCGTCGAGGACCACCGCCCGCGAGCCGCTGACGAAGTACGCCGGGGTACGCGGCAGCGCCGACGACGCGGCCGGCACCGGCTGGCGTACGCCGGCGGGCAGCGCCAGCCGCAGCCCGGCGGGCACCCGGTCGCCGGCGATCCAGAGCACCGCGTTCTCCCGGGTGAACCAGCGGGCCGCCCACTGCCGCAGGTCGTCGCCGGTGAGCCCGCTCAGCCCCCACTCGGGGTAGCTGCTCAGGCCGAAGTCCCGGGCGCCGTGCCGCCACAGCGGCACCGCCTCCACCGGCGAGCCGCCGCGGTTGCTCCACTCGGTGCGCAGGATCTCCTTCTCCACCTCCAGCCGGCCGGTCGGCAGCTCGGTCAGGTTGGCGCAGACGGCGGTGAGGAAGGTGGCGATGTCCTGCTCGGACCCCTGCATGTGGAAGGTGGTGAAGACCGGCGAGGTGGCCCCGTTGAAGTGGTAGTCAGCCATCCCGAGGGGCGCCAGCGCGAGGTGTTCCAGCAGGTGGGTGATGCCGCTGCGGGCCAGCGTCTCGTCGGCGGTGCCGACCCGGAAGGTCAGTCCGGCGCGCATCGGCCCGCCGGTCGGGGCGAGCAGGGTGGGCACCCCGTCCACGTCCAGGTGCTGGATCATGCCAGGCCGCCCTTCGCGTACGCCTTGTCGCGGAACCGCTGGAACTGCTTCGTCTCGTCGCCGTCGATGTAGCCGAACATCGCCTCGTGGCCGAGCGGGCCCAGGGCCTGGAACTGCTGCGCGGCCGCGGGCCACTCCTCCATCAGGCAGAACGCCATGGCGAAGGTGCTGCGCACCCAGACCCAACCCCAGCCGTTGCGGAACTCGGGGTGCGAGATCGACCGCTGCGCCGCCTCGTGGATCTCCCGGCTGACGTGCGGGCTGCGCAGGTGGGCGCCGGCCTTGCCGAGGGTGTCCTGGTCGAGCGCCTGCTCCAGGTGCGCCTCGACGACCAGCACCGCGTTCGGCGCGCCGGGCGGGGCCGCCGCCGCGCACTCCCGGGCGAAGCCGTGCGCCCGCTCCCAGGTGCCGCTCCACTTCGGGCAGAACTGTTGCAGCAGCGACGCCTGCGCCGGCAGGTGGTGCGGGTGGTGCTTGGCGAGCTGGTCGTAGCGGCGGCGCGCCTCGGCCTGGCCGAGTTGCAGGCCCCGGGCGTTGGTGATGCGCTGCGTCCAGGCCGCCGCGTCGTCCGGGTGGCGGGCGGTGACCTCGATCAGCACCTGCTCGGCGCGGCGCAGGTGGTCGAAGAACTGGGCGAACTGGTCACGGCTGACGTACTGGGCGCGGCGGGCCGAGCGGATCCGCCAGCCGGCCCGGATGAGGTACGCGCCGAGCAGCGTCCCGGCCAGCGGATCCGCCGGCTGCTCGGCCAGCACCCCGCCAAGGAACTCCTCGATGTCGGCGGTCTCGCCGACCTCGCCGACCAGGACCGTGCGGCCGTGCGGGTCCGGCTCGGCCAGCTGTGCGCGCAGGGCCGGCCAGTCACGCGCGGCGAGCGCCGCGCGCACCGCGCTGACCTGGGGGTACGCCGCCGCGGCGTCGAAGTTGGGCGGCGGAAGGGGGGCAGGCATGGCGAGGATGATAAGTGATCAACAACTCGCCGGGTGCCCCGCTTTCTCAGCCGGACCGCAGCCGCTCCAGCACCGCCCCGGCGGCCCGCCAGCCGCTGGTCAGCGCCCCCTGGATGGACGGGCTGTCCCGGTGGTCCCCGGCCACGAACAGGCCGTCGCCGAGCGCCACCGGCTTGCGCAGCCGCCCCTGCGGCGGTGGCGCGGCGGGCAGCGCGGCCGGGATCGACACGGTGGTCAGGTGCGTCCAGTCGGCGGTGGACCGTCCGTAGAGCCGGGCCAGTTCGAGCCGTACGGCCGGCTCGGGCGGGGCCGTTGGGCCGACCACCGAGGTGGCCACCAGGTGCCGCCCGGCCGGCGCGTACGCGGGCGCGGCCCGGCTGACCACCACCGTGTTGGCGACCAGTTCCCGCCGGTCGCCGTCGACCAGCAGGATCGGCTCGGCCAGCGGCGGCTCGGCGGTGCTGTGGTAGTAGGTCGTGTAGCTGTGCATGCGTACCGGTGGCAGGGCCGGCAGCAGGGTGGCCGCCGCCAGCGGGTCGACGGCGACCACGACGGCGCGGCAGCCGATGTCGCCGGCCTGGGTGCGGACCCGGCCGGGCGCGACCTGCGAGACCGGGGTGTCCAGGTCGATCAGGTCGGCCGGCAGCGGGTCGGCGATCGCCCGGGGCAGCGCGGCCATCCCCTCGGCGGGCAGGCCGATCCGCCCGCGGGCGAACGAGCGCAGCACCATCGCGAACACCCGGCTGGAGGTCTCCAGCTCCCGTTCCACGAAGACGCCGGAGAGGAACGGCCGGAGCAGCTCCTCGATGATCGCGTCGGAGAGCCCGGCCCGGCGCAGCGCCGCCTCGGTGGTGGTCTCCGGCGCGGCGAGCAGCCGCCCGGGCGGCAGCGTGGCGCAGCCGGCGGCGAGCGCGGCGAACCGCAGCCGGTCGAGCGGCGAGCCGATGCCGGCCAGCGCGGTGCGCGGCCCGCCGGTCGGCTCGCGCAGCGGGTTGACCAGCCGGTGCAGCGAGTCGCCCTTGCGCACCAGCACGCCGGGGGTGAAGTGGCCCAGGCCCAGCCGGTCGACGTCGAGCAGCGTGCCGAGCCGCGGGTAGGCGGTGTTGAGCACCTGGAAGCCCCGGTCGAGCAGGTAGCCGTCGACGGCGTCGGTGGCGACCCGGCCGCCGAGCCGGCCGCCGGCCTCGAGCAGCCGCCAGGGCACGCCGGCCCGGTGCAGCCGCCGGGCCGCGGCGAGGCCGGCCAGGCCACCGCCGACGATCACCACATCGGTCTCAGCCAGCACGACGCGCCTCCCGTTCACCGTTGGCCCGGGCCAGCCGGCCCGGCCACCACACCCGCGGCCCGATGTCGTACGCCAGCGCCGGCACCAGCAGCGAGCGGACCACGATGGTGTCGATGAGCACGCCCACGGCGACCGCCACGCCCAGCTCGACCAGGACCACCAGCGGCAGGACGGCCAGCGCCGAGAAGGTCGCGGCCAGCACGATTCCGGCCGACGTGATGACGCCGCCGGTGACCGCCAGGCCGGCCAGCACCCCGGCCCGGGTGCCCCGCCGGACGGACTCCTCCCGCACCCGGCTCATCAGGAAGATGTTGTAGTCGATGCCGAGGGCGACCAGGAAGACGAACGCGAACAGCGGGAACGACGCGTCCACGCCGGGGAAGTCGAGGACGTGCCGGAAGATCAGCGCGCAGAGCCCGAGCGTGGCGGCGAACGAGAGCAGCACCGTGGCGATCAGCAGGATCGGGGCGAGCAGCGCGCGGAGCAGCACGGCCAGGATGATCGCGATGACCACCAGCACCACCGGGATGATGACGTTCTGGTCCCGGGTGGCGGCGTCCGCGGTGTCCACGTTGATCGCGGTGAAGCCGCCGACCGCGGCGTCCGCGCCGGGCACCCGGTGCACCGCGGCGCGCAGGTCGCGGATGGTCCGCTCGGCGCCGTCGCTGTCCGGCGGGTCGGCCAGCGTCGCCTCCAGTTGCACGGTGCCGTCCACCACCCTGGGTGGCGCCGCGGGGTCGGGCGGGCCGGTCGGGTCCCCGGTGACCGGGCGGACGACGGCCACCCCGGGCACCGCGCGGGCCACCTCGGCGACCTGCCGGGCGGCCCGCTGGTCGACCAGGATGGTGGCCGGGCTGCCGGTGCCGGCCGGGTAGTGCCGGGCGATCACCTCCTGGCCGGCGACCGAGTCGGTGCGCTGGGTGAACAGGTCGGACTGGCCGAGCGTGGTGGCGCCGAGCTGGGTCAGGCCGAGCGCCAGGGTGGCCAGTAGCACGCTGGTGACCAGCCAGACCGGCCGGGCCCGGCGGGCCACGAAACCGGCGATCCGGCGCCAGCTGCCGTGCTCGGCCTGCGGTTCCGCCTCGTCCGCCCGGGGCCGGCGCGGCCAGAACGCCCACCGCCCGCCGAGTACCAGCAGGGCGGGCAGGAAGGTGAGCATCACCAGCAGGGTGGCGGCGATGCCGATGGCGGCGACCGGGCCGAGCGCGCGGTTGGAGTTGAGGCTGGACAGCAGCAGGCAGAGCAGACTGAGGATGACCGTGCCACCGGAGGCGACGATCGCCGGGGCGGCGCCCTTCCAGGCGGTCCGCATCGCCTCCCGGGGGCGGGCGTGCCGATGCAGTTCCTCGCGGTAGCGGGCCACCAGCAGCAGCGCGTAGTCGGTGCCGGCGCCGAAGACCAGCACGGTGAGGATGCCCTGCGCCTGCCCGTTGAGGGTGATGACATCGGCGTCGGCGAGCAGGTGGACGAGGGCGGCGGCCAGCGCGAAGGACGTCCCGGCGGCGAGCAGCGGGAAGATCCAGAGGATCGGGCTGCGGTAGACGACCAGCAGGATGACCAGCACCACGCAGAGGGTGACCAGCAGCAGCGTGCCGTCGATGGCGGAGAAGACCTCGATCAGGTCGGCGAGCAGGCCGGCCGGCCCCGCCACGTCGACGGTCAACCCGTCCCGGTCGCCGCCGGCGATGTCCCGCAGCCGTTCCACCGTCGTACCGATCCGCTCCCCCTCGGCGTCGTCGATCGGCACCACCACCTGCAACGCCTGCCCGTCCTGGCTGGGGATCGGCGGGGGCAGCGGGCCGACCACCCCGGGCACCCCGGCGAACCGGGTGGCGTCGGCCGCCACCCGCTGCCGGTCGGCGTCGGTGATGCCGCTGGTGCGTTCGTAGACCACCAGGGCCGGCGTGGTCTGCCGGTCGACGAACCGCCCGGACAGCTCCTGGGCCCGGGTCGCCTCGGCGTCGGCGGGCAGGAACGCGGCGCTGTCGTTGGTGGCGACCTCGCCCAGCCGGCCGGCGAAGGGCCCGGTGACCGCGCCGACGACCAGCCAGGCGAGCACGACCGCCACCGCGACCAGGGTGACCCTGCCGCCTCGTCCGGACATCACACCCACCCAACACCCGATGCACCGATCGACGCAGCCGGGGTCTGGTCGACATCGACCATCCTGCCGGGCGAACGGCGCCGGGGTGGGCGAAACGGAAGAGGCTCGCCTTTCCGGCGGCGGACGGGCCGCAGCGGACGGGGGTGCGTGTCGCACGCCGTCGCCGGGAACGACGAACGCCCGCCGGCGGGGCCGACGGGCGTCGAGTGGAGTGGCTCCCCCGTTTGGACTCGAACCAAAAACCTGCCGGTTAACAGCCGGCTGCTCTGCCAATTGAGCTACGGGGGACCGTGTTGCCCGGTTTCCGGATCTCTCCTTCGCCGTGCGACGGGACAAGAGTACAGGACTCCCGGGGGTGTTGGTCGAGGGGGTTACCCACCGATCCGGGCCGGTCGCGACCCGGACCGACCATGAATAATACGGACAATTCGTCATCGCGGCACAAGGAGGTATGAGCGGAGAGCAGGATGGGTAGTTAGCTGCGGACAGAGAACGCAGGCGCGAGGTGGTCGCTCCCGCCGGGGTGAGCCCGACGGGACGACGGCGCGTCAGGTACGGAAGGAGCCGCCATGCGCGGAAAGATCATGTTTCTTGGCGGGCTGGCTGCGGGATTCGTCCTGGGCGCCCGTGCCGGCCGGGAGAAGTACGAGGAGCTGGTGATCCGGGGCCGCAAGGTGCTCGACCACCCCACCGTGCAGGAGGCGGCGGGTGTCGCGCAGGCCCAGGCGACCCGGCTCTACAGCGAGGGCAAGGACAAGCTCGGCCAGTCGAAGCTGGGCGAGAAGCTCGGCGGCAACGGCAGCAAGCAGGAGCTGACCGCCGCCGACGACGCGTTCGCCGGCACGCCGGCCACCGTCGGCGCCAAGACCGGCTCGTCGAGCTCCAGCTCGACCGGCTCGGCGGGCTCGACCTCCGGGTCGACGTCGGCCGGCAGCGCGACTCGCAAGCCGTCCAGCTCGGGCACCAGCGGCAGCACCCTCTGAGCTCATCCGCGAGCGGGCCGGTCACCTGGTGGTGACCGGCCCGCTGTCGTGTCCGGGGACGGCCCCGCCCCAGGTCGGCGGGCCGTCCGCCACTTTCGCCTGTTTGGAGCAAAAGTTCGACCCGACCATCGAAAACTTCTGCCTCCAGCCTCTTCTCTTTAGTCTCGCTCGCAAATATCGTCCTGCGTAGAACCTGGCCAGGCTCTTTGGTACTCCCCCGCGACCTCCTCAGCGACGTCCCGGCGCTGGGGCGGACCCGCCCGACCAGAGCGAGGTTCGATGCGCAGACCGATCGGCCGAAGGGCCACCACCTTCCTCAGCCTGCTCACCCTCGTCGGCGCGACACTCGTCGCGACGGCCCAGCAGCAGCCCGCGCCGGCGCTCGCCGCACCGGCACCGACCAGCAACGGCATCGAGTACAAGGTCCTCGTCTTCACCCGGTCAGCCGGCGGCGGCCACGCCGCCACCGCCGCCGGGGTGGACGCGATCCGCCAGCTCGGCAACGACCGGCGCTTCACCGTCGAGGTGACCGACGACGCCCGCAAGTTCGACGAGCCGCACCTCAAGCAGTTCCGCGCGGTGGTGTTCCTGAACACCGCCGGCGACGTCCTCACCGACGACCAGCGGGCCGCCTTCGAGCGGTACTACCGGGCCGGCGGCGGCTTCGTCGGCGTGCACTCCGCGATCGAGGCCGAGCCCGGATGGTCCTTTTTGGACGACGTGCTCGGCACCCGGGCGGTGGGCGCCGCGTCGGCGCCGGCCGCGGCCACCGTCACCGTCGCCGACCGGGTGCACCCGGCCTCGGCCCCGCTGCCGGAGCGCTGGACCCACCCGGACCGCTGGTACAACTTCGCCGCCAACGTCCGGGGCGTCTCGCACGTCCTGGCCACGGTGGACGAGAAGACGTACGCCGGCGGGACGATGGGCTTCGACCACCCGGTCACCTGGTGCAAGGACTACCAGGGCGGCCGCTCCTTCTACACCGGGCTCGGCGCGACGCCGGAGAGCTTCGGCAGCACCGACCTGCGGGCGCACCTCGGCGGCGCGATCCAGTGGGCGGCCGGGGTGACCGACGGCGACTGCGGCGCCACCGTGCTGGCCAACTACCAGATGGAGGTCATCGGGGCGCAGCCCAACGTCAACGAGCCGATCGGCTTCGACGTGCTGCCCGACGGCCGGGTCATCCAGACCGACCGCCGCGGCGGCGTACGCCTGCACGACCCGGAGAGCAACGAGACCACCGTGCTGGCCCAGATCCCGGTCTACACCCACAGCGAGGACGGGATGTACGGCCCGGCGATCGACCGCGAGTTCGCCACCAACCGCTGGGTCTACCTCTTCTACGCGCCGCCGCTGGACACCCCCGCCGGTGGGGCGCCGACCACCAGCACCGACCCGAGCGCGTGGGACCGGTGGAAGGGCTACTTCCAGCTGTCCCGGTTCAAGTTCGTCGACGGGGACACGCCCTCGCTGGACCTGGCCACCGAGCAGAAGATCCTCCAGGTGCCGGTGGACCGGGGCGCCTGCTGCCACGTGGCCGGCGACATCGCCTTCGACTCGAAGAACAACCTGTGGCTGGTCACCGGCGACGACACCCCGGCCGGCGGTGGCGGCTCCGGCGGCTTCTCGCCGCACAACGACTCGGTGAGCGCCACCGGCGTCTACCAGGCGCCCTTCGTGGACGCCCGGCGCAGCTCGGCGAACACCAACGACCTGCGCGGCAAGATCCTGCGCATCTCGGTGCAGCCGGACGGCAGCTACACGGTGCCGGCGGGCAACCTCTTCCCGGAGGCGCGGGACCCGGGTGACAAGACCCGGCCGGAGATCTACGCGATGGGCTTCCGGAACCCGTTCCGGATCACCCACGACCGCAACGACGTCGCCTACGTCACCGACTACTCCCCCGACTCCTCGACCGCCGCGGTGGGCCGGGGACCGGCGGGCACCGGCCGGATGATGGTGGTCGACAAGCCGGCCAACTACGGCTGGCCGATGTGCGTGCAGCCGAACCTGCCGTACATCGAGATGAACTGGACCACCAGCCCGATCTCCCCGGTCGCGCCGTTCGACTGCGCGGCCCCGAAGAACACCTCCCGGCACAACACCGGGCTGACCGACCTGCCGGCGGTCGAGAAGTCGGAGCTGTGGTACTCCTTCCAGGCTCCGACCCCCTGCCCGGAGTCCTACCTGTCCACCCCGACGCAGACCTGCCCGGTGCTCTTCCCCGAGCTGGGCACCGGCGGCGTCGGGCCGCACGGCGCGGCGCGCTACGACTACGACCCGGAGCTGAGGTCGGAGACGAAGTTCCCCGCGTACTTCGACGGGTCGATCTTCTTCGGCGAGTTCACCCGGGACACCCTCAAGGAGATCCGGCTTGACGGCCAGGGCGACATCCTGAAGATCAACAACGTGCTGGACTGCGGCCCCGGCCCGAGCACGCCGGCCCGGCCGTTCCTCTGCGACAACCCGATGGACATGAAGTGGGGCCCGGACGGCAACTTCTACCTGCTGACGTACGGCGACGGGTTCTTCAACGTCAACCCGGACGCGGCGATGCTGAAGTTCAGCTACGTCAAGGGCCTGCGGGCGCCGAACGCGGTGCTGGGCGCGACGCCCACCAACGGGCACGCGCCGCTGACCGTCGCCTTCTCCAGCGACGGATCGAAGGACCCGGACCCGGCGGACTCCATCTCGTTCGCCTGGGACTTCGACGGCAACGGCACGACCGACTCGGTCGACCCGAACCCGACGCACACCTACACCGCCAACGGCGTCTACACCGCGCGGCTCACGGTGACCGACTCCAGCGGCAAGAGCGCGTCGGCGAACACCACGATCACTGTCGGCAACACCGCGCCCACGGTGACCGTCGACACCCCGCTGGAGGGCGGCTTCTTCAGCTGGGGTGACGGGATCCCCTGGTCGGTGACGGTCACCGACCCGGAGGACGGTCCGATCGACTGCGGCAAGGTCGAGGTGACCTTCGTGCTCGGCCACGACGAGCACGGCCACGGCGAGGCCAACCAGTTCGGCTGCTCGGGCGTGCTGCCCACGATCGCCGACGACGCCTCCCACGGCGGCTACATCTACGGCGTGGTCAGCGCCTCATACACCGACAAGGGCGCCAACGGGCAACCCGCCCTGACCACGGTGGACCAGCAGATCATCCAGGACAAGCGCCAGCAGGTGGAGTTCGCCCGGGACCAGTCCGGCACCACCGTCGGCAACAGCGCCGACACCGGCGGCGGGCAGCAACGGGGCAGCCTCGACCCGGGTGACTGGATCGCGGTGAACAACACGGTGAACCTGCACAACATCCAGTCGGTCACCCTGCGCACCAGCGGCGGCAGCGCCGCGACCGCCGGGCAGCCCCGGTTCGGCGTCGAGTTCCGCCTCGACTCCCCCACCGGCCCGCTGCTGGGCACCGCCACGGTCAACGCGACCACCGGTAACAACGCCTTCACCAGCACCACCGTGCCGATCACCGACCCGGGCGGCACGCACCGGCTCTACCTCGTCTTCACCACCGTGCCCGGCGGCCCGGCCAGCGGCTTCGGCAACCTGAACTGGATCGAGTTCGCCGGCCAGGGCATCGGCGTCGCACCGTGACGCGGTGCCCGGGGGCCGCCGCCCGGCGGCCCCCGGGCGCCGCCGGATCCTCCCGTGCGCCGGGTCACCGCCGGTGACCCGGGCCGGGCCCACCCATCACCAGCACCGAGAAAGGCAGCAGGAGATGAACGACAGTCAGCACGGCATGAGCCGTCGCCGGATGCTCGGCGCCCTCGCCGGTGTCGCCGGCGCGGCCGCCGTCGGGGCCACCGGCTGGGCCTCCGCCGCCAGCGCCAACGGCAACGGCCTGCTCGTCCCGGCCGGCAAGCGCGGCATCATCCTCTACAGCGTCCGGGACCGGATCGGCGCCGCCCCGGACGCCAGCGGGGTGCCGTACGGCTTCGAGCGGGTGCTCGCCCGGCTCGCCGAGATCGGCTACAAGGAGGTGGAGTTCGCCGGCTACAACCAGCACACCTCCATCCTCGGCCGGCAGATCACACCGCAGGAGATCCGCAAGATCCTGGACGACAACGGGCTGCGGGCCAACGGCTCGCACGCCTCGATCCCGGGCACCGTCACGCCGGACACCATCGCCGCGTTCGAGCGGACGCTGGACACCGCCGAGATCCTCGGCATGCAGCACATCGGCACCGGCAGCGACCCGACCGGCAGCAACTACAAGGCCGACTGGGACGCCGCCGTCGACCGGTGGAACACCTTCGGCGAGATGGCCGCCGCCCGGGGGCTGAAGCTGTACACGCACAACCACGACGCGGCGTACAACTTCCTGCTGGACAGCGGGCCGCTGGACGCGCAGGGCCGGCCGACCCGGTCCTCCGGCGTGCGCAAGCTGGAGTACTTCATCGCGCGCACCAACCCGGAGTGGGTCTGGTTCGAGATGGACATCTACTGGGCGCACGTGGCCCAGCACCGGTTCCGCAGCTACACCGACCCGGACGGGGTGACCCAGACCAGCGTCTTCGACCCGCTGGCCGTGGTCGCCGCCCAGCCCATCCGGTTCCCGCTGTTCCACGCCAAGGACGGCGCGTTCAACCCGGCCAGCAGCGCCGGGTACGACATGGTGCCGCTGGGTCAGGGCGACATCGACTACGGGCACTTCTTCGCCAACATGGGCGCCAAGGGCTACCACAACCCGATGTGGGAGCAGGACAACGCGCCGGGTGGCGCCGCCGACCCGGGCCGGTCGCTGCGCTACGCGGAGGTCAGCTTCCAGCACATGTCGGGTCTGCGGGGCTGACGGACCCGACACCGCAGGAGGGGCCGCGCCCGGGAAACCCGGCGCGGCCCCTCGCGCTACGCGGTCAGTCCGCGCTGCTGAACGCGGCGCGCTCAGTCCATGCTGCTGCTGAACGCGGCGCGCTCAGTCCTTGCTGCTGAACGCGGCGTCGAAGGCCGCGGCCGGGGCGTCGAAGGCGAGCCGGCGGACGAACTGGAGCGCCTCCGGGGCGCCGACCAGGCGGTCCATGCCGGCGTCCTCCCACTCGATGGAGATCGGGCCGTCGTAGCCGATCGCGTTCAACGCCCGGAAGCAGTCCTCCCAGGGCACGTCGCCGTGGCCGGTGGAGACGAAGTCCCAGCCGCGGCGCAGGTCGGCCCAGGGCAGGTGCGAGGAGAGCCGGCCGCGCCGGCCGTCACCGGTGCGCACCTTGGCGTCCTTGCAGTCGACGTGGTAGATCCGGTCGGCGAAGTCGAAGATGAAGTTGACCGGGTCGAGTTCCTGCCAGACGAAGTGCGACGGGTCCCAGTTCAGCCCGAACGCGGGCCGGTGGCCGATCGCCTCCAGCGCGCGCTTCGTCGTCCAGTAGTCGTACGCGATCTCGCTGGGGTGCACCTCGTGGGCGAACCGCACCCCGACGGAGTCGAAGACGTCGAGGATCGGGTTCCACCGGTCGGCGAAGTCCTGGTAGCCGCGCTCGATCATCGACGGCGGCACCGGCGGGAACATCGCCAGGGTGTGCCAGATCGACGACCCGGTGAAGCCGACGACGGTCTTCACACCGAGCTTCGCCGCCGCCCGCGCGGTGTCCTTGATCTCCTCGGCGGCCCGCTGGCGTACGCCCTCCGGCTCCCCGTCGCCCCAGATCCGGGCCGGCAGGATGTCCTGGTGCCGCTCGTCGATCGGGTGGTCGCAGACGGCCTGGCCGACCAGGTGGTTGGAGATCGCGTAGACCTTCAGGTTGTGCTTGGCGAGGATCTCCCGCTTGCGGTCGACGTACGAGTCGTCGGCCAGCGCCTTGTCGACCTCGAAGTGGTCGCCCCAGCAGGCGATCTCCAGCCCGTCGTAGCCCCACTCGGAGGCGAGCCGGCAGACCTCGTCGAACGGAAGGTCGGCCCACTGGCCGGTGAAGAGCGTGATGGGTCGCGCCATTGTCCTTCTCCCCTGTCGTGATGGGGATTCCGTACCTGCGGACCGGGGCGAGGGTGACCGGTGGTGCCCGGCGAGCGCGGCGATGCCGACGGGTACGCGAAGCACCTGGACCCGCCGGGTTGCGCCTCCCGCCGGATCGCCGGCCACCTCCACGATCGCCGCCCCCACTCTATGGCCGCCGCCACCGCCACGGAAGGCCCCACCGGTGAGCGGCGACCGGCAGCGGGCGGAGGCGACGGGCAGCCGCTCGTGGTAGGCCACGGACGGAGACGGCCGGGGGCCGGGGCGAGTTCCCTACGGTCCTTCGGGGCGGGGCGCACCTGATGCCGGCGTGTCGTGATCCGAGTGGGGAGATCCGGCCGGGCCTGATGACTCAGAGGCATATTCATACCTCTGAGTCATCAGGCTCCATGGGATGTGCGACGGGCGACGCCGCCGACGGCACGGCCACCGCGCCCCTCACGACAAGGTCAGGGCAGGGCAAGGGTCAGGGCAGGGTCCACTTCTGGTTCGCCGCGGCGGTGCAGGTCCACAGGTGCACGGCGGTGCCGTCGGCGGAGTTGTTGCCGGAGACGTCCAGGCACTTGCCCGACTGCGGGTTGCGCACCGTCCCGTCCGCCTGCGCCGACCAGTTCTGCGCACCGGTGCCGTTGCAGGTCCACAACTGGATCTTCGTACCGTCCGCCGAACCGCCACCGGAGACGTCCAGGCACTTGCCCAACGCCCGGATCGTCGAGTTCGGCGTCACCGTCCACGTCTGCGCGGCGCTGCCGTTGCAGGTGTAGAGCTGGATCTGCGTACCGTCGGCGGTGCCGGAGTTGCGCACGTCCAGGCACTTGCCGGCCAGGCCCCGGATCGGCCCGGTGCCGGTGCCGCCGCCACTGCCCCGCACCAGGGTGAAGTCGTCCACGTCGAAGAGCCCCGAGCCCGAGCCGGTGAAGGTCAGGTAGAGGTTCTGGGTGCCGGACGGGACGCCGGCGAGGTTCGTGGTGACGTCGGCGAAGGTGGTCCAACTGCCGGTGTTCGGCACCCCGACCGAGCCGAGCACGGTGCCGGTGGCCGAGCCGGTACGGACCTGGATGGTGCCGCCCGGGCCGCCGGAGACGACCCGCGCCTTGAACGAGGTCACCCCGGTCAGGTCGAGACCGTTGTACGCCGCCCAGTCGCCCGGGTCGATGTAGCCGAGCGTCTGACCGCCGTTCGCCCCGGCCTTGCTGAACGGGGTGACCCCGCTGGCCGAGCTGAACGCCTCCGCCTGGACGGTGCCGGTGGGCGGCGGGGTGGTGCCCAGTTCCTTGATCCGGATGTTGCGGAACGAGGCGTCGTCGCCGGTGCCGTGGTTCTGGATGCCGATGTGGCCGGCGAGCGAGCGGGCCGGGTCGGTGTTGGTGAAGTCGTTGATCTTCACCCCGTTCAGGAAGACCTGGAGCCGCTCACCCTCGACCAGCAGCTCGTAGGTGTTCCACTCCCCCGGCGGGTTCAGCGCCGCGTCCCGGGCGGCGATGTCGGCGGACTTGAAGGTGTAGACCGCGCCGGTGGTCCGGTCGACCGCGTCGGTGGCGTCGATCTGGATCTCGTAGCCGTTGTTCACCGCCGACCACGGGTCGCTCGACGGCGGGAAGCCGATGAAGACGCCGGAGTTGTCGTCTCCCGCGAGCCGCCAGTCCAGCTTGAGCGAGTAGTTGCTGAACTGCTTCGCGCTGTACCAGTACAGGCCCATCCCGCCGACCGAGGTGAGGGTGGCGTCGGCGTTGCTGAAGCTGCCCGGTCCGGCCTGGGACCAGCCGGTGGTGGAGCCGTTGTAGAGGGTGGTGTAGCCGGTCTCCGGCCGGCAGTCGGCCTTGGCCCGGCCGGCCGCGTAGCGGATGCCGCCGAGCAGGTGGGCGCGGAACGCCGGCTCGGTGTACGACGCCTGGGTGTGCCCACCGCCGGTGTAGAAGGCCCGGCCGCCGCTGTAGGTCTTGCACCACGAGTGCGGGTGGTCGGCACCCATCGAGCCGCCCGAGTACGACGACTCGTCGAGGGTGGCCAGCACCCGGGCCGTGGACCGGGCGTTGGTCTGGTAGTTGTACCACTCGTCGGTGCGGGTCCAGGTCTGCGGCAGGTGCGCGGTGGCCGCGTGCGCCCGGTTCTCCACCTTGACGTTGGCCTGCTGGATGTGCGGGTGCGAGGCGAAGTACGCCCCGACCAGGTTGCCGTAGAACGACCAGCCGTACTCGGTGTCGGCGGCGGCGTGCACCCCGACGTACCCGCCGCCGGAGCCGATGTACGACTCGAAGGCGCTCTGCTGACTGGCGTTGAGCACGTCGCCGGTGGTGTTGAGGAAGACCACCGCCTCGAACCGGGCGAGGTTGGCGGTGGTGAACTGGGCGGCGTCCTCGGTGGCGGTGACGGTGAAGTTGTTCGTCGCCCCGAGGTCACGGATGGCCTGGGTGCCGACCGCGATGGAGTCGTGCCGGAACCCGGCGGTCTTGGAGAAGACCAGCACGTCGTACGGGGCGTCGGCGGCGCTGGCCGGGGTGGCCGGGGTGGTGCAGGCGAGGGTGGCGAGGACGGCGGTGGCCGCGCCGAGGACGGGTCGGAGGAGTCTGCGCATGTCGCTCTCCCAATTCCGGTCAGGAGGGGCCACCAGTGCCGACGGTACGCCGTGACCGGCGGCCCCTCCGGTCAACTCAGGGCAGGGTCCACTTCTGGTTCGCGGCGGCGGTGCAGGTCCACAGGTGCACGGCGGTGCCGTCGGCGGAGTTGTTGCCGGAGACGTCCAGGCACTTGCCCGACTGCGGGTTGCGCACCGTCCCGTCCGCCTGCGCCGACCAGTTCTGCGCACCGGTGCCGTTGCAGGTCCACAACTGGATCTTCGTACCGTCCGCCGAACCGCCACCGGAGACGTCCAGGCACTTGCCCAACGCCCGGATCGTCGAGTTCGGCGTCACCGTCCACGTCTGCGCCGCCGTGCCGTTGCAGGTGTAGAGCTGGATCTGCGTACCGTCGGCGGTGCCCGCGTTGCGCACGTCCAGGCACTTGCCGGCGAGCCCCCGGATCGGCCCGGTGCCGCCGCTGGCGGTGCCGGTGTTCAGGGTGAAGGCGTCCACGTCGTAGAGCGCCCCGGTGCCGGAGCCGGCGAAGGTCAGGTAGAGCGTGGTGGTGCCGGCCGGCGCGCCGGCCACCGTCCCGGTCACCGTGGTGAAGGCGTCCCAGGCCCCGGTCACCGGCACCGTCGCCGAACCGAGCACCGTGCCGGTGGCCGAGCCGGCCCGGATCTGCACAGTGCCGCCCGCGCCGGCCGAGGAGACCCGGGCGGTGAACGAGGTCACGTTGCCGAGTTGGTACGGCTGGAACGCGATCCAGTCACCGTTGTGGATGTCACCGACGGTCTTGCCGCCCTCGGCGGTGGCCTTGTCGAAGGTGTTGATCCCCGACGAGGTCTTGAAGTGCTCGGCCTGCCGGTGCCGGGGCTGGAGGGTGTGCTGGGTGTGCGTGGTCAGCCCGCCGGCGTCGGTGTACTCGGCGTCGAAGATGGCGAAGATGTTCGCCGCCTCGTCGTGCTCGCCGTCGACCGGGATGGTGATCGCGCCGGAGCAGCCGTTCTGCGAGGTGATCTGGTGCCCGTGCTGGTCGTGGCCGAGCACGTAGGTCATCTTGACCTTGGTGCAGTCGATCGTGCCGTCCTCCGGGTCGGTGACGGTGATGCTGAACGGCACCGTGTCGCCGTAGGAGAAGAGCCGGCCGTTGCCGGGGTTGTTGATGGTCACCGTCGGCGCGGTGTTGCCGACGGTGATGACCACGCTGGCGCTGCCGGTGGCGCCCTGCGGGTCGCGCACGGTCAGCGTGGCCGTGTACGTCCCGTTGGCGGTGTACGTCTTCGTCGGGTTGGCCGCCGTGGAGCTGGTGCCGTCGCCGAAGTTCCAGGCGTACGTCAGCGCCCCGCCCTCCGGGTCGGACGAGCCGGCCGAGGAGAAGGTGACGGCCAGCGGGGCGGCGCCGGAGGTGCGGTTGGCGCTCGCCGCCGCGGTCGGCGCCCGGTTGCCGCCGCCGATGTGGTCGAACCGGTAGAGCGCGGAGTTGGCGTCGCCGTTGAAGTAGCCGGTGCCGTAGTCGAGCACGTAGTACGCCCCGTCCGGGCCGAAGGCCGAGTCCATCACCTGCTTGCCTGTCCACGGGAAGCTGTCGATGGTGCCGGGCGAGCCGTCGGCGTTGACGTGGATCGGCTTGATCCAGCCCCGGCCGAACTCGGTGGCGAAGAACTGCCCGTCGAAGGACTGCGGGAACTTGGTGGTCGAGGTCGACGCGGCGTCGTACCGGTAGACCGGCCCGCCCATCGGCGACTCGGAGCCGCCGCCGAACTCGGGCGGCGTGCCGGCGTCGCCGCCGTACCGGATCCAGGACGGCTTGGCCGCCGGCAGGGTGGGCAGCCCGGTGTTGCGGAACGAGTTGTTGGTCGGCCCACCGGCGCAGTTGAACTTCGGCCCGGTGGCGTTGGTGGCGAAGTTCCACTCGTTGTACGTCTCGCTACTGGTGTTCGTCCCGGTGCAGTACGGCCAGCCGTAGTTGCCCGGGCCGGTGACCCGGTTGAACTCGACCTGGCCGGCGGGGCCGCGGGTGGTGCTGGTGGAGCCGGCGTCCGGGCCGTAGTCGCCGACGTAGACGATGCCGGTGGCCCGGTCCACGCTCATCCGGAACGGGTTGCGGAAGCCCATCGCGTAGATCTCCGGCCGGGTCCGCGCGTCGGAGTCGACGAACATGTTGCCGGCCGGGATCGAGTACGTCCCGTTCGCGTTCACCTTGATCCGCAGGATCTTCCCGCGCAGGTCGTTGGTGTTGGCCGCGCTGCGCTGCGCGTCGTAGCCGGGGTTGCGGTTGGTGCGCTCGTCGATCGGCGCGTACCCGGCGGAGTCGAACGGGTTGGTGTCGTCGCCGGTGGACAGGTAGAGGTTGCCCGCGGCGTCGAAGTCGATGTCCCCGCCGACGTGGCAGCAGAGCCCCCGGTCGGCCGGCACGTCCAGCACGTCGACCCGGCTGGCCTGGTTGAGCGTGAAGTCGGCGTTGAGGGTGAACCGGGACAGCCGGTTCACACCCTGCCAGGCGGAGAAGTCGCTGCCGGTGGCCGGCGCGTCCCCGGCGGGGGTGGACAGCGGCGGCGCGTAGTAGAGGAAGACGTGCCGGTTGCTGGCGAAGTTCGGGTCGACCCCGACGCCCTGCAGGCCCTCCTCGTCGTGGGTGTAGACCGGGATCGTGCCGATCACCGTGGTGGTGCCGGCCGCGTCGGTGCGGCGCAGCGTGCCGTTGCGGGCGGTGTGCAGCACCGAGCGGTCGGGCAGCACGGCCAGCGACATCGGTTCGCCCATCTCGGCCACGCCGCGGGCGAGTTCGACCTGCTGGAAGTCGGTGGCGGTGATCGGGTGGGCCTGGGCCGGCGCGGGGCCGCCGAGCGCGGCCGGGCCGGCGCCGAGGGAGACCGTGCCGGCCGCGGCGACCAGGAGCAGTGCCGAGCCGGCGGAGAACCATCGTCGGGGTCGGTGGGTGGAACCGTCCGTGGTGGACATCGTTGAGCTGTCCCTTCCTGACGAGTGACTGCCAGGGCGGGCGCGCGCCGTCGCGCCGGATGCCGTAGCGGGGGGATGCGGCGGCCCGCCGGGGTGCCGCCCCGGCCGGCCGTGACCACCGGTCGGTGAAGCCACGTCTCGGAGGTCACCAGTCGATGGGTTACCGCGCCGCCGGTTCACCTCGACGAAACAGTGTCGTGTTGGGCACGACATTAAGTTGCCGACGTCGATGTGTCCATACCTTCTGCGGATCCAGAATGGACTTTTGTCGATCTGGGCGAAAGTCGGCGTCTCGGGCCCTGCGCTCGCCGGGGTGGCCGGCCGCGGAACCCGGCCCGAGCCGTCGCCGCCGCGGCTCAGAGCCGGCGGTCGACCACCTGGCCGGCCAGGCCGATCAGCGCCGCCCGGGTCTCCTCGCCCAGCGGCGCGTGCGCCAGCGCGGTCAGCGCGGCCTCGGCGCGGACCCGGATCATCTGCTCGATCCGCTCCCGGGCGCCGGTGCGCTCGATGATGTCGCGCAGCTCGGCCGCGCCGTCGGCGTCCAGTGCCGGGTTACCGAACAGCTCCCGCAGCCGCGCCGTCTGCGCCCGGTCGGCGGCGCTGCGGGCCAGCGCCATCATCACCGTGGGCTTGCCCTCGCGCAGGTCGTCCAGGACCGACTTGCCGGTCACCGCCGGGTCGCCGAAGACCCCGAGCACGTCGTCGCGGAGCTGGAACGCGTCGCCGAGCGGGTCGCCGAACTCGGCCAGCGCGGCGAGCAGGTCCGGCCCGCCCCCGGCCAGCGCCGCGCCGATCTGCAACGGCCGGGTGACCGTGTAGCGGGCCGCCTTCATCCGGATCACGGTCAGCGCGCTGGCCACCGAACCGTCGCCGACCCCGGAGACCAGGTCGAGGTACTCGCCGGCGATCACCTCGGTGCGCATCAGCGCGAAGACCGCGTACCCCCGGTGCACCTGCTCGGTGCTCAGCCCGCACTCGTGGAACATCTGGTCGGACCAGGCCGCGCAGAGGTCGCCGCAGAGCAGCGCCGTGTTGCGCCCGTACGCCTCCGGGTCGCCGCGCCAGGCCGAGCGGGCGTGCAGGTCGGCGAAGAGCCGGTGCACCGACGGCTCGCCCCGGCGCCGGTCGCTGCCGTCGAGGATGTCGTCGTGGATCAGCGCGAAGGCGTGGAACAGCTCCAGCGCGGCGGCCGCTACCACGATCGGGGTGCCGTCCGCGCCCCCGGCGCCGCGCCAGCCCCAGTAGCAGAAGAGCGGGCGCAGCCGTTTCCCGCCGGCCAGCACGAAGCGGTGCAGCGCGGTGAAGACACCCCGGGGCGCGCCGTCCGGCCACTCCGGGCCCTGCCGGTCGAGGAACGCGGCCAGCTCGGCGTCGAACCGGGCCCGCAGCCCGCTCGCGTCGGTCGGCGCCACGGTCACCGTCACGGCGCCTCCCCGGTCGGCCCGCCGGCCGGTGGACGCCGCCGGCCGGCCGGGACGCGGTCGCCCTGCGGGCCGGGTGGCAGCCCGGCCAGCTCCAGCAGCAGCGCCTTGACCTCGGTGGCGGCGATCCGGTCCCGGGCCGCCGCCGGGTCGGAGCAGAGCAGCACCGGCCCGTCGGCCGGGTCGGCCGGCAGCCGCCCGTGCGAGCCGCGGACCGCCCGCGCGCCCGCGTCGAGCCCGACCACGCTCATCAGGTAGCGCATGCCGAGCTTCTTGCGGGCCAGCGCGACCGCTGCCCGCCGCTTCGCCGCCCCCGGCGCGGCCGGGTCGAAGAAGAGCTCGGCCGGGTCGTAGCCCGGCTTCCGGTGGATCTCCACCAGCCGGGCGAAGTCGGGCGCCCGCGCGTCGTCGAGCCAGTAGTAGTACGTGAACCAGGCGTCCGCCTCGGCCACCAGCACCAGCTCACCGGCGCGCGGGTGGTCCAGCCCGTGCGCCGCCTTGCCGTCGGCGTCGAGCACCTCGGCCACCCCGGGCAGCCCGGCGCAGAGCTTCGCCACCGCCGGCACGTCGGCCGGGTCCCGGACGTAGACGTGCGCGACCTGGTGGTCGGC
Organism: Micromonospora desertarenae; assembly: GCF_056150265.1. Classification (NCBI taxonomy): domain Bacteria; kingdom Bacillati; phylum Actinomycetota; class Actinomycetes; order Micromonosporales; family Micromonosporaceae; genus Micromonospora; species Micromonospora desertarenae. Next base: position 611,751 of record NZ_JAXCFQ010000001.1, read on the forward strand.
GACCGCGAACGCCCGCGAGGTCCACGGGTCGAGGTACTCCATGCCGGCCTGGGTGTGCACCCGGAGCAGCCCCTCGGCGCGCAGCAGCCGGTTGACGTCGACCGGGCGGGACACGTCGGTGATGCCGTACTCGGAGAGCACCACCACCGTCGCGTCCCGGGCCGCGGCGGCGTCCAGCAGCGGCCCGAGCACCCCGTCCAGTTCGGCCGCGGCGGCCGCCGCCCGGGGCGACGAGGCGCCGAAGCGTTGCAGGTCGTAGTCGAGGTGCGGGACGTAGACCAGGGTGAGGTCCGGGGCCTGGTCGGCGAGGATCTGCTCGGCCGCCCGGCAGATCCAGGTCGAGGAGGCGATGCCGGCGCCCGGACCCCAGTAGGTGAAGAGCGGGAAGGTGCCCAGCCGGCCGGTCAGCGCGTCGTGCAGCTCGGGCGGGTGGGTGTAGCAGTCCGGTTCCTTGCGCCCGTCGGCGTGGTAGACCGGCCGCGGCGTGACCGTCCAGTCCACGTCCGCGCCCATCGCGTACCACCAGCAGACGTTGGCCACCGTGTAGCCGGGCTCGGCCCGGCGGGCCGCCTGCCAGAGCTTCTCGCCGCCGACCAGCGCGTTGTGCTGCCGCCAGAGCAGCACCTCGCCCAGTTCCCGGAAGTACCAGCCGTTGCCGACGATGCCGTGCCCGGCCGGCAGCGCCCCGGTGAGGAAGGTCGACTGCACCGAGCAGGTCACCGCGGGTAGCACCGTGCCCAGCTCGGCCCGGAAACCGGCGTCGGCGACCGCGCGCAGCCGCGGCATGTGCGCCAGCAGCCGCGGGGTCAGCCCGACCACGTCCAGCACCACCAGCCGCCTGCTCATGCCGCCACCTCGCTCCGCTCGGCGCCGCCACGAGGCACCGCGGCGCTGTGTCGATGATTCGCTCGCCACGGCTCGCTCATGCCGCCACCTCGCTCCGCTCGGCGCCGGCCCGCGTCGGGTCGGCCGGCGCGAGGCCGAGCGCGGCCAGCTCGTCGCGGGCGAAGGCCAGCTCGGCGGCGATCCCGGCGGCCAGCTCCGCGTCGGTGCGCGGCCGGCGCGCCTCCGGCAGCACCCCCCAGGTGTACGTCTCGACGTCCAGGTGGTCGCAGCCGGCCTCCGGGCCGGTGTAGAGCGCGGCCAGCGCGGCGCGCAGCACCGGCAGGGTGGCGCCCAGCGGCTCCTCGGGCGGGGCGTGCAGCGGCACGTGGTAGTGCACCCGCCAGGGCCCGGGCAGCCGGGCGTCCAGCGCGGCGTCCAGGTCGTCCGCCGCGCACGCCGGGTCGGCCGGGTCGGCCGCGCCCGCGCAGCCGGCGGCCCGGGTCTGGTGCAGGAAGCGCGGCTCCACCCACCGGCGCAGCGCCTCCGTCGCCTCGGCCGGCGCCTCGATCGCCGCGGAGACCTGCACCTTCACCACCGGCAGCCCGGCGGCGCGCAGCCGGGCCAGTGCCTCGGCCGGCTCCTCCCAGGCGCACGCCAGGTGCGCCAGGTCCAGGCAGACGCCGAGCCGCTCGGTGTCCATACCGGACAGTACCCCGGCCGCCTGTGCGCTGCTCTCCACCAGACAGCCGGGCTCCGGCTCGAAGCCGACCCGGACCGGCCGGCCGGTGTCCCGCTCGACGGCGGCGAGCCCGGCCGCGAGCTGGTCCAGCCGGCGGCGGGCGGCGTCCGCCCGGCTGGCGTCCCAGGGGTGCCGCCAGGCCAGCGGGAGGGTGGAGACCGAGCCGCGGGCCGCGTCCTCGGGCAGCAGGTCGGCCAGCACCCGGGCCAGGTCGAGGGTGTAGCGCAGCCGCCGTTCGGTGGTCCAGTCCGGGTGGTAGACCTCGCCCTTGACCACCGGGGCCTGGAAGGCCGCGTACGGGAAGCCGTTGAGGGTGACCACCTCCAGGCCCCGCGCGGCCAGTTCGGCGCGCAGCCGGCGGCGGGCCGCGGGGTCGGCGGCCAGCTCGGCGGCGACCGGGGCGGCCAGCCACAGCCCCAGGCCGAGCAGGTCGGCGTCGAGGTGCCGGCGCACCGGCAGGGCGTAGCTGTCCAGTTGGGCGAGGACGCCGGCGAGGTCCTCGGCGGGGTGCACGTTGGTGCAGTAGCCGAGGTGGACGGTGCTGCCGCCGGCGTGCCGCAGCCGCATCAGCTCCCCCCGCGCAGGATCGAGTTGCCGGCGTACGTGCCGGTGGGCGGGTCGACGTCGGCCAGGTCGAGGTCGGTCAGGTCGAGCCGGCCGGACTGGCCGTAGAACTCGACCGGGTTGCGCCACAGCACCTGGTCGACGTCGTCGGCGGTGAACCCGGCGAGCAGCATCGCCTCGCCCGTGGCGCGGGTCAGTAGCGGGTCCGAGCGCCCCCAGTCGGCCGCCGAGTTGACCAGCATCCGCTCCGTCCCGTACGCCCGCAGCAGCTCCACCATCCGCGGCGGCGACATCTTGGTGTCCGGGTAGATGGAGAAGCCGAGCCAGCAGCCGGTGTCCCGGACCAGTTTCACGGTCACCTCGTTGAGGTGGTCGAGCACCACCCGGCCCGGCTCGATGCCGCTCTCCCGGACCACCGCGAGGCTGCGCTCCACGCCCCGGGACTTGTCCCGGTGCGGGGTGTGCACCAGCGCCGGCAGGTCGTGCGCGACGGCGAGGGCGAGCTGGGCGGCGAACGCCGCGTCCTCCTCCGGGGTCATCGAGTCGTAGCCGATCTCGCCGACCGCCACCACGCCGTCCTTCTCCAGGTAGCGGGGCAGCAGGTCGAGCACCGGGCGGCAGCGCGGGTCGTTGGCCTCCTTCGGGTTGAGCGCGATGGTGGCGTGGTGCCGGACGCCGAACTGCCCCGCCCGGAACGGCTCCCAGCCGATCAGCGAGTCGAAGTAGTCGGCGAACGAGTCGGCGCTGGTGCGGGGCTGGCCCAGCCAGAACGCCGGCTCCACCACCGCGCGTACCCCGGCCGCGGCCATCCGTTCGTAGTCGTCGGTGGTACGCGAGGTCATGTGGATGTGCGGGTCGAAGATGCGCATCACGCCTCCCTGGCGGTGGGCCGGCCGGAGCCGGCGGTGAGCCGGTCGAGCAGGTCGGTGGCGTCGGCCGGCATGCTCCGGCCGGCGGCGTGCCGTTCGGCCGCCAGCGCGGCCAGCATCGCGGCCAGCTCGGCGTCGGCGCGCGTGTCGAGGTCGGCCACCGCGGCCAGCGGCACCCCGGTGAAGACGCACTTGAGCACCGCCTGCCGCCAGGCCGCCGGGTCCAGGTGCCGGGCGTACGGGCCGAGGGCGGCGGCGACCAGGCGGGTGTCGTTGGTGCGGATCGCGTCGTGCAGCAGCGGCACCCCGGCCGCGCCGATCGGCAGCAGCGGCAGCGCCTTCAGCACGGCCCGCTTCTCGGCGGCGTCGCCGTGCCGGTAGAGGGCCTCGGCGCGCTCGGCGTGCCGGGTGGGCAGGCTGGTCAGCAGCAGCACCCGGGCCGCCTCGTCGGCGGTCCAGCCGGGCAGTCCGGCCAGCTCGTGCCGGCCGCAGCGCCGGCCGGCGGCCGGGAACGAGCGGGCGATGCTGTCCGGTTCGGCGGCCACCCGGCGCAGGGCCTCGGCCAGCCAGTCGGGATCGGACACCTCCCGCAGCGCGGCCCGCAGCTGATCGGCTGTCATCGTGCCTCCCCTCGGCGCCGCCTCCCGACCGGGAGCCGGCGCGGTCTAGTGGCGCCCGGGGGCGGCCTGGCCGCCCCGCCACCGGCACCGGCCGGTGGGCACCCTCGGCCCCTCGTTCCGCACCTACATACGCACCGCGGCCTTCCGGTCCGGGCTGTCGGTGGGTGCGGAGCGGGGGGCCGCGGCGCGTGCCGGCCGCGCGGACGCCTCGGCGCGGCCGGGCGCCTCGCCACGCACGGACGCCTCGACACGCGCGGACGCCTCGACACGCGCGGGCGCCTCGGCGCGGGTGGACGCCTCGGCACGGGCGGGCGCGCCGGCACGAGCGGGCGCCTCGGCGCGGGTGGCGGCGGCGCGCAGGAAGTCGATCGAGCGGGCGGCGACGGCCGGTGCGGCGTGCGAGTGCCGGGGCAGTTCGACGGCGACCAGGCCGCGGTAGCCGGCGTCGGCGAGGGCGCCCAGCACCGGCGGGAAGTCGATCTCGCCGGTGCCGAACTCCAGGTGCTCGTGCACCCCCCGGCGCATGTCGTCGATCTGGACGTTGACCAGGTGCTCGGCCACGTCGAGCACGCAGGCCGGCACCGGACGCGGCTCCAGGCAGCGGCAGTGCCCGATGTCCAGGGTGATGCCGAAGACGCCCGGGTCGCCGAGCGCGGCGCGCAGCCGCCGCCAACCGGCGATGTCCTCGACCAGCATGCCCGGCTCGGGCTCGAAGCCGAGCGGCACTCCGGCCGCGTCGGCGGCGTCCACCACTGTCGCGCAGCCGGCGACCAACCGGTCCCAGGCGGCGGCCGGGGCGACCGGCTCGGGGCGTACGCCGGCCCAGAACGAGACCGCCTCGGCGCCCAGGTCGGCGCCGATCCGGACGGCGCGGCGGAGGAACTCCACCCGCCGCGTCGGGTCGTCGTGCAGCAGCGTCGGCGCGTGCTTGTGCCACGGGTCGAGCAGGTAACGCGCCCCGGTCTCGATCACCACGGCGAGGCCGAGGTCGGCCAGCCGGCGCCGGACGGCGGCCACCCGACGGGCCAGCGCGGGCGCGAACGGGTCGAGGTGGTCGTGGTCCAGGGTGAGCGCGACGCCGGTGTAGCCGAGGTCGGCGATCACCGCGAGCGCGTCGTCCAGCCGGTGGTTGGCGAAGCCGTTGGTGCCGTAGCCGAACCGCAGGTCGGTGGGGCGCGGCGGCGGGTCGGGGCGGGCGGTCATGTCGGGGAGACCTTCCGGGCCAGCCGGCGGCCCAGCGGCGCGGCCGCCGCCACGGCCAGCCCGAGCAGACCCGCGCCGGAGCGCGCGGTGAGCGCGCCCTGCAACGCGGGCAGCCCGGTGATCCCGGCGCCCACCGCGGCGCGTACCCGCCCGGCCGAGGGCTCGGCGACCACCCGCGCCTGCGCCCCGCCGTAGCGGGCGGCGTACCAGCCGGCGAGCACCGCCGGCAGGGCCGCCGCGACCCGGACCAGCCGGACCCGGCGCCGCGCCGGGTCGCCGGCGCGGCGGGTGCGGGCGGCCGGCGGCGCCGCGGCGGCGGCCGCGACCAGGGCGGTGCCGGCCAGGGTGCGCAGCGGCAGGCCGGCCTCGGCGCCGCTGACCTCGCGGCGGGACAGCGCGGTGACCGTCCAGGTGTGCGCGGCCACGGTGACCGCCGCCGGCACCGCCCGGCGCAGCCGGCCGCCGGACGCGCCGAGCAGCACGTCCAGCCCCCGGCAGGCGGCCATCACGGCCGGCCCGGCGGCGGTGTTCTTGGCCGCCAGGTCGTACCCCCAGACGGTGGCCGCGAGCGGCAGCGCGACCGCGGCGGCCCGCCTTCCGCCGGCGGCGGTGGCCAGCGCGAGCCCGGCGGCGGTGAGCCCGGCGGCGAGGCCGAACGCGACGGGCGGGCTGACCCGGCCGCTGGGGATCGGCCGCTCCGGCCGCTCGACGGCGTCCAGCCGCCGGTCGGCCCAGTCGTTGGCGGCCATGCCGGCCCAGTAGAGCAGCACCGAGGCGCCGGCCAGCGCGGGGGTACGCGGGCCCAGCGTGCCGGCCGCCGCGGCGCCGGCGAACACGTCCCCGGGAACGGAGAGCGCGGCCGGTGCGCGGACCAGCTCGGCCAAATCAGCCGGGCTGGGCATCGCTGCCTCCGGCGTGCAGCCGGCGGGTGAACTCGCACAGCCGGGTCCACTGCTCGGCCAGCGCGTGGGTGGGCGCGGCGAGCGGGTCCTTGAAGAAGAAGGCGAGTTCGGCCAGCGGCCCGCGGTGCCCGGCGGCGTGCGCGGCGGCGGTGAGCCGGGCCAGGTCGAGCACCAGCGGCGCGGCCAGCGCGGAGTCGCAGCCGTGCCAGGTGAACTCCAGCCGCATCCCGGTGCCCAGGAAACCGGCGAAGGTGACCAGGTCCCACGCGGTCTTGAAGTCGCCGAGGTCCTCGACGTAGTCGATCCGGGTGCCGCCCTGCGGCTGGTAGCCGAGGGTCTCGCCGAGCACCCGCTGCTTGCTCTCCACCTTGGCCGCGTTGGCGGCCGGGTCGGCCAGCGTGGCGCCGTCGCCGCCGCCGAGCAGGTTCACCCCGGACCAGGAGCGCACCGCCAGGTGCCGCATCGCGAACATCGGCGCGAGCACCGACTTGACCAGGGTCTCACCGGTCTTGCCGTCGTGCCCGGCGTACGGCAGGCCGCGCTCGTCGGCCAGCGCGCGCAGCGCGGGCAGGCGCAGCCCGGTGGACGGGGTGAAGTCGACGTACGGGCAGCCGGCCGTCACCGCCGCGTACGCGTAGAGCGAGCTGGCCGGCAGCACCTCCTCGGCGCCGGCGAGCGCGGCCCGCAGCGCGGCCGGGTCGGCGTGCGCCGGATGCGGCCGGGCGACCGGTTCGGTGGCCGAGACGTTGACCACCACCACCCGGTCCAGCTCGTGCCGGCGGCGGAAGTCGTCGAGGTCGCGGGCGGTGGCGGCGGCCCGGTCGGCCTGGCTGCCGCCGGCCGGCGCGGGGCGCAGTTCCCGCTCGACCGCGGCGAGTTCGTCGGCCAGCGCGGCGACCAGCCGCCCGGGCAGCACCCCGGCGGCGGCGAGCGCCTCGGCCCGCTTGACCAGCGGGGTGGCGACCACGTCGTGGCCGCCGAAGACCAGATCGGCGAAGGACGGCAGGGCGGGGCCGCGCAGTTCGGCCAGCTCGGTGACGCAGCCGGTGGGGCCGGCCAGCCCCGCCCGCAGGGCGAGCGCTCCCACGATGCTGGTGGTCGCGACCGAACCGCGCGCCCCCACCAGCCAGACACCCGTACGCATGGTGCTCCTTCCCAGATCAGGAGGAACCGGCCGGAAATAGAATTATATACATATTTCTTTGTATCGGGGAAGATCTTCCGGCGGAGCGGATGGCCCCGTCCGGCCGTCCACCTCGGGTGGAGCTGACCGGCCGGCGTCGAAGTCGGCGGCAACGGCGCCGGACCGGTTCCCGGTGCGGGCCGGACGGACGGGGCTGGTAGGCAGGGTCGGTCGGCGTCTCGACCCTGCCTCCCCCGCATCCGGCCGGTCGGAGCGACGGCACGCCCCGGCCGGACGTCTCAGCCGTTCGCCGGAACGGTCGATGCCCGGGGCGCGGAGCACCCGCGGGAGTGAGAGCGGTGGACGGTGTCGACGCGAGCGGTGGGGAGTGCCATCTGGTCCTCCGGATCGCCGGGTTGGTGGCGGCCCTCCGGTGCGGCCGGGGAATCCCGGTCCGGCCGCACCGGACGACCGTCCTGCTCGTGCGCCACCGGGCCGTACGGCCCGGCTGCACGTCCTCCGGAACCGGCCTCGCCCCGGCCGCGGGGCGCAAACCGCGGCCGGGCCCTCGCCGGTCGGTCCAGGAGGTGGCTCAGGCGGCCACCGGGGCCAGCGCCGGCTCCACCTCGGTCCACGAGGAACCGAGCTCCGCCGACCGGGTCACCGCGTCCAGCACCAGCTGGACCTGCAACGCGTCGGCGAAGGAGGGGGCCGGGTCGACGCCGGTGGCGATCGCCTCGATGAAGTCCCGCATCTGGTGGGTGAACGAGTGCTCGTAGCCGATGATGTGGCCGGGCGGCCACCACGCCGACATGTACGGGTGCTCCGCCTCGGTCACCAGGATGCGGCTGAAGCCCTGCTCGGCGGTGGGTCGGGTGGCGTCGTAGAACTCCAGTTCGTTGAGGCGTTCCAGGTCGAAGACAACGGTCCCGAGGGAGCCGTTGATCTCCACCCGGAGGGCGTTCTTGCGGCCGGTGGCGAACCGGCTCGCCTCGTACGTGGCCAGCGCGCCGCCGTCGAGCCGGGCCACGAAGACCGCGGCGTCGTCGACGGTGACCGGCCCCGTGGCCGGCCCGTGCCCGTCGACGGAGCCGTGCCCGTCGACCGGGCCCGCCCCGTCCACGCTGGCCGCCAGCCCGCTCGACTCGGCGGGCAGCGGCCGCTCCTTGACGAACGTCTCGGTCACCGCGCTGACCCCGGTGATCCGCTGCCCGGTGACGAACTGGGTCAGGTCGATGATGTGCGCGCCGATGTCGCCGAGCGCGCCGGAGCCCGCCCTGTCCTTCTGCAACCGCCAGACCAGCGGGAACTGCGGGTCAACGATCCAGTCCTGCAGGTACGTCGCCCGGACGTGCCGGATCACTCCGAGCCGTCCGTCGGCGACCAACTGCCGCATCATCGTGACCGCGGGCACCCGGCGGTAGTTGAACCCGCACATCGACCGCACCCCGGCGGCCTGGGCGGTGGCCGCCGCGGCGGCCATCGCCCGGGCCTCGGAGACCGTGTTGGCCAGCGGCTTCTCGCACAGCACGTGCTTGCCGGCGGCCAACGCGGCGAGTGCGATCTCGGCATGGCTGTCGCCCGGCGTGCAGACGTCCACCACGTCGATGTCGTCCCGGCTGACCAGGTCACGCCAGTCCGTGGTGTACGCCTCCCAGCCGAGCCGGTCGGCGGCGTCGGCCACCTTCCCGGCGTCCCGGCCGCAGATCAACGCCATCCGGGCCCGCGCCGGCAGGTCGTACACCCGGTTCACGGTGCGCCACGCCTGCGAGTGCGCGGCGCCCATGAACGCGTAGCCGACCATGCCGACCCGCAGTTGCTTGTCTGTCGTGGACAAGGTGGGTCTCCCCCCGTGTGTCAGAACCCGAGCTTGAGGTAGTTGCTCGCGTTCTCCTTGGTGATCGTCTCGGAGGCGAGGATGATTTCCTTCGGCACCTGGAGCTCCACCAGGTCGGACATGCCCCGGCCCTGGGCGATCAGCCGGGCCAGCGAGATCGCCGACGAGGCCATCGACGGGCTGTAGGTGACCGTCGCCTTGAGCGGCGTGTTGTCCGCCTGGATGTCCTCCATCGCCTTCTTCGAGCCGGCGCCGCCGACCATCAGGAACTCCTTGCGTCCCGTCTGGTTGATCGCGGCCAGCACGCCGATGCCCTGGTCGTCGTCGTGGTTCCAGAGCGCGTCCAGCTTGGGTACGGCCTGGAACAGTTGGGACGCCGCCTGCTGCCCCGAGTCGGCGGTGAACTCCGCCGGACGGCGGTTCTCGACCTTGAGACCGGCCTGCGCGAGGGTGTCGGCGAAGCCCTTCGAGCGCTCCTGGGTCAGCTCCAGCGAGTCGATGCCGGGGATCTCGCCGATGATCGGGTTGCTCACGCCCTTCGCCTTGAGCTGCTCGATGATGTACGTGGCCGCGGCCACGCCCATGCCGTAGTTGTCGCCCTTGATCTGCAGCCGGTACGCCTTCGCGTCCGGGAAGGCCCGGTCCAGGTTGACCACCGGGATGCCGGCGTTCATCGCCTCCAGGCCGAACGCGTTGAGCTCCTTGCCGTCGTGCGGCAGCAGCACGATCACGTCCGGCTTCTGCGAGATCAGGGTGGACAGCGCCGCCCGCTGGGCCGCCGCGTCCGCGCCGGCCTCGACCGTCTTGAACTCCACGTCGGAGTACGTCCCGGCCTGCGCCTTGGCGTTGTTGGTGATGGCGGCGATCCAGCCGTGGTCCGCGGCCGGCGCGGAGAACCCGATCGTCACCCGCTTGCCGGGTTCGCTGTTGCCGCCGGGCGCGCCGGCCGCCTTGGTCTGCGCCTCGGTCGGCTGCTCCTCGTTGCTGGTGCACCCGGCGAGAAGTACGCCGGCGCCCACGGCGGCCCCGCCGAAGAGCAGTCGGCGGCGCGACAGGTCGCGACTGTGCTGGGTCATGCGGACCTCCTGTGTTCGCGGTGGTGGAGGGAACGGTTCGCGGTGCGGGGGAAAAGGGTGTGCGGGGCCCGGCCACCGTCGCGTGCGCCGGCGGCCCGGGTGGTGCGTGGTCGGATCGGGTCAGGTGGTGGTGAGCCGGTTGCGGCCCAGGAACCGGGTGACGCTGCGGAACTTGACCTGCTGGACCAGGACGGCCGCGACGATGATGCCGCCCTTGACCATGTTCTGGGCCTCGGTGGAGAGACCGTTGATCGCGAAGAGGTTGGTGATGGTGGCGAAGATGACCACCCCGAGCAGGGAGCCGATGATGGTGCCCCGCCCGCCGCTGAGCAGCGTGCCGCCGATGATCGCGGCGGCGATCGCGTCCAGTTCGTAGAGGTTCGCCATCGCCGCCTGGGCCGAGTTGGCCTGGGCGGTGAGCATGATGGCGGCGATGCCGCAGCACAGCCCGGAGAGCGCGTAGAGCAGCACGGTGTGCAGCTTGACGTTGATGCCGGCGAGCCGGGCCGCCTCCGGGTTGCCGCCGACGGCGACCGTGCGCCGGCCGAAGGTGGTGCGGTTGAGCAGCACCCAGCCGGCCGCGACCACCGCGGCGAGGATGTAGACCAGCAGCGGGATGCCGAGCAGGTTGTTGCTGGCCAGGCCGTTGATGAAGGAGTTGTCGGAGACCTGGGTCTGCTTGTCGGAGATCTCGGCGGCGAGGCCGCGGGCGGCCACCAGCATGGCCAGCGTGGCGATGAACGGCACCAGCCGGCCGTACGAGATGAGCAGCCCGTTGACCAGGCCGACCGCGAGCCCGACGGTGAGCGCGCTGAAGATCATGCCGCCGGCGCCATAGCTCTGGGTGGCCACCGTGGTGCACCAGACCCCGGCCAGCGCGACGATCGCGCCGACCGAGAGGTCGATGCCGCCCCCGATGATCACGAAGGTCATCCCGACGGTGACCACGCCGACCACCGAGGCCAGCTTGAGGATGCTCAGCACGTTGTCCCAGACCCAGTCCGGGTTGGAGTAGAGATCGGATCGGGTGACCGCGCCGATCACGATCAGCACCAGCAGCACCCCGATCAGCGCGAGGTTGCGGCGGGCGCCCTCGCCGCCGTCGCCCCGCCACCAGGAGAGCCGCCCGGCGGCCGCCGTCTGCCCGCTGGCCGCGGCCGTCTCCGCCGGGTGCACCGGCGGGGACTGCGCCGGCAGCTGCGCCGCCCGCTCCGCGGTGGGTGTGGAGGGTACATCGCTCATGCCGGTGCGCCTTCCATCAGGGACCCCGCCATGACGAGGTCGAGCACGGTGTTCTCGTCCAGTTCGCCGGCCGGGGCTTCGCGGACGACCCGCCCCTCCCGCATGACCAGCACCCGGTCGGCCAGACCGAGCACCTCGGGCACCTCGCTGGAGACCAGCAGCACCCCGACGCCGCGGGCCGCCAGGGCCCGGATGACCTGGTACAGCTCGGACCGGGCGCCGACGTCCACGCCCCGGGTCGGCTCGTCGAGCAGCAGCAGCCGGGTGTCGCCGAGCAGCCACCGCCCGACCACCACCTTCTGCTGGTTGCCGCCGGAGAGGGTGCGCACCGGCCGGCGGACGTCGCGGGGGCGCAGCTCCAGGCTCTCGGCGATCCGGTCCGCCTCGGCCCGCTCCCGGCCGGTGTCGGTGAAGCCGAACCGCGCGTACCGGCCGAAGGTGGCCAGCGTGACGTTGCGGTAGATCGGCTCGCCGAGCAGCAGCGCCTGGCTCTTGCGTTCCTCCGGGGCCATCCCCATGCCGGCCCGTACCGCCGCGCCGACGCTGCCCGGACGCAGCGTCCGGCCGGCCATGGTGACCGTGCCGGCCTCGGCCCGCCGGGCGCCGTAGATGGTCTCCAGCAGCTCGGAGCGGCCCGAGCCGACCAGCCCGGCGATGCCCACGATCTCCCCGGGCCGGACGCTGAGCGAGACGTCGGCGAACTCCCCCGCCCGGGTCAGCCCGTCCACCCGCAGCAGCTCCTCGCCGCCCGGCTCGGCGGCGGGGCGGTCCGGGAAGACGTACTCGATGGTGCGGCCGGTCATCCGGCTGACCAGGTCGCGGGTCGGGGTGTCCCGGGCCGGCAGGTTCGCCGCGGTGGTCCGGCCGTCCTTGAGTACGGTGACCCGGTCGCCGATCTCCCGGATCTCCTCCAGCCGGTGCGAGATGTAGATGACCGCGATGCCCTGGGCGGTCAGCTCGCGGATGATCCGGAACAGGTTGCCGACCTCGTCGTGCGCGAGCACCGCGCTCGGCTCGTCCATGATGATCAGTCGTGCCTCGTGCGAGAGCGCGCGGGCCATGCTGACCACCTGCTTGCCGGCGGCCGGCAGGGCGCGGACCATCCGACCGGGCGGGATCTCGGCGTGGCCGAGCCGGCCGAGGATCTGCCGGGTGCGCCGGGCCATGTGCCCGCGGCGGACGAAGCCGAACCGGCGCGGCTCGTGGCCGAGGAAGGTGTTCTCCGCGACCGAGAGGTCCTCGACCAGGTCGAGTTCCTGGTAGATGGTGGCGATGCCGGCGCGCATGGCGGCCTGCGGGTTGGCGAAGGTGGCCGGCTCGCCGCGCCACTCGACCAGCCCCGAGTCGGGCCGGTGCACCCCGGCGAGCACCTTGATCAGGGTGGACTTGCCGGCGCCGTTCTGCCCGAGCAGGCAGTGCACCTCGCCGGCCCGCACCTCCAGCTGCACCCCGTCCAGGGCGCGTACGCCCGGGAAGGTCTTGACCACGTCGGTGAGGCGCAGCACCACCTCGCCCGCGACGGCGTCGGCGGGCGCCTCGACCAGCGGAGCATCTGTCACGACGGCCTCCTCGGGTTGCGCGCGCTGCTCGGTCACCGTGCCTTCTCCGTTCGCGACTGTGGGGCTCGCAGAACCGGCTCACTCCTCGCGCTCACGATGCCTCCCCGAAGGCCACGTCGCTGGCGAGGACCGCGGCGCCGGCCACCCCGGCGCGCGGCCCCAGCTCGGACAGGACGACCGGGAGGTTGCCGGTGGCCAGCGGCAGCGACCGGCGGTAGACCACGCTGCGGATCTCGGCGAGCAGGATGTGACCGAGCTGGGCGAGACCGCCGCCGATCACGATCATCGACGGGTTGGTGAAGCTGACCAGCCCGGCCAGCACGCCGCCGACCCGCCGCCCCCCGTCGCGGATGAGTTGGATGCAGGTGACGTCGCCCTCGACGGCGCCCTCGGCGACGTCCAGCGCGGTGACCTCACCCCGGGCGGCCAGCCGCTCGGCCAGCGCGGGCGAGGCGCCGCTGCGCGCCGCGGCGGTCGCGTCCTTGGCCAGCGCGGCGCCGCTGAACAGCGCCTCCAGGCAGCCGACGTTGCCGCAGGAGCACATCGGACCGTGCGAGTCGACCTGGATGTGGCCGATGTCGCCGGCGCAGCCGTCGGTGCCCCGGTAGACCTCGCCGCTGAGGTAGATGCCGCAGCCGATGCCGGTGCCGATCTTGACGAAGAGGAAGTCGTCGACCGAGTGCGCCACCCCGCCGTGCCGCTCCCCGATCGCCATGATGTTGACGTCGTTGTCGACCACGGCCGGGCAGCCGTGCTCGCGCGTGAGCAGCTCCCGCACGGGGAAGCGGTCCCAGCCCGGCATGATCGGCGGGGAGACCGGGACGCCGTCGCGGAAGCTGACCGGGCCGGGGACGCCGATGCCGACCGCGTCGAGGCGCTCGTAGGCGCCGTCCACCCTGGCCTTGTGCAGCAGCTCGTTGACCCGCTGGAGGATCAGCTTCGGCCCGGAGCGGATGTCCGCCGGTTCGGCGTAGGCGGCGACCGGCTCCAGCCGGCCGTTGACCACCTCGACGTCGATCGAGCTGGCGCCCAGGTCGACGGCGGCGAAGCGCAGGTGCGGGCTGAGTTCGACCAGGGTGGAGCGGCGGCCGCCGCGGGAGGCGGCCAACCCCGCCTCGGCCACGTAGCCGAGGGCGACCAGCCGTTCCAGCTCGGCGAGCAGGCGCGGGCGCGGCATCTGCAACCGGTCGGCCAGTTCGGCGCGGGAGACCGCCCCCTCGTCGCGGAGCAACCGCAACAGCCGTACGTGCAACGGGTCCACGGTCCGCACCGGGCTCACCTCTTCAGGGGCTCGTCCACGTCGGCGCAACGCCGAGGTGTTGTGTCCGACACAGTAGGAGCGTTCCGTGCCGCCTGTCCAGAGCTTCGGCCCATCTGACTCCAACTTTTGTCCGTCCGAACAAAAGCTAATAGTGGATCAAGAAAAGAGCCCCGCCCCCGCCTCGCGCGATCTTGCAGTTTGTGCCCCGGCAAAGGCCGCAGGTCAGGACAGAAACCGGGCCGAAAGTGCAAGATCGCGGAGGACCACGCGGAGCGCCCCGCCACCCGGGGTGGGGGGCGGGGCGGGGTAGGGGCGGGGTAGGGGCGGTTAGCGGGGGCCGGGGGCGTTGCGCTTCTTGCGGAGCTTGCGGTCGTCGCGCAGCTCGACGTACGGCTCCTCGTCGGCCGCGTGCCCGGCCGAGATGGCGCGGCTGCGCTCCAACTCGGCGTCGAACTCGGCGCCGAGCAGGATCGCGATGTTGCTGAGCCAGAGCCAGACCAGGAAGATGATCACGCCAGCCAGCGCCCCGTAGGTCTTGTTGTACGAGCCGAAGTTGCTCACGTAGAGGGCGAACAGGCCGGAGACCACCAGCCAGATCACCACGGCCAGCACGCCGCCGGGGCTGACCCAGCGGAACCCGCCGTGCCGCGCGTTCGGCGAGGCCCAGTAGAGGATCGCGAACATCAGGCTCACCAGGACCAGCAGCACCGGCCACTTGGCGATGTTCCAGACCGTGACCACCGTGGAGCCGACCCCGATCGCCTCACCGACCTGTTCGGCCAGCCCGCCGGTGAAGACCACGATCACCGCGGAGGCCAGCAGCATCACCCCGATCACCGCGGTGACCCCGATCCGGATCGGCAGCGTCTTCCAGATCGGCCGGCCCTCGGGCACGTCGTAGATGGTGTTCGAGGCGCGCATGAACGCCGCGATGTAGCCGGACGCGGACCAGAAGGCGGCCAGCAGACCGAGGATCGCCGCGAGACCGGCGAAGCCGCCGCTGCGTGTCGCCTGGTCGATGGCGCTCTCGATGATCTGCCGGATGTTCTCCTGCGGCACCGTCTGGGTGACGGTGTCCTTGACGCCCTTGGTGGCCCGCTCGCCGAGCAGGCCGAGGATCGAGACCAGCACCAGCAGGCCGGGGAAGATGGAGAGCACGCCGTAGTAGGTCAGCGCCGCCGCCCAGTCGGTCAGGCTGTCGTCCTTGAACTCCCGGACGGTGCGGCGCAGCGCCGCCTTCCACCCGGTGCCCGGCAGCTGGGCCGGGCTCTCCGGCCCCTCGTCCGGCCCGACCGGCCGGGAGTGGCCGGCACGCCGGCCGCCGTCGGCGCCCCGCGCGTGCTCGGCGTCGCGGCCCGGGCGGGCGTGCTCGGGATCGCGCCCGGCGGGTGCGTCATCGGCGTCGCGCCCGGCGCGGGCGGAAGTCTCGTCGGAGGCCATCGCCCCTCCCTCGTGGTCTGCGGTGTGCTGACCACATGCCCCGACGACCGCACCGGATAACCCGCTACTTGTAGAGCAACCTGCCCATCCGGCGGGAGGCCACGAGCAACCCGACGGCCAGCACGGCCAGCAGGTAGAGCACGTCGGGCAGCCACGACCAGCCGTCGCCGCCGACCGTGACGCCCCGGATCAGGTGCACCGCCCGGTAGAGCGGGGTCACCTCGACCAGCCAGCGCAGCACCGACGGGTACGCCTCGGCCGGCACGAAGGTGCCGGAGAAGAGGAAGAGGGTGAACTGGGCCGACCCCATCAGGTCGAAATCCTGCCAACTGCGCATGAAGGTGGAGACGGACATGCCGATCGCCCCGAAGGCGAACCCGACCAGCACCGCGGCCGGAAAGGCGACCAGCGCCCGGGCGGCGGTGGTGAGGTCCATCGCCACCATCACGGCGAGGAAGGCCGCCGAGTAGGCGCTGCCCCGCAGCATCGCCCAGCCCAGCTCGCCGAGGGCGATCTCGAACGGCTGCACGGGGGTGGCGATCACCCCGTCGTACAGCTTCATGTACTTCATCTTGCCGAAGAAGTTGAAGGTGGTCTCGGCCAGCGCGCCGGTCATCGCCGAGGAGGCCAGCATCGCCGGGGCCACGAACGCCGCGTACGAGACGACCTGCCCGCCGGGCAGGGTGAGGTCGCCGACCAGGGCGCCCACCCCGACCCCGATGGAGAGCAGGTAGAGCAGCGGCTCCACGAAGCCGGAGAGGAGCAGCAGCCAGTAGACCGACTTCAGCGCCGCGACGTTGCGCTCGGCGACCGACACCGACCGCCGGGTCGCGGCGGAGACGTCGACCAGCCGGGGCAGTACGAGAGTGACCACGACAGCCTTCCTCAGACGACCAGCTTGCGGCGGAACGCACGGTGGGCCAGCAGCCAGCCGCCGAGCGCCCAGGCCGCGAGGTAGAGCAGGTGGCCGGCGACCGACCACTGCGGAGCGACGCCCAGGGTGGCCGCCCGGCACAGGTCGACGCCGTGCCAGAGCGGCGTCGCGTAGGCCACCCAGCGCAGCCCCACCGGCAGCGACTCGACCGGGAAGAACACCCCGGCGAAGAGCGTCATCGGGATGACCGCGAAGCGGAACAGCATGGCCAGCCAACTGTCGGTGTCGACCGCCGACGCGTAGGCGAAGGTGGGCGCCGCCACGGCCAGCCCGAGCAGCGCCACCACCGCCGGGACCACCAGCGCCCAGGGCGAGCGCAGCGCCCCGAACAGGGCGGTCACCACCAGGAACGCGGCGATCGTGGTGAGCACCCGGAACAGCACGAAGGCCAGGTGACCGGTGAGGATGTCGGCCACCCGCAGCGGCGCAGCGCTCTGCGCGAAGTAGGTCTTGATCCACTGGAAGTTGCTGAACACCGGCCAGGTCGACTCGCCGATGGCCACCTGCACCGCGGTCGAGGCGATCAGCCCCGGCACCAGCCAGTCGAGGTAGCGCACGCCGTCGACGCCCTGGTCGATGTAGGCCCCGACGCCCAGCCCGAAGCCGACCACGGTCAGCACCGGCAGCAGGAACGAGGAGAAGACCCCGGCCCGCCAGGTGCGCCGGTAGCCCACCAGGTAGTGCGCCAGCACCGCGAGCGCCGGCACCCGGGGCAGCGGCGGCCGCGCCCGCTCCCGCGCCTGTTGGGTCACGCTCACCCGATCACCCCCGTCCACCACGGCCTTCCTACCCCGGGGGTACGACAGGCCGTGGCCACCCTACGACCGGCGTGCCGACCTGTCGTGGCAGTTTCCGCCGCCGGCGGGGGTGCCCGGGTTTTCCTGGACAGGCTTAATCTACATAGGTAGTCTTGACCTCGTGGAGCCACTCGGACGCATCGGTGCGGCGACGGTCGACGTCCTGCGGGTGCTGCTCGACAGCGACCGGCCGCGCTGGGGGCTGGAGATCATCAAGGCCACCGGCCGCCCGTCCGGCAGCGTCTACCCGCTGCTGGAGCGGTTGGAGCGCAACGGTTGGGTGACCTCGCACTGGGAGGACGAGACCGACCGTCGCGGCCCCCGGCGGCGGATGTACCGGCTCACCGCCGACGGCACGGTGGCCGCCCGGCGGGTCTGCGCCCAGGCCGCCGCCCGGGCGGCGGACCGGCGCCCGGCTCGACTGCGGGAGGCGTGATGGCGCCGGTCCGGGCCGCGCTCGTCCTCGTCCGCTGCGCCGCGGCGCTGCTCCCCGGCCCCTCCCGGGCCCGTCATCTCGAACAGTGGCAGGCGGACGTCCACGGCGCCGCCGACCTCGGCATGTCACCCCTGCGGCTCGCCGCGGGCACCCTCCGCGCCGCCGTCCGGATCGCCGCCACCAGCCCGAAAGGACCTCGAACCATGCAGCCAATCGGCCTGCTCGCCCTCGCCCTGAAGCTGGTCGGCGGCACGCACGCCCGCCGCCGCGCCGCCACGCTCGCCGCCGTGTTCACCGCGACCCTGCTGGCCGGCGTCGGCCTGCTCATCGCCGGCTGACCGGCGACCGCTCCGCCGCCGGCTGCCCGGACCGGCACCCGGCATCCGGCATGCGCGGCGAGCGAGCTACCGCCGGGCGACGCCTGCGATGAACGCGCGCCAGGCGTCCGGGTCGAAGGTCAGGGCCGGGCCGGCCGGGTCCTTGGAATCGCGCACGGCCACCACGCCGGGCAGGTTGTCGGCCACCTCCACGCACGCACCACCTTGGCCGTTGCTTCGGCTGCTCTTGCGCCACCGGGCGTCGGTCAGATCCATGCCTCCGCCACCTCCACCAGGAGACAGCCCTACCGTCGGCCGGCCGTGTGCGCGACGAACGCGCGCCAAGCGGCGGGATCGAAGGTCAGGGCCGGGCCGCCCGGGTCCTTGGAATCGCGCACCGCCACCACGCCGGGCAGGTTGTCGGCCACCTCCACGCACGCGCCGCCGCTGCCGTTGCTGCGGGTGCTCTTGCGCCACCGGGCGCCGCTCAGGTCCATGTCTCCGCCACTTCCGCCACCAGGTCGAGGGACTGCTGCTGCGATAGTGCCTCACCACGGATCGACTCCCACACCTCGACCATCTGCCGCACATACTCCGCACGGTCGATCACCTGGCCGTGGCGCTGCCCCTCCAGGTAGACAACGTCCTCCCCGGCGGGCGAGGTGGCGATCACGAAGGGGCCGTCGAGCCCAGCGTACGCTCCGGCGGAGAGGGGCACGACCTGGATCCGAACCCGGGACAATGCCGAGCAAACCTTTACCAGGTGCCGCAACTGCTCGCGCATCACCGCCGATTCGCCGACGCAGCGGCGCAGCACGTACTCGTCTATGACGGCGGTGAACAATGGCGGTCGCTCACGGGTGAGCACGCCCTGTCGATCAAGCCGGGTCGCCACCTGCTGTTCGATCTCGTCCGCCGCGAACAGCCCGGCACCGACGAGAATGGCCCGGGCGTAGCCCTCGGTCTGCAACAGGCCCGGCACGTAGAGCGGCTCGAACCACCGCAGTGCCGTGGCTTCCTGCTCGATGCCGGCCCAGTCGCGGAACCAGGGCACCACTGTCTCCCGGCTGATCCGGCGTTGGATGCGCTCGAAGCGGCCGTCGGCGCCGAACACCGCGTCGCAGCGGCGGGCGAAGTCGAGGCTCGGCCGGCGCTCGCACGTCTCCACCTTGGCGACCAGGGCGCCCGAGTAGCTCAGCGCCTCGGCCAGCGCGCTCTGGGACATGCCGCTGGTGGCCCGGGCCAGCCGCAGCTCCTCCGCGAAGTGGTCCAACATGGACGAGCGTTCCACGGACAGCCTCCGTACATCCTCGTACCGGCCGGGACCGGCCGCCATACGCCCTGGTCGTCGGCGCGCGGGACCTCCCACCGTAGTCGGGTCCTCAGCAGACTGTCACGCAGCGGAACCGCTCACGGGATCAGACGGCGGGCGGAACCAGGCCGGGGGCGCCCGGCGACAACGAGGTCCCGGGCGCCCCCTTCCCAGCTCGACGGAGGCTCACCGCATGCGACTCAGGTTCTGGCGCTGCCGGCGCCCGACGCCACCCGCCACGCTCCCCCGGCGTACGCCCAACACCCGGCCGGCGTGGGCGACCGCGCCGACGGAGGTCTTCCCCACCGACGGTCCGGGACGCCCGGGGCGGCTGACCCGGGCGCAGGAGTGGCGGGCGAACGGTGGCCACTGGCTGCCGTCGCCGCGCCGGAGCGCGGAGGGTCCGTGCCGGAGCGAGGACGGCCCGCGCTGATGCCGCGCTACCGCCCGCACGTGGCGGCGCGCCCGTCCTGGCGCTGCCGGGTGTGCGGCGCCGCGTGGCCCTGCTCCCCGGCCCGGCTGGCGCTGCTCGGGGAGTACCGGGAGAACCGGACGGGTCTGCTGATCTACCTCGGCACGCTGATGTGCGAGGCCACCGCCGACCTGGCCGAGCTGAACGGTCAGGCGGTGCCGGACGGGTTGGCCGACCGCTTCCTGAACTGGGCGAGGGCGCGGTGACCAGCACGACCGCTCGGCCCAGCTCAGCCGGGGCCCGTCCGGGTCGGTCAGCCGCGGATCGCGCGGAGCAGCGACCGGAGCGCGTAGCCGAGCAGCAGCACGCCCGCGCCGGTGCCCACCACCAGGCCGGCCGACACCCCGGTGGCCAACCCGGTCACCAGCCCGGCCAGCGCCACCGCGCACATCGCCACGCCGAGCGGCCGCAGCAGCGGGTCGCCCAGCAGCGGGGCGAGCGGGAAGAAGTGCAGCCCGACCACGGCGCAGACCAGCGCCGGGGTGAACTCCGACCAGCCGGCGGCGGCCAGCAGCACGGCGCCGAGCGCGGCGACGGCGAACTCGGCCACCACGATCAGCAGGTAGCGCCGGTCCGTCGCGCGGTCGCGCGGCCCGGCGTCCGCGCCCCGGGACCGGGCCGTGACGATGCCGCCGCCGACCGCGGTGAGCAGCGCCGCCACGCTGCCGGCCACCAGCACGCCGCGCAGCGGTTGCTCGGCGGCCGGCACGCTGAACCAGACGGTGGCGAAGATGCCGAGGTAGAGCGCGCCGAGCCCGCCCTGACGCCGCGACCGAACCGCTCCGACCGACACCGGCACCCCCGCTCGTCGCGCCCGGGCCACCGGCGGCCGGGCGTCCGGCCGATGCTACGGGCACCGGAGCAGCCCGGCCGCGCGGGCCTCAGTCGACCAGGGTGCGCCCGGTCAGGTGCAGGAAGACGTCCTCCAGGCTGCTGCGCCGGACCAGCACGTTGGCCGGGGTGAGCCCGAGCCCGTTGACCTCGGCCACCGCCGCGTCGCCGTCGGGGACGTAGAGCAGGATCCGGTCGGGCAGCACCTCGACCCGCTCCGCCAGCGGCTCGACCTTGCCGGCGAACGCCTCCTGCGACTCGGCGGCGAAGCGCAGCTCGACCACCTCGCGGGTGGAGTGCCGCTCGATCAGCTCACGCGGCGAACCCTCGGCGACGATCCGCCCCCCGTCCATCACCACCAGCCGGTCGCAGAGCTGCTCGGCCTCGTCCATGTAGTGCGTGGTGAGCACCAGCGTGACGCCCTGCTGCTTGAGCCGGAACAGCCGCTCCCAGACCAGGTGCCGGGCCTGCGGGTCGAGGCCGGTGGTCGGCTCGTCGAGCAGCACGATCTCGGGCTCGTTGACCAGGGCGCGGGCGATGGTCAGCCGGCGCTTCATGCCGCCGGAGAGCGGCTCGACCTTGCTGTCGGCGCGCTCGCTGAGCTGGACGAAGTCGAGCAGCTCGGTGGCCCGGGCCCGGGCCACCCGGCGGGAGATGCCGAAGTAGCGGGCGTAGGTGGTGAGGTTTTCCCGGACGGTCAGCTCGGGGTCGAGGTTGTCGAGCTGCGGGCAGACGCCGAGGCGGGCCCGGATCGCCGGGCCGTCGCGGACCGGATCCATGCCGAGGATGCGCAGCTCACCACCGCTGGGCGGGGAGATGCAGCCGACCATCCGCATGGTCGAGGACTTGCCGGCGCCGTTGGGGCCGAGGAAGCCGAACGCCTCGCCGGAGCGCACCTCGACGTCGATGCCGTCGACGGCGGTGAAGTCGCCGAACCGCTTCACCAGCCCCCGGGCCTGGATGAGTGGTTGAGCCGTGGTCACCGCCCGACCCTAGCCGCCGGGTCCGACAGCTCCACCCGAATTACCCGCGCCCCGGCGGGCGGCAGCGGCGACACGGAACGGACGGATGTCGATACCCCGTCCGCCGCTTGATCGACGTGTATCGTCCCTTCGTGTCGCCCACCCGCCCACCCGACGGCTCACCGCCACCCGGCCGGCCGGCCGATGGGGCCGGTGCCGCGCCGGCCGCCCCCGGCCCGCCCGGGGCAGCGCCCCGGCCGGCGGCACCGCCCGCCCCGGAGACGATGCCGGCGGACTCCCCCGCCGCACCCGGCGACCCCGGACGTCCGGCGGGCCAACCCGTCGACCCCGAGGCCGCCGCGCGACCGGCCGGCACCACCACCGCCTCCGACACCGCCGGGCCGGCGGAAGGCGTCGCCACGGAGCACGCCGGAGGCGACGCGAATCCGCCGGGCACCGCGACCGACGGCCCCGGCATCGCCACCGAGGGCCCCGGCACCGCACGGGCGGCGACGGGCGGAACCGGACCGACGGTGGCCGACGCGGCGACCGCCGACCTGGCCGCCCGGTTCGAGGACGAGAAGCCCGGCCGGACCCTCACCGGAGCGCCCGGCCTGCTGCTGGCCGGCGTGGCGCTCGCGGTCGCCGCGCTCGCCCTCTGGCAGGTGTTCCGCCCGCTGCCGCAGGGCAGCAAGTACTACCTGATCATCTTCCTGGCCGGCGTACTGCCACTGGTCTTCCTGGCCTACCCGGCCGACCTGCCACTGCCGGCCCGGCTCCGGCGGGCGATCCGGCCCGGCCGGTCCGGTGCGGACGGCCAGGTCCGGCCCGGCCGGTCCGATGGGGAGGGACCGGAGGGACCGGTCGGACCGGTCCGGCCAGCGGGGAGCGCGCGGCCGACCCTGCCGGACTGGGCGCTGGCCGCCCTGGCCCTGCTCGCCTGCCTCTACCCGGTGCTGCCGGTCCGCCTCGGCGCCGGCGGCGGCGGGTACAACGCCTTCCTCGACCGGCAGGGCCTGCTCGTGCCGCTGGACCTGGTGCTGGGCACGGTGCTGCTCCTGCTGCTGCTGGAGGCGTGCCGCCGCACCACCGGCTGGATCCTGCCCGCGGTCTGCCTGCTGTTCCTCGGCTACGGCTACTACGGCGGGCTGCTGCCGCAGTCCTGGCCGGTCGCCCACGCCGGGCTCGACTTCAGCCAACTGGTCGACGCCTTCTACAACTCCGACAGCGGCTTCTACGGCACCCCGCTCGACGTCGCCGCCTCGTACATCGTGCTGTTCACCATCTACGGCGCGGTGCTCGACCTCTCCGGCGCCGGGCGGTTCTTCGTGGACCTGTCCACCGCCGCGTTCCGCCGCTCGCGGACGGCCGCCGGGCGGACCGCCGTCGCGTCCGGCTTCCTGCTCGGCACCGTCTCCGGCTCGGGCGCCGCGACCACTGTCAGCATCGGCGCGGTGACCTGGCCGATCCTGCGACGCGCCGGCTACCCGCCCGAGCGGGCCGGCGGCATGCTCGCGGCCGCCGGGGTGGGCGCCATCCTCTCGCCGCCGACGCTGGGCGCGGCGGCGTTCATCATCGCCGAGTACCTGGGCGTGTCGTACCTCCAGGTGCTCGGCTGGGCGACCGTGCCGACCGTCCTCTACTACCTGGGCATCCTGCTGGCCGTGGAGATCGACGCCCGGCGGTCCGGGGTCCGCCCGGTGCTGATCGACGCCGCGTCGCCGTGGCGGCTGCTCGCCCGGTTCGGCTACCACTTCGCCTCGCTGGTCGCCATCGTGGTGCTGCTCGCCGTCGGCGTCTCCGCCACCCGCGCGGTGGTGCTGGCCACCGTCCTGGCCGCCGCGCTGTCCTTCCTGGACCGGGCCCACCGGCTCACCCCGGCCCGGCTCGGCGCCGCGCTCGTCGCCGGCGTACGCGGGGTGCTCGCGGTGACCGCGGTCTGCGCCGCCGCCGGCATCATCACCGCGACCACCACGAAGACCGGCCTCGGCCCGCAGGCGGCCGCGCTGCTGGTGAGCGGCGCGCAGGCGGTCGCCTCGGACCCGACCCTGGTGCTCGCGCTCACCGCGGTGCTCGCCGCCGTCGCGCTCAGCCTGCTCGGCCTGGCCGTGCCGGTCACCGCCTCGTTCGTCATCGGCTGGGTGATCATCGGTCCGGCGCTGCTCGACCTCGGCGTGTCCGCGCCGGCGGTGGCGATGTTCGTCTTCTACTTCGCGGTGCTCTCCGAGGTCTCCCCGCCGACCGCGCTGGCCGCCGTCGCGGCCGCCGCGGTCACCGGGGGCCGGCTGGTGCCGACCATGTGGCAGACCCTGCGGTACGCCCTGCCGGCCTACCTGACGCCGATCGCGTTCGTGCTCACCCCGGCCGGCCTCGGGCTGCTCGGCATCGGCGGAGCGCGGCGGATCGCGGTCGCCGCCGTGGTGGTCGCGCTCAGCGTCGCCGTGCTGGCCGTGGCGGCGGGCGGCTGGCTGCCCGGCGTCGGCCCGGCCGGCGTGCCGGAGCGCGTCCTCGGCGCGCTGGCCGGCGTGACCCTGCTCTGGCTCGAACCGGTGCCGGTCGCGGTCGGCCTCGCGCTGGCCGCCGTGGCCGCCACCGGAGTGCTCGTACGACGCGGATCCGCCGGCCGGGCCGCCGGGCCGCGCGCCGGATCACCGGAGGTCAGGGAGGTATGACAGTGAGCGGGAACAGGATTCGGCTGGCGGCCGGGATGAGCGTGCTCGCCCTCGCCGCGGCGGGTGTCGCGGGCTGCGGCGGCCGGCAGGGCGGCGCGGCGAAGGACGACGCCGCCAGCGAGGTCACCTGCGAGGTGACCGCGGACACCCGGGTCGGTATCGCGACCGGCAACGCGACCGGCGTCTACTACGTGGTCGGCAACGCCCTCGCCGGCCAGCTCTCCGGCACCACCGGCGGGAAGCTGACCGGCACCGCCGCCGAGACCGGCGCCTCGGTGCAGAACATCGAGCAGCTCGTCGCCGGCCAGTACGACGTCGCCTTCTCGCTCTTCGACACGGCGGTCAACGCGGTGCAGGGCAAGGGCAGCTTCACCGCCGCGCAGCCGGTCGAGGCGCTCGCCCGGATCTACGACAACTACACGCAGGTGGTGGTGCGGGCCGACGCGGGCATCGCCTCGGTGGCGGACATGCGGGGCAAGCGGATCTCCACCGGCTCGCCCAAGTCCGGCACCGAGGTGATCGCCAACCGGCTGCTGGAGGCCGCCGGCCTGGATCCGGCCACGGACATCCAGGCGCAGCGGCTCGACCTCGCCAAGACGGTGCAGGGCGTCAAGGACGGCAGCATCGACGGCTTCTTCTGGTCCGGCGGGGTGCCCACCGGCGGGCTGACCGACCTCTTCACCACCGCCGGTGACCAGGTGAGGTTCCTCGACATCACGCCGCTGCTGCCGAAGATGGCCGAGCTGAACCCGGCCTACCAGGCCGGCACGATCGGCAGGGACGTGTACCGCACGGCGGCGGACACGCCGACCATCGTGGTGCCGAACGTGCTGCTGGTGCGCAAGGACCTGGACGCGAACGTGGCCTGCGCGATCACCCGGACGGTGTTCGAGCGCAAGGACGCGCTGGCTCAGGCCAACCCGGCCGCGAAGGGCATCAGCCTGGAGACCGCCCGCCGGACCGACCCCGTACCGCTGCACCGCGGCGCGGACAAGGCACTGCGCGACCTGGGCGCCAACTGAACGGTCGCCGGGCCCGCGCGGGCGCCGCTCCCGCCGGGCCCGGCACGGGCGCCGTCCCCGCCGACGGCGGTGGCCCGGCGCGGGCGGGCGCAGTCAGGCCGGCGCGGTCAGGCCGGCGCGGTCAGGCCGGTGCGGTCAGGCGTCGGTCGGGGCGGTGGCGGCGCGGGCGGCGGCGACCAGCCGGTCGGTCTCGGCGAGCACCGCGTCGTCGTCGACCGGCGTGCCCGGGTCCAGCCGGACCGTCCAGGTCAGACCGTCCACGCCGGGCACCCGCCGGGCGGCCACCCGGCCGGCGCCGCCGGGCAGCGGGTGGTGCTGGGTGTACGCCACCGAGCGGGTCACCCGGGCGCGCACCTGGTGCGGCAGCTCCCCCGGATCCAGCAGCAGGTACGTCTCGGCCGGGCAGTCGGCGACCACCAGGTAGCCGTCACGCTCGGCGACCCGCTCGGCCGGCGTGACGGTCAGCTCGCGGCCGGACCAGACCGCCTTGAGGATGTCGTGCCAGCCCAGCCGGTGCCCCCGGCCGGGCAGCCAGAGCCCGAGGTTGCTGGCCACCACCACCCCGTCGCCCTCGCCGTTGCCGGCGGCCGCCCAGGCCAGCACCCGCTCCTCGGCGTCCAGCGGCGGCCGGGCGGCCGCCGGCAGCTTCGGCTTGCGGTTGAACAGTCCCATCACAGCCCTCCCGCGGCCTGCTCGCGCAGCGCCCGGGCGTGCTGCTCCAACGAGAGCAGCTCGCCGAAGAGCGCGAAGTACTCGTCCTTGTTGCTGACCGGGTTGATCCGCTGGATCCGCGACTTGAGTTCCTTGATCCGGCTGGTCACCGAGCCCCACTGCAACCGGGCCATGGTGACCGAGACGTAGCGCGGGTCCGGTTCGCCGTCGATGCGCAGCGGCTCCACGGCCAGCTCGCCGACGAGCGCCTGGGCGGCGAGATCCTCGCAGGCGTCCCGCACCGAGGAGATCCAGACCGCGCCGCCGGTCGCGGCCGAGGCACCACCGACCGCCGCCACGGCGGCGCGCACCGCGGCGTGCACCGGGTGGCGGTACTCCACCGCCTCGACCGCGTCGAACATCGGCCCGGCCAGCACCGGCTCCTGGAGGGCGAGCTTGAGCGCCTCGCGCTCGACCATCGACTGCGGGCTGTCCACGCTCGGCTCCGGCCGGGCCGGCCGGGACGGCGCCGCCGCGGCCTCCCGAGCGGGCTGGCCGGAGGCGGCGGCCAGCACGGCCCGCTGCACCGGCTCGATCTCCATGCCGAGGTCGCCGGCGAGCTTGCGGACGTACTCCGGGCGCTTCTCCCGGTCCTTGAGCTTGGCGACCAGGGGGGCGGCCCGGCGCATCGCCTCCACCCGACCGTCGACGGTGTCCAGGTCGTAGCGGCTGATCACGTGGCGCAGCGCGAAGTCGACCAGCGGCTCGCGGCGGGCGACCAGGTCGCGTACGGCCAGGTCGCCCTTGGCCAGCCGCAGCTCGCACGGGTCCATGTTGTCGGGGCTGACCGCGATGAAGGTACGCCCGACGAAGCGCTGGTCGTCCTCGAACGCCCGCAGCGCGGCCTTCTGCCCGGCGGCGTCCCCGTCGAAGGTGAAGATGATCTCGCCGGCCCGCTCGTCGCTGTCGAAGAGCACCCGGCGCAGCACGGAGATGTGGTCGGCGCCGAACGCGGTGCCGCAGGTCGCCACCGCCGTCGGCACGTCGGCCAGGTGGCAGGCCATCACGTCGGTGTAGCCCTCGACCACGACCACCTTGCCCTGCTTGGCGATCTCACGCTTGGCCTGGTCGATGCCGTAGAGGACGTGCGACTTCTTGTAGATCGGCGTCTCGGGGGTGTTCAGGTACTTCGGGCCGTCGTCGTCGTCGAAGAGCTTCCGGGCGCCGAAACCGATCACGTCGCCGGTGATGTCCCGGATCGGCCACATCAACCGGCGGCGGAACCGGTCGATCAGCGAGCCGGAGCGGGCCGGCCGGGACAGCCCGGCGGTGACCAGCTCGTCGTGCGTGAAGCCCTGCTGGCGCAGGTGCTTGGTGAGCAGGTCCCAGCCGTCCGGGGCGAAGCCGCAGCCGTAGCGCTCGGCGGCGGCCTTGTCGAAGCCGCGGCGGGCGAGGAACTCCCGGGCCGGTCGGGCCCCGGCCGTGCCGAGCTGGGCCCGGTAGAACTCCACGGCGGCGGCGTGCGCGGCGACCAGGCGCTGCTTCTGCCCGTGCTGCGGCCGGGCGGCCCGCGGCGCGGCCTGGTCGGTCTCGACGTAGCGCAGCTGGATGCCGGCCCGGGCGGCGAGCCGCTCGACCGCCTCGACGAAGCTCAGGTGCTCGGCGTCCATCAGGAACTTGATCGCGTCGCCGCCGGCGCCGCAGCCGAAGCAGTACCAGACGTTGCGGGCCGGCGAGACGTTGAACGACGGGCTCTTCTCGTCGTGGAACGGGCAGAGGCCCTTGAGGTTGCCGCCCCCGGCCGACTTCAGGGTCACCGTCTCGGAGATCACGTCCGCGATCGAGGTGCGCTCGCGGACCAGCGCGATGTCCTCGTCCCGGATCCGCCCAGCCATGCCTGCCACCCCCTCGGCGTACATCCTGCCCTGCCGGACCGACGCTCCGCCGCCGGGGGAGGTCGTGCGGTCCACCCGATCCGGCGCCCGCGCCGCGCCCCGCCACAGCCCGGCCCGGCCCGGCCCGGCGGGAGCGTCCCGGCCGATTCGGGACGCGGACGCTCCCGGAGCTAATCCCCGGCCGGCTGCTCCCGGCCGGCGGCGGCGGACCGGTCGCCCCGCCCCGGCATGGCGGCGAGCAGGGTGTCGAGCGCCTGTCGCTCGGTGCCCAGCCGCGCCATCGCCTCGGCGATGCGGGTCCGCTCCCGCTCCAGGTGTTCGACCATGCCCGGGCACGCCGACGGTGTCGGCCGCCCACCCTCGTCGTGCACGCAGTGCAGCACCCGCGCGATGACGGCGGTGGGCAGCCCGGCGGCGAGCAGGGCACGGATGTGGGACACGGTGACGACGTCCGAGGCGGCGTACTCGCGGTAACCGTTGGCCAGCCGCACCGGGCGGAGCAGCCCCTGCTCCTCGTAGTAGCGCAGCAGCCGCGCGCTCACCCCTGTCTCGCGGGCCAGCGCCCCGATCCGCATGTGAGCTGCCCCATTCGACCGTTGACCTTCACACCGATGAGAAAGCTTAGCTTTCCTCCCGTCGACGGCCGGCAGGGAAGGAGCAGAGGATGCCAGGCGCAGTGATCATCGGGGTGGGACCGGGCATCGGACGGGCGGTCGCGCTGCGGTTCGCGCGGGAGGGCCTGCCGGTCGCGCTCGTCGCACGGACCGGGGCGACGGTGCGGGCGGTGGCCGAGGCCGTCGCCGCGCTCGGCGTACGGGCCGTGCCGTTGACCGCGGACAGCACCGACGAGGTGGCGCTGCGGGCGGCGCTGGACGCGGCGGCCGACGAACTGGGCCCGCCGGACGTCGTGGTGTACAACGCCGCGATCATCCAGGCGGACTCGCTCGGCGAGTTGTCCGTCGCCGCCCACCAGGCCGCCTGGGCGGTCAACGTGGTGGGGGCGCTCACCACGGCCGCACACGTCCTGCCCGGCATGGCCCGGCGCGGCGGCGGCTCGTTCATCGTCACCGGCGGGATGCCCGAGCCCAAGCCGCGGTACGTCTCCCTCTCGCTCGGCAAGGCCGGCGTGCGGACGCTCGTGGCGCTGCTCGACCAGGAGTACGGACCGTCCGGGGTCCACGTGGCGACGGTCACCGTCGCCGGTGCCGTCGCCCCGGACACGGCGTTCGACCCGGACGACATCGCGGAACACTACTGGCGTCTGCACACCCAGCCCCGGCAGCGCTGGGAGCGGGAGGTCGTGCACGACGGGGAGGCCACCGCCGGCCGGTGAGGCCGGTCCGGCGGGCGCGGGTCACCGGGGGCGGCGCCGCAGGTAGCGCCGCACCGGCGGCGGGTCCTCCTCGTCGTACGACCGGGCGGCCCGGATCGCGGCGGCCAGCCCGTAGCGGCGGTTGCGGGGCGGCGGATTGACCGTCGGATCCCGGGACATGTCCCGGATCAGCGCCACCGCGAGGCCGAGCATCACCACCACGAACGGCAGCGCCACCATGATCGTCGCCTGTTGCAGCGCGTCCAGGCCCCCGGCCAGCAGCAGCACCGCGGCCATGGCGCCGATCAGCACCCCCCAGGTGACCACGAGCACCCGGTGCGGACGCAGCGCACCCCGGGAACTCAGCGAGCCGAGCACCAGCGACGCCGAGTCGGCGCTGGTGACGAAGTACAGCGCGATCAGCACCATGGCCAGGACGCTGGTCAGCGTCGCCAGCGGCAGCGCGTCCAGCAGGCCGAAGAGGGCCTGTTCGGTGCCCGCCCCGACGTCCGCGACCAGATCGCGCGCGCCGGTGGCCTGCGCCCGCAACGCGCTCCCGCCCATCACCGCGAACCAGACCGCGCTGGCCCCGCTCGGCACCAGCAGCACCCCGACGAGGAACTGCCGGATCGTCCGCCCTTTCGAGATGCGGGCGATGAAGGTGCCCACGAACGGCGCCCAGGAGATCCACCACGCCCAGTAGAAGATCGTCCAGGAGCCGAGCCACGACGGGTCGGAGAAGGCGCCGGTGCGGGTGGACATGAAGAGCAGGTTGCTGAGGTAGTCGCCGACCGAGGCCGGCAGCACCTCCAGCGTGTAGATGGTCGGCCCGACCACGAAGACGAAGAGCATCAGCAGCACCGCCAGCAGCACGTTCGTGGTGGAGAGCCACTTGATGCCCTTGTGCAGCCCGGAGAAGGCGGAGATCACGAAGGCCAGCGTGAGCGCGCCGATCACGACCAGCTCCACCGCTGTCGTGTCCGGTATGCCGGCCACCAGGTCGAGGCCGGCGGCGACCTGGAGCGCTCCGAGGCCGAGGCTGGTCGCCGAGCCGAACACCGTGGCGAAGACCGCCAGCAGGTCGACCGCCCGGCCGGCCGCCCCGTCGGCCCGGTCGCCGAGCAACGGACGGAACGCCGCGGAGATCCGGTTCTCCCGACCCTTCCGGAAGGTCGAGTACGCGAGCGCCAGCGCCACCACCGCGTAGATCCCCCAGGGGTGCAGGGTCCAGTGGAAGAGGGTGTACTGCATGGCCGTCGCGCCGGCCGGGCCGGTCTGCGGCGCGACTCCGGTCGCGGGCGGCGGCGCCGCGTAGTGCTGGATCGGCTCGGCGACGGCGAAGAAGACCAGCCCGATCCCCATCCCGGCGCTGAACATCATCGCGATCCAGGCCAGCGAGCTGAACTCGGGCTCGTCCTGGTCGGCGCCGAGTCGGATCCGGCCGAACCGGCTCGCCGCGATCACCACCGCCAGCACCAGGAAGGCGTCGGCGGCTAGGACGAAGAACCAGCCGAAGGTGCCGATCGTCCAGGCCAGCCCGGACTCCCCGAAGCCGGCCAGGGAGTTGCGGGCGAGCGCGCCCCAGGCCACCACGGCCAGCACCCCGCCGACGCTGAGCGCCAGCACCACCGGATCGACGCTCCCCCGGTGTGCCGGCTGCTCCCGCTGCTCGGACATCTGCACCCCCACCCCATCCTGGTGACCGGAGGGGGCGGCCGGTGGGGATCGCGGAAACGTCAGCCCCGGGCGGGCGGCGGGTCAGGCGGCCAGCGCGGTGGACTCCTCCGCCTCGACCTGGCGGTTCCACTCGGGCTTGGTCGAGCGCCAGCCCTCGTCGTCCATGCCGCGCCGCCAGTAGCCGGAGATGGAGAGCCGCTCCCGGGCGACGCCCCACTCCACGCGCAGCAGCCGGCGCAGCTCCTTGACCCAGGTCGCCTCGCCGTGCACGAAGGCGTGCACGTCACCGGGTGGGACCTCCAGCTCGCGGACCGCGGCCAGCAGCGCCTCGCCGACCGGCCGGCCGTCGCGATGCAGCCAGGTCAGCCGTACCGCTCCGGGGCTGAGCAGCCGCTGCTCGTCCGCCGGGTCGTCGATCTCCACCAGCACGACGGCCGGGGCGCCGAGGGGCAGCCGTTCCAGGGCGGCGGCGATCGCCGGCAGCGCGCTCTCGTCGCCGACCAGCAGGTGCCAGTCGGCGTCCGGGTCCGGCGCGTACGCCCCGCCGGGGCCGACGAAACGCACCGGGTCGCCCGGGCGCAGCGCGGCCGCCCACGGCCCGGCCAGCCCCTCGTCGCCGTGGTGCACCACGTCGACGGTCAGCTCGCCGGCCAGCGGGTCCCAGGCCCGCACGGTGTACGCGCGCAGCCGCGGCCACTGCTCGCGGGGCAGGTCACGACGGATCGCGGCCAGGTCGACCGGGTCGGCGAGGTGGACGCCCGGCGCCGGGAAGAGGATCTTGATGTAGTGGTCGGTGAACTCGCCCACCGGCAGGCCGGCAAGTTCCGCACCGCCGAGCACCAGCCGGATCAGGTGCGGGGTGGGCCGCGAGGTGCGCAGCACCCGGGCGGTGGTGACCTTCTTGGCGCGCTCCGTCATGCCACTTAGGTTATCCTAACTTCGACCCGGCCCCGTCCGGGGTGCCCCCACCAGCCGGGTGTGCCAGGCCACCGCCGCCGGATCGGTGAGCGAGGCCACCTGGTCGACCACCACCCGCAGCCGGGCGGCGTCGTCCGGGGCGGCCCGCCAGAGCGGGGCGAAGACCGGGTCGAGCACGTCCGGCGCCCGGTCGGCCAGCACCGCGACCAGGTCGGCGATCACCTCTTGCTGCCGCTCGTACCGGCCCCGCGCCCCCGGCCGGCGCAGCACGTACCGCAGGGCGATGCCCTTGAGCAGCGCACAGCGGGCCCGGATCGACCGCGGCACCACCAGGTCGGCGGCGTACCGGCGGTGCGGGCCGGCGCCGAACCGCTCCTGGGTGGCGGCCACCGCGGCGGAGACGAAGCGGCCGGTCAGCACGCTGGTGGTGGCCTTCAGCGCCGCCTGCGCGCGGTGGCTGCCGTCGTACCCGGCGAGCGGGGCGAGCACCGGGTCGGCGAGCAGATCGACCAGCACCTCGCCGAGGTCGGCCGGGGACTCGCCGGAGTAGGTGGCGGCGACGTCGACGCAGAGCGCGGCCCGCTCGTCCGGGTCGGTCAGCAGCGGGGCCAGCGTGATGTAGCCGCCGTGGAAGCCGTCCTCCACGTCGTGCACCGAGTAGGCCACGTCGTCGGCCCAGTCCATCACCTGCGCCTCCAGGCAGCGCCGGTCACCGCCCGGCCCGCCGGCGCGCAGCCACTCGAAGACCGGCAGGTCGTCGGCGTACACCCCGAACTTGCGCTGGCCCGGCCGGCGCGGCCAGGGGTACTTGGCGACCGCGTCGAGCGACGCCCGGGTCAGGTTCAGCCCGGCGGAGGACCCGTCCGGGGCCAGCACCTTGGCCTCCAGCCGGGTCAGCACCCGCAGCGTCTGCGCGTTGCCCTCGAAGCCGCCGCAGGCCGCGGCGAGCTGGTCCAGTGCGGCCTCGCCGTTGTGCCCGAACGGCGGGTGGCCGAGGTCGTGGGCCAGCCCGGCGGTGTCCACCACGTCGGGGTCGCAGCCCAGCCGCGCGCCCATCTCGCGGGCGATCTGGGCGACCTCCAGCGAGTGGGTGAGCCGGGTACGCAGGAAGTCGTCGGTGCCGGCGGTATGCACCTGCGTCTTCGTGGCGAGCCGGCGGAACGCCGCCGAGTGCAGCACCCGGGCCCGGTCCCGCTCGTACGGGGAACGGCCGTAGCCGGAGTCCTTCGGCGGCTCCTCGACCCGGCGCTCGGCCGGGTCGTCCGCCCCGGGTCGGCCGGGCTGGACGCTCAACCCGCCACCGGCCTGGTCACGCTGCCGGCACACCCCTGTCGCCCACTGCGGGGTCCGCGGAACCGGCTCACTCCCCGCGCTCGCGCAGCACGCAGAACTCGTTGCCCTCCGGGTCGGCCAGCACCGTCCACCCGACGTCGCCCTGCCCCACGTCCACGTGCCGGGCGCCCATGTCCACCAGCCGCTCGACCTCGGCCTCCTGGTCGTTGGGGCGCAGGTCGAGGTGCAGCCGGTTCTTGCCCTCCTTGCCGTCGGGCACCGGCACGAACACGATGCCGGGCAGCCGGTCGGCGGACTGACGGATCTCCACCTCGTCCGGCTTCTCGGTGACCACCTGATAGCCCAACGCCTCGGCCCACCAGCGGGCCAGTCGGGCCGGGTCCCGGGCATCGACGGTCAGGCTCTCCCAGGCGCTGCTCATGTCGATCAGGGTACGCCCGCGCGGCCGTCCCGGCGCGCCTGCGAGGTGCGCTCCGGCGGGCCGCAACCCCCGATCAGACGAGAGTTGTCAACCGATCGCCGACCGTCACGGGCTCGCGGGACCGCATCGGCCACCGGTAGCGTCTCCGATGCGGAACGTGACCGACCGACCGGAGACACGACGGGGGAGAACGCGTGGACGAGGACGTGGTGGGAACGGAGTTGCGCGGGCTGCGCCGGCGCCGGCCGGAGATCGCCGGCACGGTGCTCGCCGGCACCGACGGCCTGCTCATCTCCAGCGACCTGCCCGCGACGGACGCCACCCACCTGGCGGCGCTCGCGGCGGCCAGCTTCGGCCTCGGCAGCCGGGTGGCCGACACGGCGCGCCGGGGCGAGTTCCGCGAGTCCGTGGTGCACACCTCGGCCGGCTGTGTGGTGACCTACCCGGTCGGCAGCGACGCGCTGCTCACCCTGGTCACCGAGGCCACCGGCGACCTCGACGCGCTGCACGCCGACGCCCGGGCCGTCGCCCGCCGGGCCGGCAGCGCGTTGGCGCACCGCCGTCCGGTCGGCGCCGCCGCGCTGCCGACCACGCACGGCCCGCTCGCCACGCGCACCCCCGGCCGGGCCACGCTGCCGACCCGGCGCGTCGCCCGGCACCCGCACGCCACCTGGCGCCGCCCACCCGTCTGAGCCGGCCGCCGCCGGTTCACCCCCGGCCCGGAACGCGACCGGCGGCGGCCCGGTGACCGGGCCGCCGCCGGGGCGTACGCGTCGACGGCTCAGCGGCTGTCCGAGCCGGTCGTCTCGATGGCGGCCCGGCCGGCCTCCAGCCGGGCGACCGGCACCCGGAACGGCGAGCAGGAGACGTAGTCCAGCCCGACCTCGTGGAAGAAGTGCACCGACTCGGGGTCACCGCCGTGCTCGCCGCACACGCCGAGCTTCAGCCCCGGGCGGGCGGCCCGGCCCTCCTCGGCGGCGATCCGGACCAGCCGGCCGACGCCGTCCCGGTCGATCGACTCGAACGGCGAGATGCCGAAGATGCCGAGTTCCAGGTAGCGCCAGAAGAACGCGCCCTCGACGTCGTCGCGCGAGAAGCCCCAGCCCATCTGGGTCAGGTCGTTGGTGCCGAAGGAGAAGAACTGCGCCGCCTCGGCGATCTGCCCGGCGGTCAGCGCCGCCCGGGGCACCTCGATCATCGTGCCGATCAGCACCTCGACGCCGCTGTCCCCGACCACCTCGGCGATGATCTTCTCGGCCTCGGTGCGTACCGTCTCCAGCTCCTGCACCGCGCCGACCAGCGGGACCATGATCTCCGGACAGGCCGATCCGCCGGCCCGGGTGACCGCGACGGCGGCCTCGGCGATGGCGCGGACCTGCATGGCGAACAGGCCGGGGATGACCAGGCCGAGCCGGACGCCGCGCAGGCCGAGCATCGGGTTCTCCTCGTGCATCCGCCGGACGGCGGCGAGCAGGGCCTCCTCCTTGGCCACGTCCTCGCCGCGCTCCTGGGCGACCGCCACGTTGACCGCGAGCTGCTCCAGCGGCGGCAGGAACTCGTGCAGCGGCGGGTCGATCAGCCGCACGGTGACCGGCAGGCCGTCCATCTCCCGGAAGATCTCGATGAAGTCCTCCCGCTGCAACGGCAGCAGCGCGGCGAGCGCGTCCTCCCGCTCGGCGTCGGTGGCCGCGAGGATCAGCCGCTCGACCAGCTCCCGGCGGTCACCGAGGAACATGTGCTCGGTGCGGCACAGGCCGATGCCCTGGGCGCCGAAGCGCCGCGCCCGCGCCGCGTCGGCGCCGGTGTCGGCGTTCGTCCGGACCGCCAGCCGCCGCCGGGCGTCGGCGTGCGTCATGATCCGGTGTACGGCCTTCACCAGCGCGTCGTCGGTCTGCTCCGGGTCGAGGGTGCCCTCGAAGTACTGCACCACCTCCGACGGCATGACCGGCACCTCGCCGAGGTAGACCTTGCCGGTGGTGCCGTCGATGGAGACGACGTCGCCCTCGGTCACGGTCTGCCCGGCCACAGTGAACTTCCGCTGCGGGATGTTGATGTCCAGCTCGTCGGCGCCGGAGACGCAGGTCTTGCCCATGCCCCGGGCCACCACCGCGGCGTGGCTGGTCTTGCCGCCGCGCGAGGTGAGGATGCCCTTGGCGGCGATCATGCCGTTCAGGTCGTCCGGGTTGGTCTCCCGGCGGACCAGGATCACCGACTCGCCCTCGGCGGCCAGTTCCACCGCGCGGGCCGAGGTGAAGACCACCTTGCCGACGGCCGCGCCCGGCGACGCCCCGATGCCCTTGGCCACCGGCTGGAACTCGTGGTCGAGCTTGAACCGGGGGAACATCAGCTGGGCGAGCTGCGCGCCGTTGACCCGGTGCAGCGCCTCGTCCAGGTCGATCAGACCCTCGTCCACCAGCTGCCCGGCGATGACGAAGGCGGCCGCGGCGGTGCGCTTGCCGACCCGGGTCTGCAGCATCCAGAGCTTGCCGCGCTCGATGGTGAACTCGA
Source organism: Micromonospora desertarenae (assembly GCF_056150265.1). NCBI lineage: Bacteria > Bacillati > Actinomycetota > Actinomycetes > Micromonosporales > Micromonosporaceae > Micromonospora > Micromonospora desertarenae. Next base: position 647,441 of record NZ_JAXCFQ010000001.1, read on the forward strand.
TGTCGCAGAGGTCCTTGTAGTGCCCCTCCAGCCGGGCCATGTAGTCGAGCAGCTCGTCGTAGGACTTCTTGTCGATCCGCTCCAGCTCCTGCAACGGCACGGTGTTGCGGATGCCGGCCACCACGTCCTCGCCCTGGGCGTTGGCCAGGTAGTCGCCGTAGATGCCCTGCGCGCCGCTGGCCGGGTCCCGGGTGAACGCGACGCCGGTGCCGGAGTCGGCGCCGAGGTTGCCGAAGACCATCGCCACCACGTTGACAGCGGTGCCCAGGTCGGCCGGGATGCGCTCCTGCCGGCGGTAGATCACCGCGCGCTCGGCGTTCCAGGACTCGAACACCGCGCGGATGGCCAGGTCGAGCTGCTCGCGCGGCTCCTGCGGGAACTCCCGCCCGGTGTGCTTGCTGAAGATCTTCTTGTACGCGTCGACCAGGCCGCGCAGGTCGTCCGCGTCGAGGTCCAGGTCGTTGGTGGTGCCCTTGGCCCGCTTGACCTCGTCGAGCGCGTGCTCGAACTCCTCGCCCGGCACGTCGCAGACGGTCTTGCCGAACATCTGGATCAGCCGGCGGTAGGAGTCCCAGGCGAACCGGTCGTTGCCGCCGGCCTGCGCGCTCAACCCGACGACGCTGCGGTCGTTGAGGCCGACGTTGAGGACGGTCTCCATCATGCCGGGCATCGAGAACTTGGCGCCGGAGCGGACCGAGACCAGCAGCGGGTCCTGGGGGTCGCCGAGGCGCCGGCCCATCTCCCGCTCCAGCGCCGCCAGGTGCGCGGCGATCTGCTCGGCCAGCCCGGCCGGCTCCGATCCGGTGGCGAGATAGGCCTTGCACGCCTCGGTGGTGATGGTGAAGCCGGGCGGGACCGGCAGGCCGAGGTTGGTCATCTCGGCCAGGTTGGCCCCCTTGCCGCCGAGCAGGTCCTTGAGGTCCTTGTTGCCCTCGGCGAAGTCGTAGACGTACTTGTGTTCCGCCGTCTCTTGCGCTGCCACCAGAGCCTCCCACGCGCGCCGGTCCGACACTTAACGAAGGTTTAGTTGCTCCCATACCCCGGGGCCGGCCACCGGTAATCCCGGTGCCACGCCAGTCGGTGGGCGAAGGTTAAGCGAACATCGGGTGGGCTGGGACCGTTCGGTGACAATAGGCACAGCCATCACGACTATCCGCGTTCGTGCCGGTTTCTGGGAACGCTTCCACGCGCACGATCACGCAATCCCGGCCCTCCCTCGTACCCTTGACGGCACGCGTTTCGGTGAACTTCACCTTTGCCATAACCGCCGCGAATACACCCGGGAGCCGCTGCCGTGTCCACCCTCCCCTCCCCCGCCGAGCAGGACGGGGTGCCGCTGAGCCAGCAGTCCGCCGCCGACCAGGAGCGGTTGCCGCTGCGCGAGCCGGCCGCCGCCGACCTGGCGCGCGCCGCCGCCCGTGCCGCCGGTGACCTGCTCGCCCCGCCCGCCCCGGTGCGCCTCGGCGACGTGGTGCCGGCCCCCGAGCAGGTCCACCCCGACCCCGCCGCCGACTACCTGCTGACCCCCGACGCGGTGATCCGGGTCGGCACCGAGCCGGCGGCGCTGGCCGTCGCCGAGCACCTGGCCGCGCTGCTCCGCCCGGCCACCGGGTACCCGCTGCCGGTCACCGACACCGCCCGGCCCGAGCCGGCCGGCGGCATCGCGCTGGTACTGGCCGACGACGACACCCTCGGCCCGGAGGGCTACCGGCTGGACGTCGCCCCGACCGGGGTACGGATCGCCGCGGCCGGACCGGCCGGACTGCTGCACGGCGTGCAGACGCTGCGCCAACTGCTGCCCGCGGCGATCGAGAGCCGCACCCCGGTCACCGAGCGCTGGGCGGTGCCCGGCGGGTCGATCACCGACCGGCCGCGGTTCGCCTACCGGGGCGCGATGCTCGACGTGGCCCGGCACTTCTTCGGCGTCGAGGACGTGCTGCGGGTGATCGACCACCTGTCCCGCTACAAGCTCAACCATCTGCACCTGCACCTCACCGACGACCAGGGCTGGCGGATCGCCGTCGACTCCTGGCCCCGGCTGGCCACCGTCGGCGGGGTCGGCGAGGTGGGCGACGGCCCCGGCGGGCACTACACGAAGGCCGACTACCAGCGGATCGTCGCCTACGCGGCCGAGCGCCACATCACCGTGGTGCCGGAGATCGACCTGCCCGGGCACACCAACGCCGCGCTGGTCGCGTACCCCGAACTGGCCGCGGCGGGGATCGTGCCGACGCCGTACACCGGCACCGAGGTCGGCTTCAGCTACGTCGACCCGGCCAGCGAGCGGACGTACGACTTCGTCGCCGACGTGCTCGCCGAGGTGGCCGCGATGACGCCGGGCCCGTGGCTGCACATCGGCGGCGACGAGGCGTTCAAGGTGAAGGGCGAGGCGTACACCGGCTTCGTCGAGCGGGCGCAGCGGATCGTCGCCGGCCTCGGCAAGACGGTGGTCGGCTGGCACCAGTTCGCGCCGGCCGGGCACGCCGACGGCCGGGTGCTCCAGTGGTGGGGCACCGACGACGACGATCCGGCCACCGCCGACGCGGTACGCCGGGGCGCCCGGCTCCTCCTCTCCCCCGCCAACCACGCCTACCTCGACATGAAGTACGCCCCGGACACCCCGATCGGGCACGACTGGGCCGGCCTGATCGACCTGCGGCGGTCGTACGAGTGGAATCCGGGCGCGCACGTGACGGGCGTGCCGGAGGCCGCGGTGCTGGGCGTCGAGGCGCCGCTCTGGACCGAGTCGGTGACCTCGCTACCCGAGGTCGAGTTCATGCTCTTCCCCCGGCTCCCCGCCCTCGCCGAGCTGGCCTGGTCGCCGCGCACCACGCACGACTGGGACCGCTTCCGCGACCGGCTGGCCGGGCACGGCCCCCGCTGGACCGCCGCCGGCATCACCTTCCACCGCTCCCCGGAGGTGTCCTGGCCGGCGGACGCTCCGGTTCCCGCGGGTACGGCGGTTCCCGCGGGTACGCCGCTCGCGATCCCGGCCCAGCCCGGCCCCGACGACGCACCCGCCACCGCCCCGTCCGTCTGATCCCCACCGACATCGATCAGCCGCCGGCCCCGCTCCCGGGGCCGGCGGCTGGCCCGTCCACCAACCACCGGACCGCCGAACCGCCCCGCCAACCGCCCTGCCGCCCATCCAGGGCTCGGGCCCTTGGGAGCTGAGTCGCAGACGCGTCACCGGTCCCGTACCGCAGCCAGACGATGGACGCGGTGGGGCAGCGCCGGGTCGGCCGGGCGTGCGGGGCCCAGGGCAGACGTGCTTGACCAGGGCGGCGGGGCGTGTGGCCGCTAGGCGCGAGGCATGTCGCGGCCCGAGCCGGGGCGGGCACTTCGCAGCCCGGCGCGTGCGGGGCTCCGGCCCGGCCGGCGGCGGGGCCCAGGGGCAGACGTGCTTGACGGGCGGGGCTTGTCACCTCTAGGCGAGGGGCATGTCCCGGCCCGGACCGGGGGGCACTTCGCAGCCCGACGCGTGCGGGGCTCCGGCCGGCCGGGCGTGTCCTGCCGGGGCGGGCGGCAGGGGTGATACCCGAGCGTCATAGATATGCCGCTGAGGTATCACGCTCTCCCGGCGATTGGTCGGCACCGGCCGTCCCGCGACGCCGGCGGTCTGCGATCTGGCCCGGGATGCGGTCGGCTGGGTTGATCCACTCCGTGTCGGGGATATGGCGGCATCCCGAGCCTGCGGACCCCGCGATATCCCGACACGGTGTCGATCACCGGGGTGCCGTAGTGAGCCGTTTAACGAGATCGGCTCTACAGCGTGCCCGTGGGTGCCTGCCCGCACGGGCCGAGCCGGTGTCGCCTGGCCGCCCGGTGAGTGGCCGGGTGTCCGGTTCGCGGTGTCCGGTGGTGTGTCGGGGTGCGGGGTTTGGGTGCCGGTGTGGGGTGGTCGGGGCCACCCCGGCGGCGGAATCGGTGGCGGGTCGGGGTCGTTGAACATGACATACCCGCCGCGCCTCCCCGGGCGTCAGCGAGCGCGGGTGAACGGCCCACCGGGTCGTGGGCGGAATGGCCGCCGGCCACGGGTCGTTGACACACCCCTGACGGGCCGAGCAAGCCCCCAGGCACCGGGCGCCGCCGGAATGGCGGGCCAGCCGGGATGGTTACACCCCCGACGGGCCGAGCAGGCCCCCGGCCTCCCGGGCGCCGAGCCGCCGGAATGGTGGGCCGGGCCGGATGGTTACACCCCCGGGACGCCCGAGCAGGCCCCTGGCCGCCGGAAGCGACCCCCCTTCCATTGCACGACCTTTCCTTGCGCGCGGCCCACACCGCCCCCCGTTTGGTG